>CAVSJF010000029.1:0-19113 GCA_963728155.1 uncultured Thermoleophilaceae bacterium | reverse complement strand
GCTAGCTAGCCCTCGGACGTAACGGTCGTCCAGCCCTGCCCGGTGGCGGGTCGGGTGTTGTCCGCGTCGGCCGTGGCCCGGTTGATGTACCTCCCGGGGCGCGAGTTCGGGCTGAACCGGGTGGTGATGCTGTAGGTCTTGCTCACGCCGGGCGCGAGGGTGCCCGCGTTCCATCCCAGCCGACGGCGGATCAGCGTGCCGCCGCCGCGAGTCCTGAAGCTGGCCCCCGCCCCCAGGCGGTTGGTGACCGAGACCCCGGAAGCGGCGCGTTCGCCGCAGTTCTTCACGACGATGGTCCATCTGACCAATCCGCCTTGGCGGACCTTGTGGCGGCTGGCCGTGTTGGTCACGCACAGCGTCGTCGTATCGGCTACCGGGGCGACGCCGGGCGGTCCGGCGGGCCCGGAAGGTCCCGAGGGTCCGGCGGGGCCGATCAGGCCCATCAACCCCGGGGCTCCCATCAGACCGGTGAGGCCGGTGAGGCCGCTGAGGCCGGTCGCCCCAGTCGGACCTTGCACCCCGGCGGGGCCGGTGGCGCCCTGTGCGCCGCTCGTACCGGCTGGCCCGGCAGGCCCGGTCGGCCCGGTGGGACCTGGCGCCCCGGCTGGGCCCGCCGGACCGGCAGGACCCGGCACGACCACGGTCTCGGTGCACGCCGTTCGGATGGCGTTGGAAGCCAAGGTGGCGGGGCCCCTGCTCAGTACGCGTCCGTCCACTCGGCTGCCCGCCCCGATGCCGATGCTGGTGTTGGCCATGAGCGTCCCGGCGAAGTTCGCGGTCGCGCCGATTGTCGCCGCGCCGCCGACCGCCCAGAAGACGTTGCAGGCGTCAGCCCCGCCGGTCAACGCCACCTGCGCGCTCGCGCCGACCGTGAGTGCGGCGCCAATCTGGAAGATGAACACGGCGTCCGGGTCGCCCTGGGCGTCGAGCGTAAGCACGCCGCTCGCCGTGAAGCCCATCGCCCCGGTCGTGTTGTAGACACCGGGCCCGAATGACTGCCCGGCAAGGTTGGCCGGCAGGGGGGCTGCGTCCCCACGAACGACCGCATCCCCATAGGCCTGGTCCAGGCTGGCCTTGGCCGCTTCGGCTTGGGTGTCGCCGAGATGGGTCTCCCCGAGCACAATCGGAGCGGTGTCGCCGGCCACCGTCGCCGCCGGCCATACGCCCAGGTTGTCGGACATCGCCGTAGCCCCATTGCTGGTGAGGGTGCTCGCCAGTACCGAGTAGTCGTGGGCGTTGCCCATGTCCACGGGCTCAGCCGCCAGAGCGGGAGCGGCGAAGACCAGCGCCAGCAGCGGGAGGGCAAGGCAAGAACGACGGGACGGGAACATGGAAACAGACATCAGGGACACCCTTCGCATGGGGAAACTTCCGAGGGCTGCGGACGGCTGTCCTTGCTGGGAGGCCTTGCCGGCATGGGCGGCCTCTCAAAAGTGCGCTTAGCTCGATGTTCCGGTTGGCAGTGCAGTTCGACTGCGTCTTGGTTGTATCGACACCCGGTGTCGCGAGCTTGACTCGGAGCGCCACGAAGGGACGCACGTTGGGTCGTGTCTCGAACGCGTTTGGCTACGTCGGAGCGCTGGCCGCCTCGTCGCGGAGCTCGCCCTCGAGCGAGATCCGTGGGAGCACGCGGTCGAGCCAACCGGGCAGCGTCCAGGCGCGGTCGCCGAGCAGGGTCATCACCGCTGGGGCGACGACCATGCGCACCACCAACACGTCGATCAGGATCGCGGCGGCCTCGACGCCCTCAGGACAGGTAGCGCATCCGCCTAACCTGCCACGAGGGTGGGTAGAGAGGTGTCCAGATGCTCGAAGGGCTGATGCAGCACGACCATCCTCTGACGCTGCAGCACGTGCGCGACCGCATGCGCACCCTCTATGGCCACAGCGAGATCGTGAGCGTCCGCGACGGCGAGCGCAGCCGCGCCACCTATGCCGAGGTGGTCGAGCGCGCCGATCGCCTGGCCGCCGCGCTGGCGGGCCTGGGCGTGGAGCCCGCCGATCGGGTGGCCACCTTCATGTGGAACTCGCGCGAGCACTTCGAGGTCTATCTGGCCGTGCCGTGCATGGGCGCGGTGCTGCACACCCTGAACGTGCGCCTCTTCGCCGAGCAGCTCACCTACATCGTCAACCACGCCGAGGACCGCGTGATCGTGGCCGACAGCTCGCTCGTGCCCGTGCTCGAGGAGCTGGCGCCGACCTTCGAGACGGTCGAGCACTTCGTGATCGTGGGCGGCGGCGACACCGGCTCGCTCCCTGACGCGCTCGGCTACGAGGATCTCCTCGCCGATCAGGACAACGGCTTCGACTACCCCGAGCTCGACGACCGCCAGGCCGCCGGCCTGTGCTACACGAGCGGCACCACAGGCAACCCCAAGGGCGTCCTCTACTCGCACCGCTCGAAGCTGCTGCACGCGCTGGGCCAGTGCATGGCCGACTCGATGGCCCTGAGCGCCCGGGACCGGGTGATGCCGGTGGTGCCGATGTTCCACGCCAACGCCTGGGGCGTGCCCTACGGATCGGCGGTCACCGGCGCCGACATGGTCATGCCGGGCTCGGACCTGAGCGCCGAGGCGCTCTGCACTTTGATCACCGAGGAGCACGTGACGTTCTCGGCGGCCGTGCCGACGATCTGGATGGACCTGCTGCGCTACGCCGACGAGCACGAGCCCGACCTGTCCGGCATGCGGCTCGTCGTCTCCGGCGGCTCAGCCGTGCCGCAGGCCCTCATGCAGGACCTCGAGGAGCGCCATGGCCTGCGCATCGTCCAGGCCTGGGGCATGACCGAGACCAGCCCACTCGGGTCGGTGGCGCACCCCCCGGCCGGCGCCGAGGGCGAAGAGCACTGGCGCTACCGTTCGAGCGCGGGGCGGCCGTCACCCCTCGTGGAGGTGCGGATCGTCGACGACGACGGCAACGAGGTGCCGTGGGACGGCGAGTCCACGGGCGAGCTCGAGGCGCGCGGGCCGTGGGTGGCGCGTGAGTACTTCCGCGACGACGAGAGCGAGGCCAAGTTCAACGACGGCTGGCTTCGCACGGGCGACATCGCGGCGATCGACGAGCGCGGCTACATCCTGATCAGCGATCGCGCCAAGGACGTGATCAAGTCGGGCGGCGAGTGGATCTCCTCGGTCGAGCTGGAGGTCGAGATCATGGCCCATCCCGCGGTGCAGGAGGCCGCGGTGATCGCCGTGCCACACGAGCGCTGGGGCGAGCGCCCGCTGGCGTGTGTGGTGCTGGAGGAGGACGCCGAGCTCACGTTCGAGGAGCTGCGTGACCACCTGGCCGAGCGAGTGGCCAAGTGGTGGCTCCCCGACGAGCTGGCCATCGTCGACGAGGTGCCCAAGACGAGCGTCGGGAAGTTCGACAAGAAGGTGCTCCGCCGCCGGCTCGAGGAGGGCCGGCTCGAGCGCCTCGAGCCGGCCTCCCCTTAATCCCGGCTAGGCGGCAACCAGCCCGTGCGGATCCAGCACGTACTTCTTGGCCGCGCCCTTGTCGAAGTCCTGGTAGCCCTCCGGCGCGTCGTCGAGCGTGACCACCGTGGCGTTGACCGCCTTGGCGATCTGCGCCTTGTCGTGGAGGATCATCTCCATCAGCCCCCGGTGGTAGCGCATCACCGGGCACTGCCCGGTGGTGAGCGACTGTGACTTGGCCCACCCGAGTCCGATCCGTATCGAGAGGGAACCCTCCTTGGCCGCGTCGTCCACGGCGCCGGGGTCACCGGTCACGTACAGGCCGGGGATGCCGAGCTTGCCGGCCGCGCGCGTGAGGTCCATGACCGAGTTGAGCACGGTGGCCGGGGCCTCTTCGCCGGAGCCGTCGCCATGGCCGCGGGCCTCGAAGCCCACGGCGTCGACGGCACCGTCGACCTCCGGCACACCCAGCAGCTCCTCGATCTGATCGCGCGGGTCGCCCTTGGACACGTCGATGGTCTCGCACCCGAAGGAGCGAGCCTGCTCTAGGCGCTCGGGCACCAGATCGCCGACGATCACGACCGAGGCGCCCAGGAGCTGAGCCGAGTGCGCCGCGGCCAGGCCCACGGGCCCGGCGCCGGCGATGTATGCCGTGTCGCCCGGTCCGATGCCGGCCGTCTTGGCGCCGTGGAATCCGGTCGGGAAGATGTCCGAGAGCATGGTCAGGTCGACGATCTTCTCCATCGCCTGATCCTTGTCGGGGAACTTCAGGAGGTTCCAGTCCGCGTAGGGCACCAGCGCGTACTCGGCCTGGCCGCCGACCCAGCCCCCCATGTCCACGTAGCCGTAGGCTGAGCCGGGACGGTCGGGATTCACGTTCAGGCATACGCCGGTGTCGCCCGTCTTGCAGCGAGTGCAGCGCCCGCACGCGATGTTGAAGGGCACCGAGCACAGGTCGCCCTCCTTGATGAACTCGACGTCCCGGCCGGTCTCGATCACCTCGCCGGTGATCTCGTGCCCGAGGATGAGGCCCTCGGGAGCCGTGGTGCGCCCGCGGACCATGTGCTGGTCCGAGCCGCAGATGTTGGTGGAGACCACCTTCAGGATCGCCGCGTGGGGCAGCTGGCGACCCACGTTGTCCGGATTGACGCCCGGACCGTCCTGCAGCTCGAAGGTGGGGAAGTCGATGTTCTGAACCTCGACCTTGCCCGTGCCCATGTATGCGACGCCTCTGTTCTCGGCCATCCTTGTCTCCTCAGTCGAACGGGGTCACCTAGAGCCTTCCCGGCACGCGGCCGGTGTAACGCGCTCAGACCGAGTGTTCGAGAAGCCGGGCGCGGAGATCCCGGCAGCGCCTGGTGAGCAGGTCGGTGCGCGCCTGGGTGGCCCAGTGCACCGGGTGTGCTCGTCCACCGTGACAGCCGCCGGCCATCGAGTGGGCGTACTCCCAGGTGGCCATGTGGGCCCTGAGCTGGGCCTTGGCTTCGGCCAGCTCGGTCGCGAGGCTCTCCTGCTCGGTCATCTAGCCCCTTGAATCGGGCTGCTCGGAGCAACCTTGAGGCTTTACGAAAGCTTTGCCTGGAACTGGGCTTTCGCTTGACCGCTCACGGCGACACTGGCCCCAGTCAATCCAATGGAGGTCAAGTCATGAGACGTAAGTTCTTCCTCACCACCGCCCTCGCCGCCCTGACGCTCGCGGCATTCAGCGTGCCCGCAGGTGCGGCGCCCGCAGCCGGGTCGGCCGCGCTGCGTGAGTTCGAAGGCACAGTCGTGTCCAAGAACAGCGATGCCCGCACCTTTCGGCTTCGCGACAGCGAGCGCGGGACGATCCGCGTTCGCGTGACGCGCAATACCCGTTTCGAGCGCGTGAACGGGTTCGCCGGCCTGAAGGTCGGAGCGACCAACATCGAGGCGACGGTCCGTCGTAGTGACGGCCGCTGGATCGCCGTCGAGGTGGAGCGCTCCGGTGGCGGAGGCGAGCACGGCGGCGACGACGACTCGGGTGGCGACGACAACCCGAGCGGCGACGACAACTAGCCGAGAGAGAGAGGCACAGCATGCGCAAGACACTGACCCTCGCCCTCGCCGTAGCGCTGTTCGGGATCCTGGCCGCCGCGGTCGTGGCCCAGGTGGGCGACGACTCCGCCGGCGGCGACCGGTCGGCGACGACCGAGACGACCGAGACGATCGAGAGCGCTCCGGCACAGACCACGCCGGAGCGCACGACGACCACCGAGGAGGTCCCGGAGCCCACGCGGACCGAGACCGTCGAAGCCGACGACATCTCCGGCCCATGCGACGAGGCCGAGCACGCGGGTGATCCCCGCTGCAATGGCGCGGTCGCCGGCGACGCCCGCGGCGAGGACGAGTCCGGCCACGGGGACAACTCCGGCCCCGGCAGCTCCAGCTCCGGTCATGACGACAGCGGCGGCGACGACAGCAGTGGCTCAGGCCACGGAGGTGGGGACGACTGAGCAAACTGCCTCGCGTCGCCCGCAGCGCGCCTAGCATCTAGGCGATGGGCGCCGGGAGACGGACCGTGCTGATGGTGGAGGACGAAACCTCGATCACAGAGCCGTTGAGCGAAGCCCTCCAGCGTGAGGGCTTCGCCACGGAGGTGGCACGAACGGCCGCGGAGGCGCTTCGGGTTGCCGCCCGCACCCAGCCCGATCTCGTCCTCCTGGACGTGATGCTGCCCGACGGTTCGGGGTACGACGTGTGTCGCAGCCTGCGCGCGGAGTCGGAGGTGCCGATCATCATGCTCACCGCGCGCGGCGAGGAGACCGACCGCATCGTGGGACTGGAGCTGGGCGCCGACGACTACATCGTCAAGCCCTTCAGCGCGCGCGAGGTCGCCGCTCGCATTCGGGCGGTGCTTCGCCGGACCGGCGGCGGGCGGAGGCCTGCCGCCGAGCGCGAGGAGGCGCTCTCTGCGGGATCGCTCAGCCTCGATCCCGGCCGGCGCAGCGCGACGCATGAGGGCCGGGAGCTGGACCTGACGCGCAAGGAGTTCGAGCTCTTGGAGCTGTTGCTGCGCGAGGCGGGCACCGTCATCACCCGCGAGCGCCTCCTCGACGAGGTCTGGGACGTGAACTGGTTCGGCTCCACCAAGACCCTCGACGTACACGTGTCGAGCCTGCGACGCAAGCTGGGCGACGACTCCGCTGCGCCGCGCTACATCCACACCGTGCGCGGCGTGGGCTTCCGCTTCTCAGCCCCCGACGAGTTGGACGCCGGCACGTGACCCTTCGGGCTCGACTCTTGCTCGCCTTCGCCTATGTGCTGGTGCTGGTGATCGTGGCGCTCGAGGTGCCGCTGGCCCTGAACCTGTCTCGCCGCGTCGACGCCGAGATCAAGAGCGAGGCCCAGGGCCAGGCCCAGCTGCTCGCCGCGGGCGCCTCGGGACGCCTGGGCGACAGCAACCAGCTCGAGTCCCTGGCCGAGCGATCGGCTCGAGACCTGGGAGGGCGGGTGATCGTGGTGGACGACCAGGGACTCCTGCTGGCCGACTCCTCCGGGGAGGGGACGGATCGAGGTGCCTCCTACGCCAGCCGTCCCGAGGTTGCCCGCGCTCTCGACGGACAGCCGTCCCAGGGCACGCGGCGCAGCGAGTCGCTCGACGAGGACCTGCTCTTCACAGCCGTCCCGGTGGTGGTCGAGGGGCGGCGAGCCGGGGTAGTGCGCGTAACCCAGAGCGTCGATGCCGTGCGACGGGAGGTGCGCAACGACGTGATCGCGCTGATCGGAGTGGGAGTGGTGGCCCTGTTGCTCGGGCTGGCGGTGGCCTGGTTCCTTGCCGGCTCGCTGGCCAAGCCGCTGCGGGGCCTCGCGGGCACGGCGCGACGCGTCACGGAAGGCGATCTCGACGCGCGGGCGCAGGTCGAGGGATCGGCCGAGCAGCGGGAGGTGGCCTCGGCCTTCAATGAGATGACCGGCCGGCTCAGCGGCACCCTGCGCGCCCAGCGAGAGTTCGTGGCCAACGCCTCCCACCAGCTGCGCACCCCGCTCACCGGGCTGCGCCTACGGCTCGAGAGCGCGGCGACGAAGAGCCGGGACCCGGCCGTGGAACGAGAATTGGCCGCCGCCGAGCACGAGACGCAGCGCCTCGCGCGCCTGCTCTCGGAGCTATTGATGCTCGCGGGCGAGCGCGAGCGCCCGGCGCCCCAGCCGGTGGACGTGAGCGAGGCCGGCTTTGCGGCCTGCGAGCGCTGGCAGGGTCCGGCCGGGCAATCCGGACACCGGCTGCTCGTAGAGGAGGGCGAGCCGGTCGAGGTGGCCGCTTCGTCCGAGGACGTGGCCGCGATGCTCGACAACCTGCTGGAGAACGCGCTCAAGTACTCGCCGCGCGACACCGAGGTGACGATCGGCTGGCGGGACGAGCCCAACGGCGTGCGCATCGAGATCGCCGATCAGGGCCCGGGCATCACAGACGCCGAGCGCGAGCGGCTGTTCGAGCGCTTCTATCGCGGCGAGGCGAGTCGCGGCGGAGCCGCGGGCACAGGACTCGGGCTGAGCGTCGTGGAGGCGCTGGCTGCTCGCTGGGAGGGTGAGGTGCGGCTCACCAACCGACCTGAGGGAGGTGCGCGAGCCGTGCTCGTGTTGCCCGCCTACCGCGCTTTACGAAGTTCTGACCCTCCCCTCGAACGGGCCTTACCCCGGCGTGGCTAGGTTGGCCGCATGACCCTGAGGAGAATCGCCACCGGCGCGGCGCTGGCACTCGCGGGCCTGATTGCCGCGGTGGCGATCGGACTGCTGGCCAACAGCATCTCCGGCGACAGCGTGGGCCTCTCGGCGGAGCCGCTGAGCGCGGGGGACACCCTGGCTCCTCCCGCGTCCGAGCGCAGGCGGGTGGCGCAGCGGCGCGCGCTGGCCGAGCGCCGTGCGGACGCCCGCCGGCAGCGGGCGGTGGCCCGCCGCCGGGCCGCCAGGCGGCGGGCCGCGGCGGCTGACCGGGCCGCTCCGCCGGCCAGCCAGGTGCCGGCCGATGACGACGGCGGCAGCGACGATTCGAGCGGGTCCGGCAGCGGCGGTTCGGACGACAGTGGTTCGGACGACAGTGGTTCGGACGACAACTCCGGCAAGGGGTCGGACGACGGGTTCGACGACTGAGCCGGCCTAGCCGGCCGGCATGCAGCGCAGAACGTCGAGATCGCCTTCGAGCACCGCGTCCTCCGGCACCAGCACGGTGGCACCGCGGTGCAGCGCGAGCTCGTCTCCGCCGCTCAGGAGGCGGCCTTCCCCGTCCAGCACCACCAGTATCGACAGCTCGCGGGACAGCGTCGACGAGCCGGCGATTCGCTCGAGCCGGAAGAACTCGTCGGCCTCCGGCGGTAGAAGCCGCCCGGCGAGTCGCGCCGGTGAGAACGGCTGACGCCGCGTCGCGTCGAGTGCTCCCGCCAGCCCGAGCCCCAGATAGGGATCGGCGTCCCCGAGGTCGAAGCCGCGCCACTCGAAGAGCAGGCTCAGGTCGCTGGGCTCCTGCAGCTCGCAGATCAGAACTCCCTCCCCGATCGCGTGCAGCTGGCCGGCGGGCACGAACAGCGCGTCGCCCGCCTGAACGGGCACGCGGTTCAGGGCGCCGAGGAGCGCCTCGACGTCCTGGCCCCCGATCCACTCGCTCAGCTCGTCGTCGCCCACCGGCTCTCGCAGTCCCAGCCATACGCACGGATCGGCACCCTCAGCGGAGATGACAAACCAGGCCTCGGTCTTGCCGTACGGCGCATCCAGCCGCGAGCGGGCGAACGCGGTGTCGGGGTGGACGTGGACTGGGAGGCGCTCGCCGGCGTCGAGCAGCTTGACCAGCAGGGGGATGCCGGTCGGGATCAGATCACCGAGCAGTGTGCCGTCCTCGACGCGGCTCAGGCCCAGCTCCTCGGAGCCGTGCACGGTCGTGGTCGAGCCGACCCAGTCCTCGGGCACGCGCTCGCCCCTGACCGCTTCCCCGCGCAACTCGGCGATGCGCGCACCGCCCCGATAGAAGCGCTCGACCGGATTGGCCGGCAGCGGAACTGGCCTCATGCTGTCGACGTTAACGCGACAGGCTGGGAGACTGCCGCGCGTGAAACTCGACTCGTTTCCCCGCACGCCGTTGCTGTTCGGTCCCTCGCCGATCCACCGGCTCGAGCGCCTGAGCGCTCACCTGGGCGGAGCGCAGCTCTGGGCCAAGCGCGACGACTGCAACAGCGGCCTGGCCTACGGGGGCAACAAGACACGCAAGCTCGAGTACCTCGTGGCCGACGCGCAGGCCAAGGGCTGCGACACGCTCGTCTCGATCGGCGGCGTGCAGTCCAACCACACGCGCCAGGTGGCGGCGGTGGCCGCGCGGCTCGGCCTAGGAGCCGTGCTGGTGCAGGAGAGCTGGGTCGACTGGCCCGACGTGGTGTACGACCGGGTGGGCAACATCCAGCTCAGCCGCCTCATGGGCGCCGACGTGCGGCTCGTGCGCTCGGAGTTCGGCATCGGCTTCAAGGAGAGCTGGGAGCAGGCCATCGCCGACATCGAGGCCGGCGGAGGCACGCCCTACCCGATCCCGGCCGGAGCCTCGGACCACCCGCTCGGCGGCCTGGGCTTCGCGCGCTGGGCGCAGGAGGTGGCCGCGCAGGAGGAAGAGCTCGGCGTGTTCTTCGACACCATCATCGTCTGCTCGGTCACCGGCAGCACCCACGCGGGTATGGTCGCCGGCTTCGCGGCGCAAGATCCCGGGCGCCGCATCATCGGCATCGACGGCTCGGCCCGGCCTCAGGAGACGCGTGATCAGGTGGCCCGCATCGCTCGCGCCACCGCCGAGCTGATCGAGATCGGGCGCGAGCTGAGCGACGACGAGATCGTCCTCGACGACCGCTACCACGCCGGCACCTACGGCATCCCCGACGACGGGACGCTCGACGCCATGCGCACGGCGGCCCGGCTCGAGGGGATGATCACCGACCCGGTCTACGAGGGGAAGTCGATGGCCGGGATGATCGACCTCGTCGAGCGCGGCGAGATCGAGCCGGGCTAGCAACGTGCTCTACGCCCACCTCGGCGGTCAGCCGGCGCTCAGCGCCTACGCGGGCCTGTTCCGCGAGTAGAGCACGGTGTCCGCGGCGCGAGCGCAGGAGGCGACCGAGCTGCTGCAGCGCCTGCTGCGCATCAACACGGTCAATCCTCCCGGCAACGAGCGGCCCGCTCAGGAGCTGCTGGCCGGCCACCTGCGCGCCGCAGGGCTCGAGGTGACGCTGGTGGGCGACGACGCCGCCCGTCCCAACCTGGTCGCGCGCCTGCGCGGGCGCGGCGAGGGTCCGGTGCTGGGGCTTCTCTCGCACGTGGACACCGTCCTCGCCGAGCCGGAGGGATGGCGCCACGACCCGTGGTCGGGTGAGCTCGACGAGGGCTGCGTGTGGGGCCGCGGCGCGCTCGACATGAAGAGCCAGACGGCGGCCGAGACCGTCGCCGTCTGCTCGCTCGCCCGCGAGGGCTGGCGCCCGGCGCGCGGTGACCTCGTCCTGATATCGGTGGCCGACGAGGAGGAGGGCGGCACGGGGGCCGAATGGATCTGCGCCGAGCATCCCGACCTCGTGCGCTGCGACTACCTGCTCAACGAGGGCGGCGGCGAGGCGATGGCGGTCGGCTCCGAGCGCATCTACGCAGTGTCGGTGGCCGAGAAGGGCGTGTTTCGCTTCACGCTGACCACCGAGGGCGTGGCCGCGCACGCGTCGCTGCTCGGCACCGACAACGCGCTGCTCAAGCTGGCGCCGCTGCTCGAGGCCATGGCCGCCGCGCGCCCGGGCTGGGACATCACGCCGGGCCCGCGGGCCCTGCTCGCCGGCCTCGGCCTCGACGTGGACGGAGACCCGGCCGGCGCGCTGGCCGCCCTGGCCGATCGATCCCCGGGGCTGGCGCTGCTCACCGAGGCGATGATGCGGGTGACCCTGGCCCCGACCATGGTGGACGCCTCGCGGGCCATGAACGTGATCCCCGAGGCGGCCCGCATCCACGTGGACTGTCGCGTGCCGCCGGGCATGGACAAGCCCGAGGTCAGCGCCCGGCTGCGCGAGGTGCTGGGCAGCGACGGCTACCGCCTCGACTACACCGAATGCGTGGCCGGAAACGCCTCGGCGGTGGAGTCGCCGCTGATGGATGCGCTGGACGAGTGGGTATCGGGGATGGACCCGGGCGCCCGCTGCCTGCCCACGGTCTCGGTCGGCTACTCGGACTCGCGCACCTTTCGCGCCGCCTTCCCCGAGTGCGTGGCCTACGGGTTCTTCCCTCACCGGCACATGCCCCTGAGCCAGGTCACGGCACTCCCCCACGCCCGCAACGAGCGCATCGACGTGCGCGACCTCGCGCTGGCCGTGGAGTGCTACCGCTCGGCGGCCAGGGCGCTGCTGGACGGTTGACGCTCGGCCAGCCCGAACTCCTCGGCCACCAGCTCGTACGAGCGCCGGCGCGCTCCGTGGTCGTGGGTGAGTGTGAGCAGGAGCACCTCCTCCGCCCCGTACTCGGCGGCCACCCCCTCGAGGCCTGCGCGCACCGTCGCCGGCGAGCCGATCACCGCGCGGCGCCCGCCGTTCGAGCGCTCGCGGGTGGCCAGGTAGCGCACTGCGCGGTCGACCGGCGGGATCGGGATCAGCTGGCCCTGCTTGAGCATCGACATCATCATGCGGGCCGAGGAGGCGAGCTCCTGGGCCTCGTCGTCGCTCTCCGCGCAAACCGTGATCACGCAAACCGACAGGCGTGGGGCGCCCAGGCGCTCGGAGTCGACGAAGCGCCCCCGGTAGTCGGCGGCGATGGCGGCCCCGGCAGGGTTGATGAAGTCGGCGAAGGAGTAGGGCAGCCCCAGCTCCGCCGCCCAGATCGCGCTCTGGGGCGATGAGCCGAGCAACCACGGCTCCGGGCGCTCGGGAAGGCCGGGCAGCGTTCGGGCGTGGCGGGCGAATGGGTGGTCGGGGGGCAGGCGGTCCTCGAGGAGTCCCAGGAGCTCGGGGAGCTGCTCGGTGAAGTTGTCGGGAGCGGCCTGGCGGCGATCGCGCTGGAGCGCGAACGTGGTCATGGGGTCGGTGCCCGGCGCGCGGCCCAGGCCCAGGTCGATGCGCTCGGGGTGGAGCCCGGCGAGCATGCTGAACGTCTCCGCCACCTTGAGCGGGCTGTAGTGGGGGAGCATCACGCCGCCGCTGCCCACGCGCAGGCGCTGGGTGCGGCTCGCGATGGCCTCGATCAGGATCTCCGGGGCGGCGCAGGCCAGCGCTGGAGTGGCGTGGTGCTCGGCCACCCAGTAGCGCGTGTAGCCGAGCTCGTCGGCCAGCTGGGCGAGGTCGAGCGTGCGGTGCAGCGCGCTCGCCGCCGTCTGGCCCTCGGAGATGGGCGCCTGATCGAGGACGCTGAGGATGGGTCCGGGCACGGCATCCGAGATTAGACGCGTGCCACACTCGCCGCGTGCGCCCCGTCCAGCCACCCGCCTGTGAAGCCCCGCGCCTTGCGCGGTCGGTGGCCGCCTGCCTGGCCACCATCCTGGAGATCTCGGTGGACGAGGTTCCCTGCCCCCAGGACGGCGCGCCGTGGACGGCGTGGCGCACATGGCTGGCCACCCGCGGGCTGGGCCTCGTGCCCATCGCCGACCCCTACCGGTTCAACTGGCCGGGGCCCTGGCTGGCCGTGCTGCGCGACGACAACGCCGCCGTGGCCTTCGGCTCGCCACCCGGCTTGGTGTGGGCGCCCCTGATCGAGGACGAGAGCTTCGAGAGCATCTCCGCCGGTTATCTCGTGGCGCCCGCCGATCCGGCGCTCTGGACCACTATTCCTCAGGACGACGGGGCTCGCACTCAGGGACGCGTAGAGGCCATCGCCGTCGCCCCCGCCGCCGAGGCGCCCATGTCCCGGCTCGAAGAGGCCGTGGCGCATACCGGCCGCGGCCTCGAGGGCGACCGCTACTTCGACGGCGCAGGAACCTTCTCCGACCCGGCTTCGAACGGGCACGATCTGACCCTGATCGAGGCGGAGGTGCTGGAGGCGATCACCCTGCCCTCGGGGCGCATCCCCACCGCCGAGGACGCGCGCCGCAACGTCCTCACCCGCGGGATCGATCTCAACGCGCTGGTCGGCCGTCGCTTCACGGTGGGAGAGGTCGAATGCGCGGGCCGGCGGCTGGACGAGCCGTGCGCCCACCTCGAGCGCCTGACCGAGGTCGGCCTGCTGCGGGCGCTCGTCCACCAGGGCGGCCTGCGCGCGGACATCCTCAGCGACGGCCGCATCGCGGTCGGCGACGGGATCGTCGCGCTCGAGGACTAGGTGGCCACCCGCGACGACATCCGCAACGTGGCGATCATCGCCCACGTCGACCACGGCAAGACCACGCTGGTCGACGCCATGCTGCGCCAGTCCGGGGTCTTCGCGGCCCACGAGGTGCTCACCGATCGGGTGATGGACTCGATGGACCAGGAGCGCGAGCGGGGCATCACCATCCTGGCCAAGAACGCCGCGGTGCGCTTCGGCGACGTGAAGCTCAACCTGGTCGACACCCCCGGCCACGCCGATTTCGGCGGCGAGGTCGAGCGCGGGCTCACGATGGTCGACGGCGTGATGCTGCTGGTGGACGCCTCCGAGGGCCCCCTGCCCCAGACCCGTTTCGTGCTGCGCAAGGCGCTGGAGGCGAGGCTGCCGGTGGTGTTGGTGGTGAACAAGGTCGACCGCCCGGACGCCCGCATCGCGCGAGGTGGTGGACGAGGTCTACGAGCTCTTCCTCGACCTCGACGCCGACGAGGAGCAGATCGAGTTCCCGATCGTCTACACCAACGCCAAGGCGGGCTGGGCCTCGCTCGAGGAGGGCGTGGAGGGCACCGACCTGCGCCCGCTGCTCGACCTGCTCGTGGAGCGAATCCCCGCGCCCCAGTACGAGGAGGGCCACCCGCTCCAGGCGCGCGTGACCAACCTCGACGCCGATCCCTACGTGGGCCGGCTCGCCCTCTGCCGGGTGCACCAGGGAACGATCCGCAAGGGCCAGGACGGGCCTGGTGCCGCCGCGACGGCGAGATCGACCGGGTGCGGGTCGCCGAGCTGTACGTGAACGAGGGCCTGCAGCGCCTGGCGGCCGACGAGGCCGGGCCGGGCGAGATCATCGCGCTGGCCGGGATCCCCGACATCACCATCGGCGAGACGATCGCCGACCTCGAGGACCCGCGGCCGCTGCCGGTGATCGCCGTGGAGGAGCCGGCGCTCGGGATGACCGTGGGCATCAACACCTCCCCGCTGGCCGGCAGGTCGGGATCGCGGCTGACCGCGCGCATGGTCCAGGACCGGCTCGCGGCCGAGCTGGTGGGCAACGTGGCGATCCGGGTGCTCGACACCGACCGCAACGACACCTGGGAGGTGCAGGGGCGGGGCGAGCTGCAGCTGGCCGTGCTGGTGGAGACGATGCGCCGCGAGGGCTTCGAGCTCACGGTGGGCAAGCCCCAGGTGGTCACCCGCGAGATCGACGGCCAGGTGCACGAGCCGATCGAGCGGCTCGCGATCGACGTGCCCGAGGACTTCCTCGGCGTGGTCACGCAGATGCTGGCGCTGCGCAAGGGCCGCCTCGCGAACATGGTCAACCACGGGACCGGCTGGGTGAGGCTCGACTTCCTCGTGCCCACGCGCGGGCTGATCGGCTTTCGCACCGAGTTCATGACCGAGACGCGCGGCTCGGGCATCCTGCATTCTGTCTTCGAGCGCTACGAGCCGTGGCAGGGCGCGATCCGCACCCGGCCCACGGGCTCCCTGGTGGCCGACCGCCGGGGCCCGACAGCCACGTTCGCTCTGGTCAAGCTCCAGGAGCGCGGCCAGCTCTTCGTCGGCCCGGGCGAGGAGGTCTACGAGGGCATGGTGGTGGGCGAGAACGCCCGCGCAGCAGACCTCGACGTGAACGCCGTGCGCGAGAAGAAGCAGACCAACGTGCGAGCCGCGGGCTCCGACGACACGGTCAAGCTCGTGCCCGCTCACCGCCTTTCGCTCGACCAGGCACTGGAGTTCATCCGCGAGGACGAGAGCGTGGAGGTCACGCCGACGCGGTACGTCTGCGCAAGCTCGAGCTCGACCCGGTCGAGCGCCAGAAGCAGGCGCGGACGCGTAAACGGGTCGAGAGTTAAGGCACCCAGCGGTCGCCCGCGGGCGTGACCATGAGCTCGTGGGTGTAGGCGCGCGGCTCCTGGCCGGCGAGGAAGCTCACCGCTTCGGCGATCAGCCGCTGGTCGCCGAGCGCTTCACGCGGCTGATCGCGGGTGAAGGCCTCGGTCTTGGGCGACTCGATGGTGGCGTCCACGATCAGCAGCGCCACGTGGATGCCCTCCTCGCGCACCTCCTGGGCAGCGGCGTGGACCATGGCCCGCGTGGCCTGGCCGCCCGCAGACCAGAGCCCGCGCCCCGGCATGGCGCGCCGCGCCGAGCCGCCGGTCACCTGCACGAGGGTGCCGCCGCCGGACTCGCCGCAGCGCGCGCAGCCCGGCCGAGAGGAACACGAAGCTCTGCTCGGCCACCGCGGCGGTCCAGCCGCGGAAGGCCGTCGAGGTCCGCGTCGGCGAGCGGCGCCGCCGCCGAACGGCCCGCCGCCGGGCGGGCGCGCGGCGCTCACGGCGTTCACGATCAGGCTCGGCGGCCCGAGCTCCTCGCGGACGCGTATCAGCGCGGACTCGAGCGCGGACCGGGTCGGCGGCGTCGGCGGCGATCCCAGCGCGCCGCGCTCGCGGACCGCCGCCGCGGTCTCCTCGCTGCGCGCGACGGCCGCGCCGCGCCAGCCCTCCGTAACCAGGTGGTCGAGGATCGCTCCGCCCAGGTTGCGGGCGCCGAGCACGACCGCCACTCGCTCTACAGCGAAGCCACACCACGACCAGAATGATCAGGGCGAGCCCGACGCCGGCGGCGGTGATGGAAGAGGCGCGCGGTTCTCGCGCCAGAAGCCGGGGTTGGCCCGGCGGCCGAGTAGCGGCCCTCGGGCGGCTCGCCCGTCCAGTCGTCGTCGTCGTCGCGTGCACTCGATCGCGGATAGGGTTGTCCCCGTGGCGAGGCATCCCGAAACGGGACGCGACGAGAGCGAGAGCGAGCGGATCGACCGCAACCTGCAGGAGATGATCGGCGAGCTGCGGGTGGCGCTCCCCGGGGTGCAGGTGCTGTTCGCCTTTCTGCTCGTGGTGCCGTTCAACCAGCGCTTCGCCGACGTGACGAGCGAACAGCAGACGATCTACTTCGTCACGCTGCTCACCACGGCGGCGGCCGCGATCTGCCTGATCGCCCCCTCGGCCCAGCACAGGCTCGAGTTCCGCCAGCAGGACAAGGAGCACATCGTCAGGAGCGGCAACAGGATCATCGATCCTGGGCCTGGGCCTACTGGCCTGCGCGATGACCGGGGCGGTCGTGTTCATCACCGATGTGCTCTACCAGAGCACCACGGTCTACATAGTCGGGGCCGCGGCGGCCGCCGCGTTCGCGATCCTCTGGTTCCTCATTCCGCTGCGCCGGATGGCGGTTGGCGCACGGAGCGAGCCACCCGAAGAGCCCGCTCGCGGCTGAACGCGCCCTCGAGGCGCACGAGCAGCCCTCCCCGCTGAAGGAGCAGCACGTTCTGGGCCAGGCGGAGCTCGGTCTCGATCACCTGCCCGTCGGGGTCGCGGTAGAAGAAGAAGTGCGGCGCCCCCTCGATCCAGATGGCCGGCTCGCCGCCGAGCGTCAGCTGGTCGGCCGCCGACTGGGGCCCCACGACCTTGCCGATGTAGTTGGGGTCGAGGTCCCCGCGGAACTCGCTGACCAGCAGGCCCAGGCGGGTGCTGCGAGCGCGAGGCAGGCCGGGCTGAGGCAGGTAGGTCAGGGAAAGCTCCCCGCCCGGCACGCCGCGCCGTACATAGACGCCGTCCGGATCTCCCAGGCCGCCGGGCAGAAGCGGCTCGAAGCCCAGCGCGTCCCGGGCGCTCTCCAGGGTCGTCCGCACGCCGAGGTCGAGCGGCCGCTCCGGCGGAGGGGTGGGCAGCGTGGTGCGCCGCTCGACCGTCGCCCCCTGGAGCCCGAGCAGGTCGAGCACGGCATCGCGCACGGAGGGCACGGCCGCGGCGGTGACCGCGGCCAGCACGAGTAGCAGCACCAGTGCCAGTGCCAGGGCGCGCGGGACCCCGCCGGCGAAGGCCGGCCTGCGGCGTGGTTGCGTCTCGGTCAGGCGGCCCCGCACTCCCGGCGCGAGGTCGGGACCGTCCGGCCAGTCGAGCTCGCGGCCCAACTCGGCCAGCATCCGCTCGAGCTCAGGCATCGCCGGCTTCCATCCGCTCGCGAAGGCGGGCCAGGGCGCGGGAGAGGCGCGACTTGACCGTGCCGCGCCGGCAGCCGAGCGCGGCGGCCGTCTCCTCCTCGGTGAGCTCCAGGAAGTAGCGACAGGCGATCACCTGCCGGTCGGGCTCGCCCAGCTCGGCCACGGCGGCCAGCAGCTCCTCGCGCTGCTCGGAGCCCAGGAGCGCCGCCTCGGGCGACGGGACCGCGCCCCCCAGGCGACGCTCCTCGGCCACGCGCAGAGCCAGGCGCTCGCGCCGCCCCGCCGACCTCACGCGGTTACGCGCCTCGTTGGCCACGATCGTCAGCAGCCACGGGCGAAACGGAGCGCCCTCGCGAAAGCGCCGCAGCGCCCGATGCGCCTTGACGAATCCGTCCTGCGCGGCCTCCTCGGCATCGGCGGCCGAACCGGTGATCACCAGAGCCGTCCTGAACGCGATGCTCCCATGCCGCCGACGATCTCCTCGTAGGCATCCAGCTCGCCTCGCTTCGCACGCGCGATGAGCTCCGTGTCGTCGGGTGGCCGGTCCTCCACCGTGGGGTTACTACAACGTGAGGGGCGGACCGGTTCCCGGCCTAGGCCATGCGGCGCAGGAATCCCTCCGGGTGGCAGGAGATGCCGTAGAGCTCGAGCTCTCGGCAGACGGCGAACTCGCGCCCCTGCGGTGTCCGCAGCCAATCGTGCAGGGCGGGCAGCACGCCGCGGGGCCACTCGTCCGAGAGTCGCATCTCCTCAACGTCCACGCACCCGTCCTCGACCACGAAATAGCCCCCTGGGGGGACGAATCGGGCGAAGGTCGTCAGCGACCGGAGCGTCGTGTCGTACACGTGTGCGCTGTCTTCGACGACGAGACACCTCGACCCGGACGGCAGCAGCGCCGCCACCCGGTCCGCCAGTGACGGATCCTCTACGTCGGCCTCGACCAGCGCGATCGACTCCTCCCAGCGCGGATCGACGGCTTCGACGTTTCGGCGCGCAGCCGCGACGTCGATGTCGATCGAGACCACGCGTACAGGCGGGCCCGAGCGGTAGCGCGCGAAAGCGGCGAGGCGGTCGCGAAACCAGAGCGCGCTCCCGCCCAGGTAGGCCCCGATCTCGATCACCGCCGTCGCCCGGCTGACCCAGAGCAGGTGCTCGTAGACCCTGAGATCTTCGGGGAACTTCGACATTCCGACCCCGGCGTACGAGTCGCTCGTGTGCTGCGCGACGCGCTTCAGCCACAGGTCGTGCACGCTTTCGTTCATATCCGCGGTCACCCGCTCAGGCAGCACGGCAACCATTATGCGACGGGCGGGCGGGCGGGGGTTCCCCCTATAGCTTTGGAACGGTGACCGGGACCGAGCCACCGACTCCCGCCGTCCTGGTGGAGGGCGTGACGAAGCATTTCGTCGTGCCCCAGGAACGCCGCCACACGCTCAAGGAGCGCGTGCTGCATCCCAT
>CAVSJF010000028.1:0-62901 GCA_963728155.1 uncultured Thermoleophilaceae bacterium | reverse complement strand
TCCGCAGCCCGGCCGGCGCCCACAACCTGGCCTCGGCACCCGCCGCGGAACGATCCCGCCCGGCAGCGTCTCCCGACGGCGGGAGGGCCCCACCGCGAGCGGAGCCCCCGTGCACGAGCCACGATCCTGTTCAGCCGGCACCCTTGCCGCCAACCCCCGCTGACCCGGCACCTGCGCTGCGATCCGCGCGCATCCACGCTCCTCGACCATCACGATGACACGCCCGGTCAGCTTCGACGCCGTGGACTACAAGCACCGCAACGTCGTGGAGCGGTTCTACAGCCGAATGAAGAACTGGCGCGGCCTGGCCAGCCGCTACGACAAAGCCCGCGCCAACAGGCTCGCCTCAACTGCGGCTGTCGCGACGTTGGCGCTAGCGTGAGCGGAACGCGTCGCACTGGAAGTCCCGAGCGTTTTGACGGGCGTGGTTGTCAGGGTCGGACCGACTTGGCTCCGCATGAAGGGTGCACGCTGCAAGCGCCGTCGGCACCTGGGGGCAGCATCGTCTGAGGCTGTCGCTCCGAGGCAGATCCACTAGTCGCGATCGCATCGGGCTGGCTTTCCCAAGTCGCGCTAAGCAACACTCGTGCTCGGACTGCTCGTTCGCATGGAAAGCAGCAGCGCCACATGCGCTGAGTGGGTCAGTTTGACCGCAAAGCGGCTGCGCGGATAGGTTCAAGGCCATGGTCAAGGTCCAGACCGCCTTCTCGGTGCTGCCGATGGTCTCTCTGCTCGGCATCGCGACCTGTAGACGCCAGGGAAAGCGGCGAGCCAATCCTGATCAAGACCCACTTGGCTCCCCTCAACGCGAGGGGCGAGTCGACTGGCGAGGTTCTTTCCGGGTCCACCATCGGCGACTCAGCCTTCTGCGCCGGAGGGAAATTCATCGATGGGGCTGTGGAGGCTTCGAGCCGGTCGGTGCTGAGGTCGTTCCGCGCCCCGGCGGCACCCTGGAGATCACCTTCACCTCAACGCCACCTGGCGAAAAACAGCGCAGCGATTGGAAGATCGAGAAGGGCCTCGGCAGCTTTGAGGGACTCAGCGGTGGAGGCCGGATGAGGGGGGTGTTGGAGTCGAGCAGCGGGGAGGGCCGCGAGACCTTCACCGGGACGGTCACCCGATAGGCAGGCGTCCGACCCACTCCCGGCCTGCATGCTACTCAGCTTCCAAATGCTCCCCGAGCAGCCGGCATCGGAGCTTCTCGATGCGGTGGCACTGGCGGACGGGCTGGGCTATTACGGCTGCTATAGCGCGGACGAGATCTACCACAAGGACGCCTGGCTGCTGTTCGCCGCCGCCGCGCAGGGCACCGAGCGGATCAGGCTCGGCCCGTGTGTGGCGCCGATCTACATGCGGGAGCCGACCTACATCGCTCAACTCGCAGCGACGCTCGACGAGCTAAGCGGCGGGCGCGCCGAGGTCGTCTTCGGCATCGGCAATATCGCGATGCTCGAGCAGTACGGCACCGAATGGCGTGGAACCCGTCCGATCGCCCGTCTGCGCGAGGCGCACCAGGTGATGCGAACAGTCCTCGACGAGGGCGCGATCGACTTCGACGGCGACTTCTACAGCTACACCGGCGTGACCACCGCAGCCCGGCCCGTGCAACAGCACCTGCCGCTGAAGATCGGCGCGATGGGCGGTCCCAAGTCGATGCAGCTGGCCGGGGAGATCGCCGACGGCCTACACACCGCGGGCGCCTATTCACCCGAGGCGCTGGGCTACGCGGTCGACCATTTCCGTACTGGCGCCGAGCGCGCCGGCCGCAGCCTGGATGGTCTCGACCTCGGCGATTCCCTGCTCGGCGCAATCGCTCCGGACGGCGAGGTGGCCCGTCGTGCCGGGCGAATTCTCGCGGCCTTCTACATCCCGTCGATGCCGCCGGCGCTGCTCGAGCGCCACGGGATCGAGCCGGAACGGCTCGCGTCGGTCAACGAGGCGTTTGCTGCCGGCGACGTCCAACGCGCGCTCGAGGCCACGCCGGAGGAGATCGCTGACCGGATCATGGTCGCCGGCACGCCCGAGGACTGGGTGAGGTGGCTGACGGAGACCTACGCCCCGGCGGGCTTCAACCACGCGCTGGTTTCGTTCACCGATCCGTTCACCTTGAAGGCCTGGGCCGGGATCGAAGTGGATGGCTTGCCCGATCTGACGGAACAGGTTCGGATCGTGGGCGAGCAGGTCCTCCCCGAACTGAGCTCGCTCTGACGGTCCGCCGGCCGTGACAGCTTTCGTCTTTATCCGGCAGGGTGTCGATGAAGCTCTCGAAGCCGCCGGGCTGAAGGCGACCGCTTCTGCTTTGGAGAAGAGCGGCAGTCGACACGCTGCTCGCTCGAGTGCTGCGCTTGCCTGAAGGAGAAACCCGATCGGGCGCAGCCCCGTGCTCGCCGGACTCGGCATGCCTGGGGCGGCTGCGGATCGATTGGTCCGTGGCTGCTGATACCGAGGACCACTGCGGCCGCCGGGCTGCGAGCCGAACCGGGCCCGCTAGGCGTCGTCCGGCAGGCTGGCGAACTCGCGCTTGACGTCTCGATACCACCCGAGGCCGCTGATCGGGCGCTTCCATCGGCCGCGCATCGCCTCGTGGGCCTCGCGGTGGGTCTCGTCGCCGGCCGCGACCTGCGCCTTGAGGTGGCGGTCCTGCGCCTTGATGACTTCGTTGTGGTCCTCGCCGTGATGCTCGACGTTGCAGGGTCCGCCGAGTTGCTTGCAGATCATGGTCTTCATGGGCGCCAAGCTACGCCTGCGCGGCCGTCAGGGCTTCTCGAATCCTGATCGATCAGCCCAAGGACTGTTCTCGGCGCTCGAGAGCGCGCGGCAAAGTCGGCGTCGCGCGACAGGACGTGGCCCCCAAGGGGTAGCCAAAATCGACGGTCTACTCCTCAAGACCGGCAGACGAGGATGACGGCCAGCGCGATCCCGCCGGCGTGAGCCCATCACCGTTGCTTTCGCAATCTCGACAGCCCGTGAACAAATCGTTCGCGGCGAACTTGACAACCAGGGCGAGCGAGTTCGCAGGCAGTACCCGGAGCACTAGGGATTGCCATTAGCTCGTAACCTGGAGGAGAACGGCAGGTGTTGAGCGGGTGGTGAACCTCGACCCTTCCCGAACAATTCGGCCAGCCACGGGTCGGGGCGCGACAACCCAGCAGTTGTGATTACGCTCGCAAGGTGACCGCGGGAGAAAATCGATCGCCGGGCCCGCACCTAGCCGACGCAAGGGTCCGTCAGGTCTTCCATGCCGCGCTTATCTCCCACCTAGAGGCGTTCGGAGCCGAATCGGTCTCGGAAATACGCAGGCAGAGATTCAGCTGCTTCGGGCTGCCGCTAACCGAAGGCGAGATCCAGACGCTCGTGGAGTCCACCCGCCGCCACGGGCTCGTCGAGCCGCTGGGGCATGACCGCACCGCCTCGGGCTCCCCGATCCGCATGGACGAGTGGATTCCAACGAAACGGGGACGCCGCATCAAGCCGGTCCGAACCCTTGCGCCGCGCCACCTGCTTCTCTCCATGAGGGACATCGCCAACCCGGCCCGGCAGTTCTTCAGCGCCTGGATCTCCATTGCCACGCTGGTCGCCAGTCTGGTGTTGGTCAAGCTCTCGGAGCCGTCGCCCGCTCTCAGGGCGGCGATAGTCGGGGTGAGTAGCGCCCTCGTCTTGTACTTCGTCCTCGTACGAGCGATCACCACCGAGTACAGCTTGCGCGCGGCTGCGCGAGCATGGCCGCGCCTCGACAACGCTCGCCCCGCTCAGTACAGGTGGCATACCGTCGCTCTCCGCTTCTGGCCCGGCCCAATCGCGCTGAGCCTCCTCGGCGCGGCGGCAGTGGTGGTGGTGCTGGTCGATTGGGTTCCGGCAGCGGCGCTGGCCGCCGTCGGACTTCTCTTCGGGCTCGTCGCGGCCATCCTGATCTCGCCGCTTCGCGCCGACGCCAAGCGGCCGCTCGACACCTGAGGACGCGCCACGGCCTAGCCGATCCCAAGTCTTCCACGCCACGGTACAAGTGCCTCGACAGGTGCTAGTAGTGACCGATCGGTCGCCTACTCAGGGTTAAGCATGGCGAACCACGTGATGTCGCTCCCAAGGGACCTCAACCTGCTCGACTGTGTCCATCCCGACTCGGAAACGGCCACACCCATAACCAGGCGGCCGGGCTCAGACAACTTCCAAGCTCCGTCCAGCTAGCCGATCCCGTAACGGGCACCTCACCGCTCCGGCAATTGGGGCTATGCAGAGGTCCGTGCCGCTCCTCGCAGACTCCCGCACCGGACGACGAGCAGGAGCGCGGCTCCAGACTGCTGCTTCTCGCGCAAAGCGATAGCGCGCTGACGGACGCCGATGACACTCGCTGCTCGTCACTGGGTTACGATCGAGCGCGTGCCACCCGACCCCATGGCGTTGCTCCGCTCCCGCAGCTACGTGCAGCTCCTGGTGCTCGCGGCCCTGATCGGGGTTCCGGTGTCCGCGGTGGCGTACGGCTTCCTGAAGCTCGTCGCGTGGCTGCAGGAGGAGCTCTTCACCGATCTTCCGAAGACTCTTGGGTTCGACGCGGCGCCGACGTGGTGGCCCTTGCCGCTGCTCGCGCTGTCGGGGTTGCTGGTCGCGCTGGCCATCCTCCATTTGCCTGGTACGGGCGGGCACTCGCCTGCGGACGGGTTCAAGGCGGCGGGTGCGCTCCCGCCCGCGGAGCTGCCGGGCGTGCTGCTCGCCTCCCTGGCGACGCTGAGCCTCGGGGTCGTGCTCGGCCCGGAGGCGCCGCTCATCCTGATCGGGAGCGGCCTCGGCGTGCTGGCCGTGCGCCTGGCAGCGCGGGATGCACCCGACCAGGCCGCAACGGTGATAGCCGCGGCTGGCAGCTTCGCGGCCATCAGCTCGCTCCTGGGCTCCCCGATCGTCGGGGCCTTCCTGCTGCTGGAGGCCGCCGGGCTCGGCGGCCCGATGCTCGGCGTGGTGTTGGTGCCCGGCTTGCTCGCCGCCGGGGTCGGCACGCTGATCTTCATCGGCCTCGACGAGCTCACCGGCTTCGGCACGTTCTCGCTCGCCGTTCCCGGGCTGCCGCCGTTCGATCGTCCGACCGGTGCGATGTTCTTGTGGGCGCTCGCGTTCGGGTTGATCGCACCGTTCATCGGCCGCGGGATCCAGCTGCTGGCGCTCGCCGTGCGGCCGCACGTCGAACGGCGGATGGTGCTGCTGATGCCGGTGCTCGGCGTGATGATCGCCGGGCTCGCGGTCGGGTTCGGCGAGGCGACGAGCCACGACGCCTCTGACGTCCTGTTCTCCGGCCAAGAGGCGCTCGGATCGTTGATCGGCGGGGCGGCGGACTGGTCGGTCGGCGCGCTCCTGTTGCTCGTGCTCTGCAAGGGGCTGGCCTACGCGCTCTCGCTCTCGAGTTTCCGCGGCGGGCCGGTGTTCCCGGCCATGTTCATCGGGGCCGCCGGCGGCATGGCCGCGTCGGGCCTCCCAGGTCTGGAGCTTGTGCCGGCGGTGGCGATGGGGATCGGCGCTATGTGCACGGTCATGCTGACCCTGCCGCTGACCTCGACGCTGCTGGCGACGCTGCTGCTGGCGGCCGACGGACTCGCGGTCATGCCACTCGTGATCGTCGCGGTCGTGGTGGCGTACGTCTTGACGGCTCACCTCACGCCCGTGCCGGCGCAGGCCACGCCGCAGCCCGTCTCAGGCTGACCTGGACGCGACGGCCTCCAGGTGTGCCGCGCTCGAGTGGGGCAGGTCGAGCGCGTCCGCGTGAAAGCAAGCGTCTCCGCGCGTCGTCCCAGCCGGGCATCGACGAAGGCGGGCGCGGCCGGCATCCCCGGCCGCAGAGCATGTCAGAGCGAGCCGCTTGCGAGGGAGCGAACGAGCGCCAGCGAGGCTCTGCGGACGGGCGATGACGGACGCGTCCGCCCGACCGCCAACGCCGGACCCTCGGCAGGCCGCAGCATCACGACCCGAGCGACGAAAGGGGGAATAGTTGCCCCTTACGTAGCGAGAGTGGCGAGCCGAAGCCGGCCGGCTACTCCCACTCGATCGTCCCCGGTGGCTTGGACGTGATGTCCAGCGTCACCCGGTTGACGGCCGGGATCTCGTTGATCATCCGCGAGGCCACCTTCTCGAGCAGGTCGTAGGGCAGGCGCGCCCAGTCGGCCGTCATCGCGTCGTCGCTCGTGACCGCCCGGATCACCACGACGTAGCCGTAGGTCCGCTCGTCGCCCTGGACGCCGACCGAGCGCAGGTCGCCGGGCAGCACGCAGAACGACTGCCACAGCTCGCGGTAGAGCCCGGCGCCGCGGATCTCCTCCTGGAGGATGGCGTCCGCGTCGCGCAGGATCTCCAGGCGCTCCTTGTTGACCTCGCCGCCTACCACGCGTATGGCCAGGCCGGGACCAGGGAAGGGCTGGCGCCACACGAGCTTGTCGGGGAGGCCGAGCTCGGAGCCCACCGCCCTCACCTCGTCCTTGAAGAGCATGCGCAGCGGCTCGACCAGCTCGAACTCGAGGTCCTCGGGCAGGCCGCCGACGTTGTGGTGCGACTTGATCGTGGCCGCGCCCGTGCCGCCGCCCGACTCGATCACGTCCGAGTAGAGGGTGCCCTGCACCAGGTAGCCCGGGTTCTCGAGGCGTAAGGCCTGCTCCTCGAACACCCGGATGAACTCCGTGCCGATGATCTTGCGCTTGGTCTCGGGATCGCTCACACCGGCGAGGCGGGCGAGGAAGCGCTCCTCGGCGTCGACGGCGATGAGCGGCACCTTGAACTCGTCGCGAAACGCGGCCACCACCTGGTTGCCCTCGTTCTTACGCATCAGGCCGTGGTCGACGAAAACACAGGTGAGCTGATCGCCCACCGCGCGGTAGGTGAGCAGCGCGGCCACCGAGGAGTCGACTCCGCCGGACAGGCCGCAGATGACCTTGCCGTCGCCCACTTGCTCGCGGATGCCGGCCACCTGCTCCTCGATCACCGACTCCGCCGACCAGCTCATGTCGCAGCCGCAGATGTCCCGCAGGAAGGTGGTCAGGATGTGCGTGCCGTAGGGGGTGTGCACCACCTCGGGGTGGAACTGGATCCCGTACAGCCCGCGCTCGGCATGCTCGATGGCGGCCACGGGCGACTCCGTCGAGGCGGCGAGGGCGGTGAACCCGGGGGGCGGCTCGAAGACGGTGTCGCGGTGGCTCATCCAGCACGACTGGTCGGCCGGCGTGTCGGCCAGGAGGCGCCCGCTGCGCTCGACGGTGAGCCGCGAGCGGCCGAACTCTCCCTTCGGCGCGCCCTCCACGCGGCCGCCCAGCTCGAGGACCATGGCCTGCATGCCGTAACAGATGCCCAGCACGGGCACGCCGAGCTCGAGCAGCTCGGTACGCAGCTTCGGCGCGCCCTCGGCGTACACGGAGGCCGGGCCGCCGGACAGGATCAGGCCGCGCGGCGCGCGGCGCTTGATCTCCTCGAGCGAGACGTGGTGGGGCAAGAGCTCGGCGAACACGCCGCACTCGCGCACCCGCCGGGCAATCAGCTGCGAGTACTGGCCTCCGAAGTCGAGGACGAGCACCTCATCGGTGGCGGAGGCCGGAACATCCGCGGCAGCGCCCTCGCTGACCGCCTGCGACGTCACTCGACGAGAGCGGGATCCGCGGCCGGGGTCAAGCTGCCGTTGGACTCAGGGTGGGCCACCGCTGCCGACGTCGCGCCCATGCCGATCTCCTGCTCGCGCTGAAGCTGCTTGCCCTCGGACTGCAGCGAGGGCGCGATCATCAGCTCGGCCTTGTGAAACGCCGGGATGTCCTCGTAACCGCACGTGGCCATCGAGGTCCGCAGGCTGCCCATCAGGTTGAACGTGCCGTCGTTCTCGTGGGCGGGGCCGAGCAGGATCTGCTTCATCGTTCCGTTCTGGGTGGTCCGCACCCGGGCGCCGCGCGGCAGCGAGGGATGGAAGGTGGCCATTCCCCAGTGGTGGCCGCGTCCCGGGGCCTCGTGGGCCCGGGCCAGGGGTGAGCCGACCATCACGGCGTCCGCGCCGCAGGCGATTGCCTTCGAGACGTCACCGCCGTTGCGCATGCCGCCGTCGGCGATCACCTTCACGTATTCGCCGGTCTCCAGCATGTGCTGAGAGCGAGCGGCCGCAACATCGGCGATGGCGGTGGCCTGGGGCACGCCGATGCCGAGCACCCCGCGGGTGGTGCAGGCCGCGCCCGGCCCCACGCCCACGAGCACGCCCACCGCGCCGGTGCGCATCAGGTGCAGTCCGGTGGAGTAGGAGGCGCAGCCGCCCACGACGATCGGCACCGTGTCCTGCAGCTCGCGGATGAACTCCTTCAGGTTGAGCGGCTCGGTGCGCGTGGACACGTGCTCGGCGGAGATGACCGTGCCCTGGATGACGAGGATGTCGAGACCGGCCTCGAGCGCGGTCTCGTGGTAGGAGCGCACCCGCTGCGGGGTGAGCGAGGCCGCGGCCACGACGCCCTGATCCTTGATCTCGCGGATGCGCTGGGCGATCAGCTCTTCCTTGACCGGCTCGGCGTAGATGCGCTGCATCTCGGTGGTTGCGCGTTCCTTGGGGTAGCCGGCGATTCGCTCGAGCTCCGCGTCGGGATCCTCGTAGCGCGTCCAGATTCCCTCGAGGTTGAGCACCGCCAGGCCGCCGAGGCGCCCGAGCTCGCCCGCCGTCCGGGGCGAGACCACCCCGTCCATTGCCGAGGCCATGAGCGGGAGCTCGAAGCGGTAGGGCCCGAGCGTCCACGTGATGTCGACGTCGTCCGGGTCGCGCGTGCGCCTGCTCGGCACGATCGCGATGTCATCGAAGCCATATGCGCGGCGGCCCTTCTTGCCGCGCCCGATCTCTACTTCCATGAAGGCATCCTAGGTTCGGCGACGGACAGCGTGGCGATCCGCCCGAGCCTAGCAGTGGCCCGGCGAGCTCAGCCCACCTCGATGGGGGGCGACTGCAGCGTCTCGACCTCGATCTCCGCGACCACTCTCTCCACGTCGCCGGCATCGAGGCGGCCGGCCCCGAAATGCTGGGTCGAGGCCGCACCGCAGGCCACCGCGAAGCGCAGGCAGCCCTCGGGATCGCGGCCCCCGTAGCGGGCGGCCACGAAGCCGGCCAGGAACGCATCGCCCGAGCCCACCGACGACACCGGCTCGAGCGGCTCGAGCGTCGCGCGGTAGAGGCGGCGCTCGGGGCCGTCGCCCAACACGGCGAGGCAGCCGTCGGCCAGGGTCATGATGCCCTCGCGCGCACCCATCTCCACCATCTCACCCAGGGCGCGCCGGCGGTCGTCCTCGTCGGAGAACTCGTGCCCCACCAGACCCTCCGCCTCGATCTCGTTCGGGCTCACCACATCGGGCGCCCGGCGGGTGGCCATGTGAAGCGGCTCTCCCTCGGAGTCGAGGACCGTGGTAACACCCAAGCGGCGCATCTCGTCGATCAGGCGGCCGTAGAGGCCGGGATCGACCCCACGGGGCAGGCTGCCCGCGAACACGCAGACCCCGGCGCCCTTGGCCAGGTAAAGCAGCTTGTCGATGAACAGGTCGAGCTCCCCCTCGGACACCTGGGGACCGCGCTCGTTGATCTCGGTCTGGTCACCGCTGGTGGGGTCCACCACCGCGGTCGAGGTGCGCGACTCCTCCCGTATCCGCACGAAGTCGTTGAGGATGCCCTCCTCGGTCAGGTGCTCGACGATGCGCGTGCCGGTGTGCCCGCCGGCGATCCCGGTGGCGATCACGGGCTGGCCCAGCGCCCGCAGCGAGCGGGCCACGTTCACACCCTTTCCCCCGGCCATCGCGGTCTGCTCGACCGCGCGATGGCGCCGGCCCAGGCGGAAGTTTGGGACCGCCAGGGTCTTGTCTATCGCTGCGTTGAGGGTGACGGTGATGATCATTGCTTCACGAGCCTTAGGCGAACCCGCAGCCGCATGGCGACGAGCACGACGCCGAGCAGTAGCACGAGGGCGAACAGCAGGATCAACGGGACGCCCACCTCCGAGAGGAGCACTCTCAGCGTACCGGCTTCCGGGACCTCGGCCGCGGTGACCAACGCCACCCGGCGCACTCGCTCGCCCTCCACCACCACGCTGACGCTGCCCACCCGCGCTCCGGCGCGAAGCGGGCCCTTGACCTCCGCCGGTGCGTCCACCCTACGGCGCACCTCCTCGCCGTCGCGCAGCGTCACGACGGCGCTGCGTGCCGGCACCAGCCGCGCCTTCTCGTCGCGGTACTCGATCGCGGCCCGGGCCAGCGTCCGGCGCCGATCGACCACTCGCACCCGCTGGAAGCGCCCGAGGCCCCAGCGCAGGAGGGCCAGGGTGTCGGCGTCGCGGGCCGGCTCGCTCGGCTCCCCCATCACCACCGAGATGACCTTTCCACCGGCCCTGCTCTCGGCGGCTCCGATCAGGACGTAGCCCGCCTGCAGCGTATGACCGGTCTTCACGCCGCTCACGAACGGGTAGGCGGAGATCAGCGTGTTGCGGTTTTCGACCACGCGCGGACGCGCTCCCGACTCGAGTTCGGCGAAGGGCAGGTCGACGACGCGCGCGAAGCGCGGCCGCTGCATCAGCTCGAGGGCCAGCCGAGCGAGGTCGGCCGCGGTCGAGTAGTTGAGCGGGTCGTCGAAGCCGATGGGGTTCGCGTAGCTCGTGTTCTCCAGGCCCAGCTCCTCGGCCCGGGCGTTCATTGCGGCTACGAAGCCGTCGCGGGTCCCCGAGATCCCCTCGGCCAGCGTTGCCGCGGCGTCGTTGGCGCTCTCGAGCAGCAGGGCCTCGAAGAGATCCCTCACGGTCATCTGCTCGCCCGGCCGGAGGCCGATCTGCGACTCCACCGGGGCGGCGGCGTAGTCGGCCGCGGTGAAGACCGTGCTGGGCCGGGCGCTCTCGAGTGTGAGCAGCGCCGTCATCAGCTTGGTGGTGCTGGCGATCTGACGGCGCTGCCCGGCACGCTTCGCGAACATGACCGCGCCGTCGCGCGCGTCGATCACGATGGCGGACTGTGCGTTGGGGATGGCGGGCGGGCGCTCGGCGGCGGAGGCCGCCGAGGCCGGGACTGCAAACGCGAGGAGGGTCAGCGCTGCGCCGAGAGCACGCGTGAGCGTCACTCGCGCAGCTTGACCCTTTGGCCGACGATCAGGTTCTGCGGGTCGAGCTCGGGGTTCAGCTCCTGCAGCGTCTCCACCGCAACGCCGGTCTTCTCGGAGATCAGGCCGAGCGTGTCGTTCAGCTTCACGCGATAGAAGCGGCGCTGGGTGCGGGGAGCGGCATCGTCCGTGGTTGTCGGTTCGCCCGCCTGGGACGTCGTCCGTTGCTTGGGCTCGTCGTCCTTCTTCTCGTCGGTGAAGCTCGTCACGACCAGGGCAAGCGCCACCCCGCACGCCACCAGGGCCAGGGGAGCGATCACTCGGGCGGTGTTGCGTCGTATGCGGCGGAAGTCGGCCATCGGCTCGCCCCGAACGGGCGCCGGGAACCTTAGTCAGCGCGCCAGACTGCGCGCGCAGGCGGGCAGCGGCCTGCACGCGACCCGCGCTCAAAGCTTCCAGGCGGCCGCGCGCAGCTCCTCTGCCGCGGCCGCCGCCGCGCTTGCCGGATCGCCGCCGCGCTTCGCATGCGCACCGACGATCGAGCGCGATGCGGTCACGAGGCCGGCCGCCGGGTGTGGTGCGAAGGCCGGGCCCAGGTCCTCGACCCGTCCGCCCTGCGCTCCGACTCCCGGCAGCAGGAACACGGCGTGCGGCATGAGCTCGCGCAGGCGGGCGAGCAGGCCGGGCTGCGTGGCGCCGGTGACCGCCCCGACGAGCGACAGGCCGCACTCGCCCCGGTGGCCGGCGCCCATCTCGGCCACCAGCGCCGCCAGGCGCTCGTGGAGCGGGGGCTCGCCCTGGTCCTGCACGTCGGCGGCACCCGCGTTGGAGGTGCGAACGAGCACGAAGCAGCCCGCGCCCGCGTCGGAAGCGGCGTCCACCAGGGGCTCGAGCGAATCACGCCCGAGCAGTGGATTGGCCGTGAAGGCGTCCGCCCCCAATCCGGCCACCGGCCCGAAGGGACCGGGAGTCTCGCCCACGAGCGCCTGAGCGTAGGCCTTCGCGGTGACCGGGACGTCGCCGCGCTTGCCGTCCGCGAGCACCAGCAGTCCGTGCTCGCGCGCGGCAGCAGCGGTCGCCTCGAGGGCCTGCCAGCCGGGCGGGCCGAGGCGCTCGAAGCACGCAAGCTGGGGCTTGACGGCCACGCAGGCCGGGCCCGCAGCGGCGATGGCGGCGCGACAGTGAGCCGCCACCGCTTCCGCCGTGCGCGCGCGCCCAGAGAGCGGGTCCTCGCCGGAACCCCTGCCCCCGCCTGAATCCCCGCCCGCTTTCAGCGCTTCCGGCCACAGTGCCGCCGGGTCGGGATCGAGTCCGAGTACGACGCGGCTGCGGCGCTCTTCGACGAGCGCCGCCAGCCGGTCGCAGAAATGTCGCGAACCCCCGGACAAAGGAACGCGACCGGGTCGGCCAGGTGCGGGCCTAGCCGCCCTTCACGGACTTCTTGAGGGCGGATCCGGCGCTGAAGCGCGGCACCTTGCTCGCCGCGATCTGGATCTTCTCGCCGGTTTGCGGGTTGACGCCCTCGCGGGCGCTGCGGTCGGCCACCGAGAACTTGCCGAAGCCGGTGAAGCTCACCTCGCCTCCGCGGCTCAGAACCTCCTCGATCGTGTCGAGTACGGCGCTGACGGCGTTGTCCGCCTCACCTTTGCCCAGGCCCGAGCGGTCGGCCACTCGGTCCACGAACTCGGACTTAGTCATCGGATCTCCTCCTTACCGGGGGTATGGACGATGGCCAACGTAACAACCCCCGCGGACGGCACAGCCGCTTTTTCCGCTTTCCAATGCCAAACAACGCGCACCTTAGGTGGCATTCCGGGGGTCAGGAGCCGGAAACGGACATCTCGCCGATCAGGATCGGGGGAGCCTTGACGCTGCCCCCGAACGGCACCCAGCGGGCGCCTGACCCGAGCGCGCGGACCGCCTGCAGCATCGACACGAGGTCGCTGGCGATCGTGAGCTCGCGCACCGGCGCCCCCGGCTCGCCACCCTCGATGAGCCGCCCCGAGGCCCCCACGGAGAAAGTGCCCGAGACCGGGTTCACACCCGAGTGCAGTCCGGCCACGTCGGTCACGTAGAGGCCGTCGCCAGCCTCGCGGAACAGGTCCTCGAGGCTCCCCCCGCCCGGCTCGAGGATCAGGTTGGTCGTTCCGACCGCCGGCGGCGAGCGGTAGGAGCCGCGGCTGGCGTTGGCGGTGGTGGCGCGGTCGGCCTTTCGGGCCGTGCGCGTGTCGAAGAGAAAGCTCAGCAGCCGGCCGCCCTCGATCAGGGGCGTGCGGCGGGTGGGCGAGCCCTCGCCGTCGAAGGGGCTGCTGGAGGGCCCGCCGGGATCGGTGGCGTCATCGGCCAGGGCCAGAACCGGCGCGGCTATCTCGTCCCGTTCGCGTCCGGCGAACAGGGAACGGCCGCGCTGGACCGCGTCGGCCGAGAGCATCGACCCGATGAACCCGATGAACGAGGCGGCCACGAACGCGTCCAGCACCACCGGGCAGCGCCGGCTCGCGGGCTGCCGGGCGCCCACGAGCGCCAGCGCACGATCGGCCGCCTCGCCCCCGATCGCCTCGGGGTCCAGGGTGTCGGGGCCGCGCCCGAGCTCGACGCCCAGGCCGGTCATGAGCTCGCTGCCCTCGCCGGCGAACGCCGACGCGTAGGCCCAGGCCTGGGTGGCCTCGTAGGCGGCGGAGAAGCCCCTCGAGTTGGCGAGCGCGACACGGCCCTCGGCGTCGGAGTACACGGCGTTCTGCACCTGAGTCACCCCCGGCCGCGCACGGGCGGCGCGCTCAACGGCCAGGGCCAGGTCGACCTTGCGCTCGGTCGGCCACGCCGCCACGGCGGGCGACGCCAGGCCGTCGACCCGCGAGCTGCCGAACTCCTCGGGCAGGGCGCCGTACTCGTCGGGATCCGCCACCTCTGCCGCCTCTCGCGCCGCCCGGGCGGTGTCGCGCACTCCCGGCTCGGACAGGTCGGTGCCGTAGGCATAGCCCGACCGCTCGCCCGCGAAGGCGCGCACGCCGACGCCGCGCCCGCCGGCATCGCTGAGGCTCTCGACCTCGCCGCCGTAGACGCGGATTCGCCGGCTCGTGCCCTGCTCCGCCCACGCGTCGGCGTCGGAGGCTCCGGCCTCGAGCGCCGCCGCCACGGCCTGAGCCGCCACGTCGGTGAGGCTCACGAGGCGGTCCCGCCGACGGTGAGCTCGCGAATGCGGACGTGCGGTTGGCCCACGCCGGCCGGAACCGACTGGCCACCCTTGCCGCAGTAGCCGGTGGCGATCTCGAGGTCGTCGGCGATCCCGTCGATGGCGCGCAGCGCCTCCAGGCCGTTGCCCACCAGCGTCGCGCCGCGCACCGGCGCGGTCACCTTGCCCGCCTCGATCAGGTAGCCCTCGGAGACCCCGAACACGAAGTCGCCGGTGGCGGGCTCGACCTCGCCGCCCCCGAAGGACACCGCATAGAGACCGCGCTCCACCCCGCCGATCAGCTCCTCGGGCGTGGCCTCGCCCGGAGCGAAGTAGGTGTTGGTCATGCGCGGGACGGGCAGATGGCGAAAGGACTCGCGGCGACCGTTGCCCGTTGACTCCACGCCGTCCTTGCGCGCCCGCAGCACGTCGTATAGGTACGAGACGAGCCGACCGTCCTCGATGATGGTCGTCCGCCGGGTGGGCGTGCCCTCGTCGTCGATTCCGTCGCTGCCCCAGTCGTTGGCCCGCAGCCCGTCGTCGTAGGCGGTCACGAGCGGGTCGGCGAGGTCTTCGCCCAGGCGCCCGGCGTACACGCTCGCTCCTTTCTGCACCGCGTCGGCCTCCAGGCCATGGCCTACCGCCTCGTGCAGCAGCACGCCGCCGAAGCCGTTGCCCACCACTACCGGCAGGCGCCCGGTGGGAGCGTCGACGGCATCGAGCAGCGCCAGGGCGCGCTGTGCCGCCCGGTCGGCCACCGCCTCCGGGTCGGCCTGGATCAGCTCCCAGCCGGCGTGTCCGCCGAGGGTGTCGGTGCCGGTCTCCACGCGTCCCTCGCGGCGCGCGACCACCTGGGCGCTCAGGCGCACGCGAGTGCGGTCGTCGGCCGCGGCGCGACCTTCGGAGTTGAACACCTCCACCTGGCGGCGCGACTCCGCGTAGCCGATGCGCGATTGGGCCACCTCCGGAGCGGTCCCCCGCGCGCGGGCGTCGCAGGCGCGCAGCAGGTCGGCCTTCTCGGCGGCGGCCACGTCCTCGGGGCGCATCTGGACGTGGTGGCCGCCGGCACGCTCGGCCGCCGAGAGTGCAGCGGGCTCGCGCGCCTGCGCGCGCAGGCCCTGGGAGACCGACTCCGCCACCCGTAGCAGGTCCTCCTCCGCCAGCCCGTCGACGTGGCCGTAGTAGCTCGAGTCGCCCAGGACGACACGCAGACAGGCGCCACGCTCGCGGCCACCCTGGGGGCGCTCCACGCGCTGGTCGTCGAGTGAGATGCCGAAGCTCTGGCGAGCTTCGGCGTAGAGCTCGGCGAAGTCGCCGCCGCGGGCGAGCGCGAGGCCGAGGACCCGCTGGGCCAGAGACGCCTCGACGAGGGTCACGAATCGCCCGCCTCGGCCTCGTCGACCATCGCCACCATCCGCTCGGCCGTTGACAGCAGGCCCTCGTAACCGCGGCCGTCCGGCTGCACGAGCCGGGCGTAGCCGGTCTCGTCGTACACGAGCAGGCGCGGCTCGCGCTCGCGCTGCATGCGCCGCATCGTGTCCGAGAAGCCCTGGGCGAGATCGGCCGCGCGCCCGATCGGCCCTTTGCGCCTGTCCTTCATGCGCGACTCATGCCAGGTCGGATCCCAGATCGGGGACCGGTGACTCGCCCGCCGCGGCCTCCTCGCTGGCGGGACGGCGCGCCGCACGCGCTCCCACCGAGCGCGAGCGCCGGATCGGATGGCCGTCCTCGAGCTCGCTGAGCACCGCCCGCAGGTCCATCAGCGTGAGCGACGACAGGGCCATGCGCCGGGCCACCGCGGCCAGCGTCCAGCGCGGGGTGCGCGACGCGAAGACGGCTCCCCCGTCGACCTGAACCTCGACCTGCTCGGGCGGGCCGCCCGGGAGGTCGCGGTGCGCCCGGTCCACCGCCTCGAAGAGCTCGCGCGCCAGCTCAGCCAGCTCGCCCGACTCTCGTTTGGGCACTCCGTGGGCCCCCGCCGAGGTTCCGGCGGCGTCGAGCAGCACGGCCGCGCGCACCTCGGTGGACAGCTCGCACAGGCGCTCGGCGGTCTTCTCCGGGGTGAGGACGGCGGCCATCGCCCTAGAAGAGGTTGACCGCAGCCGCCGCGGCCACCGCGAGGAGGACTCCCGAGTAGCCGAAGTAGCCGTTCAGGAGCAACAGCAGGGCGGCCAGCAGGCAGATGGCCACGGTGACCAGCCACGAGATCCGGGAGAGGGGCACATCCCTATCTTGACCATCGCTGTGGCTCATGGCTCGCTCGCGACCGGGGTGTCGGCGGGCTCGGTGTGGACGATCACGTCGGCCAGAGCGGGGCAGCGCTCGCGCACGGACTCCTCGATTTCTCCGGCGTGGCGATGCGCCGAGGGCAGCGGCTGCTCACCGGGCAGCGTGATCGTGACCAGCGCCACCCGGCCCTGCTCTCCGTCGCGGAAGCCGATGGCCGCCGGCGACGCGCCGGTCACGTGCCGGACGATGTTCTCGATCGCCTCGCGCTCGCCGGCGGTCTCGTCGACGGCGGGGCGCGTGGCCCAGTCGGTGCCCGAGAGGGGCTCGATATGCGTGTGCACGTTGCGCAGCTCCGGCAGCTCGGCCCGGACGCGCCGCTCGAGGCGCTCCACCACGTCGTGCGCCTCGGTGAGCGACAGCTCCTGTGGGAGCTTCACGTGAAGAGAGAGCTCGAAGCCGTCGGGCAGGTGCATCACCCGCACGTTGTGCACCTCACGCACCTCGGGCGCGGCCGATGCCGCGGCGGTGGCCAGCTCGCGCAGGTCGCCCGGCGTAGCGATCGGCTCCACGTGCACGACCACATCGGCCGCGCCGAACTCCTCGCCCACCGCGGCCTCGATGGCGTCGGCCGTGGCATGGGCCTGGGTCACGCCGGCGTCCGAGGCCACACCCACCACGAGGTCGACGAAGTGGCTGCCCGCCGCGTTGCGCACGCGGGCGCGCCGCAGCTCCACGGTGCCCTCGACCCGCCCGAGCGCCGAGCGGATGCGGTCGTCCGCGTCCACCGTGGCCCGGTCCATCAGCACGTCGACCGACTGGGTTGCGAGCCGCACGGCGGCCACGATCACCAACACGGCCACGAAGAGCGCCGCGGCGGCGTCGGCGCGAGGCTCACCCGCCGCGACGAAGATCAGGCCGATCAGCACCGCCACCGACCCGGCCAGGTCCGAGGCGAAGTGCAGAGCGTTGGCCCCCAGGGCCGGCGAGGCGTAGCGCCGTGCTGCCCGGCGGCTGACCACGGTGCGCGAGGCGTCCACCCCGATCACCACGACGATCACGGCGATGGCCCACCACGCCGCCTCCACCTGGTGGCCGCTTCCGTCCGCCAGGCGCCGGGCGGACTCGTAGGCGATGAACAGCGAGATCAGCAGCAGAAAGGCACTCTCGGCCAGCGCGGCCAGATGCTCGGCCTTTCCGTGGCCATAGTGGTGCTCCTGATCGGGAGGACGCACCGCCACGCGAACCGCGAACAGGGTGAGCAACGCCGCCACCAGGTCGGTGCCGGAATGCACCGCCTCGGCGATGAAGGCCAGGGAGCCGGTCGCCAGGCCGGTAGCGAGCTTGACTACGACGAGGAAGATCGCGGCGCCGACGCTGACCATGGCCGTGCGCCGCATGGCTCGGGCGTCGGCGCTCTCCTTGGCGGCGTTCATCTGCGAGCGCGACGGATCAGGTCCGCCATCGGATTGCGTACGCGGGCCTGATCCTCGGCTCGCAGCAGCTTCAGCTTGAGCTCTCGCGCCGCCCGACCGCGATGGCTGATGGCGTCCTTCTCCTCGGCGCTCAGCTCAGCCATCGTGCGCCCGTCCCCGGGATAGTCGTCCGGCACCACCGCGGGGTCGTACCCAAAGCCTCCATCGCCGCGCGGCTCGTGGGTCAGCCGGCCCGTGCAGCGACCGTGCACCGTCAGCTCATCGCCGCCGGGATCGACGTAGGCGAGCGCGCACACGTAGGTCACGCGGGCGTCGGCGCCGGGCGGGACCTCCTCGAGCAGCTTGGCCAGGTTCTCCTCGTCGGTGGCGCCCTCGCCCGCGTAGCGGGCCGACCACACTCCGGGCGCGCCCCCGAGCGCGGCCGCCTCGATGCCCGAGTCGTCGGCGAGCGCCGGCCGACCGGTGGCACGCGCCGCGGACCGGGCCTTGACGAGGGCGTTGTCGGCGAACGTGGTACCGGTCTCGGGCGGTAGCTCTACGTCGCCGGGTAGTGGCTCGAGCTCGATCGGGTCCATCAGCTGCGCCAGCTCGCGCAGCTTGTGGCGGTTTCGGGTGGCGAGCACGAGGCGCACCGGAGCACTACACCGCGGCGGCGGCCACCGCTTCCTGCTGGGCCGTCCGCAGTTGGTCGATGCCGGCGGCGCCCAGCGCGAGCAGCTCGTCCAGGGACGCCCGCGAGAGCGGGGTGCGCTCGGCGGTGGCCTGAACCTCGACCAGCCCGCCGTCGCCGGTCATCACCACGTTGGCGTCCACCTCGGCGGTGGAGTCCTCGGAGTAGTCGAGATCGAGCAGGGCGCGGCCGTCGACGATTCCGCACGACACCGCGGCGACCGAGCCGTTGAGGGGTACCTCGCCCAGCTTGCCCTCGCTCACCAGCCGTCGCAGCGCAAGCTCCAGGGCGACGAAGCCGCCGGTGATCGAGGCGCAGCGCGTGCCGCCGTCGGCCTCGAGCACGTCGCAATCGACCCACACCGTGCGCTCGCCGAGAGCCTTGAAGTCGATCACCCCGCGCAACGAGCGGCCGATGAGCCGCTGGATCTCCACCGTGCGCCCGTCGGGGCGGCCCTTCGAGACGTCGCGCCGCTTGCGCTCGCCGGTGGACGCGGGCAGCATCCCGTACTCGGCGGTGGCCCAGCCGCGCCCCTTGCCGGACATCCAGCGCGGCACGTCCTCGTCCACGGTCGCGGTGCAGATCACGCGCGTGCCACCCGCCTCGATGAGGCAGGAGCCGGTGGCCGTGGTCACGAACCCCGGCGTGAAGCGAACCTCGCGCAGATCGGCGGGCGAACGGCCGTCGTTGCGGGCGCCCTCGTTCACGCGGCCCGTCGCACGGTGTCGCCGGCACTGACCTTCACGTGCTCCACCTCACCGATCGGAAGTTGCAGGAATCGGGTGCCCAGGCGGCGGAACTCGACCGGGTTCCCGCTGGCCAGAAAGCGGTAGTCGCCCCGCCGGCTCTCGTCGTTCTCAATGCCCGCGGCGCGCAGCCGCGCCTCCACCTCGTCGGCGATCGCCTGCCCGGAGCTGACGATGGACACACGGCGGCCCAGCTCGCGCTGAAGTACCGGGCGCACCAGCGGATAGTGGGTGCAACCGAGGATCACGGTGTCCACGCCGGCGCGCTTCAGCGGCCGGCACGCGCCCTCGATGCAGGCGAGTACGCGGTGATCGACCTCGCCGCCCTCCTGGATGAGGGGAGCGAGCTCGGCGGAGGCGACCGCGTGGAGCTCCGCGGCGGGCGCCGCCTCGGCCAGGGCGCGGGCGTACGCGCCGCTGGCCACCGTGGCCGGGGTGGCTATCAGCCCGACGCGGCCGTTGCGCGTTGCCGTCGCGGCGAGACGCGATTCCGGCGCCACCACGCCCACGACGGGGATCCGGTGCTCGAGCTCTGAGCGCAGGGCCGGCAGCGCGGCGGCCGTGGCCGAGTTGCAGGCCACCACGAGCAGCTTCGCGCCCCTCTCCAGCAGGATGCCGGCGAGCTCGCGCGCGAAACCGAGCAGCTCGTCGGAGGAACGGTCGCCGTAGGGAAAGCGAGCGGTGTCGCCTAGATAGAGGAAGTCCTCGTGCGGAAGCGACACGAGGCACTCGTGCAGCACGGTGAGCCCGCCCACCCCGGAATCGAAGACGGCGACGGGCAGCGTTCGATCGCGGGTCGCCACGGGCGCCTATGGTGGCAGGCCGCCCGGCGCGGGGTGGGCCCTTCCTGTCGTCTCACCGGAGAAGGCGCCCAACCCCGTTGACAGGGCTCAGAACTGCACCTTGCGCACCGCCTCCTTGATCTTTCCGATGATCACGTCGCCGAGCTCCTTGCCCTCGTCGGTGCGAAAGCCCTTCATCGCGGCCACCACTCCGGCCATCACGAGCGCCACGAGCAGGATCAGGGCCACGTACTCCACCGTGCCCTGACCCCCCTCGCGGCGCAGGTTGAACAGCGCGCCGTGCATGCGTCCCATCAGGCCGTACATCGATCTACCTCCCGTCGGTGATTGAGGAGGTCGATGCTGAGCCCGCGGCGACGCACGGCTCCAGACCGGGGTGTGACAAAAGGGCCAAAGCGCCGGTCGCGGCGCCCGTCCCTGCCAAGATGGCGGCGCATGTGCGGGATCGGAGCAATTCTCGATCCGGCCGGCCCACTGGATCCCGGCGCGGCCCGGCGGATGGTCGACGCGCTTCGCCACCGCGGCCCCGACGGAGACGCCGCCTGGCGCGTGGGCCCGGTCGCGCTGGCCCACACCCGGCTGGCGATCATCGACGTGGCCGGCGGCGACCAGCCGCTCGAGTCCGAGGACGGCTCGGTCACCCTCATCGCCAACGCGGAGATCTACAACCACCGCGCGCTGCGCAGCCGGCTGGAGGCGCGTGGGCACCGTTTCGCCACCGCGTCGGACTGCGAGGCGATCGTCCACGCCTACGAGGCGAGCGGGCCGCACTTCGTGCGCGAGCTCAACGGCATCTTCGCCTTCGCCCTCTGGGACGACCGCCGCAAGCGCCTGGTCGCCGCCCGCGACGAGTTCGGCGTCAAGCCGCTCTACTGGTGGAGCGACGGCAGGCGGGTGGCCATCGCGTCGGAGATCCGCGCCCTGCTAGCCACGGGGCTGGTCAAGCCCGAGGTCGACCGAACCGCGCTCGACCACTATCTCGCCTGCCGCTTCGTGCCCGCCCCTCGAACCCTGTTCGCCGGCATCAACAAGCTGCCCGCGGCCTCGATGCTGGTGGCGGAGCCGGGCGGGGCGCCGCGGGTGAGCAGCTGGCGCCAGGCCCCCGGCGAGCCCTACCGGGAGATGTCCGACGACGCGATGGCAGAGACGCTCGCCGAGCGCTTCTCCGACGCGGTCGAGCGCCAGATGATGTCCGACGTCCCGTACGGCGCCTTCCTTTCCGGAGGGGTCGATTCCGCCGCGGTGGTGTCGGCGATGGCCACGCGATCGCGGCCAGGCCCCCACCACATTCACCATCGGCTTCCCCGGCCACGCCGGCCTGCTCGACGAGCGCCAGCCCGCGGCCGAGAGCGCCTTGCTGATCGGCACCGATCACCACGAGACCACCATGCAGGAGACCGGCTTCCTGACCGAGCTCGCCCGGGCCATTCCCCACCTCGAGGAGCCCTGCGGGATCCCCTCGGCTCCGCCGCTGGGCCAGCTGGCGCGCTTCGCGGCCGAGCGCGTGAAGGTGGTGCTCGCCGGCCAGGGCGCCGACGAGCCCCACGGCGGCTACGGACGCCACCAGGCGGCCGCCCTGCTCGGCCCGCTGCGCGCCGCGCCCGCTTCGCTCGCCTCGCCCGCGGCGGCGGTCGCGCGCGCCCTGCCCCGCGCCGCAAGGGCCCAGCGCGCGGCGCACCTGATCGGCGGCCAGGGCGATGCCGAGCGCCTGCTGCGCCTGGTCGAGATCACCGATCTGCCGGTCCGCTCGGCGCTGCTCGGGCGGGCGGGCGCCACCGCCGAGGAGGAGCGGCTCGGGCTGGCGCGCGGGCGTGCTCGGCGACGTGTCGGGCCGCAGCCTGCTCGAGCAGGCCCTCTACCTGGACACGCGCATGTTCCTGCCCGACGGCATCCTGATCTGCAACGACAAGATGTCGATGGCGTCGAGCCTCGAGCTGCGAGTGCCGTTCCTCGACCCCGAGCTGATGCGCTTCGTCGAGCGCCTCCCGGCCGCCGCCCGGGTTCGCCCCCGCGCCGGCAAGCGCCTCCACCGCGCTGGCCATGGAGCGAGTGCTGCCGCCCGGCATCAGCGGGCGTCCCAAGCACGGCTTCTCCACACCGTACGACGACTGGCTGCGCGCCTCGCTCGGCCATGAGGTGGAGCGCCGGTACGCGGCCGGCTCGCCGATGTCCGAGCTGGTGGCGCCGCAGGGCGTGCGACCCTGGTCGACCAGCACCGGCGCGGCCGCGCCGACCACAAGAGCGTCCTCTACTGCCTGCTCGAGCTGTCCGAGTGGCACGCGGCGTTCATCGAGCCGGCGTGACGCGGATCCTCTACGTGCACTCCCGCAAGGCGAGCTTCGTGGCCCTCGACCGCGAGATCCTCGCCGAGCGCTTCGAGGTCGACGACCTCTACCAGCCGGACCGGGCACCCAACCCGGTGAAGGTCCTGCGCGGCGTGCTGCGCTGCGACCTCGTGTTCGGCTGGTTTGCCTCCTGGCACACCTTCTTCCCCATCACGCTGGCCTGGCTGCTGCGAAAGCCCTCGGTGATGGTCATCGGCGGCTTCGACACGGCCAACATGCCCGACATCGGCTACGGCCACCAGCAGGGCGGGCTTCGGATGCACGCGAGCCGCTGGATCTTCCGCCGGGCGAGCCGCCTGATCACCAACTCGAGCTACTCGCTGGCCGAGATCGAGCGCAACACCCCGATCCCGCCCTCGCGCGTGGCGGTGGTGCACCACGGAGTTCCCGACCCCTTCGGCGAGGAGCCCGGCGCGAAGGAGCGTGAGGCGCTCACGGTGGGCGCCGTCGATCAGCGGCACGCTCGTGCAGAAGGGCCAGCTGCCGTTCGTACGCGCCGCCCGCGAGCTTCCCGACGTGCCCTTCGTGCTCGCCGGCAAGTGGCTCGACGACGCGGTCGACGAGCTGCGCGCCGCCGCGTCGCCGAACGTGGAGCTGACCGGCTGGCTGTCGCAGGACGCGCTCCTGGAGCGCTACCGGCGGGCCGCCGTCTACGTCCAGGCCTCACGCCACGAGGGCTTTGGCCTGGCGGTGGCGGAGGCCATGCTGGCCGGTTGCGTGCCGGTGGTGGTGAACGCCACGGCCATGCCCGAGGTGGTGGGCGAGGCCGGCGTGCTGATCGAGTCACAGCACCCACGGGAGGTGGCCGATGGCGTGCGGCGGGCGCTCGAGCTCGGCCCCGATGCGGCGCACGCCGGCGCGCCAGCGTATTCTCACCAGCTTCCCGATGGAGAGCCGCAGAGAAGGGATCCTGAGAGTGGTGGAGGAGGCGCTTGGCCGAGGAGACTGAGCCCGAGCGCGACGCCCTGCTGCTCGAGCTCGGCGCCCTGGTGTACGAGCTGCACCGGCGCGGCGAGCGCGCGCCCGAGCTGCTGCAGGAGAAGGCCGCCGAGCTCGACTCCTCCTACGAAAGGGACGATGGTTCCCCCTTGCCGACCGTGGCGAAATGGCCCGCAACCTGCCCGAATTGCGGCGAGCCGAGCGGATCCAGGCCAGCTGTGTGCGCTGCATGCGGCGAGCGCCTGGAGCTGAAGCGCGAACCGCCCCGCGAGCCGCCGCGCGAGCCCCCCGCGAACAGCGGCAGAACACCAACACAGGCGCCCTGCCGCCCTCATTGCTGCCGTTGCCCTAGGCGCAGGGGCGCGGGCTTCGCCCTGAGCGAGCTGACCAACGGCTCCGAGCCCGACAGCGACGGGCAACAAACGGCGCAGCCGCAAACGCCCCCGCCCGCCACCCCCGACCAACCGCCGAGCCCGAACCCGCCCCCGAAGCCGAAGGCACCCCCCAGCCCGCACGGCGCAGCCTGCTCCTGAAATGGCCCGCGGGGCTCAGCGCGCACACGGTGATCCTCGTGAACGCCGAGGACCGCGGCTCCGCGCGCCGGGTGGCGATCGAGGCCGCCCGGTCGGGGACCGAGACGGGGATCCTGCGCTCCGAGGACTACGACCTGGGCACCGGGCTCTGGATCGTGTTCGCCGGCCGCTTCGACACCCGCCGCGGCGCGGAGCGCCAGGCGGCCAACCTGAGCGAGCGCTACCCCGGCGCCTACGTTCAGCTCGATCGAGCCCAGGTCCCAGTAGCGGCCCACCTGCTCGCGCGTCGCCTCGACGAGCTGCCCCCGCGGGTGGGTGCCCGGCTCGCCGCCCGCCACCAAAGCCTCCATGGTGGCGGCCGTGGAAGTGGCGAGGGCGTCGAGGTCATAGCCGCCCTCGAGCACGCAGCCCACCGGCCTGTCGAGCGCCAGGACCTGGCGCGTCAGCTCGGCGAAGGATGAGGTCTCGAGCGCACAGCCGCCCACCGGGTCGTCGCGATGGGCATCGAAGCCGGCCGACACCAGCACCAGATCGGGGTCGTAGATGCGTGCGGCGGGCAGCACCACGTGCTCGACCAGTCCGCAGAAGAGGTCCTCGTCCGCGCCTGCCGGCACCGGCAGGTTGATCGAATATCCCTCCCCCGCTCCCGCGCCGGCGTCCGACAGCGGCCCGGTGCCCGGATAGAACGGGTACTGGTGGAGGCTCACGAAGAGCACCTCGGGCGACTCGTGGAAGATCGCGTTGGTGCCGTTACCGTGATGGACGTCCCAGTCGAGCACCAGCACCCGCTTGGCGCCCAGCGAGTCGAGCGCATGGCGCGCGGCGATCGACACGGTGGCCAACAGGCAGAACCCCATGGCGCGGTCGTGCTCGGCGTGATGCCCGGGCGGGCGAAGAGCCGAGAACCCGACCCGCTCCCCGCCTTCCAGCAGAGCGTCGGCCAGCGCGCAGGCTCCGCCCGCCGCCCGCAGCGCGGCTTCCCATGACCCCTCCGATGTGGGGGTGTCGAGGTCGAAGGCGCCGGCCCGGGCGCTCGTCTCGCGCACCGCGTCCAGGTACTCCTGCGGATGGACGGCGAGCAGCTGCTCAGTGGTGGCGCGCGGCGCCTCGCGGCGCTCGTATCCCAGCCAGTCGCTGTCGCTGCAGCTCGGCGTCGATGGCCTGCATGCGCGCCACGCGCTCGGGGTGCCCGGGCCCGGTGTCGTGCTCGAGCGACGAAGGATGGCTGAAGAAGACCGGCACGCGCCGCCGGTACGGTACCGGCGTGGAATCGCTTCTCGCGGACGTGGCCGTCGTGGGCGCGGGCGCGGCGGGCCTGTACGCAGCCCTGATCGCCGCCGAGCAGGGAGCGCGGGTGGCGCTCGTGAGCCGCTCGCCGCTGGCGCAGACCGCCTCGTACTGGGCCCAGGGAGGAATCGCGGCCGCGCTGGCCGAGGACGACTCGCCGCGAGCTCCACGACGCCGACACCATCGCTGCGGGGCGCAACTCGGCACGGGCGAGCGCGGTGGAGGTGCTGTGCGCCGAGTCCCCAGGGCGCGTGCGCGATCTGGAGCGGCTGGGCGTGAGCTTCGATTCCGACCGCCATGGCAACCTCGCCCTCGGCCTGGAGGGCGGCCACTCCCGCCGGCGCATCGTGCACGCGGGGGGTCGGCCACGGGCCGGCGCATCACCCGTGAGCTGTCCGCGCGTAGCCGCCCAGCACGAGCGCATCCACGTGCTCGAACCACGGGCGGCCACGGCGCTGACCATGGCTGAGGGCCGCTGCGTGGGCCTGCTGGCGCGCTCGCGCGGCGGCGACGCCCTGCCCGTGCTCGCGCGTGCGACCATTCTCGCCACCGGCGGCATGGCCGCGCTCTGGGAGCGCACCACCAACCCCGCGGGGGCGGTGGGCGCGGGCCTGTCGCTCGCCCTGGCGGCCGGCGCCGAGCTGGCCGACCTGGAGTTCATGCAGTTCCACCCCACCGCACTGCGTGTGGAGGGCCCGCGGGACGGCTTCCTGATCACCGAGGCCGTCCGCGGCGAAGGCGCGACGCTGCTCGACGAGCACGGCGAGCGCTTCGTCGACGAGCTGGCGCCGCGCGACGAGGTGGCGCTGGCCATCCAGGCTCGGCTCGGTGAGGACGGCGGGGTGATGCTCGACATGCGGTCAATCGACACGGGCCGCTTTCCCAACATCGAGGCCGCGCTCGCCGACGTGGGCCTCGATCCCCGCCGCGACCTCGTGCCCGTGGCTCCCGCCGCCCACTACACGATGGGCGGGGTGGCCTGCGATCTCGATGGGCGCTCCTCGGTTGCCGGCCTCTATGCCGTGGGCGAGTGCGGCGTGTACCGGTCTCCACGGCGCGAACCGCCTGGCCTCCAATTCGCTGGCCGAGTGCTTCGTGTTCGGCCATCGCGCCGCGCTCGCCGCCTGTGATGACCGCGAGCCGCCGCCCTCGGCGGAGCCCGACGAGCGCATCCACACGCGGCCTCCCACCGCCGAGACCCGCGCCGCGCTGTGGCTTCACGCGGGGCTGCGGCGAGATGCCGCCGGCCTGTCGGAGCTCGGCGACGACCCCTTCGCGCTCGCCCGGCTGATCGGGGCGGCCTGCCTGGCGCGCGAGGAGAGCCGGGGCGCCCACCAACGGGCTGATCATCCGCATACCGATCCGGCCCTCGACGGCATGCATGCCCTGGTTAGCGAGGGCAACCCACCGCGATTCGAGCCATGGAGCTGAGCAACGAGCAGCTGTTCCCGGAGGCGATGAGCCACCTGGCGTCCGGCGTGGCGGTGATCACCGCGCGGCGCCCCGATGGGCTCCCGTGCGGGCTCGCGGCCACCTCGATCACGTCCTACAGCGCCCAGCCGCCGTCGCTGCTCGTGTCCATCTGGCACGGCTCGCGCTGTCATCTGGCCCTCGAGGCCTGCGAGCACTTCGGCGTCCACCTGCTGCGCTCCGACCAGCTCGAGGTCGCGCACGGCTTCGCCAACCGCGAGGCCGAGGACAAGTTCGCCGGCCTGGGCTGGAGCTGGGACGACGACGTCCCGAGTTGGCGCAGACGCTCGTCTACCTGCGCTGCCGGCGCGTGGAGAACTTCGCCCGCTACGACCACACGGTGCTGATCGGCGACCTCCAGGCCGGCCGGGTGGAGCCCGGCGAGCCGCTCGTCTACGCGCGCCGGCGCATGGACTGGCTTCTTAACGCCAACTAAACATTCGGATCGTTCCCAGCCTCCGACGGATTCCAGGCACGCAGGGGAGCCAAGGGAGGCGCCGCTGCGAAGGCCAAGGGAGGCCCCAACCATGTACCAGTACAGTCGCTCGCTCTATCGCGAGCTGGCTGCCGACGTGATCCCAGGCAGGGGGGAACACGTCGCCGCCACACGCCAGCGGTTTCTGAGGACGTGCGAGGTGTCGATGGAGCGACTAGCCCTCGACAGGCACTATTTCGCGAAGCCGGTAAAGACGTTGTTCAACGACGTCCGCCATTTCTTCCCCATCTCTGAGCAGCTGCGCGTTTATCGCACCTGTGTCAAGACGATGACGCTGGCCAAGGAGTACGTCGACAGCCAGCTCAGGGACGGGGTCACGTTCGACGGCAGTCCGGTCTGCTGTCACGCCAGCACGCGCAGGGGAACCGCGTGCCAGCGCGTGCCGCTCCCGGGAAGCAAGTACTGCCCGTCGCACAAACACCTCGAGGAGGAGCTCGAGGTGGCGGCCGCCTGACGGCGGTTTCCCTCCAGCCGGGGGCCACACCCGGAACGAGGCCAATAGCGTCCACCCCGAGATGATTCTCGGGGTGGACGTTGGCGGCACCTTCACCGATGCCGTACTGCTCGGCGGCGAGCGTGTGGTCACGGGCAAATCTCCGACCACACCCGACGACCAGTCCGAGGGCGTGATGAACGCCGTGAACGAGGCACTGGACGCCGCGGGCAGCTCGGCCGGCGACGTGGAGCGCTTCATCCACGGCATGACCGTGGGCACCAACGCGCTGCTGGAGGGACGGGTGGCGCGCACGGCGCTGCTGGCCACCGAGGGCTTCACCGACCTCGAGGAGCTGGGCCGCCAGGCGCGCGCCGAGCTGTACCGCCTCTGCGCGGGCCATCCGCCGCCCGCTGGTGCCGGCCGAGCTGCGCGTAGCGGTGCCCGAGCGAACCGGTCCCGACGGCGTGCTGCGCGAGCTCGACGAGGAGAAGCTGCGCGACGCGCTCGCCGACGTCGACTGCGAGGCCGCAGCCATCTGCCTGCTCTGGGGCTTTCGTCATCCCGAGCACGAGCGCCGCGCCGCCGAGCTGGTGTCCGACGTGCTCGGCGACGTGCACGTCTCGACCTCCCACGAGACCGCGGGCGTGTTCCGCGAGTACGAGCGCTGCGTCACCACGATCGTCGATGCGGCGCTGTCCCCCCTGCTGCGCGGCTACCTCGAGCGGCTGACCGAGCGGGCCGAGGAGGCCGGCCTCCCCGAGCCCGAGGTGATGCTTTCGAGCGGGGGCACGGCGAGCGCCGCCACGGCGGCGCGCCATGGGTCCTGGACCGTGCTCTCCGGGCCGGCCGGGGGCGCCGTGGGCGCGGCGCGGGTGGCGGGCGGGGACGCCGTCGGGCTCGACATGGGCGGCACGTCGTGCGACGTGTCGCTGGCGCTGGGCGGGGTCGCCGCGGTGGGCCACGGGCGTGAGATCGGCGGCCGGCCGCTCGCCCTGCCCATGGTCGACGTGCACACCGTGGGAGCGGGCGGCGGCTCGATCGCCTGGCGTGACGAGGGTGGAGCGCTGCGGGTGGGCCCGCGCTCGGCCGGGGCCGATCCGGGTCCCGCCTGTTACGGGCGGGGCGGCGAGGAGCCGACCGTGACCGACGCCGACCTCCTGCTGGGCTGGCTCGACGCCGAGTCGCCGCTGGCCGGCGACGTGAAGCTCGACCGCGAAGCCGCGGAGAAGGCCGTGGGGTCGCTGGCCGAGGAGCTCGGCCTCGAGATCGCGGAGACCGCCGCGGGCATCGCGCGGGTGGCCGGCGTGGAGATGGCCCAGGCGGTGCGGGTGGTGACCGTCGAGCGGGGCACCGACCCGCGCGACCTCGGGCTCGTGGCCTTCGGCGGCGCGGGACCCCTGCACGCCGCCCAGATCGCCGAGGAGCTCGGCATGACCCGCGTGGTGGTTCCGCTGGCCAGCGGGGTCCTGTCCGCGCTGGGCCTGGTGGTGTCCGAGCGCCGGCGCGACGTGGTGGAGAGCGTCCTGCTGGCGGGCGACGAGCTGACCAGCGAGGCCATCGGCGAGGCCGTGAGCCGCCTCGGCGAGCGCGCGCGCAGCGAGATGGAGGACGCCGAGCTGCGCGCCACCTACGACCTGCGCTATTCGGGCCAAGCCTTCGAGCTGTCGGTGGACGGCTCGCTCGAACCCGAGCCGCAGGAGCTGCGCGAGGCCTTCGACCGCGCTCACGAGGAGCGCTACGGCCACACCGATCCCGACGCCGAGCTCGAGCTCGTGACCGTGCGCGTGGCCGCGGCATTGCCGGGCGCCGAGCCGCCGGAGGCGAGCGGCGAGCCGGCCGAGGAGCGCGGCACGCGGCGGGTGCGCTTCGGCGAGGAGGAGGCCGACGCGACGATCCTCGGGCCGGGCGAGGCGGAGGTCGACGGGCCGGCCATCTTCGAGCTGCCGGGCGCGACCCTCGTGGTGCCGCCGGGCTGGCACGCGGTCGCGGACGCCGAGGGAGTGGTGATGGAGCGGTGAGCCGCCTCGACCCCGTGACCCTTCAGGTGATGCTGGGCGCGCTGCGCGCCGCCTGCGACGAGATGGGCGCCGTGCTCGTGCGCTCGGCCCACTCGGCCAACATCAAGGAGCGCCGCGACGCCTCCACCGCGCTGTTCGACGAGCGCGGGCGCATGGTGATGCAGGCGGAGCACATCCCGGTGCACCTGGGCGCGATGCCCTCCGCCGTGGCGGCCGTGCTCGACGAGGACCACGAGCCCGACGTGAGCTGGATCCTCAACGACCCCTACCGCGGCGGCACCCACCTGCCGGACATCACGGTGATCACGCCGCTCTTTGACGAGGAGGAGCTGGTGGGGTTCGCGGCCAGCCGCGCCCACCACGCCGACGTGGGCGGGGTCGAGCCGGGCAGCACGCCGGCCTACTCGCGCTCGCTCGAGGAGGAGGGCGTGGTGATACCGCCCACGCGACTCGATCCGCAGACGCTGACCGAGTTGGCCGAGCAGATGCGGGGGCCGCGCCAGCGCGAGGCCGACCTGCGGGCGCAGCTCGCGGCGGGCCGGGCGGGCGCCGAACGGGTGGCCGCGCTGATCGAGCGCTACGGGCTCGACACCTACCGCGCCGCGCTCGAGGAGACCCTGGACTACGCCGAGCGCCGCACGCGCGCACGCATTGAGGAGCTCGAGGACGGGGAGCGAGAGGCGCGGGATGTGCTGGAGGCCGCTCCCGATGACGAGGGCTCCGAGGGCGAGGACCTCGAGCTGCGCCTGCAGGCCACGGTCGAGGGCGACTCGATCACGCTCGACTTCAGCGGCTCCGCCGATCAGCACGAGGGCAACCTCAACTGCCCGCTGGCGGTGACGATCTCGGCCTGTTACTTCGCCGTCCGCGTGCTCACCGACCCGGACGTTCCGCCCTGCGAGGGCGCGTACCGCCCGATCGAGGTGATCGCCCCCGAGGGCTCGCTGCTCAACGCGCGCTCCCCGGCCGCGGTGGTGGCCGGCAACACCGAGACCTCCTCGCGCGTGGCCGACCTGGTGCTCGCCGCCTTCGGGTGCGCGCTGGGCCAGGGCACGATGAACAACTTCGTGCTGGGCAACGACGACTTCAACTACTACGAGACGATCGGCGGGGGCCAGGGAGCGTGCGAGGACGCCGACGGCCCGAGCGCGGTGCACGTGGCGATGTCGAACACCCTCAACACGCCCATCGAGGCGCTGGAGCTGGAGTTCCCGCTCCGCGCCGTCGAGTACTCCCTGCGCCGCGGGTCCGGAGGGGCGGGCCGGCAGCGCGGCGGCGACGGCGTGGTCCGCGAGGTGGAGGCGCTCGAGGAGATGCGCTACTCCCTGATCACCGAGCGCCGCCGGCACGGGCCCAAGGGCGCGGACGGGGGCGAGCCCGGCGAGCCGGGGCGCAACGTCCTCAACGGTGAGGAGCTGCAGGGAAAGGAGTCCGGGACCCTCGAGCCCGGCGACCGCCTGCGGGTCGAGACCCCGGGGGGCGGCGGGTACGGCGAGAGCAGCTAGCGTGCGCCCGATGGAGAACGCTCAGCGCATCGCCTTCGTAGGCCTCGGCATCATGGGTGCCCCGATGGCTCGCAACCTCGTCGAGGCGGGGTTCGACGTGGCCGTCTACACCCGGACCGCCGAGAAGGCCGAGCGCTTCGCGGCCGAGCACGGCGCCCGGGCGGCCAAGACCCCGGCCGAGGCGGCCGAGGGGGCGGAGGTCTTCGTGACCATGGTGCCCGACGAGGCCCAGGTCGAGGAGGTTCTCTTCGGCCCCGGCGGCGCGGCCGAGGCCCTCTCGCAGGGCGCACTGGTGATCGACATGTCCACGATCTCGCCCACCGCCTCCAAGCGCATCGGCGAGCGGCTGGCCGAGCCGGGGCTGCCCTTCGTGGAGGCTCCCGTGTCGGGCTCGAAGCCCAAGGCCGAGGACGGGACGCTCACGATCATGGCCGGCGGCGCGCCGGAGAGCTTCGAGCGCGCGCTGCCGCTCTTCGAGGCGATGGGCGAGCGGATCGTCCGCGTGGGTCCGCTCGGCCACGGTCAGATGGCCAAGCTGCTCACCAACACCATGGGGGCCGTGAACGCGGCCGCCCTCGCGGAGGCTGTGCACGCCGCCAAGGCCGCCGGAATCGATCGCGACGCGTTCCTGGAGGTGGCGGCGGGAAGCGCCGGAGCCAGCGGGATGCTCACCCTGAAGGGCCCGCCGATGTTCGACGAGAGCTACGAGCCCGCGCTCTTCAAGCTCGAGCACATGCTCAAGGACGTGCGCCACGCGATCGCGGAGGCCCGCTTGCTCGGCATCGAGCTGCAGTTCGGGGCACTGGCCGAGACGCTCTACGCCGAGGCCGCGGACAACGGCCACGGGGAGCAGGACTTTGCCGCCGTGTACACGGCAACAGGTACGTAATTTCGCTTGCAACCGGGCGTGGCTTTGCGTAACAATGAATCCCCCGCGCCAGGGCCTCCACAGGGAAGCTGGGCCCAAAGGCGCACCTCTGCTGAAGGAACCTCCCTCTATGCCAGCTGCTTTCAAGGAATGGGCCGTGACCGTGCGCGCACTCGCCGAGGGCGAGCAGCTCCTCACGCTCCGCAAGGGCGGAATCCGCGAGGAGAGCAAGCACTTCGAGATCGAGCACGACCGCTTCTTCCTCTATCCGACCTTCGATCACCAGCGCAACGACTGCGTCCGCGACGCCCACGTGCCCGAGCTCGGGCGAGCGCTCGAGGAGGGCGTCTGGCCCGCCAACGAGCCGCCGGCCAAGGCGCTCGTCCAGGACGGCGGCATCCCGCAGCCCGAGCGAGTCCGGATCCGCTCGTGGGCCGAGGTGTCGGCGAGCTACCTGATCACCGATCCGCGCGCCATCGACGCCCTGTCGCCCTACTACATCTGGACGACCGACTATGCGGAGAAGCGGCTCGCCTGGAAGCGCCGCCACCCGCTGCACGTGATCGTCCTGCGCACCTACCGCATCCCGCGCCCGGTGACGGTCAAGGTCCGGCCCGAATACCACGGCTGCCGCTCCTGGATCGAGCTGTATCGCGATCTCCCGTTCGAGGGCACGCCCGTGCTCTCCGACGAGGAGTTCGAACGCGCCTCGGAGCAGATCGAGTCGATCGCCTCCGACGCGGTGCCCGTTCTGGCCTAGGGCTCAGGGCTCGTACACCAGGTGGGTCGTGACCGCGAGGCGGTTCCAGCCGTTGATGGTCACGATCGCGTAGAGCAGCGCCGCGAGCTCGTCGGTGGCGAAATGCTCGGCTGCCGCCTCGTAGGCGTCGTCGATGCCGTCGCCGCCCGCGATCATCGTGACCGCCTCGGTCAGGCCCAGCGCCGCGCGCTCCCGCTCGGAGAACAACGGAGACTCGCGCCAAGCGGCGATCGCGAACAGCCGCTGCTGGGTGTCGCCGCCGGCCAGGGCGTCGCGAGTGTGCATGTCGATGCAGTACGCACACCCGTTGAGCTGCGAGGCGCGGATGCGCACCAGCTCGGCGAGCTCACGCGGCGCCGCGGACTCGCCCACGGCGCGGTCGAGGCTTAGGTACGCGCGGTAGAGCTCCCGGGCGTCGCGGTCGATGTCGAGGCGTTCGGGAAACGAGATCGTGTTCGTCATGTGCGGCACGTTAGGCTGCAACTGATCCAGCGAGAAGGGCCACTTTGAAGTCTCGAGACTGGGCCAGTTCGGTGGACCTGCACGTCTCGCTCGCGGGCAACGGGCGCCGCAGCGGGCTCGAGCGGGCGATCCGCGCCGCGATCCGCACCGGCCGGCTACGACCCGACGAGCGCCTGCCCTCCACCCGCGCCCTGGCCGACGACCTGGGCTTTGCCCGGGGAACCGTGGCCGAGGCGTACGGGCAGCTCGCGGCCGAGGGCTACCTGCGCAGCCGCCAGGGCGCGCCGACCCGGGTGGCGCCCGGGCCGTGGCCGCGGGCCGAGCCGAGCGCAGGCCCGCCCGCGCCGGCCGACCAGCCGCGCTTCTCGCTGGAGGCCGGCGTACCCGACCTGAGCGCCTTCCCTCGCTCGCCCTGGCAGGCGGCGCTCCGCCGTGCCCTGGCCAAAGCCCCCGACGGCGCCCTCTCGCTCGGCGACCCGCGCGGCCGTCCCGAGCTGCGAAGCGCGCTGGCCGCCTACCTCGGCCGGGCGCGCGGCGTGCTGGCCGACCCGGAGCGGATCGTCGTTTGCGCCGGTTACGCCGAGGGCCTGGGGCTGATGGCGACGGCGCTGAGGGCATGCGGGACGCGAACGATCGCCATGGAGGATCCGTGCCTGCCCGAACACCGCGACGTGGTATCGGCCGGCCGCCTGAGGGTGGCGGCGCTCGCGGTGGACGCACACGGCGCGCTTGACGACGTTCCCTCGGGCGCGGGAGCGGTGGTGCTCACCCCGGCCCACCAGTTCCCGCTGGGCGCCACCCTCGCTCCCGAGCGCCGGGCCGCGCTCGTGGGCTGGGCGCGCTCGCGCGAGGCGATCTTGATCGAGGACGACTACGACGGCGAGTTCCGCTACGACCGCCAGCCGGTCGGCGCGTTGCAGGGTCTCGATCCCGAGCGCATCGTGTACGCGGGCACGGCCAGCAAGACGCTCGCCCCCGGCCTGCGACTCGGATGGCTGGTGGTGCCGGCGGGGCTGCTGGATGAGGTACTCGCCGCCAAGCAGCTCCTCGGCGCCTCCCACACGCTCGACCAGCTCGCGCTGGCCGACCTGTTGCGCACGGGCGCGTTCGACCGGCATGTGAGGCGCATGCGCCAGCGCTACCGCCGCCGGCGCGATCTGCTTCTCGGTCTGCTCGCCGGGCACTCCCCCGCTTTTCGGCCGCGCGGCATCGCGGCCGGCCTGCACCTGTTGCTCGAGCTCGGCCGCGGCGCCCCCGGCGAGCGAGAGCTGATCGCCCGGGCGGAGCAACGTTCGCTCGCGCTGAGCGGAATGAGCCGCTACTGGCACGGCGACCACGCCGGACCGGCGGGGATCATCCTCGGCTACAGCGCACCGGCGCAACACGAGTTCTCCGCCACGCTCGCCGCCCTGGACGCAACTCTTCGCTCGCGGTAGCGGCTCCAGGACTGCCAGAGTGCGACCCAGTGCCCTGGATCGAGTCCCACTCACCGTCCTTCGCCGCGCGGCACGACTCCTCCCAGTCGCAGGAGGCGGCCACGGTGCTGGCGGCCCTCGAGGTGCTGCGTGACGAGCTCGGCGGGTTGTACGAGCACGTGCCGGATGACGTGGCGGTGGTCCTCCACCCCCGGCCGGCTGCGCTCACGCTGGCACAGCCGTGGCTTCCGCTGGCCCGGCGCGCCGCCGCACCCGCCGGCCGGCGCTACTACGCCGGCTGGTTCGGCGAGAACGAGATCCACGCCCTCGCCCCGCCCGCTCTCGAGCGGCGCGCGTCGAAGGGGGCCGGCTCGCGCGAGGCGCTCCTGCTCTCCCCCGAGCACGAGTACGCGCACGTCGTCGTGGGCGCGAACAATCCCGAGCTCCCCCCGCCCTTCTCGTGGAGCGCCTTTCGCCGCTACGGCCGCTGGGCCTGGCTGTGCGAGGGAGCGGCCACATGGCTCTCGGGCCAGACGCCACACCTGAGAACGGCGATCGTGCGCCGGCTGCGCGAGGGCGGTCGCCCATCCTTTCCTCCCGACGCCGCCGACGCCATGCTGCTCGGCGGCACGGTGTACGACCTGCTGGAGCGCGAACGCGGCCCCCGGACGGCCGCCCGCCTGGCCACGAGCGACCTGCAGCGCGGTCCGCGTTCGGTGCTCGTGGACGCGTTCGGGCGTCAGCTGGCGAGCGTGGAGCGCGACTGGCGCTCGTCGCTCGATGCGTTGACCGCCTCGTGAGCCTGATCGAGCAGTTCGAGCAGAGCCGCGGCGCGCAGCGACGACCCGACCTGATCGGCAATGGTCTGGATCAGCCGCGCGTCGTCCTCGTCGAAGGCGTCCGGCTGGACCTCCTCGATATCGATCGCGCCCCACACCTTCTCGCCCACCCAGATGGGCACGCACAGCTCTGAGCGCACGTCCACCATGAAGGGAACCAGGCGGTAGTCGGGCTCGCTGCGCACCTCGCCGCTGCGCACCGGGCGGCGCTCGCGCACGCAGCGGCCGATGAGCCCCGACGCCATTGGCTGGGACCAGCGTCCCGCCGGCAGGCGTTGCAGCCCCGGGCCGCGCGCCGCCACGCTCTCCAGGTACCCGTCCTGGCGGGTACGCAGGATCGCGCAGAGGAAGTACTCGAACCCGCGGTGTAGCTCGTCAACCGCGGCTTCGATGATCGCGTGCATCTCGCCGAGCGAGGCCACGCGCGTGCCGGTGGAGTTGGCGAGTGCCAGTTGGCGCGTGCGCTTGCGCAGGCGCTCGGTCTGCTCGCGGGCGCGATCGGTCCAGGTGCCGTCGGCGCCCTCCGTCGAGAACACCGGCTCGCGGCCGGTGGCCACCGGCATGAAGTCGTCGGGCAGCTCGGAGGACCGCACCGCCACGCTGCGCCGGCCCTGCTGCTTGCCGTACAGCAGCGCGCGATCCGCGCGGGCGATCAGGGCGGTGGTGCTCTCCCCGGCCTGCCACTCGGCCACGCCCGCCGTGGCCGAAGAGGCCTGGGCCGAGCGATCCACGCCGGCCACCGCGCGCCCGATTCCCTCGATGGCGCGATCGGAGACCTCGGCCGCCTCCAGCTCGCCGGCGTCGATGGCCACGATCGCGAACTCGTCGCCGCCGTAGCGGGCCACGAGATCGTAGGAGCGGACGGCCTGCCGCAGGGCGTGGCCCACCCGGCGCAACACCTCGTCGCCCGCCAGGTGGCCCTGGCTCTCGTTCACGCGCTTGAAGTCGTCGAGGTCGACGATGGCGAGCGACAGGCTATGGCCGGTGCGCCGGCAGCGCTCGAGCTCGCGCCGCAGCGTGTCGTGCATCGCGGCGTGGTTGAGGCAGCCGGTCAGCCCATCCGTGCGGGCAGCCAGGACCAGACCGGCGTGGGCGCTGGCGTTGCGGCAGGCGACGGCGGCGAGGTCGCCGAAGGCCTTCAGCAGGTCCAGGTCCTCGCGCGTGACGAGCACCGGCTCGAAGTAGCCCACGGCGATCGCTCCGCGCGTCTCGCCGTCCCAGTGCATCGGCACGGCCAGCGAGCTGCGCACCTTCGCGAACACGGGGATTCGCAACTGGCGGGCAAGCGCCTGGTAGTCGTTGGTGAGCATGGGCTCGTCGCGCTCCACGCACTTGCCCACGAGCCCCTCGCCGGCCTCGACCTGCTGCCCGATCACCTCGGGCGAGAGCCCGTAGGTGGCCTCGAAGCGCAGCCCATCGGTGGCGTTGCCCAGGAAGACGTTGGCGTAGTCCGACCCGAGAATGCTGCTGGCCTCCTCGCAGATGCGCACCAGCACCCGGTTGAGATCGAGGCTCTCGTTCAGCGTCCGGGCCGCGCGCGTCAGGGCCGCCTGGCGAGCGGCCAGGGCGGCGTGCTCGCCCGCGAGCTCGAGCCGCGCGAGCCCCGCGCCGGCGGCGTCGGCGAACGCGCGCGCGACCTCCACCTCGCTGGGGCCGAACTCCCTCTCGCCGGAGTCGGTGAGGACCAGTATGTGGCGAATCGACTCGCGCACCCGCATGGGCAGCAGCAGAGCGGTCCGCGTGCTCGGGTCGGCGCCCAGCGCCCGCGCCAGCGCCGCCGCCTCCGGGCCGAAGACTCGCCGGGCCGGTTCGCGCGAGTGCAGAAGCTGAGCCAGGGGGGTGAGCTCGCTGAGTGAGATGAAGCCGTCGCGGGGCGCTCCGGCCGGGGAGATCGCCGCCACCTCGACCCGCCCCTCGAGCTCGGCGATCGAGAGCAGGGTCGTGCTCCGTGCGCGAAAGAAGCGGCGCGCCTCGCCCACCAGGGTGTCGGCCACGGCGCTGGGGCCGCCCGCGTCGATGGCCGTGCCCAGCAGGCGGGAGACCGCCTGCATGGCCTCGCCGGCATCACCGAAGCCCGCGGGCTCCTCCGCAGGGGCTCTTTCGGGCCAGCGGGGGACGCGCTCAGCCATACGACTCAATCGGCCGGAAGCCCGGCCAACTTGAGGGTTCGCTAGAGCCCGAGCGTCTTGGCGATGATGTTCTTCTGGATCTCAGAGGTCCCACCGTAGATAGTGCCCACGACGGCAGATCGCAGGTATCGCTCCATCGGGTACTCCGTGGCGTAGCCGTATCCGCCCATGGCCTGCATGCCCTCGAGCGCGCAGCGCTTGGCCAGCTCGGTGGCCGCGAGCTTGGCCATCGACGCCTCCTGGGGCAGCATGCGCCCCGGATCCTCGTCGGTGAGCGAGGCCACCCAGCGCACCAGTAGCCGCACCTGGGCGAGCGCGGTGGCCAGCTCGGCGAAGCGGTGCGAGAGCGCCTGGAAGGAGCCCACCGGCCGGCCGAACTGGCGGCGTTCCTTGGCGTAGGCGAGGGCGTCGTCGAAGGTCCTCTGCGCGAGCCCGAGCGCGCTGGCGGCCAGGATCGTGCGCTCGTAGTTCAGACCGGCCATCAGCTGCGTCCAGCCGCTCCCCTCGGCGCCGACCAGCGCTTCCCCGGCCACGCGCACGCCGTCGAGGTGGATCTCGTTGGTCTCCTCGCCGCCGAGAGTGGGAATGGGGGTGAGGGTCATTCCCGGCGCATCGCGCGGCACCAGGATCATCGACATGTCCTCGTGGCGCTCGCCCGCCCCGGTGCGGCACACGATCAGGATGTGGCTGGCCTTGTGGGCGTAGGAGCACCACATCTTCGCGCCGTCGAGAACGTACTCGCCGTCCTCGCGCCGGGCGCGGGTCTTCAGCGCGGCCACGTCGGAGCCGGCCTCGGGCTCGGACATCGCGATGGCCAGCGTGCCGCCCGCGTTCACCCGCCCGAAGAAGTCCTGCTTCTGCTCCTCGGTGCCGAAGCGGTTGAGCGCCCCGACCACGATCAGAGTCACGCCGTAGCCCGCCACCGGGATGCGGCCGCGGGCGGTCTCCTCGAGGAAGAGCGTGGCGTCGAGAAACGATCCACCCGAGCCTCCGTACTCCTCGGGGATCTGCAGGCCGTACCAGCCGAGCTCGCCCATGCGGGCCGCGACTTCGTCGGAGTGGGGCTCGTCGGGGTCGAAGCTCTCCCGCGCCGCGAAGTCGCGGATGGCCTCGACGAAGGCTTCCTGCTCGCTGCTAAGCCTCAACGCGAGAACGTCGCTTCGCGTCCGGCAGAGCCGTCCGCTTGCGCCAGGCCTCGGGGCTTGAATCGGTTCAGCTCGCGCAGCGCCACGACCATCTTGTGCACCTCGTCGGGGCCGTCCGCGATGCGCAGCCAGCGGCCCTGGCGCCACATCGTGGCCAGCGGCGTGTCGTCGGACATGCCCAGCGCCCCGTGCACCTGCATGGCCCGGTCGAGCACCGCCTGGTGCATCTGCGCGGCGATGACCTTGATCATCGAGATCTGCTGGCGCGCGGCGCGCTTGCCCTCGGTGTCCATCTTCCAGGCCGCGTGCAGCACCATCAGCCGGGCCGAGTCGATCTCCATGCGCGATTGGGCGATGAAGTCCTGGACGAACTGCTTCTCGGCCAGCGGGCCGCCGAAGGAGTGGCGCTCGTGCGCGCGCGTGCACATCATCTCGAAGGCCCGCTCGGCCGAGCCGATGGCGCGCATGCAGTGGTGGATGCGGCCCGGGCCGAGGCGGTCCTGGGCGATGGAGAAGCCGGCGCCCCGCTCGCCCAGCACGTTGGCGGCGGGCACGCGGCAGTCCTCGTAGGTCACCTCCCAGTGGCCAGGCCCCTCGTCGTGGCCCATCACGGGCACCGGGCGCACGCCCGTGAAGCCCGGCGTGTCGACCGGCACGAGTATCTGGCTGGCGCGCTTGTGCGGCGGAGCGTCGGGGTCGGTGACCACCATCGCGATGGCCAGTGACGCGCCGTTGTACCCGGACGTGAACCACTTGTGCCCGTTGATCACCCACTCGTCGCCCTCGAGCTCGGCCCGCGTGGCGAGCTGGGTCGGATCGGAGCCGCTCGTCTCCGGCTCGGTCATGGAGAAGCAGGAGCGGATCTCGCCGTCGAGCATGAGCCCGAGCCAGCGCTCCTTCTGCTCGTCGGTGCCGTGCTCGGCCATGATCTCGGTGTTGCCGGTGTCGGGAGCGGCGCAGTTGAAGACCATGGGCGCGACGCCGCTGCGGCCCATCTGCTCGCACAACATCCCGTACTCCCAGTTGGTGAGTCCCGGGCCGTGCTGCTCGTCGGGAAGAAAGAGGTTCCACAGGCCTTCGTCGCGCGCTCGCGCGCGTAGGTCGACCAGAATCCGGGGGTAGGGCACCCCGGGGGCGACCTCGCGGTCGAGCGCCTCGAGCGCCTCGGCCTCCACCGGATCGACGTGCTCCTCCATGAACTCGCGCACGCGTTCTGAGAGGGCAGCTACACGGTCAGAGGGCGCAAAATCCATATGCCGGCGGATCCTACCCCCCGCCCTGAAGCAGCCAGGCGACCAGCGCGGCCCCCGCCCCGCCCAGGCCGATCACCGCCAGCAGCTTGAGCGGGCTGGGCCGCGGCACGGTGCCCTCCTGAGCTGCCAGGCCGGTCTGACCCAGAACCTCGCGCGCGACCTCGACTCCCGCCTGGGGCACCATCACGTCGCGCGGGCCCGCGGCGAGGAAGTCGGGCACATCGAACCCTGCGCTGCGGCGCAGAACACTGGGCACCCCCTCCTCCAGCAGCAGGCCCTGGATCATCTCCGCCTCGGGCTGGTTGCGGCCGCCGGCCACGCGCACCAGTTCACCCTCGGTGTAGCGGGGGTCGATCTTGCGGGCGCGCCCGTGCGCCTCGTTCATCGGCTGCTCGAGCGGCACGGACCCGGGCGGCACGAGCGGCATTCCGCAGCTCGGACAGAAGGACTCCGGGCCGGCGTGCTCCAGCCCACAGGAGGGGCAGGTGAGCGGCTCGTCAGCCAACTTCGACCGGTTCCTCTTCCACCCGGCCGTCGACGATCCGCCAGGCGCGCACGTCGGGCTCGTCGCCGCCGAGGGAAACGATCCAGTAGGTCCAGGACGGGTAGTTGGCGAGGTTGATGTCGGTCTGCGACGGCTCGGCCGGGCTGCGCGGATGCGAGTGGTAGACGCCCACCTCGAAGCCCTCGTCGTCCAGGTCGTTCACGGCGAACAGGCTCTTGGGGTCGAGCTCGTAGCCGTAGGGCGAGTTGCGCGCGTTGACCGCCCGAAACACCTCCTCGACCGCTCCGTCGCTGGCGCGCAGGTAGCCGCAGCACTCGTTGGGTGCGTCCTCGCGGGCGTGCGCGACCATTTCCTCCCAGCCGGAGCGCGAGATTCTCATCGGGGCGAAGGCTAGTCGGGCGGGTCCGGCGCTTCGGGAGGCCGCCACAGCCCGGCGCGCGGCACCTCGCACAGCGCAGCCGCGGCTAGTGTGCGGGCGGTGGAAGCTTGGCTCACCCGCCGCGGCGCGCTCGGCGGCGCGGCCGTCCTCGCGCTGGCGTCCTGCGGCGGCGAGGATCCGCCGCCCTCGGGCGCTCCCCAGGCGGGCTCGGGCGCGGGCCTCCTGAACTCGATCGTTGCGCTGGAGCACGCGAGCGTGGCCGCCTGGGCGGCGATCGGCCGGGCGCTCCGCGGCGAAGCGCGCGAGCAGGCCGAGGCGATACGGAGGCGCGAGGCGGCGCACGTGGAGCGGGTGTCGCAGCTCGTGCGCGACGTCGGAGGCAGTCCGCCGCGAGGACGTCCGGAGAGCGAGTACGCGCCCACGTTCCCCCGGCTCACCGACCAGGCGGCGGCGCTCCACTTCGCCAGTGACCTCGAGGAGCGCCTGGTGCGCGCGTACCTGGACGCGCTGCGCTCGCTGCCCGACTCCGGGCAGCGCCGCGTGGCGGCCGAGATCGCGGCCGAGGAGGCCGAGGACCTCGCCGTGGTGGCGCTCATGGCCGGCGAACCCGCCGCGCAGCGGGCCTTCGTCACCGGAACGTCGTGAAGGCCACGCGCCGTCAGCTTCTTCTCACCGCAATGGCGGCCGGCGGCCTCGGCACCGGCTCCGCGTACGCCCAGACGGGCGAAGCCGGCCAGCTCGAGCCCCTGCTGGCCCTGGAGCGCCGTCTGGAGGCGGCCTACGGGGCGGCTCTCAGCCGCGACGCCATCGATCCGGCGCTCGGGCGCCGGCTGCTGCAACACGAGAGCGAGCACGTGCGCGGGCTCACACTGGCCCTCGAGACGCTGAACCGCCGGCCCGGCGACGCCGGCGCGGCGCCCCCGCCCGCGACGGTGCTCGGCGACCGCCGCTCGTTCGCCCGCTTCGCCCTGGGGCTCGAGGAGCAGGCCGTGACCGCCTACGTGCGGGTGCTCGCCACGCTCGCCGCGCCCGACCTGCTGCAGCCCCTGGGCTCGATCATGGCGTCGGGCGCACAGCACCAGGTGGCGCTGCGGGAGTCGCTCGGCGAGCCGCTGCTGGCGCGTTAGCACTGATCCATCTCGGACTCCGCGGGCGAAGGAGCCCACGAGAGCATGATCGGGGGAGAGCGCGTGGCGACATCGCGAAGAGGGTTCCTTTGCCTGACCGCCACGGTCGGGGGATCGGCCGCGCTCGCGTCGGCGTGCGGCCGCGACGACTCGGACACGGGCGCCGGCACCGCGGACATATCCGGCGGGGGCGACGTGCAGCGCCTCAACGCCGCTCTCGACACCGAGTTCACGGCGGTCGCCGCCTACACCCAGGCGACCACGGTGCTCGAGGCGCCGGTGCTCGCCCTGGCGCAGACCTTTCTCGGCCACGAGAAGGCGCACGCCGCGAAGCTCACCGGTCTGGTGCGCGATCTGGGGGGCACGCCGCATCGGCCCAAGACCGCCGAGGAGTACTCGCGCGGCTTCCCGTCGATGCAGTCGCGCGAGGACGTGCTGCGCTTCGCCACGCGGGTCGAGGAGGATGCGCTCAGGCTGTACCTCGAGAACGGCCCCCGCCTGACTGACCCCGTCATTCGCCAGACGGCCTCGGCGATCGCCACCGTCCAGGCCGAGCACCTCACCGTGCTGCTGGGAGCGCTCGGTGAACCGCCGGCCCCCGACGCCTTCGTGTCGGGCAGCTAGAGCCCGATGCTCGAGACACTCAGCCGCCGCGAGGCGACACGGCGCGGCCTCGTCGCCGGCGGTGCCTTCGTGGCGATCGCGTCGGCGTCGCCGCTGCCTCCGGTGCGCGCGGCGCTGGCCCGGGCGGGCGACGACCGGGCCGTGCTCGAGGCCGCCGTCAGGCTCGAGCAGACGGCCGTGGTGGCCTACGACACGGCGTCCGAGGCCGGCCTGCTCGACCGCCGCGCCACCGGGCTGGCCAGGCTCCTCCGCGATCAGGAGCAGGCCCACGCCGACGCCCTCTCCGCCGCACTGAAGGATCTGGGCGGCACGCCTCGTCCCCTTCCCGCGCCGGGCGAGATCGACGGCCTGGCCCGGGTGGCGAGCCAGCGCGGCTTCGTCCGCTTCGCCATGAGGCTGGAGCAGGAGGCGCTTGCCGCCTACTACGAGGCCCAGTCCACCCTGGGCGATCCGCTGCTGCTCTCGCTGGCCGCGCGCATCATGGCCAACGAGGGACAGCACCTCGCGCTGCTGCGCCCGCTGGCCGGCGATCCCCCTGTTCCCCATGCCTTCGAACGTGGAGTAGCCTGATAGCTATGCTCGGTTTCATCTCCGCGCCCGGTCCCATGGAGCTCATCGTGATCCTCGTGGTGGCCCTGATCATCCTCGGTCCCAAGAAGCTGCCCGAGGCGGCCCGCTCGGTCGGCCGGGGCATGAGGGAGTTCAAGGAGTCGATCTCCGGGCCGGACGACGACTATGACGACGAGCCCGAAGAGCGGCCCGCGGCCAAGCCTGTCCCCTAGGCACTACCAGAAAGAGGCGGACTCGAGCGTGCCCTCGGCCTCGAGCTCCTCGATCGTCTTGGTGTAGACGCCGGAGCTCAGGTACTTCCAGCCGTCGTCGGGGGCCACGAACACAACGTTGCCCTCGTCGAGCTCGCCCGCCACGCGCGCCGCGATCGCCGCGATCGCCCCGCTCGAGACGCCGGCGAACAGCCCTTCCTCCTCGAGCAGCTTCTTGGTCCACACGACCGAGTCGCGGTTGGATACGAAGATCTTGCGGTCGAGCAGCGAGAGGTCGATGATCGGTGGGATGTAGCCGTCCTCGAGTGAGCGCAGGCCCTGCACGAGCTCGCCCTGGAGCGGCTCGGCGGCCACCACGATCGTCTCGTCGTTCTCCTCCTTGAGCCGGCGGGCGTTGCCCATGAGCGTCCCGCCGGTGCCCAGGCCGCCCACGAACGCGTGCACCTCGTCGAGCTCCTCGAGGATCTCCACCGCCGTGCCGTTGTAGTGGGCGTCGGGGTTGGCTGGGTTGCCGTACTGGTAGGGCATGTAATACGAGGAGTCGGCCTCCGCCATGTCGAGCGCTCGGGCCACCGCCCCGTTGGAGCCCTGGTCGCCGGGCGAGTAGACGATGTCCGCGCCGTACATGCGCAGGAGCTGGGTGCGCTCCTGGGTCACGTTGTCGGGCATGACCACCTTGAGCGGGTAGCCCTTGCGTGAGCAGATCATGGCCAGCGAGATGCCGGTGTTGCCCGAGGTGGGCTCGAGGATCGTTTGGCCCGGAGAAATGAGCCCGTCGCCCTCGGCCCGCTCGAGCATCGAGCGCGCCACGCGGTCCTTGACCGAGCCGGTGGGGTTGTAGCTCTCGAGCTTCGCGTAGATGCGCACGCCCGGCTTGGGACTGAGGCGCTTCAGCTCGACCAACGGCGTGTTGCCGATGGCCTGAACGATGTCGCCGTACTTACCCCCGCAGGGCCGGTTCTCGAGACGCGGCTCAAGCACTTCAGAAAGTGTAGTACGGCGCGGCCTTCGCTTCGAGCAGAGCGCCGTCGGCGGCCGCCATCAGATCGTCCGCGGACTGGCCGGGGTGGAGCTCCGCGGCCCCGAAGCGCAGGGCAAGCGTCGAGCCGTCGTCGAGCTCACAGTGCTCGGCGACGGTGGCCTGGACCCGCCGCCCAACCTCCCGGGCGGCGTCGATCCCGCTCCCGACGAGCAGGATGGCGAACTCATCGCCTCCCCAGCGAAAGCAGGCATCGGGGCTGCGCACCGCGGCCTGGAGGGCTTTCCCCGAGCTGATCAGGGCGCGATCGCCGGCCAAGTGGCCCAGCCGGTCGTTGACCGCCTTGAACCCGTCGAGGTCGAGCAGGAGCAGGCTGAGCTTCCCCCCGTAGCGCTCGCGCCGGTCCATCTCGACCTCGAGCGACTCGTCGAAGGCGCGCCGGTTGCCCAGTCCGGTGAGGTCGTCGGCCCGGGTCTTGGCCAGGAGGTCGATGCGCATCTGGCGGGCGGCGTGCACGATCGCCCAGGCAATCAGGGCCAACAGGCAGGTGAAGGCCGCCTGCAGCAGGATCTCGCTCGCCCACAGCGCGGTGGAGGTCTCGTAGGCCAGCGGCGCCCCCAGGGCGACGACGCTCGCTACGAGCAGCGCGCCCGCGCGCCGCGGCGGGTGCACCGAGGGCGGGAGAATCGCGGCGACCAGGTAGAGGAGGTGGTAGGGCGTGTCGTTGCCCCCGGCCAGCCATTCGGCGATGGCGATCTGTGCGATCGCGAGGTACGAGCACGCCAGCAGGCCGCCGAATCCCACGCGCGAGCCGGGGCGCAGGAGAAGGAAGGCGCCGGCATAGGAGAGCGCGTTCACGAACAGAGCCACGAACCAGCCCGCCTCACCTATCGCCTCGGTCGGCGGGGCCACGAGCACGAGCAGCGTGCTCACCAGCCCCCCAAAGGCCCAGCACACTCCGCCCACCCGGCGCGACGGCTCCAGGTCCATGCCCTCGTAGGGGTCCGACCTGGGCTTCAGCAGATCGCGCAGGTGCGGCACGCTCAGGTCGCGGGGGCGGCGCTCCACCTGTCCTGCATCGGAAGATGGCCGCTCGGCTTTAGGCTCAGCGCCGCCACCACCCTCTCCGCCGCCTCGACGCGCCCGAACTTCATCTCGATGTTGCGCAGCGTCGCCCGATGAAGCTCGGGGTCAAAGGACGACACCGCGTCGCGGACCATGACCATCTCGAGGCCGCGGTGAAAGCCCTCCCGCACCGTCTCCTCCACACAGATCTGAGTGACCGTGCCCACGGCCACGACCTGTGTGACCGAGCGGGCGCGCAGAACGTCCTCGAGCATGGTGTTGTGAAAGGAGCCGTAGCCGTATTTGTCGACCACGGTCTCCCCATCGAGCGGCTCGAGCTCGGGAATCACATCGTGGCCCACGAGCTCCTCCCCGTCGTCGTAAACGCGCGACACGCCAGGCCAGCACGAACGCAGCTGGGGCCCGCACTGGGGTGACCAGCTCCACAGCAGGGTGCGCTCCGGTCCGGCGCTGAAACGGGTGAACACCACCGGCCGTTCCGCGGCGCGAAAGGCCCGGAGCAACTTCGCTATCACCGGAATGGTCACACGCGCATCCGGCACCTCCTGAGGCGCCCCGGGACGCACGAAGTCGTTCTGCATGTCGACGACGAGCAAGGCCTGGCGCTCGGGCTCGAGCGGGAAGGGCACAGCCGCCATGGCCGCCCAGCCTACTCCGTGAGAACGGTGTCCTCGTTCGAGTAGGCCGGGGCGCAGCAGCACAGAAGCCGCAGGGGCTCGGCGCCCCGGTTCCACAGCTTGTGGCGCAGCCCGGGAGCGATCACAACCGTGTCTCCGGGCTCCACATCGCGCAGCTCATCCCCCACGCGCAGGCGGCCACGCCCGTGCGTGAAGAAGTAGATCTCCTCCGTGACGGGGTGAAAGTGCTCCTGGGTCTCCCCGCCCGGCGCCACCGTTGCCTCGGCCAGGCTCTGATTCACGGCGTTGCCGGTGGGAACGCCGGCCACCTCGCGGATCTCCGAGCCGTCGAGGGTGGTGAACGGCTCGACGCCGTGGAGGTTGGTGAGCTTCACGCCCGGGAGGCTACGTCAGGGCCTGCCGGTAGCGCACCTCGAGAAGGTGAGCCCACGTCTCCTCGGTGCGCTCGGCCCCGTCGCGGGCGAAGCCGCAGGCCTCGTAGAACGCGTTGGCCCGGTCGTTCGCTGCGAAGGACCACACCGTGCAGCGCCGGTAGCCGCGCCGGCGAAGGTCGTCGAGGGCCGAGTCCATCAGCGCGCGGCCCGCGCCTCGGCGCCAGCGCTCGGGCGACACGAAGAACGTGTGGATCTCGCCGATGTCCGCGCCCACGTCCTCATCGCGGCTCGGGCCGCACACGGTGAATCCCGCAACCCGCCCGGCGTCCTCGGCCACCAGGTTGGTGACGGCGGGGTCGTCGAACCGGTCCAGCGTCCGCTGCGGTTTGGATTCGGGGAACACGTGGTCTCCCGGCAGGAGCGGCGCGAACGCCTCCCGGGCCGACTCCTCCCACAGGCGCGACCAGGCCTCGACGTCCCCGGCGCGGGAGCGGCGAACCTTCAGGAGCCGCCGGCCATGGCGGGCAGGATCACGATCGTGTCCGCCGCGGACACCCCGGTCTCGAGGCCCTCGAGCACCCGCACGTCCTCGTCGTTGAGGTAGACGTTCACGTAGCGGTTGAGGCCACCGTCCTCGGCGAAGAGCTGCGACTCGGTGGCGGGGTGCTGCTCGGCCAGCGAGCGCAGCACCTCACCGACGTTCGCGCCGCTCGCCTCGACCTGCTTCTCGCCGCCGACCGAGGGCCGGAGCACGGGTGGGATCTTGATGCTGCTCATAAGCCGGCGAGCCAGCCTACTACCCGGCGCCGGCGCAGAAGGCCTCGTAGTCCGGGAACACGCCCATCTCCTCGTCGGAGATCGCCTCCGGCTCCCGGGAGCAGATCGGGCAATCCGGATCGCGGCGCACCTTGAGCTCGGTGAACGTGGTGCCGAGGGCGTCGTAGAGCAGCAGGCGGCCGGCCATGGTGTCGCCCGCGCCGGTGATCAGCTTGATGACCTCGACCGACTGCAGCAGGCCCATGACCCCGGGCAGCACGCCGAGCACGCCGGCGGCCCCGCAGGACGGTGCCAGCTCCGCGGGCGGCGGAGTCGGGTAGAGGCAGCGGTAGCACGGGCCTTCGTAGGGGTGGAAGACCGAGAGCTGCCCCTCGAAGCCCAGGATCGAGGCCGAGACCACCGGAGTCCGCGTGCGCACGCTCGCGTCGTTGAGCAGGTAGCGGGTGGGGAAGTTGTCCAGACCGTCGACGATGACGTCGTAGCCCTCGATGATCGCCATGATGTTGTCGGCGCCGAGGCGGACCTCGTACTTCTCGACGTTCACGTCGGGGTTGATCTCGTGGATGGCGATCTCCGCCGAGTCGACCTTGGGCACTCCGATCCGGTCGTTGGAGTGCGCGACCTGGCGCTGCAGGTTGGAGAGGTCGACCACGTCGTTGTCGACGATGCCCAGCGTTCCCACACCGGCGGCGGCCAGGTAGAGGGCGGCGGGCGACCCGAGCCCGCCGGCGCCCAGCAGCAGCACCTTGGCGTCCAGCAGCTTCATCTGGCCGGCCAGCCCGACCTCGGGCACGAGCAGATGGCGCGAGTAGCGCTCGCGCTGCTCGGCCGTGAGCGAGCGCGGTACCTCGACGTCGTAGCCGCGGTCCTTCCAGAGGGTGATGCCACCGCGCATGGAGGCGACGTCCTCGTAGCCGAGCAGGTCCTTCAGCGTGTGGGCGGCCAGCGCCGAGCGGTTGCCCGAGGCGCAGTAGAGCACCACGCGCTGCGAGCGGTCGCTCACCGCGCCCTCGATGCGCGACTCGAGATGGCCGCGCGGGACGTGCACGGCGCCCGGTAGGTGGGACTGCTCGAACTCGTGCTGTTCGCGCACGTCGACGATCACGGCACCGTTGCCGTTGCCGTTCTGGCCGAGGTCGTGGACCTCCTTCGGGTCCACCTCCTCGATCTGCTCCTTGATCCTGCGGACCACATCCGCGCCGCTGGCCATCTGTCGCAAACCACCTAAACCGGGTCGAGTTTCAATACTTCAGAAAGTGTAGCGCCCCGGAACGGGACCGGGGCGCCTCGTTGGAGGCGCCCCGGTGGAAGACCCAGACCTAGTTGCGTGTTGCTTTGCGGAAGCTCCGGTGGCAGTTCCGTCCGCCTACCGAAGGCTTACCCACAGTGTCGTCTCGGACGGCCCGTGCCGATATGGGGTGAAGACCCCATTTCACACCCATGGCCGCAATCCGATCCCCTCATAGACCGCGAATGACGCGCCGCGACGATTCCCTCATCGGACAGGTGGTCGCCGCGAACGTCGTGCTTGTGGCGCTCACCCTGTTCGCCGCGAGCCTCGCGGCCGGGCTCGACCTCGACGTGGAGGAGCAGCGCTGGCAGTTCGCGATCCTGGCCATGGCCATCGTCCTGTGCCTGTGCACGAACCTGTGGATGCTCCAGCGCCGCTTTCGACCGCTCGAGCGCCTGATCGAGAGCATCGAGTCGATCGATCCATCCGCGCCGTCGCCGCTCGACCTGGGGCGCCGCGACCCGGTGGAGGAGATCGACCGCCTGTCGCACTCCTTCAGGCGCCTCCTCGAGCGCATCGAGGACGAGCGCCGCCGGTCGGGAATGCTCGCGATGCGCGCGCAGGAGGAGGAGCGGCGCCGCCTCGCGCGGGATCTGCACGACGAGGTCAACCAGGCCCTCACGGCCATCCTGCTGCGCCTCGAGGCGCTCGCTCAGGAGTCGCCGCCCGAGCGCGGGCCCGAGGTGGCGGAGCTGAAACGGCTGGTCAACCAGGCCATGGAGGAGCTGCTCAACCTGGCCCGCCAGCTGCGTCCCTCGGCGCTCGACGACCACGGGCTGCTGCCCGCCGTGGAAGCCCAGCTCAAGCGCTTCTCGGCGCGGACGGGCATCGAGGTGCGCTTGCACGCCGCGGGCGATCCGAACGAGCTTCCCGAGGTCCTCCAGACCGCCATCTACCGGGTCGCCCAGGAAGCCCTGACCAACATCGGGCGCCACGCGGGAGCCACGGTCGTCGAGGTCGACCTGGAGGCCACGGGCGGCGAGGCCGAGCTTCGCATCCGCGACGACGGCGCGGGCTTCGACCCCGGAGCGATCCCGCGCGCCGGGTCGCAGGGGCCGGGCGCGGGGCTCGGGCTCAGCGGCATGGCCGAGCGCGCGCGCCTGGTGGGCGGCGAGCTCGACGTGCGCTCGGCGCCGGGCGGCGGCACGTCGGTCACGCTGAGGGTTCATTCGGCGTGATCCGAGTGGTGATCGCCGACGACCACGGCATCGTCCGATCGGGACTGAAGCTGCTGATCGACCGCCAGGCCGACATGGAGGTGGTGTCCGAGGCCGACGACGGCGTCGCGGCGCTCGAGAACACCCAGGCCCACCGGCCCGACGTCGCGGTGCTGGACGTGTCGATGCCGCGCATGACCGGCCTCCAGGCCGCGCGCGAGATCCGCTCGCACGTGCCCGATACGCGCGTGCTGCTGCTCTCGATGCACGACGACGAGCGCTACTTCCTCGAGGGCCTCGAGGCGGGCGCGGCCGGATACGTGCTCAAACGCGCCGCCGACACCGATCTCATCGGCGCGGTGCGGACGGTGGCCGGCGGGCGGACGTTCCTCTCCGACGACGCCCAGCGCACCCTCATGAACGAGTGGCTCGAGAACGGCAGGCCCGAGCCCGACGACCGGCTGACCCCACGCGAGCTCGAGGTGGTCAAGCTGATCGCGGAGGCCTTCACCAACCGCCAGATCGCAAAGACCCTCAACCTCTCGGAGAAGACGATCGAGTCCCACCGCGCCAACGTCTTCGCCAAGCTCGGGATGCGCGACCGCGTGGAGCTGGTGCGTTACGCCATCCGGCGCGGACTGGTCGAGCCCTAGGCAACCGGCCCACTACGCTCGCCTGCAGTGAACGGGCGAGTCCTCATGGCCCTCTTCCTCGTTGCCCTCTTCGCCTTCGGGGCCGTGCTCCTCGCCGCTCGCTCGCGCGACGACGCCGGCGACGAGGTCGCCACGGCAGGCACCCGCTTCGAGGGCGCAGTGATGCCCAGGGGCCTGCGCGCGCCCGACTTCGAGCTGAAGAACCAGGACGGCGAGACCGTCTCGATGCGGGAGCTGCGCGGCCGGCCGGTGGTGGTGACCTTCCTGTACACCAACTGCGACGACACCTGCCCGGCTCAGGCCCAGACGGTCCGGGGGGCCCTCGACGAGTTGGGTGAGGACGTGCCCGCGCTGGCCGTGGCCGTCGACCCGCCGCGCGACACCGCGGAGAGCGCCCAGGCGTTTCTGGCCGAGCAGCGGGTGACCGGCCGGATGGACTTCGTGCTCGGCAGCCGCCGCGAGCTGCGGCCGCTGTGGAACGGCTTCTACATCGCCCCCCAGACCGTCACGCAAGAGCACCAGGCGCGCTTCACGCTGATCGACAAGCGCGGCTTCCAGCGCGTGGGATACCCCGGTTTCGAGGCCACGCCCGAACGCCTGGCCCACGATCTACGGCTGCTCAGCGACGAGTAGCAACGCCCGGCGGCTTCTCCGACCGACCAGGTAGGATTTAACCCCGGATGATGTTCTCCACCAAAGCCGAGTACGGCGTGCGCGTGATGGCCCATCTCGCCAAGAGCGACGACGAGGGGCCGATCTCGCTCAGCACGATCGCCGACGCCGAGGGCCTGCCCCTGGCCTACCTGGAGCACCTCGTCCAGCGCCTGCGCAAGGCCGGCCTGGTCGAGTCGCGCCGCGGCGCACACGGCGGCTACACGCTCGCCCGGGCGCCCGTGGACATCAGCATGGCCGAGGTGGTGTCCGCGCTCGAGGGCGACATCGCCCCGATCGAGTGCATCACCGCCGACGCCGACGGCGTGCTCACCTGCTCGCGCGAGGGCAGCGAGCCCTGCCCCACGAAGCTTCTATGGACCCGCGTACAGGGGTCCATCGTCCGCACCTTGAACGAGATGACGCTGGACGACCTCGTCCAGCCGCTCAGGAAGGCACCAACCCCCGTATGACACTCCAAATCGAGAACCTGCACGTCCGCATCGAGGAGCGCGAGATCCTCCACGGCGTCGACCTCGTCGTGAACAAGGGCGAGACGCACGCCCTTATGGGCCCCAACGGCTCGGGCAAGTCGACGCTGGCGAACACGCTCATGGGCAACCCCAACTACGAGGTCACCGAAGGGCGCATCCTGCTCAACGGCGAGGACCTGACCGAGGCCGACCCCGACGAGCGTGCCAAGGCGGGCCTGTTCATGGCCTTTCAGTACCCGGCCACCATTCCCGGGGTGTCGGTGGCCAACTTCCTGCGCATGGCGATCAACGCCAAGCGCGAGGACCCGATCAAGGTCAAGGAGTTCGGCCAGCTTCTCGGCAAGAACATGGACCTGCTGAAGATCGACCGCGCCTTCACCAGCCGCTACCTCAATGAGGGCTTCTCCGGCGGCGAGAAGAAGCGCGCCGAGATCCTCCAGCTGGCCATGCTCCAGCCCGACTTCGCCGTGCTCGACGAGACCGACTCGGGGCTCGACATCGACGCTCTGCGGATCGTCTCCGACGGCGTGAACGCGATGCGCGGCGCCGAGCGCGGCTTTCTGATCATCACCCACTACACGCGCATCCTCGACTACGTCAATCCTGACTTCGTGCACATCCTGATCGACGGCCGCGTCGTCCGCGAGGGCGGCCCCGAGCTGGCGAGCGAGCTGGAGGACAAGGGCTACGAGTGGGTTCGCGAGGAGGTTGCCGCAAGTGCCGGCTAAGTTCCTCGAAGAGCGCCGCAAGGCCGCGCTGGAGGTCTACGAGCGCGAGGACACCCCCACCTGGCGCCGCTCGGGGTTCTGGACCACCTCGCTGCGCGGCCTCGACCTCGACGCGCTCGAGTCCAGGCGCTACGAGCCCGGGCTGCCCGAGCTCGACCTCGGCGACGAGGAGCACTCGGCGCTGATCGTCCAGCGCGGGGCCAGCGTCGTCCACACCGACGTGAGCGACGACCGCATCACCGTGATGCCGCTCGAGCAGGCCGTGGAGGAGCACGGCGAGCTGGTTCGAGAGCACCTGGGTCAGCGGATGCCGTTCGAGGGCGACAAGTTCGCCGCCGGCTCCGCCGCCTTCTGGACGGGCGGCGTGTTCATACACGTGCCCAAGAACCTCAAGATCGAGAAGCCGATCCAGGTGGTGTGGCTGATCGACGAGCCCGGCACCGCGCAGTGGGCCCACACGCTTGCCATCGTGGGCGAGCACGCCGAATGCCGCATCCGTGAGTTCTTCCTCGCTCCCGACTTCGAGGGCCAGGCGTTGCACGCGGGATCGTTCGAGCTGTTCGCCAAGACCGGCGCCCAGGTCGACGTGGCCCACTACCAGGACTGGGGCCGCGGCGAGGTCTATGACCTGTCCACCCGGCGGGTGGACATCGGCCGCGACGCCCGCGTGAAGTGGGTACCGATCCACCTCGGCGGGCGCCTGACCAAGCAGACGCTCGACATCATCACCGCCGGAGAGGGCTCGGACATGAAGCACTCCGGGCTCTACTTCACCGAGCGCGACGAGCACCTGGACCTGTTCACCTCCGACCGCCACGAGGCCGGGCACACCACCGGCGACACGGTCTGGAAGGGCGTGCTCACCGGCGACTCGCGCGCGTCCTACGAGGGCCTGATCCACATCATCCCGAAGGCCACCGAGGTGGACACCTACCTGCAGACCCACCAGATGCTGCTATCGCCCCGGGCCAAGGGCGACGCGATCCCCTCGCTGATCGTCGAGGTCGACAACGTCAGGGCCTCGCACGGCGGCACCGTGGGCGAGCTCGACCCCGAGCAGATCTTCTACATGATGACCCGCGGGGTGTCCCGCGCCGAGGCGGTGCGCGTGCTGGTCGAGGGGTACTTCGAGGAGGTCGTGCAGCGCCTGGACGACCCGGGCCTGGAGGACCTGGTGCGCCGTCGGATCGCCGAGAAGCTCGACAGCGCCAGCGATCAGGTGCGCGAGTTCATCGGAGAGCGCGCGGAGGCCCTCTAATGGCCACGCTGGCCGAGCCGCTGGTCGACGTCCGCGCGGACTTCCCCGTGCTCGCGCGGGAGTTCAACGGCCGCCGAGTGGCCTACCTGGACTCCGCCGCCACCTCGCAGCGCCCGCGCCAGGTGGTCGAGGCGATGGACCACTTCCAGCGCCACTCATACGCGCCGATCCACCGGGGCGTCTACGAGCTCGCGCGCGAGTCGACCGACGCGTTCGAGGGCGCCCGAGAGCGCATCGCCGCTTTCGTCAACTGGGAGCCGGCGTGCTCGATCTTCACCCTCAACGCCACCGAGTCGATCAACCTGGTCGCCTACTCGTGGGGCCGGCGCAACGTTGGCGAGGGCGACGAGGTGCTCATCACCGAGATGGAGCACCACTCCAACATCGTTCCCTGGCAGATCCTGTGCGAGGAACGCGGCGCTCGGCTGCGCTACGTGCCGGTCACCGACGGCGGCGAGCTCGCGCTCGGGCAGCTCGACTCGATACTCGCCGAGGGGAGGGTCAAGCTGGTGGCCGTCGCCCACGTGTCGAACGTGCTCGGCACGGTCAACCCGATCGCCGAGATCGTGCGGCGCGCCCGCGCCGCGGGGGCGGTGACCGTCGTGGACGGCGCGCAGGGGGTGCCGCAGCTGCCCGTCGACCTCACCGAGCTCGACATCGACTTCTACGCCTGGACCGGGCACAAGGCGCTCGGGCCCACGCTGGGCCTGCTGCACGGCCGCCGCGACCTCCTGCAGGAGATGCCGCCGTTCCTGAGCGGCGGGCACATGATCAAGCGGGTGGAGCGCGAGTCGTCCACCTGGAACGACCTCCCCTGGAAGTTCGAGGCCGGCACCTCCGACGTGACCGAGGCCGTGGGCCTCGGCGCTGCCGTCGACTACCTGGACGCGCTCGGCATGGCGAACGTCCGCGCCCACGAGCGCGAGCTAACGGCATACGCGCTCGAGCGCCTGCCCGAGGTCGAGGGCCTCACCGTGTTCGGACCCCCCGACGCCGAGCGCCGCGGCGGAGTGATCTCGTTCGCCATCGAGGGGATGCACCCCCACGACATCGCCGAGCTGTGCGACCGCGAGGCGGTCTGCATCCGCGCCGGCCACCACTGCGCGCAGCCGCTCATGCGCACGCTCGGCGTAGGCGCGACGGCGCGCGCGTCGTTCAGCGTCTACAACTCGCGCGACGAGGTCGACCGGCTGGTGGAGGCGCTGGCCAAGGGCCGGGAGGTTTTTGGCCTCTGATGGATGCCCTGTACCGGGACTACATCCTCGACCACTACAAGAACCCGCGGAACTTCGGCGAGCTCGAGCCCCACGACCTCGAGTTCCACGATCACAACCCGCTCTGCGGCGACGAGCTCGGCGTCCACATCCTGGTCGAGGACGGCAGGGTCAAGGACCTGCGCTTCCACGGGCACGGCTGTGCGATCTCGCAGGCGTCGGCGTCGATCAGCTCGGATGAGCTGATCGGCATGCCGGTGGACGAGGTCGAGCACCTCGATGCGGAGTGGGCGATCGACCAGCTGGGCATCGCGATCTCCCCCACTCGCCGCAAGTGCGCCCTGCTGCCGCTGAAGGTCATGCGCGGCGCTACGACGGGCGATCCGTCGTGGCCCGAATGAGCCGCAGCGAGCCCTCGTAGAAGGGCTGGGCGCGCAGGGCGCCGTGGCGGTCGTCCCACGCTCCGGATGCCAGGTCCGCGCGCAGACTTGCCACGAAGCCGTCCTCGACGCCGGGCTCGGCGAAGCCCCAGAACGACTGTGATCCGCGCACCTCGTCGTCGAGGAAGCGCTCCGGGCGACCGTAGAAGGCCTCGCTGAAGCCGTCGAGGCAGTCGAAGGGCACGGGCACGGTCTGGACCTCGGTGCCCGGCCCCAGCGCCGAGCAGATCGTCTCGAGCGCGGGCATCCGGCGGCGTTCGTGCTCGAGCAGCTCGGACACATAGTCAGCGAGCCAGAAGCGGTGAAGCGCCTCGCCGTCGAAGGTCAGCACGACCACGGGACCGCGCGCCACCCTGCGCATCTCGCTGAGCCCCTTCGCCGCGTCGGGCCACTGGTGCACGGTGATGGTGGCCATGGCGGCGTCGACCGAGTCGTCGTCGAAGGGCAGGGCTTCGGCCACCGCGTCTATCGCGGGGGACAGGTGAACGGGGCGCTGCGCCCGCATCGCCGGTGAGGGCTCGACGGCCAGCACGTGGCGGTCCTCGGGCTCGTAGGAGCCGGCGCCGGCGCCCACGTTGAGCACGGTCCGCGCGTCCCCGAGCGCGGCGCGCACCAGCGCGGCGATGCTGGGATCGGTGCGGCGTTGGGCGGTGTAGCCCTGGCCGTGGCGCTCGTAGTCGTAATCGCCCGCGACGGATGCCATGGTCTCGAAAAATAGTCCCCCAGAACTCCGACCTGGCGGGTCGGGTAACCACCGGGACCGCTAGTATTGGGTCCGTGGCAGCCACCGACAAGACCCGCATTCAGAAGCCCAGCGCGATCAAGGAGAACGAGCAGGGACAGCTCGTCGCCAAGAAGGGAATCTCGCGCGAGGTGATCGACGAGCTCTCCCGCATCAAGGACGAGCCCGAATGGATGCGCGAGAAGCGGATCAAGTCCTACGAGATCTTCGAGCGCAAGCCGATTCCGACCTGGGGCGTGGACCTCTCGGACCTCGATCTCACGCAGCTTGTTCTCTGGTCGCCGCCCGAAGCGGGCCGCTACGACTCCTGGGACGACGTGCCCGACGAGCAGAAGGAGACCTTCGAGAAGCTCGGCATCCCCCAGGCCGAGCGCGAGCACCTCGCCGGCGTGGTGGGCGTGTGGCGCACGGAGCCCTTCTACGAGGGGCTCAAGAAGGAGTACGCCGACCAGGGAATCATCTTCATGGCCATGGATACGGCGGTGCAGGAGCACCCCGACCTGGTGCGCGAGTACTTCATGAACAAGTGCGTGCCGCCGCAGGACAACAAGTTCTCGGCGCTGCACGGCGCGGTGTGGTCGGGCGGCTCGTTCCTCTATGTGCCCAAGGACGTGAAGGTGGACCTTCCGCTCCAGGCCTACTTCCGCATGGAGGGCTCGGGCGAGGGCACCTTCGAGCACACGCTGATCATCGCCGACGAGGGCTCCGAGGTGAACTACATCGAGGGCTGCACGGCGCAGACCTACTCGATGAACTCGATGCACTCGGCCGTGGTGGAGATCTTCGTCAAGGAGGGCGCCAAGGCGCGCTACACGACGGTGCAGAACTGGTCCAAGGACGTGTTCAACCTGAACACCAAGCGGGCGATCGTCGAGGCCCACGGCACCGTCGAGTGGGTCGGCGGGTCGATGGGGGCCAAGAAGGTCATGCTCTACCCGGGCTCGTTCCTGATCGGGGAGGGCGCGCGCGCCGACCACCTGAACGTCGGCGTGGCGAGCGGCGACGTGTGGAAGGACACCGGCGCCAAGGTAGTCCACCTAGCGCCCAACACCACCTCGAACATCCTGGCCAAGTCCATCTCCAAGGACGGCGGGATCATGGGCTACCGCGGCCTCGTCCGCATGGGCCACAACTCGCAGGGCTCCAAGGCCCACGTGCAGTGCGACGGCCTGATGATGGACGACCGTTCGCGCTCGGACACCTGGCCCGACATCCAGATCCAGAACCCGCACGTGACCGTCGCCCACGAGGCCGTGGTCGGCAAGATCTCCGACGAGCAGCTCTTCTACCTGCGGTCTCGCGGCCTCTCCGAGGAGGAAGCGGCGGCGATGATCGTGAACGGCTTCATCGAGCCGGTCACCAAGGAGCTGCCGATGGAGTACGCGGTCGAGCTGAACCGTCTGATTCAGCTCGAGATGATCGGCTCCATCGGCTAGGCGGCGGCAGACCGCCGCCGCGACTCAGTCGTGGCGGCGCTTGAAGACCAGCACGTGCCCGTCCTTCTCGCGGTGCAGCGCGACCTCCAAGAAGACGGTGGCCAGCTCCCAGCCCTGAGCGCCGAGCTCGTTCATCGCCCGCTCGAACTCCTGGCGGTCGAGCTCCTCCGCCTTGCGACCGAGCAGGCCGTGGGTGATAACGGTGGTCGTGTAGTCCCAGGTGGTCACGGGCGCGAGGGTACCGGCTCAACCACGCGCGTTCGGGTGCCGATGCCTGAATAGTGAGCGCCAACGATCTCGTCCTCGTTCAGGGGATGGCCGACACGAAGCTGGCGCTCCGGCGCTGGAACGACGAGCCCGCCAAGGTCGTTGGACCCTGGCTTGCCCTGAGCGTGCTGATCACGATGGCGCTGCTGGGCGCGGTCTACTCGATCGCCCGGCTGACCACTCCCGACGCCACGATCATGTACCTGATCCCCGGCTTCAATGAGGACGCCGGCCTCGCTCAGTATCTCGCCGTGCTCTACCGCAACTCCCTCGTCCTCGCGCTGCACGCGCTGGCCTGCGTGGCGGGCTTCATCGCGGGCAGCTCGCTGCCGCTCTCGGCCGCCAATCGCAGCGGCGTCTCGCGCTGGGTCCACGAGAAGGCGGGTCCGCTGGCCATCGCCTTCGTGGTCGGCGCCACCGCCTTCTCGCTCAGCACCCAGGCCTACGTGATCGGCGGTGGCACGGCCTCGGTGGCCGAGCAGCTCGGCACCACGCCCGGGGTGCTGCTGCTGGCGCTCGCTCCCCACGCCCTGCCGGAGCTCGTGGCTCTCTTCCTCCCGCTCGCGGCGTGGATGATCGCCAGCCGCCGGGGCGAGTGGCAGAACCTGCTCGCGGCCACGTTCGTCACCGTAGCGGTGGCCGTTCCGGTTCTGCTGGCCAGCGCAGCTATCGAGATCTGGGTGTCACCCCACATCCTCGACGCGATCGCCTCCTGAACGACGACGGGGCGCCCGTAGGCGCCCCGTCGCAAACTGAACCGGCTGACGCCGTGGAGGATTACTCCTTCTGCGTCGCGGTGAACTTGGCGCCCGACTCGTCGATGAACGTCACGCGCACCGTGCGCGTGGCGCCCTTGCGGCCGACGGCCGAGTAGAAGCCGACCGTGCGCTCCTTGCCCTTAACCTTCGCCTTGCCCTTGATCTTGTTGATGGTCGTGGTGACCTTCACTACGGCGTTGTCCAGGCCGCCCGGATGAGCGAGCGTGTCCGGCACCGTGAAGCGCAGCTCCGCGGTGGAGATGCCCTCGAGCTTCACGTCGTAGAACGGCGCCGCCAGCGACGAATGCACCGGAATCGGGCAGGCCGGCGGATCGGTGTCGATGCGGACGGCCATACCGCCCCGACGCTTGACCTGCGCCACCGTCTTGGGGAAGGCCGGGTCGCCGCTCGAGATGTTGATCTGCGTCAACTTGACGTTGCACGGCAGCTTCTGCGAACGGTCGTTGGAGGCACCGGCGAAGTTCTCGATGGTGCCCTTGCCGACGATCGCCTTGTTGCAGGCCGACGCGATCTTGATGGGCCGGTTCGCCTGCTCCCAGGTGCAGGTCGGATGACTCTTGGGGTAGCTCTGCAGGCCCTCGGCGGCGATGCGGTACTCCCGAATCACCTGCGGACGCAGGTTCTCGGTGTCGCCGACCGTGTAGCCGAACTTGAGCTGGGCCGGCACCGGCTTGGCCGCGCTGCCCTTCGCCCCGGGCTTGACTGAAATGAGGCTCTTGGGAACCTCGTACGTATTGACTGCGCTAGCGATTCCGGCGACCGTGACCGAGATCACGAGCGCGCCGACCACCGCTATCCAAAGCTTTCGCATTCCTCCTCCTGAGGGGTAATTCTTAGCTGCCACGACAACCGAAACTTGCCCGCGGGGCGGGCAAGCTCACCCTATAACACGATTGCGGGCCTATGGTTGCGGTCGCCATGAGGCCGCCTCCCGAAGCGCAGATCTACGCACCCGAGTTCCCCCCGGGCCTGGACTGGCTCAACGTCGCGTTCCTGCGCATGAACACCCTCATGGGCCGAGGCCCTGTGCTGGTGGAGTTCTGGGACTTCGCGCGGATCAACTCCCTGCGCACGATGCCCTATCTCAAGGAATGGCACGCGCGCTATCACGACGCGGGTCTGCGCGTGATCGGCGTTCACTCGCCCGGCTACTCCTTCGGGCGCTCACGCGACCTGGTCGAGCGCGCGGTGGAGAGGCTCGAGGTTCGCTATGCCGTGTTGCTCGACCCCGGCCTCGAGGTGTGGAGGCTCTACGGCAACATGGGCTGGCCTGGCCGCTACCTCTTCGACCGCACCGGCAAGCTCGCCTACATCCACTACGGCGAGGGCGACTACCTGGAGAGCGAGCTGGCGATCCAGGAGCACGTGGGCGTCTCGCGCGAGCCCATGGCCGCGCTTCGGCCCGAGGACGAGCCGGGGGTGCTGCTGGAACCCCAGACCGCGGACATCACCCTCCCCGCGGATCGCGAGCGGCTGGAGCTGGTGCGCGACTGGGACGACGGCGAGGACTGGATCGAGGCCTCCGACGCGGGCGCCGCGGCCTCGTTCACGTTTCACGCCGGGGGCGCCTTCGCCGTCCTCTCGGGAGCGGACGTGGAGCCGGGCCTCTACGAGGTCGACGGCCTGGTAGAGGCGTCGTCGCCCGGACTGCGCCTGCATGGCGTCCAGTTTCCCCCCTTGCCCCCCGCGGGCCCTTGAACGTACGCTGCCCGCTCCCTCAATCCGAAGGAGCCCTACGTGAGAAAGAGACTTAGCGTCGGCCTGCTTGCGCTGACCGCCGTCCTCGCCGGCCTGGTCCCCGCCACCGCGTCCGCCACCAGCGAGCCGAACCCGCTGGTCATCGGCCACCGCGGCGCCAGCGGCTACCTCCCCGAGCACACACTGCCCGGCTACGCCCTCGCCATCAAGCTCGGCGCGGACTACATCGAGCCGGACCTCGTGGCCACCAAGGACGGCTATCTGATCGCCCGCCACGAGCCGAACATCGTTGACACCACCGACGTGGCGGACCATCCCGAGTTCGCCGACCGCGAGCGGACGGTGATGCTCGACGGCGCCCCTGTCACAGGCTTCTTCGCCTCGGACTTCACGCTGGCCGAGATCCGCACGCTCAGGGCCGTCCAGCCCTTTGCGAACCGACCCCAGCAGTTCAACGGGCGCTACAAGATTCCGACGTTCGAGCAGGTGATCAAGCTGGCCAAGCGCTGGTCGGCGCGCACCGGCCGGAAGATCGGCATCTACCCCGAGACCAAGCATCCGACCTACCACAAGGACCTCGGCCTGAGGCTCGAGCCACGGCTCCTCGCCGCCCTCGAAAAGGCGGGCTGGAATCGCCGCGGGGCTCCCGTGTTCATCCAGAGCTTCGAGCAGTCGAACCTCAAGTGGCTCAACCGCCGGACGAACGTGCGGCTGGTTCAGCTGGTCGACGCCAACGACCTCAACGTGGACGGCTCGCTGGACTACACCGCGCCCTTGGACCGGCCCTACGACTGGACCGTTTCGGGAGATCCCGAGCTGCTGGCCCGCACGTTCGGGTTCTTCGCCACCGACGAGGGCCTCGACGAGGTGGCCAAGTACGCCGACGGCATCGGCCCGTGGAAGCCGTACATCATCAGCAGCAAGGCGATCGTGGTCAAGCCCGACGGCACCGCCGGCGACGCCAACGGCGACGGTGTCGTGAACGACACCGACCGGGAGCTCCTGCCGCCCACCGACCTGGTCGCGCGGGCCCACGAGCGTGGACTGCTGGTGCATCCCTACACGTTCCGAAACGAACAGGGCCGGCTGGCCTCCGACTACGTGGGCAACCCGGTGAACGAGTACCTGCGCTTCTACGAGGCAGGCGTGGACGGGTTGTTCTCGGATTTCCCGAACACGGCGTTCGCGTCGCGGGAGCTGTTCTGGCTGCAGAACGGCGAGTGGGGTGAGCCCGACCAGTAGGTGTCGATTCGCCGACTCAAATGGGAAGGCTGCCGGAACGTTCGCGATCTCGGCGGCCTTCCCACCGTCGGCGGCGGCCGGACGCGCCGGGGAGCGATCGTCCGGGCCGACTGCGTCGCCGGCTTGACCGAGGCCGGCTGGGCGGCCCTGGCGGCGTACGGAGTTCGCACCGTCATCGACCTGCGCAACCCCGACGAGCTCGGGGGCGACGTCGCTCGGCGCCCAGACGAGCTGACCACCGTCCATCTACCGCTCGACGACACGCTCGCCGACGAGGACCGCGATCGCTGGTACAGCTCACCGGAGTACGCCACCCCGCTCTACTACCGCGCTCACCTCGAGCGCTTTCCCGACCGCAGCGCCCGGGTGATCACGGCAATCGCCCGGGCGCGGCCCGGCGGCGTGGTGTTCCACTGCCGTTGGGGGCGCGACCGAACGGGTCAGATCGCCATGCTCTTGCTCACGCTTGCCGGGGTTGCGCCCGAGGACGTGGCCGCCGAGTACTGCGTCAGCAACGAGTGCCTACCGGACCAGGACGCCGCCGAGTTCCTGAGCGCCGAGGGGCACGTCGGCCGCCGAGGTGATCGTCACGACCCTGGCCTCGCTCGACGTGGCCGGGGAACTGCGCCGGGGCGGACTCGCCGACCATGACCTCGCTCAGGTGCGCTCGCGCCTCAGCTGAGCGTGGGCAGCGGGCGCGCCGCCATGGCGTTGCGGATCTCCTTTGGCAGCATGAAGCGCACGTCTTCCTGAACCACCTCGAACTCCGAAACGTCCTCGGTCCCGCGCTCGCGAAAGAACTCGATCAGGCGCTGCACCAGCTCCTCGGGAGCGCTCGCTCCGGAGCTGATCCCCACCACCCGCTTGCCCTCGAGCCACGACTCCTCGACCTGGGTCTCGTTGTCGATCAGGTGGGATTCGGCGCCGAAGTCGCGAGCCACCTCGACCAGCCGGTTCGAGTTCGAAGAGTTGCTCGATCCGATCACCAGCACCAGATCGCACTGGCCGGCCATCTGGCGCACGGCCAGCTGGCGATTGGTCGTGGCGTAACAGATGTCGTCGGACTTAGGGCCGGTGATGTTGGGGAAGCGCTCGTGCAGGCGGCGGACGATGCGATCGGTCTCGTCGACCGACAGCGTGGTCTGGGTGAGGAAGGCCACGCGGTCGGGATCGGGAAGCTCGAGGTTGTCGACGTCCTCCTCGGTCTCCACGAGCACGAAGTGCTCCGGCGCCTCCCCCATCGTGCCCTCCACCTCCTCGTGGCCCTCGTGGCCGACGAGCACGATCGTGTAGCCCTCGGCGGCGAACTTCTTCGCCTCCACGTGCACCTTGGTCACGAGCGGGCAGGTGGCGTCGATCGTCTTGAGGGAGCGGGCCTCCGCGTTGGCGTGCACGCTGGGCGCCACGCCGTGTGCGGAGAAGACGACGGTTTCGCCCTCGGGCACCTGGGTCTCCTGGTCGACGAAGATCGCGCCGCGCTCGCGCAGCTGCTCGACCACGTGCTTGTTGTGGACGATCTCCTTGCGCACGTATACCGGCGGGCCGTAGAGCTCGAGGGCCCGCTCGACGGT
>CAVSJF010000027.1:0-20371 GCA_963728155.1 uncultured Thermoleophilaceae bacterium | reverse complement strand
CACCGATGTCGGCGTACACGCCGGGCGATCCGTCTTCGTTCATCACCACGACGGACCAGTTGCCGTCGTCGATGTCCCAATTGAGCGTCTGGATGCCCGTACCGTGGGACGACGCGGCCCAGATGCCCGCCTCGGCCGGGCGGGCGGGCTTGCGCTCCCCTGCGGTGGGGCTGTAGCTCGCCTCGAACGGGTTCGAGTCGACGTCGGTGACCGTTGTGTGCGCGACGTCGCGCAGGTCGAGGAGACCTCGTCGGTCCGCGCGATCCCCACGAACACCGGCTTGCCGGCAGATGGCGCGACCTCCAGGCGGACCTCGCCGAGATCGCTCGAGTCGGCAATCCAATCCGTTTCCGTCAGGTCGATGTCGAGGTTCTCGGTGGCCAGCGCACGCGTATCGGCGCCGAACCGCTCGGTGTCGGTGGAGAGATAGCCCTTCTCGTCCTTTTGGCTGTTCCCCCACAGCGCGACGGCCCCAAGTCCCAGGAGACCGATGGCCAACAGGCTGGCAAGAGAGCCGGTCACGACGGCGGCAATGCGTCCGGCGGACCAGCGCTTGGAAGATGTATCTGTGCTCATCGAGTTCATGCCTGCCAGGGTCCCAGCGTGAGACCGCCGAACACTGGGGCCAGCAGGCCGTTGGACGTGCGGTTATCCCCAGTCTTTTCCTGGTCGTGGCCTTGGTCTGCGGCTGCGGCGGCGGCGACGATGCGCCGGCCACCGACCCGCGCGGCGGCGCCACCGTGGTCGCCGCCCTGGGCGACTCGATCACCGCCGGCACTCCGCTATGGGATCCCGACCCCGCCGTGCGCTCGCAGATCGCGGAGCTCGACGAGCGCAGCCAATACGCCCACTGGGCCGAGCGCGCGCTGCCCGGCACGCGCTTTCGCAACTGTGGGATCAACAGCCAGCGCACCGACGAAATAGCCCGGCGCCTAGACGACTGCGCCGAGGGCGCCGACGTGCTGATCGTGCAGGGCGGAGTCAACGACCTCGCGCAGGGCCTACCGCCGGAGGGAGCGGCCGCCAACCTGCGTGCCATGGTGCGGCGCGGCAAGGAGCTCGGCCTCCGGGTGGCGATCGTCGAGCTGCTGCCCTGGAACGGCGGCTACCCGGCGGCCTACCGGCCGATCGAGGACCTCAACGAGCGCATCGCCGCGATCGGCCGCGAGGAGAAGGTCCCGGTGATTCAGTGGTACGCCGTGCTGGAGGACCCCCGCCGCCCCGGGCGCATGCGCCCGCGCTGGACGATCGACCTGGCTCACCCGTCGGTGGAGGGCTACCGGAGGCTAGGACGGGCGGTCGAGCTGCCGCGCCCGTAGAAAGACCGCGTCGATCATCGGCTCGGTCAGCTTGCCGGTGAACGTGTTCTGCTGGCTCGGGTGGAAGCAGCCGAGCAGAACCGGCCCGCCCGCCGGCGGTGCGAACTCGGCGCCGTGGCCGAAGCGCGGCTTGGGGCGCAGCCCCAGCAGGCGGCACGCCGCGTCCCATGCGAACGCGCCCAGGCACACGATCACCCGCGGCTCGCAGGAGCTCGAGCTCCTCGGCGGCGTAGGGCAGGCAGTTGTCGCGCTCGGCCGGGCAGCGGCTTGTTGGCCGGCGGCGCGCAGCGCACCGCGGCGGACACGAACGCGCCGTTCAGCCGCAGCCCGTCGTCGCGGTGCACCGAGGTGGGCTGGTTGGCGAAGCCCGTCCGGTGCATCGAGGCGAAGAGCCAGTCGCCCGAGCGGTCGCCGGTGAACACCCGGCCGGTGCGGTTGCCGCCGTGCGCGGCCGGGCGCCAGGCCGAGCACGTACACCGACGCGGCCGGGTCGCCGAAGCCGGGCATCGGGCGGCCCCAGTAGTCCTCGTCGCGGAAGGCCGCGCGCTTCTCGCGCGCCACCCGCTCGCGCCACTCGACCAGGCGCGGGCAGCGGCGGCAGCTCGACGACCTCCGCCTCGAGCGCTCGGCTAGTCCTTCAAGCGCCTGCCGGTCGTGAACAGCCACTGCGCCCACGCGTACACCGGCACCGCCAGCGCCGCGATCACCCCGAGCGACAGCCAGACGACACGTCGCTCTCGCCGAGGAAGCCGAAGCGCACCGCGTTGACGAGGTAGAAGACCGGGTTGAAGTGCGACAGCTCCTCCCAGGGCGAGGGCAGCACGTCGACCGAGTAGAAGACCCCGCCCACGAAGGACAGCGGCAGGATCACGATGTTGGAGATGAAGGTGGTGTGGTCCCACGTCTCGGCGTAGATCCCCACCACCACCCCGAGCGCGCTGAACAGCACCAGCCCGAGGGCCACGGCCGCGATCAGCGCGAACGGCCGCTCCACGGGCACGCCCACGAGCAGCACCGCCGAGCACCAGCAGCGAGCCGCCGATCGCCAGCGCCCGGAAGATGCCGCCCACGGTGAAGCCGAGCGTCATCTGCCAGGCCCGCATCGGCGCGGAGAGCACGTCGTGGATGTAGCGGTCGAAGCGCGCCTGGAAGATCGACGACGCGTTGTTCGCGTAGGCCGCCTGCACCATGGCCATCGTGATCAGCCCGGGCACGATGAACACCTCGTAGTCGCACGCGCCGACCTGGTCGATGCGCCCGCCCAGCGAGAGCCCGAACACGAGGATGAACAGGATCGAGGAGATCACCGGCGCGAGCACGGTCTGGGTCCAGAGCTTCGAGACGCGCAGCGTCTCGCGCCGGCACAGCCAGACGAGGCCGGTCACGACTGCATCGCCTTCACGTAGACGTCCTGCGAGGCGCTCCCCGCCGTAGTGGTCGCGCAGGCCCGGGCCGCTGTCGCGGGCGATCAGCCGCCCGTCGCGGATCAGCGCGATCTCGTCGCACAGCTCCTCGGCCTCCTCGAGGTAGTGCGTGGTGAGCAGGATCGTGGTGCCCTCGGCGTGCAGCCTGCCGGATGTAGCGCCACAGCTCGGTGCGCAGCTCGTAGTCCACGCCCGCGGTGGGCTCGTCGAGGATCACCAGGCGCGGGCGGTGCATGAGCGCGCGCGCCAGAAGCAGGCGCCGGCGCTGGCCGCCGGACAGCCGCGGCGCGCGCATGTCGCGCTTGTGCTCCAGGCCGAAGGCGTCGATCATCTCGTCGGCGCGCTCCGCGGCCCGTGGTCGCTGCATCCCGAAGTAGCCGCCGTGGTACATGAGCGTCTCGCGGACGGTGAGGAACCGGTCGAGGTTGATGTCCTGCTCGGCCAGGCCGATCCACGAGCGCGCGGTCAGCGAGTCGTGCGGGCTCGCCGAACACCCGGATCTCGCCCGAGGTCACCCGCAGCAGGTTGCAGACGGCGCTGATCAGCGTCGTCTTGCCCGCTCCGTTGGGGCCCAGCAGCCCGAAGAACGCGCCCGACGGGATCTCCAGGTCGAAGTCCTCGAGCGCCAGCGTGCCGTCGCTGTAGCGCTTGGTCAGGCCACGCAGGCTGAGGGCGGGAGCGGTCCGGAACACCCTTCGAGGCTATCGACGGAGCCGGGCCGCGAATGACCTGATGTAGGCGAGGAGAATGGACATCCCAGCGCGCGATCAAGATCCGTCGGCGCCGCGGCTTGATCCGTCGGATCGGACGAGCGGTCTGGGCGAACGACTGGGCCGCCTATTCGGAGAGCTCGTTCTCAGAGAGCGTGCCAATCGAGTCCTCGAAGTCCGCCTCATGGCTACGGGACGTGAGCCGCGGAGCGGGCGAGTCGTGGGGCCCAGGGCTTTCCTCGCTCTGCTCTTCTTCTCTTCGGCATCCGCCGACCCGGTCACTCCGAGATACATCCGCCGCGAGCCGGAGGCGGGCGAATTCGGCGTCCGAGGTCCGTCGGGCACGTAGTCGAGCACCTGCACGTGAGCGCGTCGTACTCGGCGTCCGCGACCGGCGGGGAGTTCTCCTCGGGCAGGCTACATTGGGCGGCGCTTGGTGCGCTCCTCGCACAGCCCAATCCATGGCGCGTTCAAGCCACGACGAGCTCGATCTCCACCGCAGCAGGCGCGGCGACGTTGAGCCGGTCAAGCAGGCGGAGGGTCAAGCTGCCGGTGGTGGCGGACGTGCGCTCCAACGACCGCCGCCGTCGTCATCGACGCTGCCGAGGCCTCCGTCGAGCGGCAACGATCGTCTGGACTCGGTGCTCACGGCACTCAGCCCAGGCTCGCCCATACTGCCTCTCGTAGTAGTCGCGGTACTCGCCAGAGCGGATAGGCGCCCACCAGTCCTCGTTGTCGCGGTACCACTCGACCGTGCGCGCCAGGCCCTCGTCGAAACGCACGCGAGCCTCCCAGCCGAGCTCCTCCCGGATCTTGTCGCTGCCCAGCGAGTAGCGGCGATCGTGCCCGGGGCGGTCCTTCACGTACTCGATCAGTGCCTCGTCGCGCCCGGTCAGCCCCAGGATGCGCCGGACCACCTCGATGTTCTCGCACTCGTCGGGGCCGCCCACGTTGTAGGCCTCGCCCGGCCGGCCGCGCTCGAGCACCGCGTGGATGCCACGGCAGAAGTCCTCCACGTAGAGCCAGTTGCGCACCTGGCGCCCGTCGCCGTACACCGGCAGGGGGTCGCCGTGGAGCGCGTTGAGGATCGACAGCGGAATCAGCTTCTCGGGGTACTGGCGCGGGCCGTAGTTGTTCGACCCGCGGCAGATCACGGCCTCGAGGCCGTGGGTGTGGGAGTGAGCCGACACCAGCAGGTCTCCTCCCGCCTTGGTGGCGGAGTAGGGGGAGGAGGGGTCGAGCGGCGACGTCTCGGTGAACGAGCCCTCGGCGATCGAGCCGTAGACCTCGTCGGTGGACACCTGCAGAAAGCGGCGACCCCCGCGCTCGCGAGCCGCGTCGAGCAACACGCTCGTGCCGATCACGTGGGTCCGCGCGAAGGCGTCCTGATCGGCGATCGAGCGGTCGACGTGCGACTCGGCGGCGAAGTTGACCACGGCGTCGGCGCCCTCGGCCAGCTCCATCACCAGGTTGCGGTCCTCGATCCCACCCACCACGAGCTCCACGCCCGCGGGCAGGTTCTCGCGCCGGCCGGCGTAGGTCAGCTTGTCGAGCACGGTCACTTCGTGCTCGCCCTGCACCAGGCGCACGTAGGTAGAGCCGATGAAGCCGGCCGCGCCGGTCACGAGGAGCTTCACACGCGCACCCCCAGTAGGCCTGCAGCCCGTCGCGCCAGTGCGGCAGCCGGTGCCCACGCTCGCTCTCGAGTACCGACCACGCCGGGCGCGGCGCCGGACGCGGGAACTCCTCCGTGGCGCAGGGGGCAGGTCCACCTCGCGGGCGCTCGGGCGAAGATCTCGCGCGCGAACTCGAACCACGAGCACCGGCCCGACGCGGCCAGGTGGTGCACGCCGAAGTCATCCCCCTGATCACTCGGCCAACGCGTCGGCCAGGTGCACGGTGAAGGTCGGGGAGCCCACCTGGTCGTCGACCACGCGCAGCCTCTCGCGCTCGCCGCCCAGCCGCAGCATGGTGTCCACGAAGTTCCGGCCCCCGGGGCCGAAGAGCCAGGCCGAGCGCACGATGAAGTGGCGGGGGTTGGCCGCGGCGGTGGCCAGCTCGCCCTCGAGCTTCGAGCGGCCGTAGCTCGAGATCGGGCCCACGGGATCGGACTCCAGATAGGGCGTCGCCCTTTCGCCCGTCGAACACGTAGTCGCTCGACATGTAGACCACGGCCCGCAGCCGCGGCGACGTTCGCCGCGCCCTCGGCGTTCACCCGCAGCGCCTCCTCGGGGTGCTCCTCGGCGCCGTCGACGTCGGTGCAGGCCGCGCAGTTGATCGCGAGGCGTCGGGGCCGAGCTCCCCGCCTCGCACCGCGCGCGGCGTCGGTCACGTCGAGCTCCCCCCGGGCGAGGGCCTCGCCGCCCGTGGCCCGCACGACCGCCTGGCCGAGCATGCCGCCGGCTCCCAGCACGACCGTCCTCACAGGATCTGCACGTCCGCGTTGTCGCCCACCACGAAGCGGTAGGCCTTCGGCAGGGCCGGACCTCTCCCGATCGTCACGTTCTTGCCGATCAGGCTGGCCTCGATGCGGTACTCGAGGTCACGGATCGACGAGCCCGACAGCACGATCGAGTGCTCGAGCTCGGCCTTCTCGATCGTCACGTCCTCCCCGACCGCCGTATAGGGCCCGATGTAGGCGTCGGTGATGCGCGAATCGCGCCCGATCACCGCGGGCCCCCGGACGGTCGTGCGCTCGAGCCGCGCCCCCTCCTCGACCACCACGCGGCCCTCCACGCGCGAGTCGACCAGCTCGCCGTCGAGACGCTCGGCCAGGTCGTCCAGGATGAGCCGGTTGGCCTCCAGCATGTCCTGCACCTGGCCCGGTGTCCTTCCACCAGCCGTGCACGATGTGCGGGTCGACGCGCTGGCCGCCGTCCACCAGGCCTGGATGGCATCGGTGATCTCGAGCTCGTCCCGCGACGAGGGCTCGATCGAGCGCGCGGCCGCGAAGATCGCCGGCGTGAACATGTACACGCCCACCAGCGCGAGATCGGTCTGGGGCTGATCCGGGCTTCTCGACCAGCCGGGACACCCGGCCGTCCTCGAGCTCGGCCACCCCGTAGTGCTCGGGATCGGGCACCGGCGTGAGCAGGATCAGCGCGTCGGGCGCCTCGCTGCGGAAGGTGGCGACGAGATCGACGATCCCGTCGCGCAGCAGGTTGTCGCCCAGGTACATCACGAAGGGCGAGTCGCCCAGGAAGGGCTCGGCGGTGAGGACCGCGTGCGCCAGGCCGAGCGGCTCGTCCTGCTCGATGTACTCGATGGTGGCGCCGAAGCGCGAGCCGTCGCCGGTGGCGAGGCGGATCTCGGCGCCGGTCTCGGGGGCGATGATGATGCCGATCTCCTCGATGCCGGCCGCGACCATCGCCTCGATCCCGTAGAAGAGCACGGGCTTGTTGGCCACCGGCACGAGTTGCTTGGCGCTCGTGTGGGTGAGCGGGCGCAGGCGCGTGCCCTTGCCCCCGGAGAGGATCAGGCCCTTAATAGGTGCCCCCGAGCTTGCGGTGGTCCCAGCTGATCACACGGGAGGCAACGAAGCGCATGCCCACTCGCTTGCGGGCCTGGGCGGCGATCATCTCGCGCAGCTCCGGTCCGACGTCACCCGCGTAGCGCTCGAACAGCTTCAAGCCCACCTCCTCCACCCGCTCGGTTTCGTGCTCGAGCGCCACGTCGCACTCGAGGGTCACGCCGCGCAACTCTTGGTACTCCACTCCCTCCTCGAGGCCGATCGTCGCACGGGGGTCGCGGTCGAGGTTCTTGGCCTTCTGGGACTTGCCGTAGGTCCACGAGATCAGGTCCGTGCCCTCGCTGACGAACCACAGCGGGACCAGGTGCGGGAGGCCACGCGGGCCGTTGGTCGCGCACTGCATGACCATCTTCTCGGCCAGGAACCCGTGCACTTCTTCTTCGGTCATCTCGATCTGCTCGCGGCGGGAGGGCACAGGTTTCCCTTTGGTGGTCGCCGACCGGGTAGTGCCTGAGGGTTGGGGTCGTTTACCAAGAGGAGGAGTGATGATCGGAAGGACCCGCGTGGCCATCGTATTGGCCGCCGTCCTGTCTGGCCTGCTGGTGATTACCGCTGCCGCATCCGCGGCCACGCGGACAACCGTCACCGCATCGGCCAACAAGGCTCGTGCCTGTCATACCAATTTCGTGGCAATCGAGCGCACACCGATGTGGTGCGCGCCACCTCGAGCGCGCAGGGCCTCCTGCGCGTCCGGCTCAAGAGCCGCGGCGACTGGGACCTGGGCGTCTTCGACGCCAAGACCAAGCGCTACGTGGCCGGGTCCGCCGCCTTCCGCGGCAACGAGCTGGCCGAAGGCTTCGTGACCAAGGGCCAGCGGCTGCTGGTTCAGGCGTGTCGCTTCCGCGGGCGTTCCTCGAGTGCTCGCGTGTCGATCAGCTTCCTCGCCGCTCCGCCCGCAACCGTGAGCGGTCCGACGCAAGTTGTCGACGTGTCCACGCCGACGCGCGCGGACAAGGAGCGCCTCCAGAGGCTCGGGCTCGACCTGACCGAGCACGGCGACGCGGACTCGATCGAGGTCGTGCTCTACGGCGACGCTGACGCTGCCGTTCTGCGGCGCAACAAGTTCCGCTACAGCGTGCGCATAGCTGACCTCGCGCAGCGCAACGAGGCCAACCGCCGCGCCGATCGCCGCTACCGCACCCGCGTGGCACAGACCGGGAGCGCGCTGCCGAGTGGGCGCACTACCTACCGCCGGCTGCCCGACTACGAGTTCGAGATGAAGCTCCTGGCCCGGCGTTACCCGAACCTGGTCAAGCCACTCACCCTGCCCCATCGCACCCACCTGGGCCGCGACGTGCAGGGCATCGAGATCGCCAACAACCCCTACAACCTGCGTGACGGCAAGCCCATCTTCCTGCAGCTGGGCGTGCACCACGCGCGCGAGTGGCCCTCCTCCGAGCACGCACTGGAGTGGGCCTACGACCTGATCACCAACTACGGCAACGCAGCCCGTACGACCCGGCTGGTCCGGGCCACGCGCAACATCGTGGTCCCGATCGTCAACCCGGACGGGTTCAACATCTCGCGCGAGGCGCCAGCGGGACCGGCCGAAGACGATTTCGGCACAGTTCGACTACGAGATGAAGCGCAAGAACTGCTGGCCCAACCCGACGGCGACCGACCCGAACCCAACGGGGCCGTGCGAGAACAGCTCAGATGGCCGGCTGCTCGGCGTCGACCCCAACCGCAACTACGGCGGACTTCTGGGGCGGTGGGGGAGCGAGCGTGGACCCGCTGGACGACACGTTCCGCGGAACCATGCCGTTCTCGGAGCCGGAGACGGAGAACATCCGCAAGCTCCACTCCGAGCGTCAGATCACCAACCTGATCACCAACCACACCTACTCGAACCTGGTGCTGCGTCCGCCCGGAGTGGCGGACTACGGCCCGCCGCTCGAGGAGCCTCTGCTGGAGGCGCTGGGCGCGGAGATGACGAGCCACAACGGCTACGCCAACGATCCGTCGTACCAGCTCTACGACACCACGGGAGGCACGGAGGACTGGACCTTCTGGACCGCCGGAGGACTCGGCTACACGTTCGAGATCGGGCCCGACGAGTTCCACCCGCCGTACGAGACCGGCGTGGTGGCCGAGTACCTCGGCCTGCCCCCGGCCGCCGGAGAGGGAGAGGGCGGTAACCGCGAGGCCTACTACGAGATGCTCGAGGCCACGGCCAACGCCCGCAACCACTCGCTGGTGAGAGGACGGGCTCCCGACGGCTGGACGCTGAAGGTCAAGAAGTCCTTCATGACCGCCACGTCGCCGGTATGGCAGGACGATCTCGGTGCCGAGATCGGCAACCCGATGCTGTTCCCGGACACGCTGGAGAGCGAGCTGCGCTCCGACGGCGGGCGCTTCTCGTGGCACATGAACCCGTCGACTCGGCCGCTGGTGGCCGGGCGCTTCGGCCGCGATGCGACCGGACCGCCGCAGGCCGCAATCCCGCTGGCCAACCCGGCCGGTCAGCCCGCGGAGAACACGGGCGACCCGCTGGCCGTGGCCGACGTGGTTCCGTTCACGGTCGACGGACCGCCCGCGGTGGACAACGGGAGGATGACGGTCCACATCGAGTGGACCAACCCCGATACCGACTGGGATCTGTACGTGACCGACGCCGCGGGCGAGATCGTGACCTCGTCGGCGTCGTTCGGCGACACCACCGAGGACGCGACGCTGTTCGATCCGCCCCCGGGCCAGTACACCGCCTACGTGGTCAACTACGACCAGGTCGACGGTGCGCCGTACGACGACTGGACCAACGGTTCGGTCAACTTCCAGAGCCCGCGGCCGCTCACCCGCGGACCCCAGGAGGCGTGGACGCTCACGTGCGAGGACGAGGAGGGGCGCCTGAAGGCGGCTCGCAACCTCGTCGTCGACCGAGGCGACCGGGTCAACGTGGGTCGCGTGTGCAGCAGCGCAGCGATCGCCAAGGCCAAGAGGCAGTAACTCGAGGCTGAGGAGGAGAAACGGTGGACGCGCCGCCCTCGGGCGGCGCGTCTGCTTGTGCGCCGCGGCAGCGAGACCGGCCGGCGGTTGTCCGCTGCGGCGCAAGTTCCGACCGCGCAGAGCGGCCTGAGATAGGAAGGATGGTGATCCCTCGGGGGTGAGGGACCCGGTCGCCGCCATTCCTGCCTAGGGCGGGCGACCTCGAGTCAGCGTTTGACGGCGCCCGCCAGGGCCTCGGCAGCTTCGAGGACGGCTTGGCGGGCGTCGTCGGGCTCGAGGACCACGGCGTCGCCGGCCTCCTTGAGGATCTCCCGCGCCAGGTACTTGTGGCCGGCGAAGGGCAGCTCGATCACCACCGCGCCGTCCTCGAGCTCCTCGACGACGCGCCTGTCCTCGCGGGCCCAGCGCGCTCGCTCGGGCATCATCCACACGCGGGCGATGCGGGAGTCCTCGACCTCACCGGTGCGAGGCCAGCCCTGGATGTCCGGCTCGATGCCGGGGCGCGGCTCGAAGGTCTCGTCGAGTGCCTGGGCCGAGCGGATGCGGTCGAGGCGAAACGAGCGGGTGTCGTCCTTCTCGGGGTCCCATACGTGCACGTACCAGCCCTCGCGCCCGTTCATCAGCTTGTAGGGCTCGACCCGGCGCTTGGTGAACTCGTCGAGCTCCTCCTTGTAGTGCTCGATCTCGAGCAGGCGGCCGGCGGCGATCGCACCGCTGACCACGCGCGCGATCTCCGAGTCATCGCCCTTGGCCGTGGTGATCCGCAGGCCCTCCTGGGCGGGATCCTGGCCCAGCGCGTCGACGATCTTCTGGCGCGCGCTTCCCAGCCAGCCCTCGGGCAGGTGCTCGCCGATCAGGTCGATGGCGGCCACCAGGGCCTTGGCCTCGAGGGGGAGCAGCCGCGCGGGCCGGGCGAAGTTGTCGCCGTAGGGCTCGGGATCGACCTCGATCTGACCTCCGGTCACCTCCGCGTAGAGCACGTAGGAGCCGCCCCCGAAGTTCACGACGTTCAGCACGTCGATGTCCTGGCGCAGCTCCTGCTCTGACACCTGCAGCTGCCCACACAGGTCGGCCACGTCGATCTTGCGGCTCTCGCGGGCGGCGTCGATGAGAATGCCGGCCAGGGTCACCAGGCGGGCGAAGCGCTCGGGCCGGATGGGCGAGGCCTCGCGATCGGATTCCTCCTCCTGCTCGGGCGCGAGTCGTTCGACCGGATCGGCTAGCTCGGGCGGGTCGGCGTGGCACGCGATCACCTGCTCGAGGCGCTCCCTCGCCTCCTCGACCAGCTCGGGCGGACCCTCGATGCGCGCCTGCTCACCGAGACCCAGGACCCAGGAGACCATCTGCCGCGCGTTGGCGTAGTCGGTCTCGAACGTCACGCCGCCGTCGTCGGTCTCGGTCACGTCGCCGGCGTGGCCGAAGTGGCGCAGGGCCAGCCAGTCGATCCGGTCCGAGAGCCAGATGCTCGCGCGGCCGACCGGGTCGCCGAGCTGCCAGTCGGTGCGGGTGGCGTACTCGCGCGGGTTGAAGTCCTCGGGGCGGTTGAAGTCGTGCTCGGCCTTCGACGAGTAGCCCGACCTTGCCACGGATGCGCGACACGCGGAACACGCGCAGGTCCTCGCGCTCGTGGGAGTGGCCGATCAGGTAGAACTGCCCGCCCTTGTAGAGCAGGTGGTAGGGGTCCACCTTGCGGCTCTCGATCGAGTCCCGGCCGATCGTGTAGTAGTCGAACACGATCGTCTTGCGGCGGAAGATCGCGGTCTCGATCTTGGACAGGCGCTGGGAGACCTCGCGTCCGCCGCCGCCGGGCTTCACGGCCAGGGTGACCGAGTTCTCCTCGGGCGCCTCGAGCGGATTGGGCTTGCCCCACGAGAGCTGCTGCAGGGCGAGCCGCAGCGGCTCGGCGTAGGCGAACTCGCCGTCGAGAAGGTGCAGCGCCATGCGCAGCGCGCCCAGCTCCTCGTCGGTGAACTCGATCGCCTTGAGGTAGAAGTTCTCGGGGGGCAGCGAGTAGTTCTCGGCTTCGTAGTAGCCCTCGGCCGGCTTGTCGACCTTCAGGTGGATGCCCAGCGACTCGAGCTCGGCGCGATCGGCGTAGAAGCGCCGCGCGAACGCCTCGTCGTTCATCTGCGAGTAGCCCTCGACGTCCTGCTTGATCTCGAGCGCGGTGACCGGCCGCCGCTCCGCCATCAGGAACGAGATCAGGCTGAGCTGACGGATGAGCTTCTCGGTGTCTTTGGCCATGTGGTTGTGTTCGGTCCGGGGCCTTACGAGGATAAGCAGGAAGCCCCAAAAGCTCGCCCGTTCGCAGGTGGCGCCCCGCTATTTGCGAAGTTTGGCAGCGGCTCTCGGCCGGCGCCCGAGCAAAAGTTCCGGCGCCGCCGGCCGATAACCGGGAGCGACATGGGCTTCGACAAGTTCAAGAACTTCTGGAACGTGGACATCAAGGACGGCGTTGAGGGCAAGGCCTACGTGCAGTCGGCCAGCCACCCGCCCGACGATGCCAGTGCCACAAATGTGGTGATGTGGCTCGATGTCTACGTGGAAGGCTGGGAGCCCTACCGCATGGAGCACAACTGCGTCGTGAAGATCTCCAAGCACCCCCAGCCCGGCGAAACCCTGCCCGTGATCGTCGACCGCAAGAACAAGGAGCGGATCGACATCCAGTGGGATCAGGTCAAGACGGTCGACGAGCTGATGAGCGAGGGCCAGCCCGGTCAGATCCCCGGAGTGGGGAACATCACGATGGGACAGCCCCAGGTGATCGATCTTCGCAACGCCGGCCTCAGTGGAGACCTCAACGAGAAGATTCAGCAGGCGATGCAGATAGCCCAGCAGACGATGCAGGCCCAGGGCGGAGCCATCGCGCCGGGCGCCCCTCCGGCCACTCCCGGCCCGGACGCGAGCGAGAACATGGTGACCAAGCGGCTTGCACAGCTCGAGCAGTTGGCCTCCCTGCGCGATTCCGGCGTGCTTACCGACGCCGAGTTCGAGGCGGAGAAGGTCAAGATCCTCAGCAGCGGCTGAGGCGCCGCTACGCCGCTACGCGGCTTCGCGCCCGTCGGCGCGCTCGCGGCGCCCGAAGTAGGCCGACGTCGACAGCCCCCGGTCGAAGTCCGACCAGCTGGCGCCCTCGGCGAGCGACTTCTCGATCCGGTCGAAGCTTCCGAGGTTCCCGCCCAGATTGTCGATGAAGTGCACGAGCGTGGCCTCGCGCGTGCAGGGCACGACCGGGCTGCCGTGCTCGAGGCGCCCGTGGTGGCTGAGGATGATGTGCAGGAGGGCCGCGGCGTCGCCCCCGGGGAAGCCGTCGATGCGCTCGATCTCACGCCGCACGGCGTAATAGCCGAGGGGGATCTCGCCGAGCAGCTTGCCCGCGTCGGTCAGCTCGATCGCCCCGTTGGTCGAGCGGTAGGCCTCGACCTTGCCGATGTCGTGGAGCAGGGCGCCGCTCACCGCCACATCGCGGTCGAGCGCCGGGAAGGTGGCGGCCAGCGCGCTCACGCCCTGGGCCACCGAGAGGCAATGCTCGAGCAGGCCATGGCGGTACGCCTGGTGGTAGTACTTGGCCGCCGGAGCCTCGTGGTAGATCCTCCCGCTGTCGCAGGCCGGATCGACCAGCCGGCAGAGCAACTCGCGCAGGTGCGGGCGCTGGATCGTCTGCACCAGCGCGTGGAGGTCGGCCGCCATCTGCTCGTAGGGGATGGGCGAGCCCTCGGTGAGATCGGCCAGGTCGTACTCGCCCTCGACGGCGGCGCGCATGCGCTGGACGGTGATCGAGGCTCCGTAGCGGTCGTCGACCGCGAAGCGCCCGAGCACCCGCACCACCGAGCCGCTGCCGCATACCGGCGCGAGCTGAGGCACGTTCTCCCAGACGACGGCCTCGACCGCCCCGCTCACGTCCCCCAGCTGAAGCTTGAGGAAGGGCTCGCCGTTGCGCCGGTGGCGCAGCGAATGCGACCGCACGACGAAGAACGAGTTGACCTCCTGGCCGTTGGCCAGGTCGCGCACGAAGCACTTCGTGGGCATCAGGGTCGGCTGCTCCATCGGGGTTGCCAAAGTAGACCGGTGTTCGGACGGGTTAGCCTGCACCGCGGTTAAGTCGCCCCCGGCGAGAGTTTCTGACAGGGGGCGGGCTACGGACGCGCGTAGAAAGACATCGCGAGCTTTCCGATGTGCTTCGTCGCACCGGCGTTCTGCAGAGCCCCCAGCGGAGCGCCGATGAACGGGACCCAGCGCCCCGCGTAGCGTCGCGCGACGCGCTTGGCGAGGTACTTGGCCAGGCGGATCTGCAGGCCCTCGGTGCTCCGTCCCGCGAGGGCCTTCTCGACCATGGCCTGGGCCATCAGCTTGCCCATGCCGTCGAGGGCCGTGCGGGCCTCCGCCGGCGTCTCGTAGACCCCCTGAAGCGCCAGGAGCTCGGCCGGGCGCATCGGATGGTGAGGGTCGTATCCGTAGGCGGCGGCCATGTAGAAGATCATCCGGCTCTGGATCCAGAGGAGGGCGACCATGTCCGGCCCCGCGGTGAACACGCCGCCGATGCCGAGCGCGCCACCTTCGATCCGCGCGATGCGAACGTGTTTGCGGTACGCGACCTTGGCCAGCCGCTCCGGAGTGTGCCCCGGGCCGGCGATTCGCACCCACTCCGCGGCCTGCGGCCCGAAACGGTCGGCAGCGGCCAGCGCGATCAGCTCCGGCGCCCGCTCGGGCTGGGCCAGCACGCTGCGCCAAAGCGACTTAGGCGGACGTGCCAGATGCTCTATATGTTCGGTTTCAGCAGTCGTCACGGAGGTAGAGGAAGAAGATGGCAGACACAAGCACCACACCGGGACAGGGAATCCTCGGCGAGGAGCTCCGCGAGGAGCGCGAGCAGCTCGTCGAGATGCTGCAGAAGGCCTACTGGATGGAGATCGAGACGGTGATGAGCTACATCGCCAACTCCATCAACCCCGACGGCGTACGGGCCCAGGAGATCATCGAGTCGCTCGAGGAAGACATCATGGAGGAGCTCGGCCACGCGCGCGAGTTCGGCGCGCGGATCAAGGAGCTCTACGGCGTGGTCCCCGGCTCACTCGACTTCACCGCCGAGCAGTCCTTCCTCCAGCCCCCCGATGAGCAGACGGACATCGTCCACGTGATCAAGGGCGTGATCGAGGCCGAGTCCGGCGCGATCGAGCACTACAACAAGGTCATCGAGTTCTGCGAGGGCACCGACCCGGTGACCCAGGACATGGTCATCGCCATCCTCCGCGACGAGGAGGGACACCGCCGGCTGTTCGAGGGCTTCCTGCGCGAGTACAAGGCGGAGGGCAAGGCCTAGGGCCCTACGGGGCGGACGCGAAGCGCGGCGCGGGCACGCTTGACGAGCGTGGCCGGCGGCGCGCAGGCCGGGCAGTCGTGGACCAAGACGAGGCCGTCCGCGCCGACGGTGACTACGGTGCGTGCGCCCGGACCGAACGTGGCGCCCAGTAGCGCGCCCCGGTGCCCGTCGAACGTCGCCACCAGTCTGCCGCTCGGCCGCTCCGACACCCGGGCTGCATCGTTGCCGGCAGTCAGAATGAACGCGTCGTCACTGCTGAACTCGATCTGGTTCACGCGCCCGCCGACTCGGTAGCTCCCGATCTCCGATCCGCGGTTGGATTCGTAGACGTTCACCGTCCGGTTCTCGACCGTCGCGACGTATCTCCCGGAAGGGGAGATGGCATAGGCCTCGAGCTCTTCCTTCGGGCGTGCCAGTGGGGGCGTTTCTGTATCGCGGGCTATGTCTCGGACCCGCACGCCCTCGCCCAGGTAGGCGGCAAGGCGCTGCCCGCGCGTGTCGAATGCGACGGGCCGGAAAAGGTCCGCGCCGCGGAAGGGCAGCGTGGCGATCCGTTTCCCGCTGATCGCGTCCTCGACCACGGGCTTCGGCGCGCGCGGGAGGTAGAGCCGCTTCCCGTTGCCGCTGAGCACCGGCGGCATGAAGCTCGGAGACTTGTAGGTCTTGACGACCTCACCGGTGGGAACCTCGAGCACCGTGATCGTCGCCGCGCGGAGTGAGGTGACGAACGCCTGTGAGCCGTCTGGACTGACGGCGGCATCCAGGTCGCCGAAGTCGTAGAACCCCTCGCCTCCCTCATCGAAATTCGTCCGGAGCATGCCCGATCCGTCCGAGGGCCAGATGGCCACTCGCCCCCGATTGTCACAAGTGACCACGTAGGTCGGTGCGGCTGCCGCGCACAGGAAGCGTGCGCCGGCCGGAGGCCGGATGACGCGGGCCGGGACCCGCCAAACGTCGGCGCCGGCCTCGTAGCCGGCGGTGACAACCCGGCGCCCGTCGGGGCTCAGCACCGCGGTGAACCCGTCACCCCCGAGCCCAGGCCCGAGCTCGTCGAGCACGGCCAAGACGCCCTTGGCGCTGGTGATGACCCGAGCGCTGTCGAACCCGGGACGTACGGAGAGGTTCGCGGCACGACTGGGCGGGGAGTCGACCACGAGCTGTAGCGGCCGGCCGCGACGTAGTACCACCGCCTCACCGCCCACTGGCCACCGCAGGACGCGGCCGTCGTCAGCGCGGGCGCGAACTGTGTCGTCGTCGGAGAATCGCGCCGACGAGACTGAGGCGCCGGGAACGCGCAGGGTGGCCTCAACCTGCGGGCGCATCAGAGCCTGGCGCAACGCTTGCGCGGCCTCCGGCGTCGGCGCGGCGGCGTGGGCCTTCACGGCGGTGGACAGTCCCTCGCGCGAGTCGGTGCCCAGCTGGGCGATCGCGTCCGCAGAGAGCCGGCGGGATTCTGCCAGCCGCTCCTGCATGTCTGCTCTTCCCTGCACGTCTGACGTCCGCTCGCGCTGCACGAGCAGGACGCCGGCCAGGGCGACTAGGCCCAACGCGGCCACCCCCACCACCGCGCGGCGGATGAGGGCGCTGCGCCGGCTCGCGCCGATGTACTCGATCTGCAGGGCGGTCGGCTGCTCGCGGTGCTCGCCCCGAGCGGCGAGCCACCGCCGCGCCGTGCCCAGATCGTCCCCGCGCAGCAGGAGGCTGCCGTCGCGGTTCTGGCGATCCCACTCGACGGAGCGGGACACCAGGCGCGCATGCACCTCGAGCCACGCCAGGTCGGTCTCGAGCGCCCCGACCAGCTCCTCGAACGCCGCCTCGCCGTCATCCTGCCCGCGGGCCAGGATCCAGTTGGGGGCGTTGAGCTCTGGGAAGAGCTGCTCGGGCTCGATGTCGGTCCGGAGGATCGGGATGAGTCGCTTGTGGTGCTCGATCGCGTGGTGGATCTCCTGCCCGCAGATCTGTGACGCGGCGAGCGCCGGCGAGAGCACCACCACCACCGCCTTGGCGCTCTCGATCCCCTGCTCGACCCTGGCCAGCCAGTCCGCGCTCTTTGGGATGTCGTCGAGGTCGACCCAGACGTCCTTGCCGCGCGCCTCGAGCGCGCGCACCAAGCCGCGAACGAACTCGCCGTCCTGGCGCGAGTAGGAGATGAACGCGTCCGGTCGCTCGGGTTGCGACGATGCGGAAGCGGCCGGCGTCACCGCGGCCGACGCTACGTCGCGGCCGAGGTCAGGTCAAGCGAGCGCTCAAGAGCGGCCCAAAAGCGCGACCATCGCGGATTGCACGGGCCGCGGCGGGAACGACATCACCACGTCGGCCCGGTAGCGCTTCAGGAATCGCGCCGCCCAGCGCGCCCCCTTCAGGCTTCGGGGGAGCCCGCCGCGCATGAACAGTCCTTCGCGTGCCGCCGCGGCGCTCTCCTCGAGGAAGGGCTGGAGGCCGAGCGCGGGAATCGCGTGACAGCGCAGGTGCGCGTCCTCGTCGCTCACGCTCGCGAGCGAGTGCTTGGCACCGGCCTTCACCACCATCTCTCCGTCGGCTGGGCCGATCACCCGCTTGGTGGAGCCGAGGCCGAAGCGGACCTGGCCTTCGACCACCGACCAGCGCTCCTCCTGGCGCGGATGCAGGTGCTCGGGCAGCACCCCGCCCGGCTCGATCCAACAGTCGACGATCAGGTTCTCTCCGTCGGGCTCAAACTGGTAGCGAGCGCGGTGGACGGGGTCGTGGACGGTGGGCATCTGAGGGCTCCTGTTCCGTTGTTACTCGCCGGTAACATAGCAAGGTGGCCCGAATGCCGGCGACCGAACGCCGCGACCTGATCGTCCGTTCCGCGGGTCGCCTGTTCGCGCAGCGCGGGTACGCCGGGACGCGCCTCGACGACGTTGCGGCCGCGGCTAACGTGACCAAGCCGATCGTGTACCGGCACTTCCCCTCCAAGAAGGCCCTCTACCTCGCGCTCCTGCACAAGCATGAGGACGACCTGCCGACCTTCTTCGAGGGCGTGGGTCACCTCGAGCAACCGGATCGCCTGGCCCGCGCCATCCTCGAGCGCTGGCTCGATTACGTGCGCGAGAACCAGCACGCCTGGCTGATGCTCTTTCGCGATAGCTCGGGCGACGAGGAAATCCAGGCCCTGCGCCTCCGTGTGAGCGCCCGCGCCCGCGAGGTGCTGGCGGGCTTCATCGCCGATCGCGCCGCCGGCGCGGTTCCCGGCGACCAGATACGGCCCACCGCCGAGCTGCTGGTGAGCGGCCTGGCGGGCCTCGCGCTGTGGTGGATCGACAACCCGGACGTGGAGAAGTCGGTACTGGTCGAGGTGGCCGCCCGCATGAGCGAGCCGGCTCTGGGCTAGTGCCCTAGGAGAGGAGCTCGCTCAGGAGCACGACCGCGCCGAACACCGCCGCGACCACGGCGATCGCGCCCACCAAACGCGGCGACGGGCCTCCGTGCACGCCGGTCTCGTGGACGACCGCGTGCCCGCGCCCCCGCTCGATCAGCCACAGGTTGACCGGCACCGCGACAGCGCCGGCGATCACGAGGGACATGGACAGGCTGCCCCAGAACAGCAGGTCGCCGACGCCGGCCTCGATCGCGCCGGGAATGGCGAGCATGATCGCGTTGTCGACGATCTCCATCACGGCGATCGAGACCGTGTCCGAGGCCAGCGCAATGGGGATGACCGCGGCTATCGCGAAGCCGGCACGCAGCAGCGGCAGGCTCGTGAGCGAATATCCGAAGACGAAGGCCAGGCCAACGGCCAGGGCGACGGTGCCCCAGTCGGAGAACCCGAGCGCCGTGCCGATGATCATCCCCGCCACCTCGCCGATCGCGCAGCCGGTCAGGCAGTGAAGAGTGGCCGAGAGGGCCACGCCCCAGCCCGCGTCGGCGTGGTGATGATGGTGTTCTGCAGCCGCTTCCATGCTCTGGTGAGACTGTACCCCCAGCGGGTATATGCGTCGCTACCATCGCCTGGCTGTTTCGGCGAGATAGCTCAGTTGGTAGAGCACACGACTGAAAATCGTGGTGTCCCCGGTTCGATTCCGGGTCTCGCCATCTGCCGGCTGCGCGCATCGCCTGGCGGCGTCATCGGGAGCTCGCCTGCTCAGCAGGCTTCGCTTCCTCTTCCTTGCCAGGCGGGCGCCTCGCTCGGCAGATGGCGAGACCTGCGGTCTCGCCCTACCGACGGTCCTGTCCACAGGGTGGGGTACGGTGCGCCGCGACCAATAAGCGAAGAGGAGCAGATGGCGGAGCGCGATCGATTCATCCCCGGGGTCCCATGCTGGGCCGACACCACGCAGCCCGACCCCGAGGCGGCAGGGAGTTCTACGCCGGGATCTTCGGCTGGGAGCTCGAGGACGCGATGCCGCCGGGCTCCGACGCGACGTACCTACAGGCGCGGATCGACGGACGCCTGGTGGCGGCTATCAGCTCGGGAGCGGCGGACGCCGGCCCGATGGCGAAGTGGAACACATACGTCTGGGTGGAGAGCGCGACGCCACGGCGGCAAAGGTCGGCGACGCCGTGGCGCCGTCGTCGCCGAGCCGTTCGACGTCATGGAGGCCGGCCGGATGGCGACGTTCGAGGACACCGAGGGCGCGAGCATCTCGGTGTGGCAGCCGAATGAGCACCGAGGCGCGCAGGTCGTGAACGAGCACGGCAGCGTGAACTTCAACGATCTGAACACGCGCGACGTCGAGGCGGCCAAGTCCTTTTACGGAGCTGTGTTCGGCTGGCAGGCGCTCGCGATGGAGGGGGGCTTCGAGATGTGGACCCTCCCCGGCTATGGCGACTTCCTCGACGAGATCAACCCAGGTACGAAGGCGAACATGGCCGAGATGGGTGCGGCTGAGGGATTCGTGGACGTTGTCGCCTCGATCGCCCCGCTACCCGACGACCAGCCCGACACGCCGGCTCACTGGGGGATCACCTTCGGAGTCGACGACGCGGATGTGGCCGCTGAGAAGGCAGCGGAGCTCGGGGGTACGATCGTCGCGCCGCCGATGGACTTGCCGTGGGTCCGCATGACCGTGATCGCCGTCCCCAGGGGGCCACGTTCATCGCGAGCCAGTTCAAGCCCGAGAACCGGGACGCGGGATGGCAACCTTGAAACCGTCGCTGCGCAG
>CAVSJF010000026.1:0-281135 GCA_963728155.1 uncultured Thermoleophilaceae bacterium | reverse complement strand
GCGATGCGCAGCTCGTCGCGCAGCCGCGCGACCTTCTCGTGTTCTCCCGAGAGGTCTGACCCCTCGCCCGCCACGGCCTCGAGCTCGAGCAGCGAGCCGAGACCCTCCACCTCGTCGAGATGGATGCGCACCCCCTCCCAGAGCAGCAACCGGCGCCGCTTGTTCACCACCACGAGCGTGCCGTAGGCCTCGGCCAGGGTCTCGCGCAGGGCGTCGGTCTCGGCCACCGGCACGCGGCGGTACTCGCTCGTGCGCGCCCCGGTCTCGTCGGGGCGCCGGTAGGCGATCAGCTCCGCCTCACCGCTGTCCTGCTCGCGCAGCTTGAGCCTCCCGCGCGCACCCGCGAAGTACGTGTCGCGCTGGGCGATCTCTCCGGCGTCCTCGGCGCCCAGCCTTAGTGCGAGCTCCAGCGTGCGCGCCGGATCGGGGTCGCGGGCCTTTAGCTCGACGTTGCGCATGCCGCTGCGAGCGTATCTTCCGCGACCATGCCCCAGCGCCTCGTAGTGGTCGACCATCCCGTGCTCGCCGACCGTCTGACCGTGATGCGGGACAAGAGCACCGGGTACAGCGAGTTTCGCCAGGCCCTGTTCGAGGCGTCGGCCATCCTCGCCGTGGAGGCCGCGCGCGAGCTGCCGGTGAGCACGGTGGAGATCGAGACCCCGCTCGAGCCGGCCGCCGGCAGCCGGCTCCCCGCCGAGATCGCGATCGTTCCCGTGCTGCGCGCCGGCCTGGGCATGGTCGAAGGATTCCTACGCCTGCTGCCCGGCGCGCGCGTGGGCCACGTGGGGGTCTACCGCGACGAGCAGGAACACCGCCCGGTGGATTACTACGAGCGCCTGCCCCCGGGGCTGGCCGAGTCCTACGTCTACGTGGTCGACCCGATGCTGGCCACCGGCGGCAGCGCCGTGCATGCGCTCGACCGCCTGAAGGCCGCAGGGGCCGAGCGGCTCGCGCTGGTGTGCCTGGTGGTGGCGCCCGAAGGACTGGGCGCGGTGGAGGAGCACCACCCCGAGGTACCGATCTGGACCGCGGCCGTCGACCGCGAGCTCGACGAGAACGCGTACATCCGGCCCGGGCTGGGGGATGCCGGGGATCGGGTGTTCGGGACGACGTAGGCGCGCGGCCGCCTGCGGCCGGCGCGGTGCGAGCCGCCGGGCGCCGGGGCCGGGGTCTAACGCCAGCAATGAGGGTTGGGTGAGCTGGGCCGGAAGGGCACTCGCTGAACCAGACCGTTGTTGCCCCCTATACGGGGGTGAATCGACCACTGTGGCCACCCCTTTGTTGCTGCCGTACGTACGCTGGGCTTGACATATGCTGATATGGGCATATATTGCCCATCGTGGCACGAGCAGCAACCACCGCAGACGCGTTCAACGCAATAGCGGAGCCGCGGCGGCGTGAGATCCTCGATGCCCTGGCCGGCGGGGAACGGCCCGTCAACGACCTGGTGAGGCAGCTCGGGCTGGCACAGCCTCAGGTGTCCAAGCACCTGCGCGTGCTCCGGGAGGTCGGGGCCGTGGACGTTCGCGATCAAGGCCGCCGGCGCCTCTACCGGATCAACGGCCACGCCCTCAAGCCCATCCACGACTGGGTCAAGGCCTACGAGCGCTCCTGGTCGGAGCGCTTCGACGAGATGGATGTCGTGCTGGAAGAACTCAAGCAAAAGGAGCAAGGAGATGGAACCGATGACGAGTAGCGGAACCGCGACGGTGACCCTGCCCACCGACGAGCAGATCCTCATCACCCGCGAATTCGACGCTCCCAGGCACCTGGTCTACGAGGCCTACACCACGCCCGAGCTGGTCAAGCGCTGGTGGCCGGGACGGCGCGGCGAGATGAGCAGCGCCGAGATCGACCTGCGCGTCGGCGGGAGGTGGCGCTACGTGATGACGGCAAGCGAGGGCTTCGAGGTCGCCTTCCACGGCGACTTCCGCGAGATCGTTCCCAACGAGCGGATCGTGACCACCGAGGTCTTCGAGGGCATGCCCGACGCCGAAGCGGTGGACACGGTGACCTTCACCGAGGCCGACGGTCGCACCACACTCGAGATCCTCGTGCAGCACTCGACCAAGGAGCACCGCGACGGCCACATCAACTCCGGGATGGAGACCGGCATGCAGGAGGGCATGGACCTGCTCGAGGAGGTGGCGGTGTCGCTGCGCTAGGCGCTCGCCGGCCGGCGGGCGCTCAACCCCACCGACTCCTCTCCCTCGCGCGCCGCGAAGCGCTCACCCACCGCCACGCCGGCCACCCAGACGATCTCGCCGTGGGCCTCCACCACCGGCAGGGTGCGCCGCAGCTCGCGTGGGACCTTGCGGTCGGTGAACAGGTCCTGGAGCGTCTTCGTTCCTCCGAGGCCGAGCGGGCGCATTCGGTCGCCCTCGCGCCAGCCCCGCACGATCACGGTGGGGGTGAGCTCATCGCCGCGGACCGACACCTCACCGCTGGCGCCGGCCGCGGCCTCCACCTCCCACTCGCCGAAGCCCACCCTCCCCGGCACCGTCAGCTGGACCGGCTCGGGCGCCTCGGCCTCGCGCGCGCGCGTGAAGCGGATGGTCCCGTACTCGGCCACGGCCCTCAGCCCGCGGCCGAGATCGATCGCCTTGGTGCCACGCTCGCCGGCCTCGAGCAGCGAGTCCGGCACCGGGCGGTCGCCGGCCAGGCGACGCAGCACGAGGCGCCGGACCGCGGGCGGGTACTCGCGCAGGGCGGGCAGCGACACGGCCGGCCCTCCACCCAGCTCCTCGAGGGCGGCGGACACCGCAGCGTCGAGCACCTCGGCCTCCTCGCGCAGCTGGCGCGCGGTCTCGGCGATCGTCCGCTCGGGCGCCGGGCCCACCGAGCGAAGCGCCTCCAGCAGCTCCTCGCGCACGCGCACCCGGGCGAAGCGACGGTCGGCGTTCGAGGGGTCCTCGCGCCATTCGGCTCCCCGCGCGCGCAGGTAGTCGCGCACCTCGTCGCGCGTGGTGCCCAGGAGCGGCCGCACCAGGCGCCCGCGCCGGCCCGCCATGCCGTGGAGAGCGCGCGAGCCCGGCGACACCGCGAGCCGGTAGAGCACGGTCTCCGCTTGGTCGGATGCGGTATGGCCGGCCGCGTAGTCGGCCTCGGCGTGCTGCTCGGCCAGCCCGTAGCGCGCCCGCCGGGCGGCGTCCTGGAGGTTGCCGCCGTCCGGCAGCGCGACGTGCTCGGCGTGGAGCGGCACGTCGAGCCGCCCACACAGCTCACGCACGAAGGCCTCGTCCTCGTCCGCCCCCTCGCGCAACCCGTAGTTCACGTGCAGCGCGGACACGCGGGCCTCGAGGCGCACCGCCACGTCGAGCAGGCATACCGAATCGCCGCCGCCCGAGAGCATCACGAGCAGCGGCTCCCCTGCCACCACCAGGCCACTCGCCCGCGCCGCCTCCAGCGGGGCCTCGCTCACGCTGCCTTCCGGGAGGCGCGAAACAGCCGCCGCGAAGCATCGAAGCCCTTGAGCTTGACCTCCCCGATGCCCTCGAAGCGAAGGTGCGGCGAGCCCCGCACGGCGTCGGCCACCGAATCGGTCACGATCACCTCGCCGCCCCGCGCACGCGCCACGACCCGCGAGGCGAGGTTGACCTCGCGACCGAAGTAGTCGCCGTCGCGGTAGAGGCTCGTGCCCCAATGGATCCCTATGCGCGGCTCGGGCCGCTCGTCGAACAGCCCGGTGAACCCAACGGCCCAGTCGACCAACGCGCCGATGTCGTGTCCCACCACCATCACCTCGTCGCCGATCGTCTTGATCACGCGCGCCTCCTCGGGCAGCGTGTTGCCCACTCCCTCGACGAAGCGCTCGACCGTGGACAGCGCCTCCTCCTCCCCCTCCTCCTCGGTGTAGCGCGTGAATCCGGCCAGGTCAGCGAAGGCGATCGCGGTGCGCACGCGCCCCAGATCCGCATCCTCCCCACCCCCGTCGAGCTCGCTCTCCATGTGTCCCACCACGTCCTGCTCGACGAAGTGCTGCAGGAAGCGCCGGTGCATGAAGTCCATCAGCGGTGAGGCGATCGGCAGGAGGTCGCGCGCCAGACCCTCCATCTCCTCGGCCATCTGCAGACCGGGCACGCCGTCGCGCATCAGCGGCTCGTGCACGTAGAGGTGAAAGAGGCGCACCTCGGCGTCGGCGATCTGCGAGAGCGCCTGGCCGTAGACCCGGCACAGTTGGAGAAAGGCGACGAGCGGGAAGCCCGCCCCCAGCACCGAAGCGGCATAGCGAAGCGCCTCGAGATCGTCGTCGCTCAGCGACTCGAGCTCATCGCGCGGCAGCCCGATGCTCGTCCAGAAGCGATCGATCAGGTCCCGCTCCAGACCGGTCTCCGACGAGGCCTCTCGCAGCGTGTATGCGCTTTCGCCGTTCTCACCGAAGAGCGCCTCGATGTACGAGTAGGCCAGGCGCCCCTGCCGGCTCGCGCTGCGAATCTGCTCGAGGCCGTGGCCGCGCTCACGCAGACGCGCCACGATGCGCGCGTGCGACACCGCGGCGGGCGTCCACGGGCGGCCCCGCGTGACCTCAGGGATCACCCCCGCGTCCGCCCAGCGCTTGAGAGTGGACGGCGAAACCGCCACGCGCTCGGCCGCCTCTCTCAGGGTGAAGGTCTCTGCCATGACCCGGGTAGTATCGCCGCACCCTGAGAGTGGAGAGAGAGCGTTGAACTACTTCGTGACCGGCGCGACCGGCTTTATCGGCAGGCACCTGGTGGCCGAACTGCTCAAGCGCGAGGGAACCATCTACGTGCTCGTCCGCGAGGGGTCGCGCGGGAAGCTCGACGCGCTGGTCCAGCGCCTCGGCGCACCCGAGGGCCGGGTCGTCCCGGTGCCCGGTGACCTGTCCAAGCCCGCGCTGGGCATCGAGGGGTTCACCGAGCCGATCGACCACTTCTTCCATCTCGCGGCGGTCTACGACATGGCCGCCGACGAGGACGCGATGGAAAAGGCCAACACCGAGGGCACCGCGCACGTGGTCGAGTTCGCCAACTCCCTCGAGGTCGGGCGCTTTCACCACACGAGCTCGATCGCCGTGGCCGGGGACTACAAGGGCGTGTTCCAGGAGGACATGTTCGACGAGGGCCAGAGCCTGCCCCACGCCTACCACCGCACCAAGTACGAGTCCGAGCGCCTGGTGCGCGAGGGCGTGCAAGCGAAGACGCTCGTGTTCCGGCCCGCCATCGTGGTCGGCCACTCCGAGACCGGCGAGATGGACAAGATCGACGGTCCCTACTACTTCTTCAAGCTGCTTCAGAAGCTGCGCCGGGCGGTACCCGAGTGGACCCCGCTGGCCGGCCCCCAGGGCGGTGAGACGAATCTCGTACCGGTCGACTTCGTGGCCCGGGCGATGGACCACATCGCCCACCTCCCGGACGCGGACCTGCCGAGCGACACCTTCCACTTGGTCGACCCCTCGCCCGTGAAGGTGGGCGAGACGCTCAACGAGTTCGCCAAGGCCGCGCATGCGCCCCAGTTCGTGATGCGCATCGACCCCAACATGACCAACGCGATCCCCAAGCCGGTGCGCGCGGGGCTGATGGCCCTGCCCACGGTCAAGAAGATCCGCGGACAGGTCTACGGAGACCTGGGCATCCCGGTCGCGGCGATGGAGAACCGCGACTTTCGCTGCAAGTTCGATGCCCGCGACGCTCAGCGCGCCCTGTCGGGCACGGGCATCGCCGTTCCGCCGCTGTCCACGTACGCCCCGCGGCTGTGGGACTACTGGGAGCGCAACCTCGACCCCGACCTGTTCCGCGACCGCTCGCTGGCCTACGCGATCAAGGGCAAGCGCATCATGATCACGGGAGCGTCGAGCGGGATCGGCCTCGAGACGGCGATCCGCATCGGCGAGGCGGGCGGCGAGGTGCTGCTCGTGTCGCGCACGCGCGAGAAGCTCGAGGAGGTGGCAGTTCGGGTGGAGGAGGCGGGCGGCACGGCACACGTGCATCCCTGCGACCTCTCCGAGCTCGACGACATCGACCGGCTCGCCAAGGAGGTGCTCGAGCAGCACGGGGGCGTGGACGTGCTGGTGAACAACGCGGGGCGCTCGATCCGCCGGTCGGTGGCGCGGTCCTATGACCGCTTCCACGATTACGAGCGCACGATGCGCCTCAACTACTTCGGCGCGCTGAAGCTCATCCTCGCCTTCTTGCCCGGCATGCGCGAGCGCAAGTCGGGACAGATCATCAACGTGTCGTCGATCGGGGTGCAGACCAACACACCGCGCTTCTCGGCCTACGTGGCGTCGAAGGCCGCGCTCGACGCGTTCTCGCGCTGCGCGGCGCCGGAATGCCACGACGACAACGTCCATTTCACCACCATCTACATGCCGCTCGTGCGCACACCGATGATCGCTCCGACCGACATCTACAAGGCCTTTCCCACGCTCACTCCGGAGGAGGCCGCGCAGATGCTGTGCGACGCGATGATCGACCGTCCAAAGCGGATGGCCTCGCGCCTGGGCACCTTCGGAGAGGTGCTCTACTCGCTCTCGCCCAAGACTGTGGACATCGTGCTCAACACGGCGTACCACCTCTTCCCCGACTCGACCGCGGCCAAGGGTGCGAAGGCCCCCGAGGGGGCGGCCCTACCGGCAGCGGACAAGTCAAGCAACGACGGAGAGATGTCCACCGAGGCAGTGGCGATGGCCTATCTGTTGCGAGGGGTGCACTTCTAGCGACGCGCCGCCGCCGGCCGGCGCACGATCCGCAGCCCCAGCCTGCGCGGCGTGGCCTCGTGCCCTACGGCGTCGACGGCCTCGATGACCAATCGGTAGCTGCCGGGTCGCCGGCCCCGCGCGCGGAGCAGAAGGCTGTTCGCGCCGGCTTCTCCGTCCCGCTCGATCACCCGGGCCTTGCCGGCCCGCCGGCCGCGAGCCGCCCGGCGGATGGTCACGGTCACCGCCGCCGCCTCGGACAGCCGGAAACGGAGCCTGGCCGACCGCGGTGGCTTGGCTCCACGGCGTCGCGCGCCGGCGGCCAGCACACGCGCGTCGCTGGTGACCCGCGTGATCCGGGGGGTGCTCCCGTCGACCCCCATCACGCTCTGAGCGAGGTCACGCGCACCGTTGCGGTCGTTGACCCGCACGCGCACCGTCACGCGACCGTCTCGTGCCCATGCGCGGGTGGTGGTGGCCACCGATCCCGTGCCGCGCTCGTACTCACCGTCGCCGTTGAAATCCCACTCGTATACGAGCCGGAGGTTCTCCGGATCGCGGGAGGCCGACGCGTCGAGGGTCACGCGCTCGCCCGCGGCCACCATGCGGGGCGTCTCGAGCGCCGCCACCGGCGGCCGGCTGACCGTGGCGGCGATCCCCAGGGGGTGATTGAACAGCTCGCCGCCGCGCACCAGGCGCTGCGCGCCCGTGGCGGCGTCCACTCCGACGATCCCGCCGTCGCCGTCGCCCAGGCTCCAGTCGCTCACGAGGAAGTTGCCCGCGGGGTCGAGCGCCATGCGCTCGGGAGTGACGAGCAGATCCGTGACGTTGTTGGAGGTGAGCACGCTCTGCGTCAGCCCGTCCACCACGCGAGCGAGCCCCGGGTCGCCACACTCGTTGGCGAACACGATCTGGCCCGCGCTGTCGAGGGCCACGCCGAGCGGGTAGCTGAAGAGCCCGGTGGATGAGATGACCTCCTGGGCGCCGTCGGCGGGCTGGACCCGGACCAGGTTGCCGCTCACGGCCGGGGCGCACACGCCGGGCACCGTCCGGTTGCTGACCACCAGGCTGCCGTCGCGGTCCACGAGAATGCCGAAGGGGAGGTCGAGGTTGCCCCCCTCGCTGACCTTGCTCTTCGCGCCGGAGGACGGGTCGACCCTGATCACCGCGCCGCTGTTGTCCGCTTCGTAGTTGTCGGCCACGTAGATGGCGCCGCCGGGCGCGACGGCCAGACCGGCCGGGTCGACCAACGGGGCTCCTTCGGCCACCAGCGACTGGGCCCCGGTGAGCGAGTCGACGCGGATTATGCGCCCGTCCTCCGCGCAGCGGGTCTCGTTGCACACGGTGCCCATGTCGGCCACGAGCAGATCGCCGCCGGCGTCCATGGCCAGGTCGTAGGGCCGCTGGAAGTAGTCGCCCTGCGGGCCGTTGCGCGAGATCTCGACCGCCGTGCCCGCGGCGGGGTCGGTGCGCACGATCACCGCGCCGTCGGCGTAGTTGTTCGCCGTGTAGATCACGTAGGGGTCGCCGGCCGCCGCCGAGGCGGCGCCGGGCAGCAGGAGCGCGGCGAGTAGGGGCAGCGTCAGGACAGGGATGCGGTGCATCCCAGTCGAGCCTATGCGGGGACACCGGCCCGTCAAGCGATGGAGGGCCACTTTCACTCCATTTTCCTCATCGGCAGGCAGGCGCATTTACGAAAGCCCGGGCGCTCGGACTGGACCGTTACTTGCGCTTCTTCGCGCTGGTGGCGCGCTTGGCGGGTAGGCGCTTCTCGATCTCGTCGAGCCGGCGTGAGATGCGGCGCAGGGCGACGTGGAGCTCGCGCACGTCCTCGGAGGTGGCCGGCCGGCGGTCCTCGATGGCGCCCACCACGGCCTTCCCCCGGCGCGCGATGCCGGCGCCGGCGTCTTTTCGCAGCTGTTCGACCGTGCCCGCGAGGTCGTCCAGCGCGCCCTGGGTGCGCTCGCGCTGGCGCTCGGCCGAGCCGAGGGTCGCCTGAACGGTGCGCTCGACCGCTTCGCGCAGATCTGCCGGGGAGGACGGCGTTTTGGCCACTGAAACGCAGTCTAGGAGCTTTATGGTTCGCCGCCGTGGCCCTCCAGCACGAGATTCGGCCCCTCCACCTCAAACCGGCGGCCGAGCTCGCCGAGCGCGTCCTGTTGCCCGGAGACCCCCACCGGGCGCTGTCGGTGGCCCAGGATCTGCTCGAGGCGCCGAGGATGTTCAACCACCACCGCGGCCTTTGGGGCTACACGGGGAGGGCCGCCGACGGTGAGCCGCTGACGATCCAGTCGACCGGGATGGGCGGGCCGAGCGCCGCCATCGTGGTGGAGGAGCTGATCGCGCTGGGCGCGCGTCGCCTGGTTCGGATCGGCACCTGCGGCGCCCTGGCCGGCGAGCTCGAGCTGGGCGCGCTCCTCGCCGTGGAGACCGCGCTGGCGGGTGACGGCACGAGCGCCGCCCTCGGGGCCGACGGCGAGTTGCACTCCGATCCCGAGTTGCTGAAGCGCCTGGCCGCGGCCGGAGCGCGCCCGGTCACCGTGGCGAGCACGGACCTCTTCTACGACCCTCGCGATGCGACGATCGCCGCGTGGGCGGACGAGGGAGCCGTGGCCGTTGAGATGGAGACGGCCACTCTGTTCGCCGTGGCGCGGCTGCGAGGTGTCGCCGCCGGGTGCGTGGTCGGCGTCACGGACGTGGCGAGCGCCGGGGGCGCCCGGCGCGCCACGCCCGAGCAGATCGAGCAGATCGGGCTGCTGGTGGGCGAAGCCGGCTATGCCGCCCTCAAGGCGCCCCCTCCTCCGTCGATCACCTAGGCATGAAATTCTCGCCGTCGCGCTTCGCCTGCCTCCTCGTCGTGGGCACCGCCGGGCTGTGCTTGCCCGGCGCCGCTCAGGCCGCGTCCATCAGCTTCGATCGGCCCTGCTACCGCGGACCCATGGCCCAGAACCTGTCCTTCAGCGGCCTGCCCGCGGACTCGGAGTTCGGGCTGTGGCAGCAGGATCCGGTGATCTACCCCGACCTCGGTTACGTGGGTGACGTCTTCTCCGGGCCCGGCGGCGACGCCACTCGCACCCGGACCGTGCCCGAGATCGACGGGTCCGGTTTGCAGGAGGTCGTGGCCAACCTGTCGCTGCGCAGCGGTGAGGCCGAGGTGGCGGCCGGCCAGTACCGCTTCACCGCCCTATCGGCCCAGCCCGAGATCGTGGGCTACGAGAAGCCCACGGCGTCGATCAGCCTCGACGTGCACGGCTTCATCGAAGGGGGCACGCTCTACGCGCACTACGTCCACAACGGCCGCCACTTCAAGACGACGTCGGTCGGAGCTCTTCAAGGCCCCTGCGGAACGCTGAGCAAGCGGATCGCCAAGTTCCCGTTTCGTCCGCTCAAGAAGGGCGGCTGGACGGTCCAGTTCGACAATCGGCGGAGCTACCAGCACCGCCAGTACCCGTACGTCGAACACCAGACGTCGGTGACCAAGACGATCACCAAGAAGTGCAAGCGCAAGCGCGGGAAGCGCTGCCCGAAGCCTAAGACTCGGTAACGGTCAGGCGTTCCTGGGCGCGCGGCACGGGGTCGTCGCTCGGCGCCACCGCTTCGCGGAGGCTGCTGAGGTCGCGGCCGATCTCGTCCAGGCGGTTCTCCATCCGGGCCAGGCCGCCGCCCGAGGTGGCGGCCGCGGCCACTCCGGCGAGACGCTCCTCCAGGCGATCGATCGAATCCTCGATTCCCTCGAGTCGCTGCGAGAGCGACCGCAGCCGGCGGGTGACCCGCTCGATGTCGGCCGCGGACGGCAGGTTCAGCGCGCCGAGCGCCGCCTCCTGGGCCTGCACGGCCCGCTCGCGGGCCTCGAAGGCGCGCGCCACGGCTCCGTTCACCACGGGGTTGGCAATCAGCTCCTCGGCGATCCGGCCCAGGGCCTCCTCACCTTGGCGCGACAGCTTGTCCACGAAGCCCTCGTCGGCATCAGCGTCGGCCACGCAGCGCAGAGTAGCCGATCACGTTTCCGGGCTCGTACTCTAAGTCTCTACTCGACACTGAGTGTTGCCCTCGCGGGGGAATAAGGCGCCGAGAGAGCGGTGCCGGAGTGAAGGTATCGCCGAGCCTGGTCGATACTTACGGGCAGCCGCCCCTGCCGCTGCCCTACCTCCCCACTCCCCGTTTGCAGACCAAAAGCGTCCAACAAGTGCTCCTCTCGCGGCATGCTTGCCTGATAGCCTGCGCGCTAACTCGGGCTGCTCCCAGGGGGGCCCTACGGGAGGATTTGGTACAGCACGGATGAAGACGCGGCTCCTCAGCATCCTGCTCACGGCGGCACTGCTCGCCGTGGCCGCATTCACGGGTTTCACCTTTACGGCCTCGGCGCAGACCGTCGACGTCCGGCTCCCCAGCGGCGAGATCGTCAAGGTCGACGTCCCGCCGGGCACCTCGGTCGACGACATCCAGCTTCCCGGCAAGCCGGTATCCCCGCAGCAGTCCCAGGCCACTCCCGAGCCGCCGGCCACCACCCCCGAGCCGGCGCCCGCTCCCGAGCCCGGCCCGCCCAACGCGGGCGGCGGCGCTGCGCAGGGCCAGACCAACAGCGGGGAGCGCATCCGCCGTGAGCGCGCCAAGGCCAAGGAGCTGGCCGCCGATCCGAAGGCTGAACCCGAACATGAGGGTGACCGCAAGGCCCGGCGCAAGAAGGATCGCGACGGCGGCAGCCGCGCCGAGCTGCGCAACTCCGACGGCACCCCCACTCCGGACAATCCCGGGTTCGTCGAGGCGCTCCCCGGACCGTCGTCGGCGGCCGGCGTGCCCAACTTCATCATCCGCAAGTTCCGCGTACCGCCCTTTCTGCTGCCGATCTACCAGGCGGCCGGGATCGAGTACGGGATCCGCTGGGAGATCCTCGCGGCGATCAACGAGATCGAGACCGACTACGGGCGCAACCTCAACGTCTCCAGCGCCGGCGCCCTGGGCTGGATGCAGTTCATGCCCGCCACCTGGGAGGCCTACGGGACCGACGCCAACAAGGACGGCCGCAAGGATCCCTACAACCCGGTCGACGCCATATTCGCGGCGGCCCGCTACCTCAAGGCGGCCAACTACGAGAACGACGTGCGCGCCGCGATCTGGGCCTACAACCACGCCGATTGGTACGTCGACTCGGTCCTGCTCCGCGCCCGGCTCATCGCCGGCGTGCCCGCCGACCTGATCGGCTCGCTGACCGGTCTCACCGAGGGCCGCTTCCCGGTCTACGCCCGCGCTCGCTACGCCGACGACCTGGCCGAGCAGCAGCTGCTCAAGCGCGTCAAGCAAGGCGAGAACGCCGCCAACGTGATCGAGTCGGCCGATGACCGCCGCTCCGTCGACATCTTCGCCGACGAGGGCGCCCCGGTCGTGGCCGTGAACGACGGAGAGATCAAGGCCGTCGGCAAGAGCCGCGAGATGGGCCGCTACGTGGTGCTGCAGGACGTGTACGGCAACCGCTACACCTATTCGGGCCTGGGGTCGGTCGTGCGCCACTACCCGGTGCCCAAGCACGACGCCGAGGACCCGGCGACGGCGGCGCGTGCGGTCAAGGCCAACGGCGATGACGACGCGGACCTTCCCGAGCCGTCGGCTCCCGCCTCCGCGGGCCGCCAGCCCGAGGCGTCCGACACCGAGCCCGCCGAGCCGAGCACCGAGCCCGAGTCCGAGGACTCTCCGGGCGCCACGGCGCCCGTGAAGCAGCGCCTGTTCGCCCACCCCGAGATGGAGGGCGCGCGCGACGCCGGCGGCCTCGAGCAGATCCTCGATCGCAAGGCGCGCAAGAACGGCAGCTACGAGGTCTACAGGAACTACTTCTCGCGCCCGTTCGGCCTCGACCCCGACAAGGTCACGCTGCGTCGCCTCAAGGTTGGCTCACGGGTGATCGGCGGCACCATCATCGGCCGCATCGGCCGGACCGATCCGGGTCGCGCACCGCACGTCGACTTTGCGATTCGCCCGGCGGGCAAGGGCGCACCGAAGATCGACCCCAAGCCGATCCTCGACGGATGGAAGCTGCTCGAGGCCACCGCGATCTACCGGGCCTCGGGCAAGAACGTGCTGCACGGTGACGACGTCGAGGGCATGTCGATCGGCCAGATCCTGCTCCTGCCCAAGCCGCAGCTCGAGCGGCGGGTGCTGGCCGACGAGCGCATCGAGCTCTACGAGTGCGGACGCGACGACATCCGCTCCGGTCAGATCGACCGCCGCGTGCTGGCCACGCTGGCCTACCTGGCCGAGTCGGGGCTGCGCCCGAGCGTGACCAGCCTGAAGTGCGGCCACAGCTACCTGACGAAGTCGGGCAACGTGTCCCACCACTCCTCGGGCAACGCGGTCGACATCGCCAAGATCAACGGCATCCCCATCCTCGGCCACCAGGAGGCCGGCGGCGTGACCGATCAGTCGGTCCGCAGGCTGATGCTGCTGCAGGGCACGATGGCACCCGCGCAGATCATCTCCCTGCTCGAGATCGGTGGCGCGACGCTCGCCATGTCTGACCACAACGACCACATCCACGTCGGCTTCCAGCCGATGTTCGGCACCAACCGTAAGCTCGGCAAGGCCGCGCTGGCGGTGCTCAAGCCGGGCCAGTGGTCGGATCTGCTCGACCGCCTGGGTGAGATCGAGAACCCGGTCGTGCCGACCAAGCCCTCCAAGTACGCGCTGCCCGCCGACAAGCGGGCCAGCAAGGCCCACTCGGGCGAGTAGGCGCACGGCTCACGACGCGCCCTTCGGCTTCGTTCAGCTCGAGTTCGGCTTTCTGCTCGGGCCACCCGACGGCCGCTACCTGACGCGCGCCGAGGCCGGCGGCCCGGCGGAGGCCGTGCTGGTGCTCAGCACGCTGGGCGCGCCGGAACGGCACCGCCTGCGCGGCCGCCGTGCGCGAACTGTGGAGAGCGCCGAGCCCGAGCCGGTGCCCACGGCGCGCGCGACGGTGGTGCGCCCCGAGCCGTTTGCCTCGGCGGACCTGGCGGGCTCGTGGCTGGCGCGACTGCGAGACGACGAGGATGCGGCGGACATCGAGCTCGGCTCGGCGGTCCGGGTCCTCAACCGGGCCCTGCGAGCCCAGCGCGCCGCGGCCGCCGATCCCTACTCGGCCGACGTGTCGGGCGAGCGGGCGCTCGTGGCGCGCATCGGATACGGGCGCGGCGAGGCCGTGGCCGAGGGGCGCTTCCGCGACGCGTTCGAGCTGCCGCGCGCCGGTGCCCGCCGGGTGAGGCGCTCGATGGAGGCGCCCGAGGAGCGCTTCGCCGCGCTGCTGGGAGGACGGGAGCGGCCGTTGGTGGCGGAGGAGCTGGTGCTGCGGGCTCGCAGCGATCTCGAGGCCGGTCGATTCCGCGAAGCCGCGCTGCAGGCGCGGATCGCTTTGGAGGCGCTGCTGGCCGAGCTGCCGGCTTCTGGGCTCTCCGAATGGCGTGGGGCGGTGAGCGAGGCGGCTACTGCAGCTATCAAGGGTGAGGTTCGAGGCGAGGACGTCGAGCCGGCGGTCCAGGCCATGGAGGGCGCGCTGCGCCGTCACCGCCTGGGCGCCTGAGCGACCGCGGCGACGCGCTCGGCCAGCGCCCGCTGCGGCGCCAGCACCATCACCGTGCGGCGTGGCGGGCCAACCTCTATTGCTCCCTCCGCCTCAAGATCTCGCAGCCGCCGCGAGGCCGCCGCCCGAAACTCCTCGGCGTCGCGCTGCGTGTCCCACTCCCAAACCGCCACCAGCACCTCGCCGCCCTCCGGCAGCCCCCACAGCTCGAACGCGCTCCCGCCCCAACCCGCCGCGGCGCGCTCGGAGCGCTCGCGGCCATTGCCGTCGCGCAGGAACTGCTCGGTGTCGAACTCGCCGAGATCTCCCCGCGTGAGGCGGCGCGCCCCGTCGGGCAGCAGGCCGTCGAGGCCGGGCAGGCGCACGATCGCCGGCCGCTCTCCGCTCGAATACTTCTCCGGATGCATCAGCTGCTCGCTCGAGAGCACCGGCCGCTTGCCATATGCCTCGTCGACCGCGGCCCAGCCGCCCTCGCTCTGGATCCGGTTCACGAGCCTCGCCCCCGCTGCGTAGGGGAACACCAGGCTCTCGCGGACGTAGCGCGGCAGCCCTCCCCCGGCCGGTATCGCCAGGTTGCCGATCTGATCCAGCACCCGCTCACGCAGGGCGGGCGTCAGCTCGTCGCCCACGCCCTGGACCTGGGCCAGGTAGTCGACCATGACCAGCGTGGCCGTGCCTTCGGTCAGGCCGGACCTTGCCGTGGCGCGATCGCGCCACAGCTCCCCGCCACCCGGCTCGAGGCCGAAGCGCTGGTCCTCGAGAGCGTGCACCAGCTCGTGCGCCAGGGCGACCTCAGCCAAGACTCCGTCGAGCCCGGCGCCTCGCACCAGGGCGAGCGTGCCCGTGCGCGGAACGTAGTAGCCGCCGACCTCGCTCGCCGTCGCCTGGGCCAGGGTTTCGCGCAGGCTCGCGTCGGCCGGCAGCAGCCCGAGTAGCTTGAGCAGGCGCTCGCCCGCCTCCTGCTGGGTGCGCGGTACGTAGCGGTCGTACTCGGTCAGCGAGGCGGCACGCGCCTGATCGGCGGATACCCGGCTCACCCGCGGCAGCCGCTCGAAGTCGAGCTCGCGGATGCGCTCGACCCGGCGCGCGACCCGCTCCACCGACACCTCGGGCGCGGGAGCCTGGCCGCGCGGCTTCGCGGGCGCCTGCTCACCCTTGCCGGTGAGAAGCCCGACCGCCCCGAGCGCCGCGATCAGACCGAAGATCACGGCCGCTACCGAACGGTTCACCTCAGAGCGCCGCCAGCACCGCGCGGAGCTCCTCCACCACGTCGCCGTCCAGCTTGACCTCGGCATCGGAGTCGTAGGGAGTGGGGCCCTGGGTGATGAGCGCCAGCCTTCCGCCACCGCCTCGGGTGATCGCCGGCAGGCCGGCCACCGGGTAGACCTCGAGCGAAGACCCCACGCACACCATCAGGTCGGCGTCGAAGGCCAGGGCCTGGGCCTCGGCCAGCGCCGCCTCGGGCAGCAGCTCGCCGAAGAGCACCACGTCCGGCTTCAGCGGAGCCACACAGGCGGGACACTCGGGCGCGCCGGAGCCGAGCAGCTCGATCACCTGGTCGATCTCCAGCTTGGCCCCGCACTCCAGGCACACGCTCCACTGGATCGAGCCGTGCACCTCGATCAGCCGCTGGCTGCCGGCCAGGCGGTGCAGGCGGTCGACGTTCTGGGTGATGAGCGCGCTCACCAGACCCCGCCGCTCGAGCTCGGCAAGCGCGAGGTGAGCATCGTTGGGCCGCTTGTCGACCAGCGAGGCGAAGCGATCGCCATAGAAGCTCCAGAAGCGATCGGGATCGCGGCGCCAGGCGTCGATGTGCGCCACCTCCATGGGGTCGACGTGCTCCCACAGCCCGGTTCCGGGCGTGCGGAAATCGGGGATGCCCGACGGCACCGACACGCCCGCGCCGGTGAGCACGACGGCGTGCTCGGAGTCGCGCAGCAGTGCGGCCAGCTGCTCGGCCTTCGCGGAGACGACAGGGTGCGACGCCACCGCCCGCAGGTTAGTGGGCGGGGCTAGCGCCCCTGGAACCTCGCCCGGCGCTTGCTGAGGAAGGCGCCGATGCCCTCCTTGGCGTCCTCGGACCCGAAAGCGCGGGCAAAGCCCTCGGCCTCCGAGGCCAGGCCCTGGTCCAGGTCTGCGTGGGCCGAGCGCTTCTTGATCTCCTCGATCGCGATCGGCGCCTTGTCCGCCATCTGTCGCGCCCAGGCGAGCGCGGTGTCGAACAGCTCGTGGTCGGGCACCACCTGGTTGGCCAGGCCCACGCGGTGGGCCTCGTAGGCGTCGATCGGGTCGCCCGAGAGGTTCATCTCGAGCGCCTTGGCCTCGCCCACCAGCCGCGGCAGGCGCTGCGTGCCGCCGAAGCCGGGAATGATCCCGAGGTTGATCTCGGGCTGGCCGAAGCTGGCCGAATCGGCGGCGATCCGCAGGTCGCAGGCCATCGCCAGCTCGCAGCCGCCCCCGAACGCGATGGAGTTGACGGCGGCGATGGTGACCGTCGAGGACGCCTCCATCGCGCGCATGAAGCGGTGGGCCGACTCCACCAGCTCCGCGCCCTCGGCGTCGGGGGTCATCTTTGTGAACTCCTTGATGTCAGCGCCGGCGCAGAACGTGAAGATGTTCGACGAGGCGATCACCAGCGCGCGGACGGAGCCGTCGACCTCCTCCCACAGGGAGATGAGGTCGCGGATCGCCTGGGGAGAGAGGGGATTGGCCGGGGGCCGGTTCAGCCACGCGATCGCGATGTCGTCGCGCGTCTCGAGCAGGACCGTCTCGCGCTGCTCGCCGGCGTCGGGTTGCGGGTAGGCGAAGAAGCCCTGGCCCGATTTCTTGCCCAGGCGACCCTGCGCCACCATGCGCCGCAGGATGGTGGGGGGCTCGTAGGAGGCGCCCCACTCGGAGTGCGCCCGCTCCAGCTGCTCCAGCGCCGAGTCGAGGCCGGCGTCGTCGGCCCGGGTGAACGGCCCGGGCAGGATGCCCGCTCCCATCATCATCCCGATCTCGATGTCCTTGGCCGAGGCAACCCCTTCCTCGAGCACGAGGCAGGACTCGACCAGGGTCTTGAGGCCCATGCGCTCGACCAGCATGTGGCCGGCGGCGCCGCTAGCCGTGCTCATAGAAGCCCTTGCCGGTCTTCTGGCCCAGGTTGCCCGCCTGGACCAGGTCCCTCATCTGAGCGGAGACGAAGAAGCGGTCTCCGTAGGAGGACTTGAGGTACTCGGCCACGTGAAGGACGGTGTCCAGGCCGAGCAGGTCGGTGAGAAAGAACGGTCCCATCGGCACGGTCCCGGATTCCTGGACGACCTTGTCGACCTCCTTGATGTCGAGCCCCTCCTCCTCGGCGACGCGCCACACCTCGGACACCGCCGAATTGAGGATGCGGTTGACGACGAAGCCAGGGACCTCGCCGCAGCGGATCGCCGTCTTGCGGATCGCCTGAGCGAAGTTGGCCGCGATCTGCACGGTCTCCTCGGCGGTCTCGTCGCCCTCGATCACCTCGATCAGGCGCATCATCGACGCGGGATAGAAGAAGTGAAAGCCGCAGACCTTGTCCGGGCGAGTGGTGGCCTCGCCCATCTCGGTAACCGACAGCGACGACGTGTTCGACGCCAGAATCGCGTGACCGGGGGTGGCCACGTCGAGCTCAGAGAAAACGGCCTGCTTGATCTCCATCCGCTCGGGCACGGCCTCGATCACGAAGTCGACGTCACCGAACTGCTCGTAGCCGGTGGCGCCGGTGATGCGGCCGAGGATCTCCTCCAGCTGGCGCTGGGAGTCCTCCTCGGAGAACTTGCCCTTGGCCACCAGCGCAGCGAGCTGAGCTTCGGTGACGTCGCGGGCCTTGGCCAAGCCCACATCCACGAACTCCTGCTTGACGTCCTTGAGGACGACCGGGATCCCGGCCGAGGCGATCACTTGCGCGATCTCCCCACCCATGGTGCCGGCGCCCACCACTGCGGCCTTGAACACGAACAAGCCGAGCAGGCTACCTCAGTAACCCACCCGGCTTGTCCGTCTGCTCGGTCTCCTTGCGGCTAGTGGCGCTCGGTCTTGCCGGTGTGGTCGCCGCGATCGGTCTCGCCGCGGGTGGACGTTGCCCGTGTCGAGGCCGCCGCGGTCGGTGTTCGGAGCGCGGGTATCGTGACCGGTCGCCCGGTCGCGGCCGGTGCGGGTCTGGCCGCGCGTGCCGGTGTCGTCGGTGTCGCGTGTGCCCGTGCCGTTCGTCCCGGTATCGGTGCCCTTGGTCGTGGTGTCGGCGTCGGTATTACGCGTGTCGGCGTCGGTGTTGCGCGTGTCGGCGTCGTCATCGTCGTCGTCTCCGCCGTGGCCGCCGCCGGGGCCCGAATTGTCGTCATCGCCGCCGCCGTGGCCGTCCTTGCCCGGGCCCGACGAGGTGGTCAGCGCCTGCGGGCCGCTGTCGCCCGCCTGGGCGGTGCCGGACCAGAACAATGGGGTGGCCGCGAGGATCAGCACAGCGCAAAGCGCCATGAAGGCCTGGCGCGGTCGCGAGAGCTGCGGGCCCTCGGACTCGGGGCCCTGATCGGCCAACGTCAGGTACAGGGAAGGTGCGGCACGGTCTCGCATGTCAGATCCTCCGTCGTGGGCTTGCCCTCTCAGAACACGCGCGCTCGGAGAAACTCACGCGCCGCGGCGCGAAAGCGACATCTTGCGGGGCAGAGCCGCCACCAGCGGCTGCAGGCCCAGCGCTACCTCGGCCGCGGCGGGCCGCGCCGCGGGATCGAACGCCAGCGTCGCGGCGATCAGCTCGCGCAGAGCCGGCGGCACCGAATCGGGCAGCTCCAGGGGCGGCTGCTCGAGCTGGGGGAAGCGCAGGTCGCTGTCGCGCGGGAAGGGGCGTTGTCCGCTCACCGCGTGATGGAGGGTCGCGCCCAGGCCCCACACGTCGGCGGGCGGGCCGATCGCGCCGGGATGGCCGACGGGATCGCACTGCTCGGGGGCCATGTAGGGGTCGGTGCCGATCGGCCGGCTGATCGATGCCGCCCGTTCGGCCGGCCGGGCGATGCTCAGGTCGATCAGCCGTGGTGGCACACCCATCACGATGTTGTCCGGCTTCACGTCGAGGTGGACCCAGCCCTCCTCGCTCATGTAGTGCAGAGCGGCCGCCACGTGCGCGGCCAGCGGAAGCAGCTGCTCCATGGGAAGCGCTCCACCCCGGCGCAGAAGGCGGCGCAGCGTCGGCCCTTCGAGGTGCTCGATCAGGACGTGCGGGTGGGGGCCGTCGAGCACGGCGTCGAAGCCACGCACGAGCACCGGGTGGGCCAGCTGCGCCAGGGCGTCGGCCTCCTCCGCCAGCTCACCCAGCGCACGCCCGTCCTCCACGAACTCGGGGCGCAGCACCTTGGCCACGGTGATGGCGAACAGCCGGTCGTCCCACACCAGGAGCACCTCGTAGCGGCTGCCGCCGCCCAGCGTCTTGAGCACCGAACGACCCGGCGCGATCTCGGCGCCCTCGTCGAAGTTCCATCCGTCCTTCTCTTCGGCCATCCGGATCATCCTCCCCGTAACACGGGCCTGGCGTGAAACTCACGCTTGACACCATCGCTCCGGCGCGGGCCAGCCCGCGCCCTCGCGCACTACCGTGAGTTTCATGCGCCCGGGGTGTTTCAGTCACACGTGACTCCGCAAGCGCTCATAGCGCCGGCCCGCCTGGCCGGGGTGCCGCTGCTGCGCGCCCAGTCCGACGAGCGCCTCGTGGACCTCGTGCGGGCGGGCAACGACGCCGCCTTCGAGGCCATCGTCACGCGCTACCGCCGCCCCCTGCTGCGCTACTGCGCGAAGTTCCTGTCGGGCACACGCGCCGAGGACGCCGTGCAGACCGCCTTCATGAACGCGTTGAGCTCGCTGCGCTCGAGCGACAACCAGATCAACCTGCGGCCCTGGCTCTATCGCATAGCCCACAACGCGGCCCTCAACGGGCTGCGCGACCGCGGGCTTGCGCACGAGCAGCTTTCCGAGGAGATCGACGGCGTCGAGCGCCCCGATCAGGCCTTCGAGAAGAAGGAGCGGTTGAGCGAGGTGGTGGCCGCCGTCGGAGCGCTGCCCGAACGCCAGCGCGATGCGGTGGTGCTGCAGGCGCTCGAGGGGCGGCCCTACGACGAGATCGCCGCCGAGCTGGGCGTGAGCGACGGATCCGTTCGCCAGCTGCTCAACCGCGCGCGCAACACGTTGCGGTCGGGCATGACCGCAGTCACGCCGATCGCGCTGCTGGCGCGTTTCCCGTTCGGGGCGGGGGCGGGCGAGAGCATGAGCGCTCGCGTGGCCGAGATCTGTGCCGGGGGGGCGGGCGCGGCGGTGCTGACCAAGGTGTGCGCCACGGCCGTGGTCACCGGCGCGGTGGTGGGAGGCGTCGCCGGCTCTCCGTCGGGGGGCATAGATGACGGGCGGGCCGGCGACAACCGTCGGGCAGCGCCGCGCGAGGCGACCCGGGAAAGCGTTCGCGAGGCCAGCTCGCTACCGGTCGCTCCCGCGGTCTCCGTCGAGGCGCCTCCGCGCGGAGGACCGGGGAGGGGAAGGCCGTCGCGGGGAGGGCGAGCGGGAGGACAACAGCGGGCCCGGCGACGGCGATCGTGAGGAACGCCGTCGCGAAGACGACGACCGTTCCGGCTCGGACTCCGGTAGGTCGGCGTCGAGCGGCTCGGGGTCGGGCGGCTCGAGCTCCGGATCGGACGACTCCGGGGGCCAGGATTCCAGCGGTCCCGGATCCGGTGGCTCTCAGATCGAGGAGCCCGACTCCGGTTCCAGCGGCTCGGGTTCCAGCGGCTCGGGTTCGAGCGGCTCGAGCGGCTCGGGCTCGGGCGGCGACGAGGACTAGCGCAGGCCCGCTTCCTCCTCCGCCTCGATGGCGAAGCGAGACAGGGTGCGGCGCAGCGAGTCGCGAATCGCGCGCCGGATGAAGAGGGCGTCGGCCACGGGGCCGAGCGGCCCGTACTTGGTGAGCGTGTACTCGAGGCTCAACCCGGCCAGGGCACCGCTCGCCCCCGGCGCCACGATGAACGTCTGCTTGCCCGCCAGGCGATCCTCGAAGATCAGGGTGGCGAAACGGTCTCCCGACGACTCGACCACCTTCTCCGTGACCCGGCCGCGACCCGCGGGCACCGACTCCCACACCACCCGTGCGTCCGGGGCGGGCCAGGCGGAATCGCTCTCGATCATGCGGGCAAAGCCTTCGACGAAGCTGGGCCAGCGGCCGGGGTCGGTCCATAGGGCGAGCGTCGCTTCCGGCGACAGCGCCACGTCAGCCTCGGCGGTCGCCGTTCTCATCCGCCGTAGACCTCGCGCACGATCTCGTCGATCGACGACTTGACCGAATCCAGGAAGGGGCGGACCTCCTCGACCAGGCGTGTGTACTCCTCCCGCCCCTCGTCGGTCAGTGAGTAGTAGCGGCGCGTCCGGCGCTCGGGGTGCTCCCAGTCACCTCGAATCAGCCCGCGGCTCTCGAGCCGGCGCAGCAGCGGGTACATGGTGTTCGGGTTCACCGAGAGCACTCCCGCCGTCATGGCGGCGATGCGCTCCATGAGCTGGTTGCCGTAGCTCGGGTTGTCGGAGATCAGGTGGAGCACGAGCAGCGGAAGCACGTCGCGCCGGCGCAGCTCGCCGGTGAACGGGTCCTGCCCCTTCGCCGTCGCCGAGCGCGGCGCCGCGGGCGCCTTGTCGAGCCCACCGGCCTGGGCCACGGCGTCGCGCACCGCCTTTCGGCTGCGCTCACTCTTCGACCCGCTCACAGGCGCGAATGCTGACAGGACTCATGCCGCCTGTGTTTGGGCATACCGCATCCATGACCACCGCGGACAGCCCCGAATCCGACGAGCGAGAGGGCCAGCTCCAGGCCGGCCTCAAGCAGCGCCACATGACGATGATCGCGCTGGGAGGCATCATCGGCGCGGGCCTCTTCGTCGGATCGAGCGCCGTGATTGGCCAGGTCGGTCCCGGGGCGGTGCTGTCCTACCTGTTCGCCGGCGTCCTGGTGATCCTCGTGATGCGGATGCTCGGCGAGATGGCCGTGGCCAACCCGAGCGTCGGCTCTTTCACCGACTACACGCGCAGCGCGATCGGAAGCTGGGCGGGCTTCACCACCGGCTGGCTGTACTGGTACTTCTGGTCGATCGTCCTGGCCATCGAGGCGGTGGCCGGAGCGGAGATCCTCCAGCGCTGGATCGACGCGCCCACGTGGCTGATGAGCCTGATCCTGATGGCCCTGCTGACCGGGACGAACCTGTTCTCGGTGCGCTCCTTCGGGGAGTTCGAGTTCTGGTTCGCCTCGATCAAGGTCGCGGCGATCATCGTGTTCATCCTGATAGCGGCGGGCTGGCTGCTCGGCATCGGCGGCGGCGACTCCCCCGGCTTCGCCAACCTGACCGGAGAGGGCGGCTTCGCCCCGGAGGGGTTCATCACCCTGTTGAGCGGAATCGCGATCGTGATCTTCGCCTTCGTGGGGGCGGAGATAGTGACCATCGCGGCCGCCGAGTCCGAGCAGCCCGAGGAGGCGGTGGCGCAGGCAGTTCGCTCGGTTGTGGTGCGCGTGCTGCTGTTCTACGTCGTCTCGATCTTCCTGCTCGTGTGCATCGTGCCCTGGACCGAGGTGCCGCCGGGCGAGTCGCCCTTCATCGGCGCCCTCGACCGCATCGGCATACCGGGCTCGGCCGACGTGATGAACGCGATCATCGTGACCGCGGTGCTGTCATGCCTGAACTCCGGCCTCTACACCGGCTCGCGCATGTTGTTCGCACTGGCCCGCCGCGGCGACGCCCCGAAGAGCATGCTCGACGTCAACTCGCGCGGGGTGCCGGTCAAGGCGATCCTGCTCACCACGACGATCGGCTTCCTCTCGACCATTCTCGCCTGGCTCTCCCCGGAGACCGTCTTTCTCTTCCTCGTCAACTCCTCGGGCGCCATCGCGCTGTTCGTTTACCTGCTGATCGCCGTGGCCCAGCTGCGCATGCGCCGCCAGCTCGAGCGGGAGTCGCCGGACAAGCTCAAGGTCAAGATGTGGCTCTACCCCTGGCTCACCTGGTTCTCGATCGTGTCCATCGTGGCCGTGGTCGCCTCCATGGCCGTGGTCGACGACGAGGCCACCCGCTCCTACCTCGTGCCGAGCCTGATCTCACTGGCTGTGGTGGTGGCGGCGGCGTTCGTCCGCGAGCGGCGCCGGCGCGGGAGCGAGCCGGCGGCGACGCGGGAGGTGCCGGGGGCACCGCGGGCCGGCGCGGCGTAGAAACGGTGGACCAGCCCTTCATCCTCAACGTCGCGGACGCCCCTGCGGAAAGCCACTCTCGCCGAGCGACCTATCTCGACCTCGAGCCCGACCACGCACCATGGCCCGACCTCGGCGTGAACATCCAGATCATGGAGCCGGGCCAGCCCAACTGCCGCTACCACTCGGAGCCGGTTCAGGAGGATTTCCTGGTACTGCACGGCGAGTGCCTCGTGATCCTCGACGGCGAGGAGCGGCCGCTGCGCCAGTGGGACTTCGTTCACTGCCCGGCCGGGACCGAGCACGTCTTCGTCGGCGCCGGCCAGGGACCGTCCGCGGTGCTGATGATCGGCTCGCGGCGCGAGGACGCTGCGCACTACCCGGTCAACGACGTGGCAGCCAGGTACGACGCGTCCGTGACCGAGGCCACCGACGAGCCGGCGGAGGCCTACGCCGACTGGCGGCAGGAGCCGCGTCGCGCTACCGAGAACCCGTGGCCGCTCGCGTGAGCGCCTGCGGGTTCTCGGCGCCTTGAGCACCTAGCTTCTGCCCCCATGCGCTCGGGCCTGTTCCTGCCGCTCTTCGACCCGCTCGCCGACCCGGCGATGGTCGCCCGCCTGTCAGCCGAGGCCGAGGAAGCCGGCTTCATGGCGTCTTCGTGTGGGATCACGTGCGTTGGCGGGAGCCGGTTGTCGAGGTGGCCGACCCGTGGATCACCCTGGCGGCGATCGCCACGTCGACCGCGGGCGTGCGGCTCGGGCCGATGGTGACGCCGCTTGCGCGGCGGCGCCCGGTCAAGGTCGCCAGGGAGACCGCGACGCTCGACCAGCTCAGCGGCGGCAGGCTGACGCTCGGGGTCGGCCTCGGCAGTGACCAGTTCGGGGGCGAGTACTCGATGCTTGGCGAGGAGGTCGATGCCAGGCGACGCGCGCGGATGCTCGACGAGTCGCTCGAGCTCTTGGCGGCCGCTTGGTCGGGTAAGCCCGTGCACCACCGGGGCGAGCACTACACGGTTGAAGGCATGCGCTTCCTGCCGCGGCCGGTCCAGCGGCCCGGCGTGCCGGTGTGGGTCGCGGGGTTCTACGGCAGGCCCAAGCCCCTCCGCTGCGCAGCGCGATACCAGGGCTTCTTCCCAGTCAACCTCGAGCATCCCGACCAACTCGCGGAGATCGTCGCCCAGCTCGCCGCGCTGCGCAAGGAGGCAGGGCGAGACGTTGCTGAGCCCTACGACGTCGTCGCGGCGCTACCGCCCGGCGGCGATCCCGCGCCCTACGCCGCGGCGGGGGCCACCTGGTGGGTCGTGGACTTCCCGGGGGCCGCGGTATCGGTGGATCAAGTGCGCGGGGTCATCCGCGACGGACCATTTGGCTGAGGCGATCGCGGGAACCGCCGAGCGAGTGGTTGCGCCCCCCTCCGCCATGCGCGAGGATCGGTCCGTCCTAACACTCTCTATCGGGCGGAGGATCTTCCATGCCGCTTTATCTCGGCCGTTTCAGCTATACGACGGACGGTTTGAAGGGACTGCTCAATCAGCCAGAGGACAGGAGCGCCGCGGCGCGGGACGTGGCGGACTCGCTTGGCGGCAAGCTCTTGGGCTTCTGGTACGCCTTCGGCGAGTTCGACGGAGTCTTCCTGATGGAGGCGCCCGACAACGCGTCGGCGGTGGCGCTGGCCATGGCCGTCGGCGCCGGCGGAGCGGTATCGAACGTCGAGACCACCGTTCTGCTCGACATGGACGAGGCCCAGGATGCGATGCGGAAAGCCGCCGCAGGAACGTACCGGCCGCCAGGTTCATAGATTCGAGAGTGGTGGGGGTTTCGGCCACCTAGGCAGCGCTGCCCTCGCCGCCTTCCTGGGTCGGCCGCTGCCCCGTTATCCCAGCGACAGTCCTGGTTCGGGGTTCTCGAATGACCGGACGGCTGTCCTCCGGGCATGGCAGGACTGGAACCGGCGAAGCCGAACCCATGCAGGATGGCCGACGAGTCTAGGCTCGAACGGCGGCTCGACAAGGCGGTGGCTCGGGCGACCACGCCGCGCGGCGCCGCCATTGTGATCGCCTCGGCGTCGACCGTGACAACCGTCGGCGCCGGGCTCCTGATGACCGTCGTCGACCGCGAGAACTTTCCGTCGATCGGATCGGGGCTCTGGTGGGCCGTGCAGACCGTCACGAGCGTCGGGTACGGCGACATCGTTCCGATGAATCTCGCGGGACAGCTCGTCGCGGCGCTCGTCATGCTCTTGGGGATCGCCTTCCTGACGGTCATCACCGCCTCGATCACGAGCACCTTCGTGTCGCGCTCACGGCATGGGCCCTCCGCCTCCGAGACTGCGATGGCGGAGCAACTCCGTCAGCTCGACAGCCGGCTCGAACGAATCGAAGCCGCACTGAGCCGTTCCTAGTCGCCGAAGCGCCCCCGCGCGGGTGGTAGGGTGCCATCGCTCGAGTGCCAATCGCACGCAGGAGGAGACGGTGTCCGCCTCAGACAGAGCCGCGCGGTCGCGTCCCGACTCCGGCGAGGGGTCGCAGCCAGGCCCCGACAGTGTGGCGTTGACGCGGTCGCCGGGGTTCTGGCGGCTGATGGGCTATGCGGCGTTGTTCGGGGTGGTCCTCGCGTTTGCCAGCCTGGCGTTCCTGGGGTTGATCAAGGGCGGGACCGACCTCTGGTTCACGCTTCCGAAGAACCCCGGCTGGTTCGACGGGAGCCTCTGGTGGGTGGCGGTGACCGCGGCAGCCGGGGTGCTCGTCGGCGTGCTTCGTCGGCTGTTTCGGCTTCCGGCCAAGTTGCCCGGCACCGTCGAGGAGATCAAGGACCAGCGTGTCGAGCCCTCCACGGTGCCGGGGGCGGTCGCCGTATCGCTGGTGTCGCTGGCGGGTGGGGCGAGCCTTGGGCCCGAGGACGCACTGGGAAAGATCGGGGGCGGGCTGGGAACCTGGGTCTCGGAGCGGAAGAAACTGAGCGAGGACATGCGGCGCACGAACGTGCTCACAGCAATGTCCGGAGCGTACGGCGGCCTGTTGTCGGCCCCAATCTTGGCGACGATTCTGGTGCTCGAGCTTGCGCGTCCGAAGGGCGCTCGATTCTCGGAGACGCTGGTCGGGGGTCTGCTGGCCTCGACGGTCGCGTTCGCGGTCTACTTTCCGATCGCGGGGTCGACGTTCGTCGGGATCTACTCGGTGCCCTCGTTCAAGTACGAGGACTGGCAGCTGCTGGCGGCCGTCCCCCTGGGCCTGGTCGCCGGGGCGCTCGCGCTGATCACGATGGCCGCGATCGCGGTCTTCACGCGGCTCGCCGCTCGTCTCGGCAATCGGACGATCCTTCGCTCGACGATCGGGGGAGTCGCGTTCGGGCTGGTCGGCGTAGCGCTCCCGCTGACGCTGTTCACCGGAACCGATCAGCTCACGACCGTGATCGACGAAGGCGCGGCACTCGGCGCCGGTCTGTTGATCGCAGTCGTATTCGCGAAGATCCTCGTGTTCGCGCTCTGTGAGGCCACCGGCTTCATCGGTGGGCCTTTCCTCGTGATGCTGTTCATCGGCGGCACGGCCGGAATCACCGCCCACGTGCTGATCCCGGGGCTGCCGGAGGCGCTCGCGTTCACGGCGATGTTCGCCGCCCTCCCGGGATCGCTGGTCGCCGCCCCGTTCTCGCTAATCCTCCTCGGCGTCATCACGACCCAGATCGGGGCCCTACAGACGGTACCCGTGACGATCGCCGTCATCACCGCCTACCTCGCCGTCTCCGGCTCCGGTCTGCTCATCGCGATGGCGCAAAGGCAACGTGAGCGGCCGAGCAGCTAGGCCGTTGCCGCCGCCTGCGACCGCGCCTGACGCACGTACTCGATCGCCCTCTCCCGGCTCGCGAAGATCTCCAGGCGCACGACCTTCCCGTCACGCAGCTCGAACACGTGGGCGCCGTCCTGGTGGATCTCGACGCCGCTGCCCCTGCCTTGACCGTGATACCTGGCCAGCACCACCACGTGATCGCCGAACTCGAGATAGTCCTGGGCCTGGGCGCGCCAGTCCGCCCATTCGCTGAGCCAGGCGAGCAACCGTGGATTGGGATTTCTCGTGTCCTTGTACACGCCCCCGAGCCCGGGAAACTCGTCGGACCAGCCCCACTCCATCTCCGGGTGGTAGACATCGAAGCGGGGCCGCCAGTTGCCGCGGCTCCACTGCTCGTAGATAGGTGCCAGCAGCTCGGCACGGGTGGGCGTCACATCCGCCGCCCTGCCGCTACGCCGTGGCCGCCGCCGGCTCCTCCACCCGCCGCGGCATCAGCACCTCGCGGGCGATCACGAGCCGCTGGATCTGCGACGTGCCCTCGTAGAGCTGCATGATCTTGGCGTCGCGCATGAGCTTCTCCACCGGGTACTCCTTGATGAAGCCATAGCCGCCGTAGACCTGCACGGCGTCCACGGCGATCTCCATCGCGGAGTCCGCCGAGTAGCGCTTGGCGTGCGAGGAGGCCAGCGTGTTGCGCTCGCCGCGGTCGAGCAGCGCGGCCGACTTCCAGGTGAGCAGGCGTGAGGCCTCCACCTTGGTCGCCATGTCGGCGATCATGAACTGGATCGCCTGGTGCATCGCGATCGGCACGCCGAACTGCACGCGCTCCTTGGCGTAGTCGCGGGCGTACTCGAACGCCGCCTGGCCGATGCCGGTGGCCATGGCGGCCACGCCGGGACGGGTGCGGTCGAGGGTCATCATCGCGAGCTTGAAGCCCTTGTTCTCCTCGCCCAACAGGTGGTCGGCCGGGATCTCGACGTCGTTGAAGGAGATCATCGCCGTGTCCGAGGCGCGCTGGCCGAGCTTGTCCTCCTTCTTGTCCACGCTCACCCCGTCGGCGTCGCGCGGTACGACGAAGGCGGAGATGCCGCGGTGCCCGGCCTCCTTGTCGGTCTTCGCGTAGACCGTGTACCAGGACGCGTGCGAGCCGTTGGTGATGAAGCTCTTGGTGCCGTTGAGGACGTAGGTGTCGCCCTTCTTGACCGCGGTGCTGCGCATGCTCGACACGTCGGAGCCGGCGTCGGGCTCGGTGAGGCAGAAGGACGCGAGCGTGAACTCCTCGGTGAGCATCCCGAGGTAGCGCTTCTTGATGTCCTCCGAGCCGCCGATGACCACGGGGGCGAGCGCCAGCCCGTTGCACATGATCGACGTGCCCATCCCGGAGCAGCCCCAGCCCATCTCCTCCTCGATCAGACAGCCGGAGAGATAGTCGAGCTCCGGCCCGCCGTACTCCTCGGGCACGTGGGAGTTCATCAGGCCGACCTCCCACGCCTTCTCGAGGATCTCGCGCGGGAAGGTCGAGTCCTTGTCGTACTCGGCTGCCTTGGGGCGGATCTCCTTCGCCGCGAAATCGTGGGCGAGCTCGCGGATGTCCTTTTGCTCGTCGGTGAGGGTGAAGTCGACCACGAATGCTCCATTCCGGGCGCCGGCCCGGGCGCCCGATTGATTAGTCAGTCAATCGCTCCAGGATAGGTTACATCAGGTAGCCGTGGACTTCGGAACGATCATCATCGTGGTGTCCATCCTGGCCGTTGTGATCGCCGCCGCCTCCTACTGGGGCAGCGGCCGGATCTACAGCGGCCTGGGCCGCGAGGGCGGCCTCGACATGCGCCGGGAGCCCGATCGCGGGGCCCCCGAGGGCAGCGCGGAGGCGCGCGAGGAGATTCGCCAGATGGTGGAGGCCAAATCGGCGCGCCGCGAGGCCCGCGGCGAGGAGCCGCTCGACGTGGAGGCCGAGATCGCCGCTCTGACCAGCGCGCCGGCGGCCCCCGACCCCGGCCTGCGCGACGAGGTTCGCCAGCTCGTGGTGGCCCGCAACGAGCGCCGCGCGCGCCAGGGTAAGGAGCCGCTCGACGTCGAGGCGGAGATCGATCGCCAACTGCGCTCGCTGGGGGAGTGATGCCCGGCCCATTTCCGGGTATAGGCTGCGACGAAGATGGCTGACGGACGACGCATCGACCTCGAGGACCTCCTGGTTCGGCCGGGCTGCTACCTCAACCCCCAGACCGAGATCATGATCGTGATCGACGACTCCTCATCGATCGACGGCGAGATCTTCAACATGGAGGAGTTCGAGGGCGCGGACTGGGTCCTGATCGCCGATGAGGTGCCGGTCGACGAGTCACGCCGGGACGAGCTGCTCGAGAACTTCCAGGCCCGTCACCACGGCGGCGACGGCCGCATGGTGGCCACCACGGAGGAGCTCGACGACGAGGAAGTCGATCCCGATCCCGAGGAAGCGGGCTTCACCGCCGAGGGTGACGAGTAGCGAATCCCGGGGCGCCTAGGCTTCCGCCATGCGCCCCGTTTACTTCCTCGGCGTCTTCATCCCGGTAGCGATCGCGCTCGAGCTGATCCACGTCGACAACCCGGTGCTGATCTTCGGCGCGGCGGCGCTCGCGGTGATCCCCTGCGCCGCGGTTATGGGTGAGGCAACGGAGGCCATCGCCGCCAAGACCGGCCCGGGCATCGGCGGGCTGCTCAACGTCACCTTCGGCAACGCGCCCGAGCTGATCATCGCCTTCTTCGCCCTGCTGGAGGGCCTGCAGGAGGTCGTGAAGGCCTCCATCGTGGGCTCGATCATCGGCAACGTCCTGCTGGTGATGGGAGCGGCCATGGTGGTGGGCGGGCTCCCGCGCGAGAAGCAGACCTTCAACAAGACGGCGGCTCACGCGCAGTCGGCCATGCTCTTCCTCGCGCTCGCCGCCCTGATCTTCCCGGCCATCTTCCAGCTCATTCACGGGGGCGGACTGCCCGGCGTGGGCGAGGAGCGCGTGGACTTCGGCTCGGACCTCGAGAAGCTCTCGCTCGGGGTGGGGATCGTGCTGCTGCTGTCCTACGTGGCCGGGCTGATCTTCTCGCTCAAGACCCACCGGGCGGTGTTCAACCCCTTCGACGAGGGGGGCGAGGAAGAGGAGGCCCACCACTGGTCGGTCAAGCGGGCCGCCGTGTTCCTCGCGCTCTCTGCGGTGGCGGTGGGTGGTATGTCGGAGATCCTGGTCGGGTCGATCTCCGAGGCCTCGGAGGACATCGGCCTGTCCCAGTTCTTCGTGGGCGTGTTCATTGTCGCGATCGTGGGCAACGCGGCCGAGCACTGGGTGGCCGTTCTGGTGGCCGCCAAGGACAAGATGGACCTGGCGGTGAACATCGCCATCGGCTCGAGCGCCCAGATCGCGCTGTTCGTGGCGCCGGTGCTCGTGGTGCTCTCGTTCATCGTGGGCCCGGCCCCGATGGCGCTGGTGTTCAACGGCTACGAGCTGGGCGGCCTGCTGTTCGCGGTGCTGATCGCCAACCTCGTGACCCAGGACGGCGAGTCGAACTGGTTCGAGGGTGTCCAGCTGCTGGCGCTGTACGCGGTGCTGGGGCTGGTGTTCTACTTCGCGTAGTCCCTGAGCGCCCTCACCGTCGCCCGCGCCGACCGCAGCAGCACCTCCCTGTCCACGTTGCTCAGCGTGTCGCAGGGCAGGTGGTAGCACGGGTCGCGTGGCCGTCCCTCAGGACCCTGCTCGGACGAGCCCGTGTAGAGCCCGTTCACCGGGATGCCCTGTTCGGCGAAGGGGGCGTGGTCGCTGGCCCCGCCGACGCTCACGCCGATCTCCTTTCCCGGGTGGACCCGGCGCATCAGGCGCTCGAGCCGCCCGTCGGCGTCGCGGTACACGGCGGGAACGGCGTTGGGAGAGCCCACCATGTCGAGGTTGAGGTAGGCGGCGATCTCGTCCCGGCGCTCGCGCGAAAGCCCCCGGACGTAATGGCGCGAGCCGATCAACCCCAGCTCCTCCGCCCCCCAGAAAGCGAGGCGCACGCGCCCGCGCGGTCGTGGGCCGAGCGCGCGGGCCGCGGCCAGGAGGGCGGCGACGCCGCTGGCGTTGTCGTTGATGCCGGGGCCGTCGGGGACCGAGTCGAGGTGGGCGCCCGCCATCACCACCCGTTTGCCGTCGCCCGCCTCGGCGAGCACGTTCTGCGTGGTCGCGCGGGAGACCGAGGAGTCCACGCGCAGCGATACCCGCACTCCGGGCTCGAGTGCCCGCGCCGCGCGGCGCCCGACCGCCAGCACGGGCAGGCCGGGCGGCGAAAGCAGTGTCGAGCTCGGCACCCCGCGGGGTGCCGAACCGCCCTCCACGAGCAGCGCGAGGGCTCCCGCTCGCCGGGCGTTGAGCGCCTTCTCACGGTTCACGCAGCCGCCGAATCGGGCGAACGCCACCGCCCCGCGCGCCAAGCCATCGAAGTCCGAGGCGGTGCAGCCCGAGCCAACTGCGGCCGCCGGACCGCTTCCCGCACCCGCGCCCGAGTAGGTCGGGACGCGAAAGTCCACGAGCGGCTTCAGAGCACCGAGGGAGGCGATCGACAGCCGCGCCGGCGTGGGCTCCGACGGCACCCGCAGCGGTACCTCCTGCAAAGTCACGCGCCAGCCCGCCTCGCGTAGCCGGCCGGCCACGTAACGCACCGAGGCGTCGTACCCGGGAGTGCCCGCGGCCCGGTCGCCGTCGTGGCGCCGGGCGATCTCGTCAAGGGCCTTCAGGTCCTTGGTCAGCGCTGCCGCGGTGACCGGGGCCGACTCCGGCGCCGGCGCCGGCGGCCGGTTCTCGTCCTCGTCCCCGGACGACGAGCAGCCGGCCATCGCCCCGGCCAGGAGGAGGATCAGGAAAGCGCTGCGCGTACGCTGGCCAGAAGGCGGTCTCGGTTGAAGGGCTTCTCGAGGAGCTGCAGCTCCCGCCCCGCGAAACCGTGATGGTCGAGCACGTCGCCCGCGTGACCCGACATGTAGAGCACCCTCAGGTTGGGGCGCAGCATCCGCAGCTGCTCCGCGACCTCGCGCCCGGACATGCCCTGCATCACGACATCCGACAGCAGCAGGTCGATCTCGCCTTGGAAGTGGTCGCACAGGATGCGCGCACGGTAGCCGTCGGCGGCGTCGATCACCCGGTAGCCGTTCTCCGCCAGGATGCGCCCGGTCAACTCTCGCACCGCCTGCTCGTCCTCCACGACGAGCACCGTCTCGCCCTGGCCGGCGAGCGGCGGTTCGGGCCGCGGCTCGGGCTCCCGGGTCGGCTGCTCCTCGCACAGCGGCAGGTCGATCTCCACGGTGGTACCGCGCCCGGGGAGCGTGTCCAACGCCACCTTCCCGTCCGCTGCCTGCACGATCCCGTAGACCGTGGCCAGCCCCAGGCCGGTGCCGCGGCCCTGCTCCTTGGTGGTGAAGAAGGGGTTGAAGGCGTTGGTGGCCACGTCGTCGGTCATCCCGGTTCCGGTGTCGGTCACCCGCAGCACCATTCGCTCCCCCTCGCGTGTGGTGGACAGCGCGAGGCGCCCACCGCCCGGCATCGCGTCGCGGGCGTTGACGATCAGGTTGACGAGGATCTGCTCGAGCTGGCCGGCCGGCAACCTCACCGAACAGCACCCGGGGACCAGGTCGACCGAGAACTCGACGTGCTCGCCCAGCGTGCGCTGAAGCATGTTGTGCAGGTCGGCCACCACGTCGTTGGCGTCGACCACCCCCGGCGGCGCATGCTCTCGGCGCCCGAAGAGCAGGAGCTGGCGGGTGAGATCAGCCGCGCGCTCGGCGGCCCGGCGGATCTCGTGGACGTCGGACTGCGAGTCCTCGGGGACCGTGCCCTCGAGCAGCTCGGCGTAGCCCTGGATGATGCCGAGCAGGTTGTTGAAGTCGTGCGCCACCCCGCCCGCGAGCTGGCCGATGCTCTCGAGACGGTGCGCTTCCCGCAGCTCGTCCTCGCGGCGGCGACGCTCGGTCACGTCGATCATCACGCCCTGCAGGTAGGCGGGCTCCCCCCTGTCGTCGTGGAGGACCGTGCTCTGCTCCTCGACCCAGATCCATTGATCGTCGGCGCGGCGGATGCGGTAGGTGCACGAGAAGCCGCGGCGCTCGCGAAAGCGAGCCTCCGTTTCGGTCCGCGCGTGCTCGGCGTCCTCGGGATGGACGCGCGATAGCCAGAACCCCGGGGAGCCCGTCCAGCGCTCCGGCGAGAAGCCGGTGAGCTGCTCGATCTGGGGGCTGATGTAGATGGTCGACGCCGTCTCGTCGAAGCGCCCGAGGTAGGTGACCGCCGGGATCTGCTCCACCAGCGCCCGCCAGCGGCTCTCGGCCGCCCGGCGTGCCTCCTCGGCCTGCTTGCGATCGGTTATGTCGCGCAGGTAGCCGGCGTAGAGAGGCCGCTCTCCCTCGACCGGCACGATCGTGATCTCGACCGGGAACTCGTCGCCGTCGCGGCGCAGCGCGGTCAGCTCGAGCCGTTGCCCCAGGATGCGCGACTCGCCCTCGGTGGCCAGCGCGTTGCGGTGGGCCCCGCGGGCCTCAGGAGGGATGATCAGCGCGGCCAGCTCCTGGCCCACCGCCTCGGCGCGCGACCAGCCGAAGGTGGTCTCCGCAGCGTGGTTCCATTCCACCACCAGCCCGTGGGCGTTGATCACGATCACCGAATCGAGCGCGACGTCGATCACCGCGGCCTGGATTGCCTCGCTCTGGGCCAGCGCGGCCTCGGAGCGCTGCCAGTCGGTCAGGTCGTGGATTACCCCGTGCACTCGCAGGGCACGGCCCTGGGCGTCGCGCGTGATGCGCGCGTGAAGGTGCATGAGGCGCTCCTCACCCCCGGTGAGGATCCGGCACTCGTACTCGTAGCTGTTCGCCGCTTCGAGGCCCGCGGCGGTGATCGCAGCGACCCGCGCATGGTCGTCCGGGTGGACGAGGGACAGCCACGTCTCGAGGCTCCGTTCGGCATCGGGTGCCAGGTCGACCAGCCGCTCAAGGCCGTCCGACCATTCGACCACTCCCGTGGTCACATCGCGCTCCCAGGTACCCAGCCGGCCAACCTCCTGAAGATGGGCCAACGCGCCATGAGAGCGGTGTAGCTCTGCGCGCAGCCGGGCTTCTTCGGGCAGGGGCTTCAGCATGAGGGTCGTCCACCTACTGATCGGCTTCCCAGCCGCCGACTTGAGCGGGCAGGCGGGCGGGGTCAAGCAGCAAAGCCCGAGGGGCGCTCCTTGAGCTCGCGCTCGGTGATGATGCGATCGACCAGCCCGTACTCGACCGCGCCCTCGGCGCTGAAGAACCGGTCGCGATCCATGTCCTCGTGCACCTGCTCGGCGCTCTGGCCGGTGTGGCGCGCGTAGATCTGCTCCAGCAGGCGGCGCAGCTCGAGGATCTCGCGGGCGTGTATCTCGATATCCGTCGACTGGCCCTGGAATCCCGACGAGGGCTGATGGATCAGGATCCGCGCGTTGGGCAGGCTCATTCGCTTTCCCTTCGCCCCACCGGTGAGGATGAGCGAGCCGGCCGACATGGCCATTCCGTAACACAGGGTCTGCACGTCGGGCCGCACGTACTGCATGGCGTCGTAGATGGCCAGGCCCGCGTGTAGCGAGCCTCCCGGGGAGTTCACGTACACGGCGATGTCCTTGTCGGGGTCGTCGGACTCGAGGTGGATGAGCTGGGCAACCGCGAGGTTGGCCACGTCGTCGTCGATGGGCTGGCCGATGAAGACGATGCGTTCGTTGAGCAGGCGCGAGTAGATGTCGAAGGAGCGTTCCCCGCGGGAGGTCTGCTCGAGGACCATGGGGACGAGCGAGGACTGGGCGCGGCCGATCTGCATCACGGTCTCTCCTGTCGTGTATCTTGCAACCTCAGAGTTGCACATCGTAGCGCAACCGTGAGGTTGCACCTCGGCATTGGAGACCGCCATGGAGCTGAACCGTGAAATCACCCTGCCGGCCACGGCCGACGAGGTCTGGGATTCGTTGAGAGAACCGGCCTGGCTGGGCGACGAGGCCTCGATCGAGCTCCGCCCCGCGGGTGAGGTGCGAGCCGGAGAGAGGACGGGTTTCGTCGAAGAGGTGGTTGAGGCGCGCCGGCTCGTGTTCTGGTGGTCGCGCCCGGAGGACGACGCAACGCGAGTGGAGATCGACCTCGAGGAGGCGGGCGACGAAACGATTCTGCGAGTTGTCGAGTCGCGCCCGCTGGCCATGCTCGACCTGCGCGGTGTGGAGTTCGTGGTCTCCGCGCCACCGCTTCAGACGCCGGAGATGAGCGCGCGCTGATGAGCACGGCCGACGCCGTGTTCCTCGCCCTCGGCGATCCCATGCGCCGGCGGCTGCTGGCCCGCCTGGGGGCTGGCGGAGAGGCGAGCGCAACCGACCTGGCCCGCGACCTGCCGGTAAGCCGCCAGGCGGTGCAGAAGCATCTGAGCACGCTGTCTGCGGCTGGTCTGGTGGCCGCGCGCAGGTCGGGGCGCGAGGTGCTATTTCATCCCACGCCCGCGCCCATGTCCGAGGCCATGGCCTGGATGGCCGAGGTGGGCGCCCAGTGGGACGAGCGGCTCGCGATTCTCGAGCGCCAGTTCGCCGGCAGAACCCCGGCCTGACCTATTCGCGGCTCGTGGCCGCCTCGTGCTGCTGCTCGGAATCGGCGTCGCCGTCCGGGCCGCCGTCGTCACCGCCCTCGACGCCCTGCTTCATGTCGGCCACGCGCTGCTCGCGCTTCTCGTCGGCGTCGGGATCGCGGCTGTCGGCGCGGATCGAGAGGGCGATGCCGACAGTGAACGCCACCAGAATGATGGCGAGGCTCACGATCGGGCCGACCGGCACAAGCTCCTCGATCAGGAGCTTCACGCCCACGAGGCCCAGCACCACGGCGATGGTCTCGTCGAGGTAGCGAAAGCGAGCGATCAGGCTCTCCACCAGCACGAACAGCGCCCGCATGCCGAGCAGGGCGAACACGTTGCCCATCCAGATGAGCAGCGGGTCCTGGGTGATGGCGAACGCGGCGGGGATCGAGTCGATGGCGAACGCGATGTCGGCGAAGACGATCGCGGCCAGGCAGAGGAACAGCGGCGTCGCGTGGCGCTTGCCGTCCTCCTTGACGAACCAGTGGCCCTCGCGGAAGTCGCTGGTGACCGGGAAGAACCGGCGCACCAGCCGCACCATGAGGTTCTTGTCGGGATCGACGTTCTCGCTGACGCCCTTCCAGATCCGGTAGGCCAGCACGATCAGGGCGGCGCCGAGGAGGTAGAGCACGAAATGGAACTGCTCGATCAGCTCGCTGCCGACGAGTATGAAGGCGCCCCGCATGGCCAGAGCGGCCACGATGCCCCAGAACAGCAGGCGCGGGCGGCGGTCGTAGGGCACTCCGAAGTACGAGAACAGCAGGATGAAGACGAAGAGGTTGTCGAGTGAGAGCGAGCGCTCGATCAGGTAGACGGTCGTGTAGAGGACCGCGTCCTCGCTGCCCTCGAGGAACAGCACGGGCAGCGCGGCCAGCAGCGACAGCACCAGCCAGCCGACCGACCACCAGGCCGCCTCCTTGAAGCTCGGCTCGCGCCCGCGCGCGAAGAAATGGAGATCGAGCCACAGAAAGAAGACGAGGGCCACGAGCAGCCCGCCGAGAAGAATGAGGTCGGCACCCGACACCACCGGGAGCCTAGAGTGGTGGCATGCTCGGTCACGTAGCGGTCGGCACCTGGAGCGGTGGGCGCTTCATGCACTTCGGAGAGGCGCTATCCGACGAGCGCCTCGAGGCGTTGCTCGCGCCCGGCGACGGGATCCACACGCTCATCACCGCGGACGCCTACGGAGCGGGTGAGGCCGATGCGGTGCTCGGCCGCGCGCTCGCCGGGGCGCGACGCTCCGACTACGCGCTGGTGGGCGCCATCGGCCACGACTTCTACGAGGGCGAGCGCGACGGGCCGCGCGGGTTTCCCCGCTTCACCGACACGCGCCTGCGAGGTCCCGAGGGCTATCGCGACTACGTGCGCATGGCCACCGAGCGCAGCCTCGAGCGCTGCGGCGTGGACTCCTTCGACCTGCTCCTGTTGCACAACCCCGACCGCCGCGGGTTCGAGTCACCCGAGGTGTGGGAGGCGCTGCGCGAGGTGCGCGACGAGGGGCTGGCCGGCTCGCTCGGCGTGGCGCCGGGCCCGGCCAACGGCTTCACGCTCGACCTGGCCGGCTGCCTCGAGCGGTACGGCTCGCTGATCGACTGGGCGATGGTGATCCTCAACCCCTTCGAGCCCTGGCCAGGCGAGCTCGTGCTCGATCCCGCCGCGCGCCACGGCGTACAGCTGATCACGCGCGTGGTCGACTACGGCGGCCTGTTCCACGACGACGTACTCGCGGGGCACGAGTTCTCGCCCGGCGACCACCGGCGCTTTCGCCCCGACGGCTGGGTCGAGGCGGGGCGCGAGAAGCTCGAGGCGGTGCGCCCGATCGGCGAGCGTTACGGACTGACCCCGCTGCAGCTGGCCTGCTGCTGGAACCTGTCCCACGCCCCGGTGCGCTGCGTAGCGCCCACTCTGATCCAGGAAGCCGGGCCCGCTGCCAAGCCCGTCGAGGGAAAGCGCGCGGAGCTCGCCGGCGTGCCCGCCGTGTCGCCCCTCACCGACGAGGACGTGATCGAGATCCGCGCGCTCGGCGACAACACGGGCTCGATGCTGCTCAAGGGCGCCTCGCCCGACCACGAGGGCGAGGAGAGAGCCGATCGCTGGCCCATCGGTCCCGAGCAGGCCGAGGTAGCCGCGCGCTGGGGCATCGACCCCGGCCGCGACCTGCGCAAGACCGCCCTGCCGGCTTAGGGCTGCAGCAGGTCAGCGCAGTCCTGAAGCGCCTCAGTGTCATCCGGGCGGGCGTTGTCGAGGCAGTCCGAGTACTCCCGGAAGGCCTCGGCCTCGGGGCTCGAGCCGTTACCGCCCGCGCCGGCGTTGGGCGGGTTGGGATCGCTGGGGGCCACCGGGGTGACGGGGTCGACGCCGCCGCCGAGGCCGTCGAGGGCACCGTCACCCAGGCGGCGCGTCAGCGCCGAAAGCGGGCGCGCGCTGCCGGGCGCCTCGATCTCCTGGGCGCCGTTCACGTCGCTCATCTCGACCGAGAACGTGAGCGTGCCGCCCGTCAGTCCGCCCAGGTCCTCCTGGCTCTCCTCCGGCACGTCGAACTCGACCCGAGCCGACACCCGGCGGATGATGTCGTCCTCCTTGCCCACGTAGATGTCGAAGCTCGGGTCGCGCACCACCTCGCTGACGCGCTCGATGTCCTCTGCGGCGAGGGGCTCGGGAATGCTCTGACCCGTGGCGCCTCCGATCGCAGCGCCCGAGCGGCGCACGAAGCGGTTGAGATTGCGCATGACCGCTTCCACAGCGAGCGTCCCCGACACGTGGCGGGTGGTCACGCCGGCGATCTCCTCCTCGCCCTCCTCGGTGGCGCGCGCGAGCCAGGAACGGGGATTGATCCCGAGCGCGCGCAGCGAGCCGCGCCGCTTGGACGTGCGGGCGATCTCGCGGTTGGCCTTTCGCACCTCGGCCGCCGGCTGCTCGTAGAAGACATCCTCGAACTTGACGAAGGCACGGTCTCCGGTGGAGAGGAAGCCGGTCTGGATCGTCTGCCCGGCGCCGTCGGACCCCACGCGCAGTTCGATGTCGACCGATGGCAGCCTGCCCGGATTGGTGTGGAACGGGCCGGTGGCCTCGATCCGGACGGGTCGCCCGGCTGAGGCGCCGCCGTTGAGGTCGAGCTCGGCCTCCACCTTCAGGTCCGCGCTCGTGATCTTCTGTTGGAAGGCCTGGTCGAGGATGTCCTCGACGCTCTCCGTCTCCTCCCCGCCCGCGCATCCCACCAGCGCCGCCAGAGCAACGACCAGGCAGGCGACTCGGCGGAGCACGCGGCGCAGGATAGTGGGCGAGAGCCTGCATCCGGCGCCCTCCACCGCAACCCTTCGCCATCCTCCTGTTAGTAACTCGCATGCGTCGAATCACCCCAAGCGCCGTCCTGTTCGCGCTCGCGGCCCTGTTGGCCGCGGCGGTGCCCGCGAACGCGGCGGAGGTCATCGTGGTCAACGGAGACCGGGCGGTGCGCGTGAACGACCCCTCGGTGCCGTCGAAGGACGAGATCGCGCTCGGGCTGCCCGAGCGGGCCATGGCCACCACGGCTCGGGTGCGCGCTCGAAGAGCGGCGGCAGGCCGCGGGCCGACCGGCGCGCGGTCTATCGCGCGCTGCGCGGCCCCAAGATCGACAGCGCGGACGCGCGACGCTGGCGGCGCTCGTACGCGGCCTCACTACGCACCTATCGCGGCCTCCGGGGCGCCACGGCGCGAACAGCTCGGCTACGTGATCGACTCGGTCGAGGCGCTGGCGCTCGGCGGGCGCCTGAGCCCCACGCGCATGCCGGCCGCCTTCGTACAACTCGAGCGCAATCGCCGCTACTGGCCCTCGCTGCCCTACCCGGCCTCGGGCGACCAGGTGAGCTTTCGCGGCAGCGAGGTCCTCTACCAGTACTTCCCGGGGGAGGGGCTGCAGCTGCATCCGCTCTCCACCTTCAAGAAGGCCAACCACATGCACGGCGCCTGCGAGCGCCGCGAGGCGGCCTGCGACGAGGCCGGGCTGCGCCGGTTGCTCGACGAGATGGAGAGGCTCGCGGTACGCCGCTCACCGCGCTTCATCGCCTGGGAGTACGCCTTCTACTTCGGCGGCGGCTCGCCGAACTGGATGAGCGGCATGGCCCAGGCCACCGGCATCCAGGCGCTCGCGCGCGCGGCGAAGCTGCTCGATGAGCCGCGCTACCTCGCGATGGCACGCAAGGCCCTCGGCGCGTTCGAGACCCGTCCCCCGGCCGGGGTGCGCACGGTGGGCCCCTCCGGCGGGCGTGCACTACCTGCAGTACTCCTTCGCGCCGCGGCTCTACATCTTCAACGCCTTCCTGCAGTCGCTGATCGGGCTGCACGACTTCGGCAAGCTGGCGGGGGACGAGCGCGCCACCGAGCTGTTTCGCGAAGCCGAGCCCGAGGCGCGCGAGGAGCTGCCCCTGTCGGACGTCGGCGACTGGTCGCGCTACTCCTACGCCGGCGCGGAGTCCAACCGCGACTACCACGAGCTGTTGCGCGAGTTCCTCGCGTCGATGTGCACGCGGCGGCTGGGCGATATCTACTGCGACTTCGCCGCCCGCTATCGCGGCTACCAGGTCGACCCCCCGGAGCTCGAGTACACGGGCCCCGACGGCGCCACGGAGGACGAGCTCGTGCCGCTCCGCTTCACCGTCTCCAAGCTGTCGGCCGTCGAGGTGAGGGTGATGCGCGGGAGCAAGACGGTGTTCTCGCGCCTGGCCACGGTGCGGCGCGGGACCGGAGCCTTCACCTGGCGCCCGCGCGGCCCCGGAGTGTTCCGGGTCGAGCTGGCGGCCAAGGAGCTGCGTACCGGGCTCGGCAAGAAGGACCGCGCGTCGGCCGAGCTCGCGGTGGCCAACGAGCCCGGGTAATAGCCTGCGCCTCACATGGCGCCGCGCATCATTCTCTATACGGGCAAGGGCGGCGTGGGCAAGACCAGTGTGGCGGCGGCCAGCGCGCGCCGTTGCGCCGCGGCCGGCCTGCGCACGGTCGTGCTGTCGACCGACCCCGCCCATTCGCTGTCCGACTCGCTCGAGGTCCAGCTTCGCTCCGAACCGACGCCGGCCGGCGACAACCTGTTCGGCCAGGAGGTCCAGGCCCAGGAGGAGATGGAGCGCCACTGGAGCTCGGTGGCCGACTGGCTGGGGGCGCTGCTCGAGGAGCGCGGAGTGGATCGCATCGCGGCCGAGGAGCTGACCGTCCCGCCGGGGATGGACGAGCTGTTCTCGCTGCTTCAGATCAAGCGCCACCACGAGGGAGGCGAGTACGACTGCGTGATCGTCGACTGCGCCCCCACCGGCGAGACGCTGCGTCTGCTCTCGTTCCCCGACGTCGTGACCTGGTGGCTCGAGCGCATCGCGCCCTCACAGCGCAGGTTCGCCCCGTGGGCGCGCTCGCTCTTCGACGTGCCGCTGCCGGCCGACGGCGTGTTCGACGACCTGGAGCGCCTCGCCCGAAACCTGATCGCGATGAACGACATCCTGCGCGACGGCACCCAGACCACCGTCCGGCTGGTCATGAACCCCGACCGGATGGTGGTCAAGGAGGCCATGCGGACGTTCACCTATCTGAACCTCTACGGCTACCTCACCGACGCCGTGGTGGTCAATCGCCTGCTCCCCTCCGAGGGGTACTTCGCGGCCTGGAGCGAGACGCAGCGCGAGCAGCTCGAGCTGGCCCGGTCAGCCTTCGATCCGGTTCCCGTGCTGACCGTGCCCTACCTCGAGCGCGAGGTCATCGGGCCGGAGATGCTCGACCGCCTCGGCGACGAGGTGTTCGGCGAGCTCGACCCGGCCGCAGTGATGCACAGCGAGATCGGCCAAGAGCTCGTGACCGACAACGGGCGCGCCACGCTGCGCGTGCAGGTGCCCTTCGCGGACAAGGGCGACCTGTCGCTCAAGAAGATCGGGCTCGAGGTGATCGTGCGTGTCGGCGAGCCACAAGCGGACGGTGATGCTGCCGCCGGCGCTGGCCGCCTACTCGGCCAGCGGGGCCCGCCTGGAGGACGGCGCCCTGGAGATCTCCTTCGAGAGGAGCGAGTCGGCATGCCGCGATGAGCCACGGGCGCGGTCGAGCCCCGACCCCGCCGCCCTCTTCGTGCTGCTGGACGGGATCCGCCGTGCGGCGCCCCGCGAGCTGCAGGGTCAGGTGACGAGCGCGATCACGGGAGTTCCTGCTGACGCTGCGCTCGCTTGATCGACTGGTACCTGGAGCGACTCGACCGCACGCCGCGCGAGCCGGAGGTGGAGGAGATACCGATCGACTGAGCCGCCGGGAGCGAGACCGCTCAGGCACTTCCTTCGAGCGCCGCGCGCCCGCCGCGCGAGCCGCAGCCCGACGATCGGGAAGATGGTGGTGGAAAGGATCGCGGCGCCTATGAGCGACGCGGCCGTGGCGGAGCGCATGTGCCCTTCCTCCACGGCGATGGTCGTGATCGCCACCACCATCGGCAGCTGGGTGGAGGAGAAGATGGCCAGCGCGACGCGGTCTCGCGAGTCAAGCTCGTTTCGGTAGAGCAGCAGCGCGGGTACGCCTCGCACCACGAGGAAGAGCGCGAGGAAGAGCGGCAGGTTCAGCAGGTCGACTGGATCGTCCACGAGCGCGTCCAGGTCGAACTTGACCCCGCTCACCACGAAGAAGAAGGGTATGAAGAAGCCGTAGCCGACCGCGATCAGCTTCGACTCGAAGAGCTTGACCTCCCGGCCCTTCAGCGCGAGGCGGACGATCACCCCTGCGACGAAGCCGCCGAGCAGCAGGTCGAGCCCGAGCGAGGCGGCCAGAGCGGCGAGGCCGAACACCATCAGGACGGCGATCCGGATCCCGAGCTGTCCGCTCGTCTCCAGATTGCGCTCGAGCCTCTTCCAACTCCCTCCGACGCTCCTGACGGCGAGTACCGCCGCCAACACCGCCACCAGGATGAACCCGGCCAGGAGGATGGCGCTGTCCGCGGCGCCCTTGGTCGAGAACACCAGCGTGACGAGCAGGATGGGACCGAACTCACCGGCCGCCCCGGCGGCGAGCAGGTACGTGCCGAAGCGCGTGCGCAGCTCGCCCGCGTCGCTCAGGACCGGGATCAGGGTCCCGATTGCGGTGGTGGCGATCGCCGACCCGGTGAACACGAGGGAGAGCACGACACCCGACACCTCGAGCAGGGCGCCGAGCGAGTAGGCGAGAGCCAGCGACAGCAGCCAGCCGAGGACGGCCAGGCGCAGTGGGCTGCCACGAATGCGCTCGAAGTCGATCTCGTAGCCGGCGAAGAAGAAGAGCATTCCGAGGCCGAGGCTGGAGAAGAAGTCGATGAAGTCATCGGGCCTGGCCAGGTCGAGCAGCTGCGGGCCGATGACGATGCCCAGCACGAGCTCGAGCACTACGACCGGTAATGGCAGGCGCCCGCCAGCCATGAGCCCCGCCAGCAGCGCAGCGAGCGCTGCGACTGCGGCGATGGCCAGGAAGGACTCGGCGTCGACGTTCACCATTGGCGGGACGAGGGCCTCATGCGCTCCACGAAGGACTGATGCCCCACGCAGTGATGCACGACTGCCCGGGGTCCAGACGCACGAGGTCCTGCCCACTGCGGAAGGCGTCCGGCGGGCAGGTCATGGGCTCGACCGCGAGGCTGCGCCGGCTGACGTCGGGAAGTGGATCCCCGGTGAACAGCATCAGATACCGGTAGCTCTCGTCGACCCAGAGCAACACGCCGTGCCCGTCGTGGGGATGCCGAAGCTCGACCCGGGCGATGCCGTCCGCGTCGCGGTGGAGGTCGGTGAAGGCGTTGTCGAGGCGAGTCGTGCCGATCTGCCTGGGTTGGCGAAAGTCGTACGGGGTGCCCTCTACGGACTCCGCACCGATCGGTATGCCACGCTCATCCGAGCTCAGCATCGTTCGCCCGGGCGCTCGCAGTATCGCCGAGTCGACCGTCGGCGTGCCAACGGTCAGATATGGATGCGCACCGCTGCCGTAGGGGCACGGGCGCTCTCCGCGGTTGGTGGCCGTCACCTCCACCCGTAGCCCCTCGGCCGAAAGGGCGTACTCGATGGCCAGCGCCAGCGAGAACGGATAGCCCGGCTGCGGATGGAGTACGTGCTCCATCACGACCCGGTCTCGGCTCGCGCTCCCCGATCGTCCAGGCGGCCCAGCGCACGAGGCCGTGGATCGCGTCCTGTTCGTCCACGTCGTCGATCGGAAGCTGGTGGGGGCGCCCGTCGAACTCGTACCTGCCGTCCAGCACCCGATTCGGCCACGGAATAAGCACCTGTCCTCGCCCGGAGGGGCTCATCTGGTCCGCCCCGTACCCGTCGAGGATGTCGCGGCCGCGCGGCTGAGTACGCCCGGAGCCCGGCGCCGACCTCCACCACGACCGCCCGTTGATCTCCGTGCGCGATCTCGATCTGCTCGCCGGAGGGGGCGAGCATCAGCTCCCCGCTTCTTCCTCCAGGAGGCTTCGCTGGTCGAGCGTGTACAGGAGCGCCAGCGCCGGCAGGACAACCACTACGGCCACACCGAAGACGACGAGCAGCGCGGTCAGGGTCGTGCTCGCGCCCGCGCCGTCCTCGATCGTCAGCGTCTCGGGTAGCAGGTAGGGGTACTGCGCCGCTCCCCAGCCCCAGACCACGGCCACCACGGCACCGACGGCGAGCGGCCGCACGGCACGCCGCGCCCGGCGCAACAGCAGCGCCAGGGCGGCCGCGCCGCAGGCGGCGGACACCAGCACGAACGGCAGCCCCTCGCTCGTCAGGCCGTCGTAGAGGTAGCGAGCGTCCGAGCGGAGGAGAAATATCCCCGCGACGGCGATCACCCCGGTCACGACAGCGGCCCAGAGCGCGCGCGTGGCGAAGTAGCGCTCGAGACCCGGATCGCCGAAGCGGCGGGCGTCGCTGACCAGGAAAACCGCGGCGAGGTACGCGCCGGTGGCCACGAACAGAACACCGATGAGCAGGGAGAGGGGATTGAGCCAGCTCGTGACCGGATCGCCCTTGGCGTTGCCGATCGGTACGCGCCCGGAAGCGATGGCGCCGGCCACGGTTCCCATGAAGAACGGGGTGATCACCGACGAGAGGGCGAACGCGCCCTCGGCAAGCCGTCGTCCCGCCTGCGTGCCGGCCACCCGATGGAAGGCAAAGCCAGCGCCGCGCAGGATGATCCCGAGCGCCGCCAGGCTGAGCGGAATGAACAGCGTCGACATGATCGAGGCGAAGGCCTCGGAGAACCCCGTCCACAGCATCACCAGCACGAAGATCAGCCAGACGTGGTTCGCCTCCCATACGGGCCCGATCGCCCGGTCGACCAGTGCCCGCGCCCGTTCACCGGGCTCGCCGCCGCCCGCCACGAGCGACCAGAATCCCGAGCCGAAGTCGGCGCCGGCGAACACCGCGTAAAGGGTCAGACCCACCCAAAGGACGCCCGCCACGGCATCCGCGCTGCTCAAGCCGCTCCCTCCTCCAGCTCGGCCATCCGCCAGCGGCGGGTCATCGCGCGGAGCACGAGCACCGTGGCGATCCCCAGGGCGGAGTAGGCCACGAGGATCACGGCCAGGCTGACCCAGACCCCGCTGGCCTGGGTCACCGCATCCTCGGTGCGCATCACCTCATAGACGATCCAAGGCTGCCGGCCGACCTCGGTCACGATCCAGCCGCACTCCAGCGCGACTATGGACGCGACGCCGGAGACGGCCACCGCGCGCAGGAACCATTTCGTCTTGGGGATGTCCCGCGTGCGAATCCAGGAGAAGGCGAGCCAAGCTCCCAGCGCGATCAGGGCCGAGCAGATGCCGACCATGGCGTCGAAGGCCCAGTGGAGCAATGTGTTCGCCGGCGGGCGGTCCTCGGGCGCCACGGTGTCGAGGCCGATGACCTTGGTGTCGGTGCTGAAGCCGACCAGGAAGGAGTCCATGCCCGGAATTCCTATGCCGCCCTTCACGCCGTCCGACGTGCAGCGGCCGCCGAGGTACTCCGTCACGTGGGTGGCCGTCTTCTGGACGCACTCCATGGCCGCAAACTTGACCGGCTGGTCCTTGGCGATCGAGCGGGCGGCGGTATCGCCGACCAGGAACTGGACCGGGGTCGCGATGACCGCGATCGTCAACGGGATCAGCAGGCCCAGGCGGTGATGGCGATCGCGCCGGCCCCTCAACATCCCGACGGCGTAGATGGAGGCCACGAGAAAGCCGGACACCAGATAGGCGGCCAGGATCATGTGCGGAGCCTCGTAGGCCACCGCCCCGTTGAAGAACGCATCGAGTGCGTTCACGTCGGTCGCCGTTCCGTCCGCGGCGAGCTTGAAGCCGTCCGGCTGGTTCATCCAAGCGTTCGCGGCGACGACGGACCAGGCCCCGCCGAGACCGGCGATCACGACCGGAACTCCCGTCCAGAAGTGCGCCCACCCGGACAGGTGATTCCATCCGTAGATGTAGATCGCGATGAAGATCGCCTCGGTGAAGAAGAAGATGCCCTCCAGGGCGAAGGGGAGCCCGAAGACGTCGCCGAACCGGCGCATGAACTCCGGCCAGAGGAGCCCCATCTCGAACGAGAGCACCGTCCCGGTGACCGCGCCCACCACGAAGGTCACCGCCGCCACCTTCGACCAGCGCTGGGCCAGCCGGAGCGCGTCGGCGTCGTTGCGCCGCAGCCCCAGGTAGTTGGCCACGAGGATGATCGCGGGCAAGCCGACGCCGAGCGAGGCCAGGATGATGTGAAAGCCAAGCGTGAAAGCCATCTGGCTTCGCGCGGCTCCCAGGTCAGCGGCTACTGGGAAGAGCTCGGTGCCCACTCGGTGGCCTCCGCGGCGGGAGGGGCGGGAGAGGCCCGCTCCACGCTGGCGAGCTCGCCTTCGATCAGGGCGCTCTGGCGCTCACCGAAGCGGGCCCCAGTCCACTTGATGAACACCTCCAGGCGGCGGCCCATCTGGCCGCCGAGGTAGTAGAGATGAACGCCGAGGTAGGTGAAGAAGGCGGGCCGGCCCCACAGGCCGGAGCCCCCTGATCTCGCAGACCGCCCTGCCCCGCCCCACCACCGCGAGCGCCCCCTTGTCGAGGTACTTGAACGGCGTCGAGGCGCCGGGCTGGCCGGAGCCGATCGCCTTGGCCACGTGATGCGCCTGCTGGATGGCCACCGTCGCAAGCCCGGGGAGCGGCCGCCCGCCCGGCCCTTCGACGCTCGCGACGTCGCCGATCACCGAGATCTCGGGATGGCCCGGTATGGTCAGGTCGGGGTTGACCTGGATGCGCCCGCCGCGGTCCGTGGGCGCCCCGGTCGCCCGGGCGAGGGAGTCGGTAAGCGCGGCGGCGTGCACGCCGGCCGCCCAGATCACCGTTCGGGCATCGATCCGCTCGCTCGCCTGACCGGCCTCGTAGGTCACGCCTCGCTCGTCGATGGCCGTCACGCGTGAGCCCTCGTGCACCGTCACGCCGAGCGCCTCGAGGTCGTCGGCGACCTTCGTCGAGAGCTTCTCGCTGAATGCAGCCACGAGCCGCTCGCCGGCGTCGAGCAGGATCACCCGGGCTCCGGCGGCGTCGATCCGCCGGTAGGCCCGCTTCATCGCGCGAGCGGTGATTGCGAGCTGACCGGCGATCTCCACGCCGGTGGGACCACCTCCGACCACCACGAAGGTCAACCATTGGGCACGCTCGGCCGGGTCACTGGCGCGCTCGGCGTTCTCGAAGGCGCCGTAGAAGCGCTGGCGCAGGTCGACGACGTCGGCGAGGGTCTTGAGCCCGCAGGTGACGTTCTTCCACTCCTCGTGGCCGAAGTACGACGTCTGCCCCGCCGCACGCGACGATCAGGCTGTCGTAGTCGAGGCGGTCGCCGCGCTCGAGAACGACCTGCCGGCGTTCGGCGTCGACATCGGTGACCTCGGCCATCAGAACCGTGGCATTGGAGTGGCCCTTGAGCGCCGGGCGAATCGGCGAGGCACAGTCGCTCGGCGACAGTGCGCCGGCCGCGGCCTGGTACAGGAGCGGCTGAAAGAGGTGGTGGTTCCTGCGGTCGACGAGGACCACGTCGGCGTCGGCATGACGCAGCTTCCGGGCGGCCGCGAGGCCGCCGAAGCCGCCGCCGACGATCACGATCCGGCGACGCGCGCTTCTCGCTGCCTCAGCCGGCACCGACGGTCTCCCTTCCCGCCCCGGCGCGCCGAGGCGCTCGAGCAGGTGATCGCCGACGCGCAGGGCGTTCGCCATTGCCGTCAAGCGCCGGATTCACCGCCCCGATGCTGGGGAAGAAGCTCGTGTCGACGACGTAGAGGTTGTCAAGCTCGTGGGCCCGGCAGTCGGTGTTCAGCACCGAGGTAGCCCGGGTCGCTGCCAAAGCGGCAGGTGCCGGCCTGGTGGGCCACGCCCGCGACCGGTATGGCTGTCTTGAGGTAGGCGTGGCGCGGGATGAGGTGGTCCGGGTGCATCCCCGCGTGCGCCAGCAGCCTCTTGAGCTCGTGGTACAGGCGCTTCGCGGGCTCGTTGTTGGTCTGCGTGTAGCTGAGCCTCACGTGGCCCTCGCGGTCCAGGGTCACGCGATTCTCCGGCCGGGGCAGGTCCTCAGTCGAAAGCCAGAAATCAACCGCATGGCGGGCCATGTTCTCCAGGGTTCGTGTGGGCGCGAGCTTGGTCTCGAGAGGCTTCTCACCGCGGTACATCTCGGCCTGCGACTTGCCGATCATCTGAATGCTGCCCAGCGGGTACTCGAAGTCGTCGCTTCCGAAGTAGAAGTCGTTCAAGCCGAGCGTCTTCTGGAAGACGGTCGGGTTCTCTTCCTTGGAGAGCGCGAGCACCGCCTGGCTGTTGTGGAAGGTGTAGTTGCGCCCGAGCTGGTCGGAGCGGTTGGAAAGGCCGTTCGGATGGTTCTCGGTAGCCGACGCCAGCAGCAGCTTCGCCGAGTTGGCCGCGCCGCAGGAAGCGACGACGATGTCCGCGCTGTAGGTCTCGCGAGCTGCCATCGCGGTCCACCTCCACCTCTGTCACCGCAGTGCCGGACGAGTTGGTGCGAAGCGCCAGAGCGTGAGCGTTTCTCAGCAGCGTGACGTTGGGGTACTCGAGCGCGGGTCGCACCGCCAGCACCTCGGCGTCCGACTTGGCGTGGACCAGGCATGGGAAGCCGTCGCATGTCGAGCAGCGGACGCAGTTGCTGTAGGCCATGTCGGCCTCATTGAGCATCACCCCGCAGGGCGCATGGAATGGGTTGTGGCCCGCCCGGGCGAGGTCGTCGGACAGCTGCTGGATGCGCGGCTCGTGCGAGACGGCCGGGAAGGGGTAGGGAGCGCCGGGCGGATCGGTCGGATCCTCGCCCCGCGCTCCGTGTACCTGGTAGAGCTCTTCGGCCTGCGCGTAGTAGGGCTCCATCTCGCTGTAGCCGATCGGCCACGCGGGAGAGATCCCGTCGTGATGGCGCAGTTCGCCGAAGTCCCCCTCGCGCAGCCGATAGAGGGCCGCGCCGTAGAGCTTGGTGGCGCCCGCCCACGAAATAGTGCACCTGCGGCTGAAACTCCTTCGCCGTCTCGGCGTCCGACCAGACGTCCTCCGAGATGTAGCGGTTGTCGATGAAGACGTCCGCCGTGGACCAGTTCTGTGGCTCACGCCGCAGCCAGTCTCCGCGCTCGAGCAGCAGGATGCGCTTGCCCGAGGGAGCAAGGCGGTGCGCCAGGGTGCCGCCGCCGGCTCCGCTGCCGATGATGATGACGTCGTAGTTGCTCACGTGATCTCCTCCAGCCGTTCGGCCACGATGATCCGCGCGGCCGCCTCGATCAGCGCCAGGTGGGAGAACGCCTGCGGGAAGTTGCCCAGGTGCCGGCCGGTGCTGGTGTCGAACTCCTCGGCGTAGAGGCCGAGCGGCGACGCGACGCTCAGCAGGCGCTCCATCAGATCGCGGGCGCGCTGATGGTCCTTGACGATGGCCAGGGCCGAGACGAGCCAGAACGAGCAGATCAGGAAGCTCCCCTCCTTGCCCTCGAGGCCGTCGTCGGTCTCGTTCGTGCGGTAGCGCAGCACGAAGCCGTCCTCGGTCAGATCGTCGGCGATCGCCTCCACGCTCTTGCGCAGACGCTCGTCGTCGCCTGGCAGGAAACCGAAGATCGCCGCCAGCAGCGTCGAGGCGTCGAGCGCGTCGGTTTCGTAGTGCTGGCGCAGCACGCCGTCGCGCACGCCGTGCTCGAGGATGTCCTCCTTGATCTCGTCCGCCGTCGCGCGCCAGGTCTCCTGGAGCTTGGGGTCGCCGCGGATCTCGGCGAGCTTGGCCGCGCGGTCGAGCGCCACCCAGCACATCAGCTTGGAGGACACGTAATGCTGGGGGTCGCCGCGGGCCTCCCAGATGCCCTGGTCGGGCTCGCGCCACACCCCGGTGGCACATTCTGCCTGTACCTGGACGATCGGCCAGAGGCGCCTCGGCAGCCGCTGGCTGCGCCGGGTGTGCAGCAGGATCGAGTCCAGCGCGGCGCCGAAGACATCGTTCTGGCGCTGGTCGAAGGCGCCGTTGCCCAGGCGCACCGGATGTGCTCCCGCGTACCCGGACAGCTCCTCGCGGGTGGACTCCGTCAGGTCGCGACGGCCGTCGATCCCGTACATGATCTGCAGGGCACCGTCCTCGTTGGGCTCGAGGTCGGACACGAACTGCATGAACTCCTCGGCTTCCCAATCCAGGTTGAGATAGTGCAGCGCCTGCAGGGTGAAGGTCGAGTCGCGAATCCAGGTGTAGCGGTAGTCCCAGTTGCGGGCTCCGCCCGGAGTCTCGGGCAGCGAGGTCGTCGGTGCCGCCACCGTCGCGCCGGTCGGCATGTAGGTGAGGCCCTTGATCGCGAGCGCCGAGCGTTGGATCGGGTCGCGCCAGCGGTGGTCGGGCAGTCGCGCCCGGCCCAGCCAGTGGCGCCAGTACTTGGCCGTCGCGGCAAGCCGTGCGTTGGCCTCGTCCACGTCTCTGCGGCACGGCGAGCTCTCCGCCCAGGAGATGGCGCAGTAGAGCTGCTCGCCCTGCTCCAGCGCTCGGCGGGCCCGCACGCGATCGCCCTCGATGCCGAGCGCCATGTCCGTCTGCAGTCTGAACGTGACGCCGGCGCCGCTCGCGTCGGCGGTGTGGCGGCTATCGCCGACCAGGCCCCACTCGGCCGGTGCCCGCCCGTAATCGAAGCCCGGCTCGCACACCAGCTCGACCTCGACGCTGCCGTCGAGGCAGAGAACCGTGCGCACGAGCATGTGGTCGGCGTCGTCATCGGCGGGGGGCCGCGTGTGCGGGGTGATCTCGTCCTCGCCGTGACTTGGGCCCATCGTGAGCGCGTCGCGCACCACGATCCAGCCGGTCGGCGTCTTCCACGTGGTCGCGACGATGTTCGTCCCGGGCTCGTAGACGCGTGCGGTGGGATGGTTGATCCCGAAGGGCCCCAGCCGGAACGAGCCGGCCTGGCGATCGAGCAGCATGCCGAAGACGCTGGCCGAGTCGAAGCGCGGCACGCAGAGCCAATCGATCGAGCCGTCCGGCGCCACGAGCGCGCTCGTGTGGCAGTTGGAGAGGAATCCGTACTGGGCTATCGGAGGAAACGGCGACGGTGCCGCGGCGCTCTGGGGCGCGGCCGAGGGCGCGTGGTCACCCGCCGCGGCAGTGGTGCTCATGAGTCCACCCACGCCCGGTGCCACTTGCCGTGCCCCGCGACGAGCTGCTCGGCCGCCGCCGGACCCCAGGACCCCTTCTCGTACGGTTGCACCGGCGGAAGGGAATCGAGCAGCGGCTGCATCACGCGCCACGCTTCTTCGACGCTGTCCTGGCGCGTGAAGCGTTTGCTGTCGCCGATCAGCGCGGCGTGGAGCAGCACCTCATATGGTGTCGCTCCCTCCCCGCCCTGCTGGGAGAACTCCATGTCCAGGTTGATCTGTTCGGGCTTCTCCGCCTCCGCTCGCATGGCGTCGACGAGGAGCCTGATTCCCGTTGTCGGATCGAGCCTGACGACGAGCTGGTCGGGCTCCGGGCGCCTGGATCCCTCCCTTAGGAAACCGAGGCGGGGCGGGCGGCGAAACACGAGCCGCAACTCCGTTTGGGTGATCGGCAGGTGCTTACCGGTCCGGATGTAGAAGGGGACGCCCGACCAGCGCCAGTTGTCGATGGTGAGACGAAGGGCCGCGTAGGTCTCGGTCGTCGAGTCGGCCGGCAACACCGTCGATCTGGCGATAGTCGTCGTACTGTCCACGCACGTAGTGGGCGGGATCAGCCGGGGGCATGGCCTGAAAGACCGAGACGATCGCGTTCTTCAGGGTCGTCGCCTCGCTGTTGGCCGGGGGCTCCATCGCCGCGGCAGCCACCACCTGCATGATGTGGTTGACCACCACGTCCCGCAGGGCGCCGACGGGATCGTAGAAATGCCCGCGGTCTTCGACGCCGAAATCTCTCGGCCATCGTGATCTGTACTGACGAGATGTAGTTGCGATTCCAGATCGGCTCGAACATCGCGTTGGCGAACCGCAGATAGAGGATCTCGTCGAGCCCCATCTTGCCCAGGAAGTGGTCGATTCGATACAGCTGGGACTCGTCCAGGTACTCGTGCACCTGCTCGTTGAGAGCCGCGGCCGACGCCGTGTCGTGCCCGAAGGGCTTCTCGACCACCACCCGCGCGGACTCGGTCAAGCCCGCCTCGGCCAGGCCCTTGATCACCATGCCGAACAGCGCCGGTGGAATCTCCAGGTAGAAGACCGGGCTGTGCGCTCCCTTGATCGCGCCGGCCAGGCTCGTATAGGTGGCGGCGTCGCTGAAGTCACCGGGCAGATACGAGAGACGCGCCGCGAAGCGATCGAACACCTCGTCGTCGATCGTCTCGCCGCAGTTCTCGATGCACGTGCGCGCGTGGTCGCGCAGGTGGTCGACCGTCCAGTCGTCCCCTGCCACCCCCACTATCGGGCAGTGCAGCAGGCCCCGGCGCTCCAGCCGGTACAGCGAGTGGAAGGTCATGACCTTGGCCAAGTCGCCGGTGATGCCGAAGACGACGAAGACGTCCGCCGGCGGGGCACCCGCGGTCTGGCTCTCGGTCGCGCCGGATTCTTTGGTCATACCGCATGAGCCGATCTTCCGGAGCCACGGCCGGGGCGTACATCACCCCGATCGGATGATTCGGGCCGGTGCCTCTCCGTCCTAGGGTTGGCGCCGATGTCGAGCGTCGACATGACCGAGGCTGAGTTCGGCGAGCTCTTCCAGACTGTTTGCAATTGGGGCGGTTGGAGCGACGACGGGGAGCGAGGAGCGCTGAACCACCTGACGCCGGCTCGCACGGCCGCCGCAGCCAGGCTCGTCCGCAGCGGGGCGACGGTCACCCTCAGCCAGCCCCTGAGGACGGTGGCGCGGATCGATGTTCCCTCGCCCGCCGACCACCACATGACCATGCTCACCGACGTCGACATCGGCTCGGGCTCGGTGCGCTTCGCCAAGGACTACGTCGGTGTCGACTATCACAACGACGGCCACAGCCACATCGATGCCTTCAGCCACGTGGCGTACGAGGGTCGCCTGTACGGAGGCGCCTCGGAGAAGTCGGTGACCTCGGACGGAGCCGCGACCGGGTCGATCGAGATCCTCAAGGACGGGCTCGTGGGACGAGGTGTTCTGCTCGACGTGCCGCGAGTACGGGACGTCGCCTTCATCGAGCCGGGCGAGCACGTGTACCGCGAGGACCTCGAAGCAGCCGAGCGCGCCCAGGGGGTGACCGTGGGGCCGGGCGACATCCTCCTGGTCCGCACGGGTCACGCGCGGCGCCAGGCCGAGTGCGAGCCGTGGGACACCGCCAAGGCGAAGGCGGGACTCCACCCCACGGTGGCGACGTTCTTGGCCGAGCGCTGCGTGGCCGTCCTCGGTTCGGACGGCAACAACGACACCGCCCCGAGCACCACCGAGGGGGTGGGGTTCCCGATACACGTGCTGGCGATCAACGCGATGGGCATCCACCTGCTCGACTATCTGCAGTTCGAGGATCTGGTCCCGTACTGCGAGGAGGCCGGCCGCTGGGAGTTCCTGTTCGCCGCGGCACCCCTTCGGATAACGCGGGGAACCGGGTCGCCACTCAACCCCACCGCGATCTTCTAGATGCTCCACCTCAGGGTCTACGGCCCCTCAGATTCACTGACCGCCCTCGGGGAGGGACTCGAGGACCACGGCGCGGCGCGGAGGGTCGCATTCGCCCAGGGCGTACGCGCCGGGCATCTCCTCCTGACCGCCGAGATCCACGCAGATTCGGCCGACGCGATCCTGGAGTACCTGCTGAGTGCAGGGCTGGAGCGAGAGGACATCGCGCTTGCCCGCTTCGACGAAGTCGGGCCGCTCGCCACCGGCCACCCGGCCGCGAGCCTGATCTGGGCCGACGTGCTCGGGCAGGCTAGAGCCAATGCTCGGCCGATCGGCCGCTACCTCATCTTCATGATGGCGGCAGGCGTGATCGCTGGGTTTGGTGTGATCGAGGTCAACTCGGTCCTGATCGTCGGCGCGATGGCGGTGAGCCCCGACCTACTGCCGCTGACCGCGGCCTGCGTCGGCCTCGCGAGTCGCCGTCTGCACCTTGCCCGGGTCGCGCTCGTCACCCTTCTGGTCGGCCTTGGCGCGACGGGCCTGATGGCGACCCTGCTCACGCTCTTGCTCGATCTCTCCGGTCGGTTCCCGGACGACTTCCGGGTGGGCGAGTCGGCGCTGTCCGGCCTCACGACCGTCAACGAGTCGACCGTCGGAGTGGCCCTCGCCGCGGGCGTAGTGGGCATGCTCGCCATCGAGACCCGCGCGAGCTCGGCCGTGGGCGTGGGCATCTCCATCACCACGATCCCGGCCGCCGCCTACCTCGGCGTGGCCGTCGCCCTGGGCGAGGCGGGCAAGGCGCGGGGGGCGCTGGCCGTACTCGGCGTCAACGTCGCGCTGCTGCTGGTGGCCGGGACGCTGACGCTCATCGTCCAGCGCACGCTTGCGAGGCACGACCGTATTGGTTCGACACCGGCTCGAGGCTGAGACGGGCCGTCAGCTCACCGCAGCCGGCGGCTCCCGCCCTTCGATGACGGCGATCACGTTTTCGGCACAGAGGCGCGCCATCGCGTCCCGGGTGGTCGCCGTCGCCGATCCGATGTGGGGCAGGAGGACAGTGTTGGATAGGCCGCGCAGCTCCTGAGGCACGTGCGGCTCGTCCTCGTAGACGTCCAGGCCGGCCGCGAACAGATGGCCGCAGCGCAGTGCTTCGACCAGCGCCCCGGTCTCGACCACTGCGCCGCGACTCGTGTTTACGAGGACTGCTCCCCGCTTCATCGTCGCAATGGCCGTCGCATCGATCAGATGCCTTGTCTCTGTGCTGAGGGGCACGTGCAGGCTGACGAAGTCCGAGGCCCCCAGAAGCTCGCGGAGCCCGCAGCGCTCGATCTCGGGCCGCGCCGAAACCTCCGAGCGCGCGAAGTACAGGAGCGTCACCTCGAAGGGCCGCAAGAGCTCGGCCACTCGCTGCGCGATGCGTCCGAAGCCCACGAGGCCGACCGTCGCGCCGGTGAGCTCGCGCCCGAGGATGCTCGACTCCGATCCGGCCCAGCGGTCGCCGCGGACCATCGAGTCGGCCTCGGCAATCCGACGTCCCGCCGCCAGCATCAGGGCAACCGCCAGCTCCGCCGTAGCGTTTGTGAGCACTCCCGGCGTGTTCGTTGCTCGCACCCCTCGCGCGCGCGCAGCGTCGATGTCGATGTTGTCGTAGCCGACTCCGAAGTTGGAGACCACCTTGAGCGACGTGCCCGCCGCGTCCATGATCTCCGGACCGACCGGAATGCTCGGATCCGCCACGATCGCAACAGCGCCGGGGGCGGATTCCCGTAGCCACCCGGAGGCTTCTTGCGGCTCGCGGGCCACGACGTCGAAGCGCGGTCTCAACAACTCCAAACCCGCTGCCGGAAGCGCGGCCGGCACGACGACCCTCGCTTTTCCCATATCTCAGCGATCTTCAGCGCCTAGCCTGCGCACGGCAAGGATGCGCCCCTGCGCATGACTGAGCAACCAACCACACCCCACGCGGAAAAAGACCGCACCGAAACACGCAGGCGGGCGCCTTTGTCCAGCACCCCGGCCGCTGCGAGGCTCCACCCATCGCCCTGGCGTCGGAGGAGAGGCAGAGATGACGGACGTTGAAGAGCCGGACACGCCGGAGTCTCAATCGCCGCCCGGCCGGGCTCACCGCCGGCTCGCCCTCGGGCTGATCTTCGTCGCGTCGCTCCTCGCGTTCCTCGCGATCTTCGCGATCTGGGCGAACCGCCAGCTGCTCAACACCGACAACTGGACCGAAACCAGCAGTGAGCTGCTCGAGAACGACGCGATCCGGACGCAGGTCGCAAACTTCCTGGTCGACGAGCTCTACACCAATGTCGACGTGAAAGGCGAGGTCCAAACAGCCCTGGAACAGGTCCTTCAGCCGGCCGGGGCCAGCACGCTGGCCGGGCCGGCCGCCAGCGGTCTGAGGACGCTTGCCAACCAAGGGGTGCACACACTCCTGGGGCGCCCTGTTCCCCAACAGCTGTGGGAGGAGGCCAACCGGCGCGCGCACCTCCGCCTGCTCCAGGTCATCGAGGGCGGCGGCGACACCCTTTCTACCTCCAATGGCGAGGTCACGCTCGATCTGACGAGCCTGCTCAGCCAGACGCAGAGCAACCTCGGTGTGGGAGGACGGGTGTCGGAGCGGCTCCCGGAAGGCGCCGCGCAGATCGTGCTCTTCCGCTCGGACCAGCTCGAATTGGCACAGAACGCCGTCCGGCTGTTGAAGGCGCTTGCGATTGCCTCGGTGCTCCTGGCTCTGGGGCTCCTGGCCCTCGCCGTCTATCTGGCCCGAGGATGGCGACGAGAGGCGCTGCGGGCGTGCGGAATCGGCTTGATCTTCGCCGGGGCCGCCGCTCTGGTCGCTCGGGCGGTGGCGGGAGGCTCGGTGGTGGACGCTCTCGCGACCACCGAGTCCGTGCGGCCCGCAGCCGAGGCCGCGTGGAGCACCGGCACCTCGCTCCTGGTGCAGGCGGCCACGGCGACCATCATCTACGGCGTGGTGGTCGCATTCGCGGCCTGGCTCGCCGGCCCGACCGCCTGGGCGGTCGGCGCTCGCCGCGGGCTGGCGCCCTATCTGCGCGAGCCGCGCTTCGCCTGGGGCGCGTTCGGCGTCGTGGTACTGGTGCTGGTCGCCTGGGCCCCGACGCCGGCGTTCCGCAGCGTGGTCCCGGCCCTGATCCTGATCGGCCTGCTCGCCCTGGGCGTGGAGGCACTTCGCCGTCAGACGGCGCGCGAATACCCGAATGCGACGCGCGAGCATTCCTTGCGGCGCATGGGCGAATGGGTGCGCGGGCTCGGAGGCCGCTCACGGGCAGGATCCCGGGACCCTGCCGACGAGCGCCTGGACCAGTTGGAACGTCTCGCTCGGATGCGCGACGACGGCGTGCTCGACGCCTCCGAGTACACGACGGAGAAGGCCCGGATCCTCGCCGACCAGCCGCACCCGGCCTGATGACGGGCCGACCGCCAACGCCCTCTGCTCAGCTCCTGGTCTACGGATTCGGGCCGGGCACAAACTTCGAGGGCCAGCTCGTGGGCGCGCTGGAGAGGATCGAGAGCGGTGGTGCGCTGCGGATTCTCGAAGCGCTCTTCCTCGCGCGCGACGCCGAGACCGGCGAGCTGGTGGCGATCGATCTCCGAGGAGACAGCGGGGGTATCGTCGGGCCGATGCTCGACTTCCGGCTCGAGCCCGGCAAACGGCAGCGGGCGACCGAGCGGGCGCTCGACTCCGATCGCGCCGGCGTCCGGAGTGAGACGCTCCGAGAGCTCGAGAAGGTGCTCGAGCCGGGCGCTGCCATGGCCGCTGTGCTCGTAGAGCACAAGTGGGCGCTGGCGCTCGAGGATGCCGTGTCGCGAACGGGCGGGACGGCGCTGGCCAACGCCTTCGTCGAGGCCACCGAGCTCGCCGAGCTCGGTCCGGAACTGCTCGCCGCGGCCACCCCCCGGGATCAGTAGCCCACCCCGGTCTTGACACGCTTGCGCTCGCGCTCGTGCAGGCCGCCCTTCAGCTTCAGCGTCTCGCATGCTTCGGCGAGGTCGTCCCCGAGCGTCTCGGCTAGCGTGTGGCCGAGGGTCAGCTTGACGAGCGCACGCATCATCTTCACGTGGTCAGCGTTGGGCGGGAGGGTGTAGGCCGGGACCATCCAGCCGCGCTCCGCAGCCAGCTGCCCCGCGATGTCGAACTCGTCGAAATTGCCTTCCTCGGCGAGCTGGAAGGCCACCAGCGGGAGCTGCTCCTCTCCCTCTCCGATCAACTGGAACTGTCCGATGTCGGTGATCCGCTGCGCCAGCGCGCGGGTGTTGGCCATCATGGTCTCCATGATGTAGCCGTAGCCGGCGTGGCCGTACCGGATGAAGTTGTAGTACTGAGCCAGCACCATCGCCGAGCCGGTGGAGAAGTTCAGCGTGAACGTCGCGTCGGTCTTCCCCAGGTAGTTCTCGTAGAAGACGAGATCCTCCGGAAGATCGCTCTTCTCCCTGAACACCAGCCAGCCGATCCCGGGGTAGACGAGGCCGTACTTGTGACCCGACGCGTTGATCGAGCGCACCTGCTCGAGCCGGAAGTCCCACTTGGTGTCCGGGTAGAGAAACGGCCACACGAAGCCGCCGCTCGCCCCGTCGACGTGCAGCGGGACGTCCAGCCCCTTCTCGTTCTTCAGGCCAACGAGCAGGTCGTTGATGCCGGCGATGTCATCCGCGTGGCCGGTGAACGTGGTGCCCAGCACCGCGGCCACTCCGATCGTGTTCTCGTCGACGTGCGGCTCCACGTCCTCGGGCCCGATCGTGTATTTGTCCCTCTGCAGCGGAATGATGCGCGGCTCGACGTCGAAGTAGCGGCAGAACTTCTCCCACACCACGTGCACGTCGCCACCGAAGACGAGGTTCGGGCGCGCGGTGTCCTTGCCGGCCTGCTCACGCCGGCCCCGCCACTTCCACTTCAGCGAGAGGGCGCCCAGCATGATCGCCTCCGACGAACCCTGCGTGCGTGCGCCGGTCGTCTCCCCGGGGGCGTTGAACAGGCTCGCGAGCATGCGAATGCAGCGCTGCTCGATCTCGGCGGTCTGCGGGTACTCGGCATGGTCGATGAAGTTGCGGTGCAGGTTCTCGGCCACGATCCGATTGGCCTCGGGCTCCATCCAGGTGGTCACGAACGTCGCCAGGTTGCGCATCGGAATCCCGTCGAGCACGAGCTCCTCGCCGATCAGCCGCATGGCGTCGACGGCGGGCATGCCGTGCTCCGGGAGCGCCCCGTCGGGCGCCGGCTCGAGCAGAAAGCGGTTGCCGAATTGATGGGCCAGAGCGTCGAGCTTCTCGCTCAGGAGGGGCTGGGCATTGGACGGCATGGCTATACCTCCGTGGGTACGTGTGGTCGCGGTAGGAGCAGCAGGGCGCCGATGAGAAAACAGAGCGCGCCCAGCGAGGTTGTCCAGTTTGCGGCTGCGAGGTCGACTATCGATCCGCTCGACGGCACGATGAAGGACGCAATGGCGGAGATCCCGAAGAACACGCAACCCGCCAGGTTCACGGCCGCCATCCTCCAGTCGCGGTCACGGCGGCCGGCTTGCCGGCGCGCCGTGTTCGCCACGCGGTAGGCGAGAACGCCCGAGATCAGAAAGGCCGTCGAGCCGAAGACGTCAGGTGCCCATACGAGCCGATTGTTCTGGGTCGTGGACAGCCCGTCCTGCATCGCCTCGAAGGTGCTCAGGTTGAAGAAGAGGGTGCCGGCGAACTGGACGGCCGCACTCCACCACGAAGGGTCGGCGGCCCAGCGGCCCAGCCTCAGCGTGGACTCGCGGAGCTCGAGGAGCGCCGCGAGGGTGAAGAAGATCGAGCCGGCGAAGAAGACCACGCCGTCGGCGTCGGCGCCGGCGAGCTGGACGAACCCCGGGAACGGGCCCACGAAGAAGCACGCAGAGCCCACCGCGAATCCGATGGCGATCCAGCGGTCCCAGACCAACCGACCGGACAGCCGTGGCGCGAATGCGAGTGCGTGACCGATCATGCCGCCCGCGGAATCAGATCACTTTCTCGATGTCGCCGACATCACCCGGATCGGATGACGCGCGCGCCGAAGCGCCCTCAGGAGTGCACGATGCCGCGGGCGACGAGGAACACGCCCAGGCACGCGCACAGCACGACGGCAATGCTGCGGCCATTCCTGGAGAACCAGTCGTTGAGCCGGCGCACGAGATCGTCGGTGCGCTGCGGGGCGACCATGAGCCCGAGCAGCGGGATCTCCGCCAGCAGGAACATGACGAGGTTGAACGCGACCACGAACGCGATCGCGGTGGCGGTGGAGAACTGCGCCGCCGCAATGTCCTTGAGCGCAATGAGGTAGGCCAAGCCCGGAAGGTTTATCGCCAGGGCGGAGAGGAAGACCACGGGTACCGAGCCGCGCGCCAGTAGGCGCCGCGACCACGGCTCCTTCCGCTCGAGGTCGGCGGTGGCCGGCCCGGCGGGCTGCCCGGATCTCCGCTTCAGTACGCGCGCATCGACGCGCGTCGCAAGAGCTACCGCGAGCAGCAGCGCCAGGCCACCCGCGGCCAGGTCGGCGATCCAGCTCAGTCCCGACCGGCTGCTGGTCAGGGCCCCCGACCTCTCGAAGACGACGACCAACCCAAGCCCGACTCCGATACTGATCGTGAGACCCCCGGCGAGATACGCCGACAGGAGCGCCAGGCGGCGCGGCTGGGAGAGCAGGATGACGACGGCCGCCAGCAGAGTGGGATACAGCGCCGCGTCCAGCGCCAGCAGCAGGACTTGCATGCTCAGCCGCCTGGATGATCCTCAGCTTGCTCGTATGCGCCGGGCCAGATCGAAGCCCACGGACATGAGCTGAACCGGGCCGATTTCGCTCAGCTCGTCCATCGGCCCAGTCTGGCGGCGTGCGGGTGAACGGCAATCACCCGGAAGGGGTGATGTCGTCGGGCACGCCGATCACGACGGTGCCGGCGATCATGTCGTGCAGACCGCGGCGGCGTTCGTCCACCAGGATCGGCAGGAAACCGGCGAACAGTGGGAGTGCGGCAAGCACCATCGCACCCAGCCGCACGAGTGCGCGGATCGGCGAAGGGGGCCCGCCGTGCTCGGCCACACACACGCGGATGTGCATGAGCCGGTCGCCCGGCGTCTCGCCGGTCGAGGACCAGAAGACGACGAAGTATCCGGTCCACCACAGCAGGTACGCGAGCGCGCCGAGCGAGACCAGCACAGGATCGAGCGACTCGGAGAGCGGGAGCACCGACAACGCGAGCCCGGCCGCAACCCCCACCCCCATCGCCACCAGGTTGATGATCGCCGCATCCACCACGAAGGCGATCGCTCGAGTGATCAATCCCTGATAGGAGGGCTCAGCGGGAAGAGACTGCGCAGCGGCCACGGCCTGCTCGGGAGCGGCGGTCCGCACGCCGCGGCGCACGACGTGGCTCATGGCGGGTCGGTTGGCGGTGCGTCGCCCGCGGGGGGGCGCCGCAGCGCCCGCCGCACCCGGGTCTCGAGCCACGTGTCGGCGCTCTGCGAGCGCGTCCGCACACCGCCGGCAACCTGATCGGCGAAACCGATGCTCTGTCGCGCGATCGCGTCGGCAACGGACGGGCTGTGCGCGATCTCGTCCACCACCACCCACAGCTCCTTGCTGTCAAGGACGCGCGAGACCAGTCGTTCCATCGCCGGACTGTCGAGGGCCGAGCTCACCACCCGCTCGAGCTCCGGGCCCTCGATGAGCCGCGCCGCCGCCCGCTCCATCGCCCCGTCGGCGAGCACGACTTCGGTGACCGTGCCCACGGCATTGCTGTCCGTGAGCTCGCCGGCCACGCGCTCGATGACCGCGTGCCGGATCACGTCCCGCGTGACCGCCTCGATGATCGGGCTCGTCAGCACCCGGTCGACCGACTCTGCCGCCAGCCGTGACGCCAGGAGGGCATCGAGACCGGCGAGCGCAGCGTCGGTGGCGCCCGCCTGAGCCGCCCTGCGTGCCCGGCGCTCGAGCCGCAGGCCCAACGAGGCGGCTCCCGTGACCGGACGCAGAGCGAGACCGGCCATACGAGCAGCGTTGGCGAGTAGCGGGTCCGCCATTGGCAAGACCGTGCCACCTCTGAGCCCTGAGCGCAAGCCGCGACATCGAGGTGTACCTTGCCGACTGTGCGTTGCCTGGTGGTTCTCGGCCTTGTCGCGGTCTTTGCACTGACTGCGGCCGGATGCGGCGATGACGACGACGCGGGCGGGACGGGCTCCGGGTCGGGCGGTGAGGCCGTCGCCCCGCCGCCCTCGACAGCCTTCGATGAGCTGACCACCGCGCTCGAGGGCCAGGGGCTCACCGTGACCAAGCTGCCGAAGGCAGGGCGGGAGGGCGCGGAGGCGGGCGTCAAGATCAGCGGCGACCGGAGCGGAAGCGCGCGATCCTTCGCGTCGGAGGCGGAGGCGAACGAGTACGCCGACCAGGTCTCCGCCGAGGGCGAGAAGACCACCGTCGTCGGCACGGTGGTGCTCCAGGCGCCCAGTCAGAAAGATGCCGACTTCTTCGCCGACGCCTACGAGGGCTGAGCGTCCTCCGGGCGGCCTACTTGAAGTTCGGCAACGGCTTGGATCCGGCGTCCTTGATCACATAGCCCCAGAGCCGGCGCACGTGCTCGGGATTGGCACTCGCCACGTTGCGCCCCTCGTTCCCCAGCGCGTAGAGGCGCTTCTCCCGCCCCTGGTTGTCGGAGATCAGCAGCCACTTGTCGTCGGCCGCGGCCACGTGGTCGTTGTACGCCGCGGTCCGGTACGTACGCTTCTTGGCCGGCCGCCCGCCGTCGAGGATGGGTGAGAGATCCACGCCGTCCATGTGGCTCGGCGTCTTCTGGCCGAGCACCGATAGCACCGTCGGCCCGACGTCGTGGGTGGAGGCGAAATAGGGGCTCGTCTCGCCCTTGCCGTTCCCCGCGGGATGGCGAATCAGGAACGGCACATGGGAGAGCTCCTCGTGGATCTCGTCGTAGCGCTTGCCAACCCAGCCGTACTCGCCCAGCAGCACCCCGTGATCGCTCAGCAGCACCACGAGCGTGTTCTCAGCGAGGCCGAGGTTGGCGAGGCGGTCGAGGAAGCGACCGAGCCACGTGTCGACAAGCGTGACCTCGGCCGCGTAGAGCTGGCGCATGCGACGAAGGATCTGCTTGCTCAGGCCGAGCTCCCGGTACTTGGCCGATGGCGTAGGAAAGGGCTGAATCGGCTCGAGAGGAAGACTGGGCGGGCCATAGATGTCCTTGATGCGGCGTGGGGCGTCCCATGGCTCGTGCGCATCGAAGCAGTCGATCGTGAGCGCGAAGGGCTGGCGAGCACGCGCCCATTCGATCCAGTTCATGCCGTTGCGAAACACGCGAGCGGCGAGGAACTCCTCCTCGGAGCGGTCGCGCGGGTTGACAGCCAGGTAGGCGGCCATGCGTGGCTCGGACCGCGAGCCCCGGAGGATCGGCGGCAGGTTGCGGTAGAGCTCGGCCTTCGAGACCTTCCGCTTGGGCTTCTTGCGCAGCGGCACCTGGCCGTCGACCAGCTCGACGCGGTCGAACTTCTGGCGAAAGGGCTTGTGCACGCCGAGCAGGATGTGCGGGTTGTCGGTGACGTAACCGGTCGTCCAGCCCTGCTCGCGCAGCACCTCGGCCCACATCTTGCCGTCGCTGCCCACGGGCTCCCAGCCGGGCTGAGGGGGAAGGTCGCGGTAGGGGTGCCAGCCCCGGAAGGGGTAGGTGCGCTGCCCGGCCATGATCGCGCGGCGAGCAGGGATGGTGGGCATGCCCTCGGGGTAGGCGCGCGTGAAGCGCAGCGCCTCCTTCGCCACCTTGTTCAGCGAGGGGGTCTTGGCGTGTGGGCCGTACACGTGATCCGCCCGCAGGCTGTCCATCACCACCACCACCACGTTCATCGCGTTGGGTGGCGCCGGCTGGCGTTTGAAGCCCGCCGCCTCGTTGTCCTTGTCGCACCCCGCCGCTCCGAGCAGGGTGAGGCCGGCAGCGCCCGCGCCGGCCTGCATGAGCCGCCTCCGTGTGAGCTCGTCCGCCATCGGCAGCCGGGAACAGTAGCCGCGCGCCGAGAGTAGGCTTGGATGCCGATGGCCAGGACATGGGTGCTCACTGGATCGCTCGACAATTTTCGCGCCACACGCGAGCACGGGTTCCGCGTGATCGGCGCCAAGGAGGGCAGGCGCCGGATGGCCGAAGGCATCGAGCCCGGCGACCGGATCGTCTTCTACGTCACGGGCATCCAGGCGTTCGGCGGCATCGTGCGCGTGACCGGCGAGATGTACGAGGACCGCGAGAAGATCTGGCCCGGCAAGCCGGGCAAGGCCGACCCCTATCCATGGCGATTCGAGACCGAGCCCGAGCTGGTGCTCGACGAGGACTCCTTCGTCCCGGCGATCGACGTCGCTCTCGAGCTGGAGCATGTCCGCAAGTGGCCGGCCGAGCATTGGCATCTCGCCTTTCAGGGGCAGCTGCGAACGATCACCGACGCCGACGCCGATCTGCTGGAGCGTCGCCTCCGCGAGGCGGCTCCCGCTCCGGCGTGAGTCACTCGCGCCATTACTCGATCGAGGAGGCAACGGCCCTGCTGGATCCGGTGATCGAGTTGCTCGAGGGCATGCGCTCGGCCCGCGACCGGCTCGGCGACGCCGAGGCCCGCGCCGCGCTGGCCGCGGCCAGCGGCACCAACGGCGGCGGTCAGCCGGGCCGCACGGTGTCCGAGGGCTTCCTCGAGCTGCGCGACGGGATGATCTGGTTGCGCGCTCGCGAGATCGTCCTGCGCGACCTCGACCGCGGCCTCGTCGATTTCCCCGCGGTGCGCGACGACGCCGAGATCTACCTCTGCTGGCAGGAGGGCGAGGAGGAGATCGGCTTCTGGCACGAGCCGGACGCCGGATTCGCGGGTCGCCGGACGCTCGATGATCGCTGAGCTGGGCGCGGCCTTTCGCGCCCTGAACACCGAGCAGAGGGCAGCGGCGGTGGGTGCCGTCCTGCTCGCGGTGAGCACCTTCGGGCCCTTCTCCTTCGTGGAGTTCGCGGAGATCCTCGTGGCCCTGGCCGTGCTCGCGCTGCTGCGCGCCCGCGCACTCGGCAAGAGGTTCCACCTGCCCTTCGGCGACGGCACGGTGATCGCCGTGGCCGGCATCTGGGCCGCGGCCCTGATCGTCGCCCGGCTGTTCGACCGCCCGCTGGGCCAGAACCTCCTCGCGCTGGGCTGCGCCGCCATCCTGATCGCGGCCGGCGCTCGCGAGCGTGCCAAGCGCCCACCGGACGACATCCCGCCCGAGCGGCGCGCGCGGCCGGCCCCGCGCGCCCCCCGACCCGACGCGCCCACGGAGCCGCTCGCCGCGCCCACCGAACCGTTACCGCCGCCGGAGTTCAAGCCCTATCGGGCGGAGGAGGGAGAGCAGCTTCGGCTGGGGGGCGAGGGCGCCGCGCCGGAGGAACGCCCGCAATAACGGGGCCGTAGAATCGCGCGCCCCGTGCTGGCGGCTCTCGGCATCGTCATCCCGCTGGGCCTGGCCGCGTCGGTCAGCCCGGTCCTGCTGACCGAGCAGACCGTGCTGCTCGCCGGCCCCGGCGGTCAACGCGCCGGGCTGCGTTTCGCGGCCGGCGGCATTCTGACCCTGTTGATCGTCGTGTTCGCCCTCATGGTCTTCGGGCGGGCGATCTCGCTTCCGACCGAGCCACGCCTCGACGCCACGCTCGACCTCGCGCTCGGCCTGCTCCTGCTGCTCGTTGCCGCGGTCGTGCGGGCCAGAGGGCGGCGTCGCGAGGCCAAACCCAAGGAGTCCGCGAGCCCCCACAGGGCGCAGGCGGCATTTCCCTTTGGCGTCTTCGCGATGGCCACCAACTTCACCACCCTCGCGCTGATGCTGCCGGCCTCCAAGGAGATCTCCGCCGCCGATGTCGACTTCCCGGGGCGGGCGTTCCTCGCGCTGGTGCTCGTCGGCCTTGCCAGCATTCCCGCCTGGGTGCCCGTTGCCCTCAGCCTGGTCGCGCCCGGTCCGGTCGAGCGCGGCTCAGCGCCATTCAGACCCTGGTCGATCGCCACGGCCGGGCGGCCATCGTGGTGCTGCTCGCCGTGGCCGGGCTGTTCTTCGCCGTCCGCGGAACCGTGCGGCTGCTGGGCTGACGTAGCAGCTACGCCGCCGGCGGGATCGCCTGGCGGAAGCGGAACTTGAACTCCGGGTCGACCTGCTTCTTGATCTCGCGCAGCCGCGGCAGGTTGCCCGCGTAGTAGGCCCGCTGCCACGTGGTCAGCTGCGGGTCGATGTAGTTCTGGTAGGCCTGGCCGGAAACGTAGGGCCGCAGCGCCTTCCACACGCCGTTGATCCAGCGCTTGCTGGGACCGGCGCTGCCGGTGAAATAGGCCCCGTACTGCAGCGAGAAGAGCATGTCGCGGTGCGCGAACGCGGTGGCGTCGGCGGCGGGGCGGTTGTAGGCGCCGCCGTAGGCGTCGAGCAGCAGCGCACCCGATCCCGCGCCGGGTGTGCGCTGGCGGCGCTCGATCCACTCGATCATGGTCTGGCGCCCGCGGGGCGGGAGCGGCTTGTCGAAGTAATCGGACTTGGCGAAGAAGCTGGCGCGCGGCATCGTGCCGCCGGGGCTGGTGCCGGTGGTGTGGCAGGCCCGGTAGCCCTCGTCGAGGCACCCGGCCCAGCGCAGCACCAGCGAGAAGTAGCTCGAGCTGCCGGCGCTCACGCTGGCGCCGCCCACGCGGGCGAGCGGGCGGATCAGGTTGCGCAGCCTCGACTCCGAGCCGAAGTACTGTCCCAGGGCGCTCACGCGAGGCGAGCCCGAGCCCCCGGTGGTGCCGAGGCTGAAGATCGAGGTGAGGGCGGGTGGCGCACCGGGCGCGAAGCGCTGCCAGGCCGCGAGCGCCTCGGCCGCCTGCGACCAGGGCCAGGAGATGACAAACCAGGCCGCCCCCGGTGCGCGGTGGGTCTGCAGGGTGAACGAGGTGACGATCCCGAAGTTGCCGCCCCCGCCGCCGCGGCAGGCCCAGTAGAGGTCCTCGTTGGTGTCGGCGTCGACCTGGCGCACGCGGCCGTCGGCGGTCACGATCGTGGCCGCCCGCAGGTTGTCGCAGGTGAGCCCGAAGCGCCGGCCGGCCAGGCCGTGCCCGCCACCCAGCGTGAGCCCCGCCACGCCCACCGAGGGACACGAGCCGGAGGGCACCGACAGCCCCCGCTTGGTCAACGAGCGCTGCAGGTCGATCAGCTGCACGCCGGCGCCGACCCGGGCCCGACCGTTGGACACGCTCACTCCGCCGAGCTTCGAGAGGTCGACCACAACCCCGTCGCTCAGGGTCGAGTAGCCCGCGTAGCTGTGCCCGCCCGAGCGCGCGACGATCGGCACGTCGAAGCGATTGGCCCACTTCACGACCGCAGCCACGTCGGCCGTGCTCTCCGCCTGCACCACGGCCTCCGGGCGGGCGCCGTCGTAGCGCAGGTTGTAGACCAGGCGCGCGCTCGAATAGCCCCGGGAGCGGGGGAACAACACCCTCCCCTTCACCGCCGAGCGCAGTGCACGAGCCGCTCGGTTGGAGAGCGTCGACGGCGCCAGCGCCTCCGAGAGCGCCTCTCCCGGAAGCGCCAACGCCAGGGCGCCTCCCGCGGCTCCGGTGAGGAACTGGCGGCGATCGACCGTCATCACGCGTCTGTTATACCCCGCCCAGCGGCGACCGGGCGGCTGGCCAGGCCCGCGTCCCAGTCGCACGGCGACTGCCGGGCCCCGTCACGTGGATGGCCCACGAGCTGGCCGCCGGGACAGTCGCTGGCGTCCACCTGGCGACGCGGGTTGCGGATGCCGAGCAGCCCCAGCAGACCACCCAGCGTCACCAGCACGCGCCGCGATCCCGATCCCCACGTGAAATGCCCCCACCGAGGCGTCCTCGCCCGCGTCGGCGACCTCTGACTGCACGTCCTCGGGGACTCCCTGCACCTCTATCGCGGTGAGCGGCTGGGTCTTGGCCTGCTCGACCGCGGACGCAACCTGGGGGCGCGACGTGACCGCCTCGTCGAGTCCGCTGTCCAGGCGCGAGCCGAACGAGGCGGCCACCACCGCCCCCACGGCGGCCACGGCCACCAGGCCGGCCACGCGGGCGATCGCGTTGTTTATCCCCGAGGCGATGCCGGCGTTCGAGTCGTCGGCGTCGGCCAGCACGGTGGCCGTGAGCGGCGCCACGGTCATCGACAGCCCGAGCCCGAAGAGCAGCAGCGCGGGCAGGAGGTCGACCAGGTAGTCGACGTCCGCGTCGAGGCGCAGCAGCCAGACCATGCCGACCGCCGCGACCAGCGGCCCCCCGCCCATGAAAAAGCGCGGCCCGTAGCGGTCGGCCAATGCTCCGAACCGAGCGGAGAACAGGAACATCACCACCGTCACAGGCACTGAAGCAGAGCCCGCCTCGAGTGCGTTGAACCCGGCCACCTGTTGCAGGAACAACACGAGGAAGAAGAACAGCAGGCCCAGCCCGCCGTACATGGCGAAGGTCTCGATGTTGCCGAAGGTGAAGTTGTGGCGCCGGAACAGCGCGAGCGGCAGCATGGGATGCGCGGTCCTCGCCTCCCACACGATGAAGCTGACGAAGAGCACCGCGCCGAGAAGGATGGGCCCGGCCACCATCGGGTCCGTCCAGCCCCGCAGCGGCTGCTCGATCAGCCCGTAGGTCATGCCGGCCAGGCCGAAGGCACACAGGCCGGCCCCGACGATGTCCACCCGGGCGTCGGGGTCGCGCTCCCGGCCGGCCGGCACCACGCGCAGGATCAGGATGATCGTGACGATCACGATCGGCACGTTGATGGCGAAGATCCAGCGCCACGAGGCGCTGTCCACCAGCTGTCCGCCGATCAGCGGCCCGAGCACCGTTCCGATGCCGCCCCACGCTGTCCAGGCGCCGACCGCCTTGCCCCGCTCGGCGGGCGGGAAGGTGTTCACGATCACCGCCAGGGCGGCCGGCGTGAGCGCCGCGCCGGCCACGCCCTGCAGCGCCCGGGCCAGCACGAGCGTTTCGATCGTCGGAGCGAGCGCGCACGCGATCGACGTCACGCCGAAGCCCAGCACGCCGAGGGCGAACACGCGACGCTCGCCGAAGATGTCGCCCAGCGATCCGCCGATCAGCAGCAGCGAGCTGAGCGTGACCAGGTAGGCGTTGGAGGTCCATTGCTGGCCCGCCAGGCCGCCGCCCAGGTCCTCCTCGATAGCGGGCAGCGCGACGTTGACCACGGTCGAGTCGACGGTCACGACCGTCGTGCCGAGGATCGCCGCGACGAGAACGAGCGTCTTGGTGCGCGCGGAGAGAGCTGCGTCGCCGGCCGCGCCCGCTTCCATCAGGCGGGCGCCGCCCCGTTCACCGAGCCGGCGTCCCGCGGACTGGGGCCGACGTACCGAGCGCTGGGGCGGATCAGCCGGCCCTCGCGCTTCTGCTCGAGGATGTGTGCCGCCCAGCCCGCCACGCGGGCGCAGGAGAACATCGGCGTGAACAGGTCGGGGCTCACGTTCGCGTAGTCGAGAACGACGGCGGACCAGAACTCGACGTTGGTGGCCAGCACGCGGTCGGGCTTGCGGGCCTTCAGCTCGGCCAGCGCCGCCTGTTCGAGCTTCTCCGCCGCCTCGAGGCGCGGTGCGGCGATCTCGCGCGCGGTGTTGCGCAGCACGCGGGCCCGCGGATCCTCCGCGCGGTAGACCCGGTGCCCAAAGCCCATGAGGCGCTGGCCGGAGTCCAGCGCATCCTTGACCCAGCGCTCGGCGTCACCCGTGGCCTCCACCCCGTCGAGCATGTGCAGCACGCGGCTCGGCGCCCCGCCGTGCAGCGGCCCGGACAGGGCCCCCACCCCGGCGGACAGCGCCGCGGCCACGTCGGCGCCGGTCGAGGCCACCACGCGGGTGGTGAACGTGGAGGCGTTCATGCCGTGCTCGGCGGCCGAGATCCAGTAGGCGTCGATCGCCTTCACGTGATCGGGGTCGGCCTCGCCGCGCCAGCGCAGCAGGAAGCGCTCGGGGATCGAGCGCGCCTTGTCGATCTCCAGCTGGGAGACGGGCGGGCGCCCCACGCCGCGCGCGGACTGGGCGACGAACGACAGCGCCATCACCGATACCCGGGCCAGGTCCTCGCGGGCCTGCTCGTCGGTGATGTCGATCAACGGCTTCAGTCCCCACTCGGGCGCCAGCATGGCCAGCGCGGCCTGGAGGTCGGTGCGGGCGTCGCCGGTGCGCACGGCCAGCGGGTGCGGATGGGCCGGGGGCATGCCGGGCTCGTAGCTGCCGTCCACGAGCAGGCCCCAGACCTGCTCGAAGGGGACGCTGCCGACCAGGTCCTCGATGTCGACGCCGCGGTAGCGCAGCGCGCCGCCCTCCTTGTCGGGCTCCGCGATCGACGTGTCGAAGGCGATGACGCCCTCGAGACCGGACGGAACCTCGATGAGATCGGCCAAAGGACTCTCCTGAAAGAAACCGGGGGCGAGAGCGCAGAATACCCAGCGCCGGGCTCCGCCCGGGCCGGGGCTACGCTTGTCCGCGGATGCGAGCGGCGGTGATGCTGGCGGGCGTCGTACTTGGCCTGGGCGGCTTCCTGCTGGCCGTGATCTACGCCTACATCATCGACCTGGGCTGCGAGGGCTCGGACGCGGGTGAGCCGCCCTCGCCCGGATCGGTCGGCGCCACGCTGTGCGACTCGCCGGCGTTGCCGGTGCTCGTTCTGGCCCTCGCGTTCGTCGCGCTCGCCGCACCGGTGGTGGGCGGCGCGCTCGCGGCGCGGCGCGGCGGCGTGGCGGCGCTTCTGGGCTCCCTGTCCGCGGCGGCGGCGGGGCTCTCGGCGATGGGACTGCTCCTGCTCGCGGCCGAGGACGGCGGCGCCAACGGCGCGCTGTTCGTGGGAGCGCCGGTGCTGGCCTGCCTCGCTCTGGTGGCGGTCGCCGTCCGCCTGAGCCGCTCCGAGCACCGCGGTTAAGCTCTCGCCGATGAGCATCCTCGACGAAGCGGTGAAGGGCTACCTCCACGACCTGCGCCCCACGCGGTCCGGCGTGATGGCCGAGATGGAAGCGGTGGCCGAGCGTGACTCGGTGCCGATCGTCCACTGGGAGACCGGGCGCTTCCTGGCCACGCTCAGCCGGGCATTCGACCCGAATGTGCTCGAGGTGGGCACGGCGATCGGCTACTCGACGCTGCACCTGGCCGAGCCGTTGTCCGAGGGACGGGTGACCACCCTGGAGATCGACCCCGACCGCGCCAACCAGGCGCGCGACTTCTGGGACCGGGCCGCGGTGAGCGACCGCATCGAGCTGATCGAGGGCGACGCCCGCGAGACGATCACCGGCCTGTCCGGGCCGTTCGACCTGCTGTTCGTCGACGCCGCCAAGGGTCAGTACCGCGAGTACATCGAGCTGGCCGAGCCGCTGCTCTCCGAGCGCGCCCTGCTCGTGATCGACAATCTGCTGGTGGGCGGCGAGGTGGCTCTGCCCGATGGGGCCGAGAGCCGGCGCTCGCCCGAGGCGATCGAATCGGCCCGCGCGCTCAACCCGGAGCTGCTGGTCTCGGAGCGGTGGCTGGGATCGGTGCTGCCGATCGGCGACGGTGTGGGCTTCGCCGCCCGGCTCTAGGGCTCCTGATATTACGAACGCATGAAACTGCTGCTGCTGGTCTTCGCTCTCGGCCAGATCGTGCTCGGTCTGCTGCTGTGGCTCGCGCCGGGATTCTTCTTCGAGACGATCGGCCCCTACGGAGAGCGCAACGACCACTACATGGGTGATGTCGCCAGCTGGTATCTGGCCCTGGGAGCGGTGGCCCTGGTCGCCCTCCGCCGCGAGTCCTGGCGCATCCCTGTGCTGGCCTTGGCGTTCGTCCAGTACGCCCTGCACTCGCTCAACCATCTGATCGACGTGGGCGAGGCGGACCCGTCCTGGCTGGGTCCGGCCAACCTCGCGTCGCTCTTGCTCACCACTCTGCTGCTCGGCTGGATGCTGCGCGCCCGCCAGCCCGCCGGTGCGGCATGAGGGTCTTCGTCGCCGGTGCCAGCGGAGCCGTCGGCCGGCCGCTGGTGGCTCGCCTGGTGGCGGCGGGGCACGCGGTCACGGGGTCCACCCGCTCGCCCGAGCGGGCCGCGGCCATCCGCGCGCAGGGCGCCGACGCGGTCACGCTCGACGTATACGACGCCGGCGCGCTCGCCGCGGCCATGACCGAGGCCGCGCCGGAGGTGGTCGTGCACGAGCTGACCTCCCTGCCGGAGCGCTTCGAGCCGCGCAAGAAGGAGCTCTACGAAGCCACGAACCGTGTGCGCAGCGAGGGCACGCGCAACCTGATCGAGGGAGCGCGGGCCGCGGGCGCGAGGCGCTTCGTGTGCCAGAGCATCGCGTTCTCCTATGCCCCGGGGGGCGGCGGGCTGCACGCGGAGGGCGATCCGCTGTTCGTCGACGCGCCGGCACCCTTCGGGCAGGCCACCCGGGTGATCGCTGACATGGAACGCACGGTGCTGCAGGCCGGCGGCCTCGAGGGGCTCGTGCTGCGCTACGGCTGGTTCTACGGCCCCGGGACCTACTACGCCGACGATGGCGCGACGGCGCAGGACGTGCGAAAGCGCCGCTTCCCGGTGGTGGGTGACGGAGGCGGGGTCTTCTCGTTCATCCACGTCGACGATGCTGCGGCGGCCACCGTCGCGGCCGTGGAGCGCGGCGCTCCGGGGCTGTACAACGTGGTCGACGACGACCCCGCGCCGCTGCGCGACTGGCTTCCCGCCTACGCCCAGGCGATCGGCGCGAAGGCGCCTCTGCGGGTGCCGGTGTGGCTGGCCCGGCTGGTCGCGGGCAAGTTCGTGGCGACGATGAGCACCACGCTGGGCGGCGCCTCCAACGAGAAGGCCAAGCGCGAGCTGGACTGGCGGCCGCACTGGGCGAGCTGGCGCGAGGGGTTCGCCGCGGCGCCGCGCTGAGCCTGCGTCAGCTCGACAGCGCCACCACCACCGGCAGCGCCACCGTGGCAGCGAAGACGAGCCCGATGCCCACGGCCACCAGCGTCTTCGACTTCACGATGTGCCCGAACACCCCGATCACGAAGCCCGCCCCGAGCAGGAGCACGAAGAAGGTGGGCGACACGCGGAAGTCGCCGCTCTGGTCGGGGCCCGAGCCGGGATCGAGAAAGTCCGACATCGCGAGGAGCACCGAGCCGTCCAAGAGGGCGAAAGTATCCTGTGGTGCTCGGATGAGCGGTTTCGCGACGATCGAAGAGGCCAAGAGGCGGCTGGGCGAGGTGGGCTACCTGGCCGACGAGCCGGCGGCGCTCGTTTCCTTCCTGGCCGGACAGCTGGGAAAGCCCGTGCTGGTGGAGGGGCCGGCCGGCGTGGGCAAGACCGAGCTCTCGAAGGCACTCGCCCGGGCCACGGGGCGCTCGCTGATCCGCCTCCAGTGCTACGAGGGCCTCGACGAGGCCAAGGCGCTCTACGAATGGAACTACCGCAAGCAGCTTCTGCGCATCCAGGCCGAGGCTCGCGACACCGGCTGGCAGGAGGTCAAGGGCGACATCTTCGGGGAGGACTTCCTGCTCGCCCGCCCGCTGCTCACGGCAATCACGACCGAGGAGCCGGTGGTGCTCCTGATCGACGAGATCGACAAGACCGACCAGGAGTTCGAGGCCATGCTGCTCGAGGTCCTCTCGGACTTCCAGATCTCCATCCCCGAGCTTGGCGTCGTCGAGGCCCGCACCCACCCGCTGGTGGTGCTGACGTCAAACAACTCGCGCGAGCTGACCGAGGCGCTCAAGCGCCGCTGCCTGTACCTCTGGCTCGACTACCCGAGCGTTGAGCGCGAGCTCGAGATCGTCCATCTGCATGCGCCCGAGCTCGACGAGAAGGTCGCGCGCAAGCTGGTCGAGGTGATTCACATGGTGCGGGCGCTCGACCTGAAGAAGCCGCCCTCGATCGCCGAGTCGATCGACTGGGCGCGTGCCCTGCTGCTGCTCGGCGCCGACGACGTCGACGCCTCGGTGCTTCAGAAGACGATGTCGATCATCGTCAAGCACCGCACCGACCTCGACCTGGTGGCCGAGCGGGTCGGGGTCAAGCTCGACAGCAGCATCCTGGGCGCTCAGCGCACGGCGTGAACGCCCCGGCGTTCTCGGATCATTTCGACGGGCCCGATCTCGACACCGATGTCTGGGTGCCCCACTACCTGCCCCAGTGGAGCTCGCGCAGCGCCAGCGCCGCGACCTACGCCGTGGCCGACTCCGAGTTTTGGCTGACGATCCCGCCGGAGCAGGGACTGTGGTGTGAGGGCGACCACGACCCCCCGCTGCGCGTGTCCGGCATCCAGAGCGGGGTGTTCTCCGGGGAGGTGGGCAGCACGGTCGGCCAGCAGCCGTTTCGCGACGGGCTCGAGGTGCGCGAGGCGCAGCCCACCCAGTGGGGCTGGACCCCGTACCACGGCCGGATCGAGGTGCGGGCGCGCATGGACCTCAGCGCCCGATCGATGGCGTCGGTGTGGATGGTCGGGCTGGAGGAGGAGCCCACGCTCTCAGGCGAGATCTGCATCTTCGAGGTGTTCGGTGAGACGCTGAAGCACGACGCCGGGCCGAGCGCCGCGGTCGGCTCAGGCGTCCATCCCTTCCGCGACCCCGCCATCACCGACGAGTTCGACGCCCCGCAAATGGCCATCGACGTGGCCGAGTTCCACGTCTACGCCGTGGACTGGCAGCCGGGGCGGGTGGACTTCTTCGTCGACGACCGGCTCACGAAGACCGTTCACCAGGCGCCGGACTACCCGATGCAGATGATGGTGGGCGTTTTCGACTTCCCGGAGAAGGCCGGCGATCCTGCGCACACGCCGGTGTTCGCGCTGGACTACGTCCGCGGCGGCGCGCCTAGCCCACCCTGACGTCGGCGACCGCGTTCACGAAGCCCTCCAGCTGCTTGGTCGTCCAGCACTCGAACACCCCATCGCAGTGCGGCTCGTACACCGACATCACCGAGTCGCCGTAGTTCCAATACAACCGCGGCTCGGGGTTGATCCAGAAGGTGCGGCCCGCGCGCTCGGCCACGTGGGCGAAGGCGGGGGCGTGGGGCTCGCGGCCGTTGGTGCGGGCGTCGCCCATCACGATCACCGTCGAGCGGGGATCGAGGTCGTCGATCACCTGGTCGAGGAACTCCAGCCACACGCGGCCGTAGTCGGTGTAGCCCGACACGTCAGCCACCCCGGCGTCGGTGGCAATGCGCCGCGAGACCACCTCGAACGAGCGCTCGCGCTCGAACACATCGGTGACCTCGGAGATCCGCTCGACGAACACGAAGGAGCGCATCTTGCGGAACTGGTCGTGCAGCGCGTGCAGGACCGAGAGGAAGAAGACGCTTGCGCTGGTGACGCTGGTGGAGACGTCGCAGAGGATGTAGAGCTCGGGGCGCCGCGGCCGGCGGGGGCGGTACTTGACCTCGAGCGGCACCCCGCCCGTCTGCAGTGACGCGCGCATGGTCCGGCGCATGTCCACCTGCCACGAGCGGCGGCGCCCGCGGTGCTCCTTGCCCTGCGACGCGAGCCGCTTCTTGAGCTGGGCCACCACCCGGTGGACCTGGGAGAGATCCTGTGCGGGGTTGGAGGGCAGCGAGCGGTCGAACTCGCGCAGCGGCTTGGCCGGGGGCAGGGCCTGAGTGCGCTCGATCATCTGGCGCTCGAGCTCGCGCCGCACGTGCGCCTCGAAGTCGGAGAGGCGGTCGCGCGGCACCGAGTCGGGATCGGGCAGCTCGGCCCCCGGGCGCTCGCCCTTGAGGCCGAGTGTGCGACGGATGCGCTGAACATCGACCCCGATCACCCCCGAGCCCTCGCCCTGACGCCCGAAGGCGGAGATCGCGAGGCGGGCGAGGTCGCGCATCTCGCCGTCCGAGCCGGCTCGGATCGCCTCCCGGATGCGCTCCCGCAGCTCTTCGAGATCCAGGCCCTCTCCACCCCGAAAGCGCTCCTCGCGCAGGCCGCGCTGCACGGCCTCGCGCTCCACGGCGCGAAAGAAGAAACGCTCGAAGAGCACGTCGAGAACGCGCCGGTCCTCCTGGGACTTGGCCAGGGTGGCCGCCAGCGCCTCGCGAAAGTCCTCGCGTGAGGTCCAGCTGACGGCGTCGAGCGCGCCAAAGGCGTCGAGCAGCTCGGACGTGCCGACCGCCACCCCCTCGCTGCGCAGCTCGTCGGCGAACTCGAGCAGGCGGGGCGCCATGCCCGGCGGGCCGTGCGGCTCGGGCATCCCGCCGTAGAGGTTCACGGCCTCCAAGATAGACTCCTCCGAACAGAAACCAGGGGGGCTCGCGGGGCAAGGCGGGCTGAGATAGCGCCTACTGCACTCACGGCCCGGCGCTGACCCTTCGAACCTGTGGGGTAATGCCCGCGGAGGGAGCGGATGCAGACAGAGGCCCAGGCTCCCGCGACGGAGCCTCTTTCGTTTCAGAACGTCACTCGGCGCTTCGGCGACGTGACCGCCCTCAGCGGGGTGGGGCTGAGCCTGCGCCCTGACGAAGTTCTCGCCGTGGTCGGGCCCTCGGGCTGCGGCAAGTCCACGCTGCTCGAGCTGGTGGCAGGCCTCCAGGAGCCCGACGAGGGCACGGTGCGCGTGCTGGGCCGAACGAGCGCCGAGGACCGTCGCGCCGCCTGTGCCTACATGCCCCAGCGCGATCTGCTGCTGCCCTGGCGCGACGCGCTCGGCAACGCCGCCCTCGCGCTGGAGTGCCAGGGCGTGCCCCGCTCCGAGGCGCGCCGCCGCGCCCATCCGCTGTTCGAGCGCTTCGGCCTCAGCGAGTTCGAGCGCTCGCGTCCGGCCGCGCTCTCCGGCGGCATGCGCCAGCGCGTCGCCTTTCTGCGCACGCTGCTGCCCGGCCGGCCGGTGCTGCTGCTCGATGAGCCGTTCGGAGCGCTCGACGCCATCACCCGTACCGACCTCCAGGAGTGGCTGGCCGGCATGCTGGCGCTCGAACCCCGCACGGTTCTGCTCGTGACCCACGACGTGGAGGAGGCGGCCTTTCTGGCCGACCGCATCGTCGTGCTGTCGCCTCGACCAGGCCGCCCGGTGGCCGAGTTCGAGGTCGACCTGCCCAGGCCGAGATCGCTGGCCGACCCGGTCCTGGCCCGGCTCAAGGCCGATGCCATGGAGGCGCTGCGCCGGTGACCCGTGTCCTGCTCGCCCTCGGGCTGATCGCGCTCTTCGTTCTGGCCTGGCAGGGCGTGGCGACGCTCGAGTCCGTCGACGACCTCACGCTCGCCTCGCCCGTCGAGACCTGGGGCGCCCTGCGTGACGACTGGTCGCTGCTGATCGACAACGCCGGCGTGACGCTGGTCGAGGTGGCGCTAGGCCTGGCGATCTCGGTGGCCGCGGGGGTGCTTTTCGCGGTGGCCATGCACCTGGTCAGCCCGTTGCGCGACGCGGCGTATCCCCTGCTCGTCGGCTCCCAGGCCATCCCCGTGGTGGTGCTGGCCCCCATCTTCGTGCTGGCCTTCGACTACGGCATCGGGCCCAAGCTGGCCATCGTCGCGCTCATCTGCTTCTTCCCGATCACGGTCAACCTGCTCGACGGGTTGCGCTCCACCCCGCCCGAGCTGCTCAAGCTGATGCGCAGCATGGGCGCCTCCCGCCTGCGCACGCTGCGATCGGTCGAGCTGCCGGCCTCCCTGCCCTCGCTGTTCAGCGGCCTCAAGGTGGCGGCCACGGTCTCGGTGATCGGTGCCGTCTTCGGCGAATGGGCCGGCGCCGACGAGGGCCTCGGGCGGCTGGTCCTGCTCGGTAACAACCAGCTCCAGACCCCGCGCGTGTACGCGGGCATCGTGCTGCTCACCCTCATGGCGGTGGGCCTGTTCGCCCTGGTGGCGCTCGTCGAGAGGGTCGCCTGTCCCTGGAACCGAAAGGAACGGCTCGTATGAGGAGGCTCGCCTGTCTGGCGGCGCTGTTGGCACTGGCGCTCGCCGGCTGCGGCGAGAAGGAGGACGCGCTCGCGCCCTCGGGGTCGAAGCGGGTCGAGCTGATGCTCGACTACTTCCCCAATGCCGACCACGCCGGCATCTACGCCGCGCAGGCGGCCGGCCACTTCCGGCAGGCGGGGCTCGACGTGACCATTCGCCAGCCGCCCGACCCCGCCGCGCCCATAAAGCAGGTGGCGGCGGGGCGCGTGGACCTGGCGATCTCCTACGAACCCGAGGTGCTGCGCGCCCGCGACCAGGGGCTGCGCGTGGTCAGCGTCGGAGCGATCGTGCAGAAGCCGCTCACCTCGATCATCTCGCTGCCCGAGGGCAAGGTCCGCACGCCGGCCGACCTCGAGGGCAAGACGGTGGGCACGGCGGGGATCGACTACCAGTCGGCCTACCTGCGGACCATCCTCGCCGAGGCCGGCGTCCCCCAGCGCACGGTGAAGGAGCGCAACGTCGGCTTCGCCTTCTCGCCCGCGCTCATCACGGGCAGGATCGACGCCGCCCTCGGTGCCTTCTGGAACTACGAGGGCACCGAGCTGCGCCTGCGCGGCAAGAAGCCGCGCATCATCCGCATGGAGGACGCGGGGGTGCCGACCTACAACGAGCTGGTGCTGGTGGCCAACGAGGACGCGCTGGAGCGCGACGCGGACAAGATCCGGGCCTTCATCGGCGCCGTCTCGCGCGGCACGCGCGACCTGAGGGCCGACCCGCAGACCGCGATCGAGGGATTGCTCGACGCCAACCCCGATCTCGACCCCGAGCTCCAGGAAGCGGTGGTCGAGGTCACGCTGCCTCTGTTCTTCGCGCCCCAGGGCAAGCCGTTCGGCTGGCAGAGCCCCGCTGAGTGGGACGCCTTCGCCGCCTGGATGGAGGACAACCAGCTTCTCGAGAACCCGGCCGACCCGCGCTCGAGCTACGACAACGAGCTTCTGCCAGGATCAGGCTTGTGAAGCGCCTTCTCCTACTCCTGCTCGCCGCGCTCGCGTTGGTGTCCGCCGGCTGCGGCGGCGACGACGGTGGCGGCGCCGAGGAGGCCAACGACCTGCTCAAGAGCGGCTTCGCCACCGACGTCGACTCGGGCGAGATCGATATGGCGATAGAGCTCCGCCTCAAGGGGGTCGAGGCGGCGGATGGGGCCTTCCGCCTCGAGCTGAGCGGACCCTTCCGGTCGCGCGGACCCACCAAGGTGCCGGACGCCGACCTCGACTTCAAGGCCACCGGCCAGGGCCTGAGCTTCGAGGGCGGGCTGGTGCTCCTGCCCGAGAACGCCTGGATCGAGTTCGGCGGCGAGACCTACGAGGTCGGCGAGGACCTGTGGAGCCGCGCGCAGCAATCCCTCAGTTCCGACGAGGGCCCGGACACGTTCAGCGACGCCGACGTCAACCCGCTCGAGTGGGTGACGGGGGCGGAGACGAGCGAGGGCGAGGAGATCGGCGGGGCCGAGACCACCAAGGTCAGCGGTGAGCTGGACGTGGCGGCCATGCTGGGCGACTTCAGCCGCCTCTCGCCCGACGCCTCGGCCATTCCCAAGGCCACGCTGGATCAGATCGAGGAGGCCGTCGGTCCCGTCGACTTCGACGCATGGATAGGCGACGACGACATCTGGCGGCGCATCTCGACCAACGTCGATTTCACGGTGCCCGAAGCCCAGCGCCAGGGCGCGGGCGGCCTGTCGGGCGGGCAGGTCTCGCTGGACATGACGCTGACGTCGCCCAACGAGGAAGTCTCGATCGAGAGCCCGGGGGCGGCCCGGCCGCTCGACGAGCTGCTGCGCAACTTCGGGATAGCGCCCGAGTCGCTGCTGGGACCGGGCTTCGCAGTGCCCGAGCCGGGCTAGTCGCCGTTCTCGGCCAGGTCGAGCGCGACCGAGTTGATGCAGTAGCGCTCACCCGTCGGCCCCGGACCGTCGGGGAACACGTGGCCCAGGTGGCTGCCGCAGCGCGCGCATGTGACCTCCGTGCGCACCATGCCGTGTGACTTGTCCTCGTGCAGCACGATCGCGTCCGCCACGGCGGGCTCGGTGAAGCTGGGCCAGCCGCTGCCGGAGTCGTACTTGGATTCCGAGCTGAACAGCTCGTTACCGCAGGCTCCGCAGCGGTACATGCCGTCGGCCTTCGAATAGGTGTAGGCCCCGGTGAACGGCGGCTCGGTCCCCTGTTGGCGCAGGACCTGGTAGCTCTCGGGCGACAGCTCCTCGCGCCACTGGTCCTCTGACTTCTCGACTTTCTCGGCCATGCCCTAAAGGTAGCGTCGGCCCAGCGCATAGATCCCGGCCAGCGCGGCGTGCTCCTCGTAGGGGGCAAAGAAGGCGCGTACCTCCTCCTCCGTGGCCCGCCGGCCGCCGTAAACGATGCGCCCCACGAGCAGGACGTAGGCCAGGTCGAGCGCCGGGATCTTGTCGTCGCGGCCCTGCCCTTCGAAGGCGAGCATCTCGATGGTCCAGTTGCCGATGTTGGGGATGGCGAGCAGCCGCTTCCACGAGCTCTCGTGCTCGCCCAGGTCGGCGCGCCCCGAGGCCACCTCCCGCGCTGCCTTGATCAGAGCGATCGAGCGCTTGGGCGCCAGGCCGCAAGCGTCGACCTCTGCCGGCGCGGCAGTGGACAGCCGCGCGGCCGTGGGCGGCAGGAAGTGGGCGCCACAGGCGCTGCGCGTGCCCAGCCGGCGCACCAGCGAGCGCTCGATGCCCGCCGCCCGGCGCGACTCGATGAGCTGCTCGCACACCGCCCAGGCCAGCGCCTCGAAGGGCGCGGGGCGCCGCCGCGGTCGCAGCCAGGGCCGGCGCCTGATCACCGGCCCCACGAGCGGGTCGCGGGCGAAGCGCCGGTGGAATGGGCGCAGGTCGTGATCGGTGCCGAGCGCGAAGCGCATGCGCTCGATGGCCAGCGCGGCCGAGTCGCGCGTGGGGGCCTCGGCACGGAAGCGAACGGCTCCCCCGGCCACCCAGGCGCGCACCACGGCGCACCGGCCCTCGGCCTCCACCGCGCGCACGAGCGCGCCCTCTCGGCGCACCAGCACTCCGTCGCGCCCCGCGCCGGGAAGGCGGTAGGGGCCCGGCGGGACGACGTCCCGCTCGACGGTGTACGACTCACTGGCCGGCACGGCGGCGAGTGTACGACCCCTGAGCGATGGACCGGCCGCGGTCAGCGGCGAAGCGCGATCGTCCGCCGTCCCGTCGCTAGCTTGGCCCCCGTGGCCGACCGCGCGGTCACCGCCACCCTCACGCGAGCGCGCCGGCCGTCGGCCAGGGCACGGCGTGCGGCGCGGCGCGCCGGGCGCGGAATCGCGAGTCGCAGGGTGACCCTGCCCTTCGTCACCTTCCGCTTGACCGCCCGGAGCGAGAACACCCTCGAGCGTGAGCCGCTGCGGCGTTCAACTGCCAGCACCGCGCGGGCCGTCACGGTGGCGCACGGAGCGGCGCACGACAGCCTGACCGTGACCCGCTTGCGCAGCCGCTGTCGCCGGCGCGTGGCGCCCAGGCGCAGCACACGGCCGGTCCTCCCTCCGGCGTTCGTGGCCGGGACGGGTGGGGTGAACCGCAGGACCACCGGAGCTCCGGCCACGTCGACGGGGATGCCGCCGGGGTTCGCCCAGCGGCCGCGCTCGGCGTCGGAGTCGACGGGGTCGAAGCGCTGCGCCAGCGCCATGGGCTGGCCGAGCACCACTTCGAACGGGGCTGAAGCCACTGCCAGGTCCTGGCGCGCGAAGCGGTCCCACACGCTCACGTCGCGCCACAGGACGAGCGCGAACGAACCGTCGGCCGATTGCAGGAGCAGCTGGCGGAGGTCGGGCGGCGCGCCCTCGATTCCGTAGCGCAGCCCGCCGAGCGCGGCGACAGGCGGCGAGCCCGCGCCCACCGCCCGCAGCAGATTGCGCAGAGCGAGAAAGGATGGCTTCGGCGACAGGTCGCCCCTGAGCAGCCCGAACGAGTTCTCGAGGGCAGGCACGTAGGCGGGCTGGCCGCCCGCGGGCCACTCGTCGGCGAGCTGGTAAATGAACGTCCTCACCACGCCGCCGCGAAAGCCCTCGAGCGCCAGCCGCGGCGTGTAGACGGCGATCGCCCGCTCGGAGGCCGGGTAGTGACCGGTGGCGGTGGCGAGGTCGGAGTGGTACCCGGCTTCGGTGGCCACAAGCGGCTTGGTCCCCGATATCGACCCGGCGCGAAAACGCTCCTCCTGGAGGTTGTGCAGGGGCGTTCCGCCTCCCGGGTACGGGTGGATGTTGCCCAGGTCGAGAAAGGTCGAGAGGTCGCCGAGGGCCACCCGGTTGGCCGGGTGCACGACGGCGGGCCCCACGACCGGCAGGTCCGCGAGGGCGGGATCGCCCTTCACGCGAAACCAGAGCTGGCGCTGAAAGACTCGCGTGCGGTCGATCCAGGAGGCGACGCCCTCCTGATCGGGCTCGTTGACCGAGCCGACGGACACCACAGCCCCCCTCAGTCGCTCGCGGATGGTGGCGAGGTTGGCCGCCAGCTCGAACAGCATGGCGGCCTCGTCCTCGCGCGTGCGGCCCGCGATGATGTGGGCGCGGATCCCCACATCGGCCAGCGCCCTGAGGCGCTCGATCTGGCTCGGGCACGTGGCGCAGAGCCCGTCGCGCACGTAGCGCACGCCGAGCTCGCGCAGCCGCGAGCGGATGACGTCGAAGCGCCCGTAGGAGGTGTCCTGGTGGAGCAGGTGGACGTTGACGCCCACGGAGTCGCCGAACGCGCGAGCCGACTGAGCGGGGATCAGCGGCTGCTCAGCGCCGGCCTGGCCCGGCCACCCGAGGACGGCGAACAGCGTGAGAACGGCCAGAAGGCCGCGCCGGCGCAAGATTTGCTCGCCGCGCTAGCGGTCTTTGAGCAGGTGCACGTCGACGAGGAAGGAGCGCGACGCCGCCACGTCGACCTTCTTCCCTCGGCCCTTGCCGGCGCCGAGGCGCAGGCGGGCCGGTTTCGGCCGGCGCAGAACCCTCACGAGCACGAACGTCGCGACCCCGAGCAGAAAGCCACCGGTGGCCGCGACGACCGCGGCCGGCAGCGCCACCTCCCGGGGGCGCTCGATCGGCCGCGACTCGGCCAGTACGGGCAGTGGCCGCACTTCGGCCTCGGCGTGATCAGGATCCGGGAGAACGTGGGGCTCGGACACAGGGCGAGTGTAGCCCCTGGCCAAAGCCCGGCGTTCACAGGATGTGTTCGTAGACGCGGTACTTCTTGACGATCTCCCCACCCATGGCCTCCATGGCCCGGTTCATCGCCTTGTTGGTCTCGAGGATCCATCCCATCTCGCCTCCGTGGATACGCGAGACCGCGGCCATGTCGAAGTGCTCGGCGTACAGGCCGGCGGCCACGCCGGTGTGCTGCCAGGCCGGCTTCACCCCCAGGAAACCCACTCGGCAGTGCTCGATGATGCGCCGCCGGTTGAGGTAGTGCCACCACCCCCACGGGAGCAGCCGGCCGTTCATGCGGGCCAGGACCTCGTTGACGTCGGGCACGGTGATGGCCACGGCCACCGTGGCCCCCTCGGCGTTCTCGGCGACCATGAACCAGTCCCCGTCGAACACCAATTGCAGCTCCTGAGCGTAGGCGTCGAGGTCGGCCTTCGAGTAGGGGACGAAGCCCCAGTTGCGCGACCAGGCCTCGTTGTAGATCTCCGCGAAGGCGTCGAGATCGCGGCGCAGCCCAAGCCGCGACATCTTGCGGATTCGGATTCCGTGTTTTTCCTCGAGCTTCTCCGCGAGATCCCAGATGATCGACATCACCTTGTCGCGACCCGAGATGTCGAGATGCCACATGAACAGGTCGACGGCCTTCCCCAGGCCCGCCGCCTCACAGAGGCGCGGGTAGTAGGGCGGATTCCAGGGCTGGCGGATCATGGGCCGGCGCTCGAACCCCTCGATCAGCAGCCCGCACTCGTCGTTCATCGTGAAGTCCATCGGCCCGACCATCCGGTCGCGCCCGCGCTCGCGCAGCCAGCCCGCAGCCGTGTCGAGCAGGGCCCTCATCGCCTCGGCGTCCTCCTCTACCTCGAGAAAGCCGAACATCCCCGACGCGTTTCCCTGGTGGGCGTTGTGGGCCAGATCGATGTGCGCGCTCACCCGCCCCACCACGCGGCCGTCGCGCCGGGCGAGGAAGAGCTGCGCCTCGCCGTGGCGAAAGAACGCGTTGAGGTGCGGGTTCAGAAAGAGATGGCGCTCCAGCTTGAGCGGTGGCACCCAGGGCGTACCGGTACCATGCAGCCGGAACGGGAGGTCGACGAACGCGCGCCTGTCCTGCCGTGACCTCACCGGTTGAACCGCCACCGACACGGCGCGCCACCCTACATGCCCACGGCCATCGATCTCTTCGAAAAGGCACGCAGCCACGAGCGAGTGGAACAGCTCCAGGCCGCCCGCGACCACGACCTCATGCCCTATTTCCGGGTCCTTGAGGGACAGGCGGGCCCGGTGGTCGACATGGAGGGCAGCCGGCGCATCATGCTCGGCTCCAACAACTACCTCGGGCTGACCGGCGACGAGCGCGTGAAGGACGCGGCGCGGGCCGCCCTCGAGAAGTACGGAACCGGCCTAACCGGGTCGCGCTTCCTCAACGGGACGCTCGACCTCCACCTGGAGCTCGAGCGCGAGCTGGCGGATTGGATGGGCAGCGAGGACGCGCTCGTCTACACCACGGGCTACATGGCCAACACCGGAGCCATAGGCACGCTGCTCGATCCGGGCGACACGGTGATCTGCGACTCGGGCGACCACGCCTCGATCCTCGATGCCGTATCGCTGTCGCGGGCACGCGTGCGGCCCTACCGCCACAACCGCCTCGACAAGCTGGAGAGCATGCTCTCGCGCGCGGAGTCCGACGGCGGCGGCGTGCTGGTGGTGGTCGACGGGCTCTTCTCGATGGAGGGCGACCTGGCGCCGCTGCCCGACGTGGCCGCGCTGTGCCGCGCGCACGGCGCGCGGCTCATGGTCGACGAGGCGCACGGCGTGGGCGTGCTCGGTGAGCGAGGCGCCGGGGCGGCGGAGCTGTTCGGCTGCGAGGACGAGATCGACCTGCGGATGGGCACCTTCTCCAAGTCCCTGGCGTCCTGCGGCGGCTTCATCGCCGGCCCGGCCGACGTGGTCGACTTCCTGCGCGTCCAGTCGCGCGCCTTCATGTTCACCGCCGCGGCGGTGCCCGCCGCGGTCGGTGCGGCCCTGGGGGCGCTGCGCATCATCCGCTCGGCCGAGGGGCCCGAGCTGATGGCCAAGGTCCTCGACAACGCCCGCTACCTCCACGACGGGCTGGGCGAGCTTGGCTACCACGTGATGGAGCCCAGCCCGCTGCCCGGCGGCGGCGAGGTCATCACGCCGATCGTGCCCGTGCTGGTGGGCGACGACTGGAAGGCCGTGCTGCTGTGGAAGGCGCTCTACGACGCCGGCGTGTACGTGAACGTCGCGATCTACCCGGCCGTCCAGCGCGGCGGCGCCTTGCTGCGCACCTCGGTCATGGCCAGCCACGAGCGCGAGCACCTCGACCGCGCGCTGTCGATCTTCGAGCGCGTCAAGGACGAGGTGGAGCGGATGGCGCCACCAGTCGGCGCTCCCCCGTCCGCGACGCCGGAGGCCGGCGCCGACCAGCCCGTCTGAGCGCGCGCGGACGCATGCGCGTGGCCACGGCGGCGAGCCCCGGTGGCACCCGGCCGTCGGTGGCGAGCCAGGAGCCGGCCAGGATCAGCAGCAGCCCCGCCACCGCCCCCGCGGTCACGCTCTCGCCCAGCACCGCCACGCCCAGGGCCAGCGCCACCACCGGGTTCACGTAGGTGATCACCGTGGCGCGGCCCGGCCCGACCTCGGCGATGAGGCGAAAGAAGATCAAGAAGGCAAGCGCCGAGCACACCAGCCCCAGCACGACCACCGAGAAGATGGCGTCGCCCGAGGGAGCTTCGGCGGGAAAGTCTCCGATCCCGAACGGCAGCAGGATGATCGTGGCGATGCCCATCGCGGCAGTCACCGGTCCCAGCGGATCGGCGTCGCTCAGCCGGTTCTTGACGATCAGGGGGCCGCACGCGTAGCCGAGCGTGGCCACCAGGATCGCCGCGGCCCCGATCAGCTCCGCGCCGGTGCCGCCGATGTCGATGCCCACCAGGGCGGCCACTCCGCTCAACCCGATCAGCATGCCCACGAGCCGTCTGCGCGTCGGCCGCTCGGACCGGTCGAAGCGCAGGGCGAGGAAGGCCACCATGAGGGGGAGCGAGGCGATCAGGATCGCCGCCAGCGACGAGGAGACCCGCGTCTCGCCGAAGCCGATCAGCGGAAAGGGAATGCAGATCTCGGTGATCGCGAAGGCCACGAGCCAGCCGAGCGGCAGGCCGCGCAGCGCCCCGGCCTTGAGCGCCACCGGCAGCAGCACGAGCGCGGCCAGCGCCACGCGCGACCAGGCCACGAACCCTGGGCTGAGGCCGTCGTCCACAGCGATCTTGATGAACAGATAGGGCACGCCCCACGCCAGCGACATGCCCGCGAACAGCATCCAGCCGCGCAGGGTCATGCCAGCGCCCTCAACCCGGCGGCGGTCGCGGCGGCCGCGACCACTACCACGAGCAGCGGGGCGCGCAGCAGTATCGCCACGCCGGCCACTCCCAGCCCGGCCGCGCGCTCGTCCACCGCCAGTCTCTCCCCAGAGCCGAAGGCCTGGGTCGCCACCAACGCGGCCAGTAGAGCGGGGGCCAGCAGGTTGACCACGCGCGCGCTGCTCTGGGGCAGCTCGCGGCCGCCGGCCAGCACAGGACCCGCGGCCTTGATGGCCACCGTGGCGAGGCCCACCACGAGCACCACCGTCCACGCCGTGCTCATGACCGCGCCTCCTCCGGGGCACGCGAGCGGCGGGCCGGCGCGCTCCGCAGGCCGACCAGGCAGGCGACGGTGGCCGCCACCACGGGCAGGCCGGCGGGCGTGACCGGAGTCAGGGCGAGCGCGATGCCCGCGCCGATCAGCGCGGCGGCGAGCGCATCGCGACTGCGAAGCAGCGGTGAGAGGAGGGCGAGAAAGAGCGCCGGGAAAGCGGCGTCGAGGCCGAGGGTGGCCGGGTCGCCGAGCGAGTCACCGGCCAGGACGCCGATCGCCGTTCCGGTGCTCCAGCCGATGTAGAGGCCGAGCCCGGAGCCGATCATCAGGCGGCGGTCGAACTCACCGTCGCGCTGGGCCAGCGCCCAGCTCTCGTCCACCAGCAGCTGCGCCTCGAGCAGCCGGCGCAGCTTGCCACCCCGGAACACCCCGGCCGCCGACAGGGCCATCGGCCCGTAGCGCGCGTTGAGCAGCACGGCCGCGGCGATCGCCGCGACGGCAGTGCCGCCCGCCCCCAGCACCGAGACGACCGCGAACTGGGCCGAGCCGGCGAAGGTGGTGAGCGACATGAGAATCGACGCGGTGGCGCCCACCCCGGCGGCCTGGGCCAGCACACCGAAGGAGGCGCCGAAGGCGAGCACGGCCGGCAGCAGGGGCGCCACGGCCCGAAGACCACGTCGATAGCCGGACTTCTGCGCCGTCGCCGGCGGTTGGGTGAGCGATTCTGCCATCGGGGCCAGTACGCTACCGCTCATATGGAATATCAAGCCTCTCATCGAATATGACGCGCCAAATCGATCTCAACGGCGAATTAGATTCGATCGACCGGGCACTGATCAGCGAGCTTCAGAACGATGCTCGGCAGACCAATAAGGCCTTGGCCGCCAAGGTCGGCGTCGCCCCGTCCACGTGCCTGGAGCGCGTGCGCGAGCTGCAGGCCCGTGGCGTGATCACGGGATTTCACGCCGCCATCGACCCCGCGGCCATCGGCCGGCCGATGGAGGCGATCCTTTCGATCCAGCAGCGCGGTGAGCACCGCCACGCCACCGAGCGGCTGTTGGGGGATCTGGCCGCCCGGCCGGAAACGGTGCGGGTGATGGCCCTGACGGGCACCACCGATTTCATCGCCCACGTGGCCGTGCGCGACATGAACGAGATGCGCGAGCTCGTCTGGGGCCTCATCGAGCGCAGCGAGGTCGGGCGCGTGCAGAGCTCGCTGGTGTTCGACCGCGTGGAGGGGCGGGCGCTCACGCAATGATCCCGGCGCGCTGGCGGATCAGCATCAGGCGGCCCAGCAGGGGACCCTTGCCGTAGCGGAGCTCTCGCTCCTGCTCCGCGCGCACCTTCAGCAGCTCGAGCGTGTCCGCCGTGAGCACGAACGGGTCCGCCACCGACACACCGTCCCTCACTCCCACCGCGGCTACGAGCCGGCCCTCGACCTCCGCGATGAGGGCCTCGCCCTGCGGAGCGGGCTTTCCGTCGAGCTGGGCGAGCTCGGCTATCCGGTCGCGGTCTGCCTCCGTCGAAAGAGAGATGCTGATGATGTTCATGTCCCACCTCTTCGTAACCAGCGTTTACGCTTAGTCGGAATTGTAGCACCGGCTATCATGTATAGCTAGTTATGGCCCCAGGAGACTCGGCCCCCGAGAAGACCGCTCCGCAGCCGCTCTATCTCGTGCAGCGGTTCGTGAACTCCATCGATCTGGAGAGCGGCGAGGACGAGCTCACCTCACCCGGCGAGCTGCGCGAGTGGCTGGCCGAGCGCGGGCTGATGGGCGCTGACGAGGACGCGAGCCCCACGGAGCTGCGCCGCGCCCTCGAGGTGCGGGAGGGGCTGCGGGCCGTGCTGATGGCCAACAACGGAATGCTCGCCGACGCCGAGCGGGTGGGCCGCCTGGAAAAGGCCGCCGGGCGGGCCGGACTGCGGATGCGGTTCGGCGGCGACGGCGACCCTCACCTGGAGCCCTCCGGGAACGGGGTCGACGGCGCGCTCGCGCGGCTGCTGGCCATCGTGGCGGCATCGGTGCAGAACGGCGAGTGGGAGCGCATGAAGGCCTGCCCCCGCGACGCCTGCCACTGGGCCTTCTACGACCGGTCGAAGAACCGCTCCGGGCGCTGGTGCCGGATGGAGGAGTGCGGGAACATCGAGAAGGCCCGGGCGTTTCGCGAGCGGAAGCGCGAGGCGCGCGCCTAGCGACAACCGGACCTAAGCACGGGGAGCCCAAGGCGGGAGCCCGAGCGAAGACTGGCCACCCGCCGGCCAGACATCAACGGGGGTCCGGGGGCGTGAGCCCCCGGCTGCAATCGAACCCCGTCGGGGCCTACTCCACGGTATGAACCTTGAAAAGGTTCGTGCCGCCGGAGCTGCCGGCGGGCAGGCCGGCCGTGATGCCGATCTTGTCGCCCTTCACCGCGAGGCCGGCCTCGATGGCGGCGTTGGCGCATGCCTCGATCAATCCCAGCGTGTCCATGGGCTCCGCGTGGTGCAGCGGGTGTACGCCCCAGAGCAGGCGGCAGCGGCGCACCACGTCGGCCCGGGGCGAGAGGGCGAGCACGGGAGCCTTGGGCCGGTATGCGGAGATCAACATCGCCGTGGTGCCGGTGTTGGTGGGTGCGACGATGCACTTGAGCCCGAGCTGGTAGACCGCGCCGACCGCCCCGAAGGCGATCGCGTGGTACTGGTTGTTGGCCTGGGGCCCGCGCTCGGCCAGCCAACGCCCGTAGGGCAGCTCGCGCTCGGCCGCGATGGCGATGGAGGCCATCATCTCCACGGCGAGCACCGGGTGCTTGCCCACCGCCGTCTCCTGGGAGAGCATCACGGCATCGGTGCCGTCGAAGATCGCGTTGGCCACGTCGCCCACCTCGGCACGCGTGGGCCGCGTGGAGTGCACCATCGACTCCAGCATCTGAGTGGCCGTGATCGTGGGCTTGGCCCTGCGGCCGGCCATGGCCAGGAGGCGCTTCTGCACGAGCGGCACCTCCTCGATCGGCAACTCGATCCCGAGGTCGCCGCGCGCGATCATGATCCCGTCGGCGGCGTCGATGATCTCCTCGGCGTTGGCCGCGGCCTGGGGCTTCTCGATCTTGGCGATCAGCGGCACCTCGGCGCCGCGTTCCTTGAGGTGACGGTGCACGGGCTCGAGGTCCTCGCGGCGGCGAACGAACGAGAGAGCGAAGAAGTCGAGCTTCATCTCGAGCCCGGCGTCGATGAGCGAGATGTCCTCCGCGCTCACGGCCGGGAGCGAGACCGTCACGTTGGGCAGGTTGAGTCCCTGGCGCGACGCGACGCTTCCCCCGACCTCGACCCTGGTGACCACGTCGCCGTCGCTGATCTCCTGGACGCGCAGGCGCACCGCGCCGTCGGCGAGGTAGCAGACGTCGCCCTCGTCGACGAGCTCGGCGAAGCCCTGCCAGGCCACCGGGAGCCGCTGCGACGTTCCGTCGGTCTGGTCGGCGCTGAGCACCACGCGGCTCTCGCGGGCGAGCTCGGCCACTCCCCCGGACACCGGTCCGATGCGCAGCTTGGGCCCGGGCAGGTCGCCGAGAATCGCCACGTCGCGGCCCGCGCGGCCGGCGGCGTCGCGGATCAGCGCCGTGGTCTCGGCGTGCTGCTCGCGATCGCCGTGGGCGAAGTTCAGGCGAGCCACGTCCATGCCCGCCTCGATCATCTGGACGAGAACCTCGGGGACCCGGGAGGCCGGACCGATGGTGGCGATGATCTTCGTCGAGCGCATACGCGCCCTGAATGTACCCGGCTCGCTGAAAAGCCCGCTCTTAGCGAATGTGGGGCCCGGTTGTCGGTTGACGCTCGAACGCCGGCGGGCTTTGATGTTCTCCGGCCTCTGGACCGGCACTGGATCGGACCGAGAGGAGTACGGCGTTGACGGCGGGTCGGGTCCCCGACTGTCGACACTGGCCCCGCCTCTCGCTGAAAAGGTTCCTGGTGTGTCCTGAGGTCGCGGGGAACTGCATTCGTGAAATCGCACCTCAGGTGCGGGGAGGTCTGATGGGCATTTCTGCCACGGTCGACGCTGGTCAAGAGCAGCATTTACAGGCGCTGGAGTACGCCAATCGCGTACGCCTGGCCCGGGCTCGGATGAAGCGTAAGATCACCGCGGGAGAGCTGGCCGCAGCGGAAGTCGTAATGAGTTGCCCCTGGCAGGCACACAGCATGTCGATCAGCGACCTGCTGATGAGTCAAAAGCGCTGGGGTCGCACCCGCTGCAGACGGTTGCTCGTATCACTGGGCGTTCCGGAGAACAAGCAGGTTGGAACGCTCACCGAGCGTCAGCGCGTCGCGCTGGCCGCGGTGCTCGACCAGAAGAACGCCCCCGCAGGACCCGACGACAGCGGGCACGGCGCCACGGTGCGCGTGCACGCTCTGTCGGCGGCCTGACGGGGTCCACACCAACGGCAGAGCGGCGGCCGGGCATTGCCCGGCCGCCGCTGCGTTGGGGCGCGTGCCTAGGAGACCGGCTTGCGCCCGAGATCCTCGAGCGGCTCGTCGGCCGTGAGCCCCGGGCCGGCGGTGGCCAGCTCGATGATGTGCCCGTCGGGGTCGCGCAGGTAGAGCGACTTGAAGTAGGTGCGGTCCATCACCTCGGTGACCGGGTGACCGCGGGAGCTCAGGTAGGCGTGCCAGCCCTCGAGCTCCTCCTCGGTCTCGACCGTGAACGCGAAGTGGTGAGTCGAGCCGCGGCCCACCGTGCCCTCGTCTAACTCGGCGTACTCGAGGCAGGTGACGATCGTGCCCGGCCGCCCCTCCTCGTCGCCGAAGAAGAGATGGCGCGCGCCCCGGTCGTCCTCGTTGACCGTCTGCTTGACCAGGCGCAGGCCGAGCAGGTTGCGGTAGAAGTCGACCGAGCGCTCCACGTCCTTGCAGATGACCGTCACGTGGTGCAGTCCCGATATCCGCAGGCGGCGCTCGTTCACCGCCGCCACTGTAGACCCCCCGAGCGCCGCTTGAAGAGCTCCTGCATGGCGTAGAGGGTGGCGGCGAACACGCCGATCCCGAGCGCGAGCAGGATCCACAGCTTCACCGGGCCGAGCCCGAGCGCCACCGCGGTGACCACAGCGAACGCCGCCACCCCGGCCAGCAGCGCGGAGTGCGAGCGAAAGCCGGCGAGGTGCTCGCGCAAGGCGAGCTCGCCTCCGCCGAGCGACGCCAGCACCAGCCCGCCGGCCACGCGCTCGTTGCCCTGGCCCCCGCCGCTGAAGAGGCCCCAGAAGATCACCACGATGCCGGCCAGGATCACCAGCTCCGACAGCGGGAAGCTCCCCCACGGCGCGCGCGGGCGGTCCTTCGCGCGGGGGCGCGAAGACGCCGGCGGCTGATGCGCTACCTCGCGCTCGCTCGGCTCGCCGCGCTTGCGGCTGCGCCTACCCATCTGTCAGGTGCTCACAGCATCCGTGCGCACTGGGCTAGCCCAGTGCTTCGGCTAATGGACAGCCCGAGCTGATGACCACCCGCCACCAGCCCATCAGCATCCCGAGGAAGCTCCAGCGCGGGCGTACGTGCCAGTGCTTGCAGCCCGGCTCGCCGATGTCCTCGTTGGACACCCGCTCCCAGCGGTGCGCCTCGGGCTCGAGCAGCATCTCCTCGATCCGGCGGCGGTTCAGCTCCTCGGAGTAGGTGCGATCGGAGAACGTGCGACGCACGTGCTGGACCTTGGCCGCCAACTCGTCGCGCACCTCCTCGAGCTCGCCCAGCGAGAGCAGGCGCGGGCCGCCGCGCCCCGGCACATTGCAATCGAAGTCCTTGCGCGGCCAGGTCGAGCAGAACAGCTGCGCCAGCTCCTGCTCGAGCCTCGCCACCTGGTCGAGCAGCGTCCGCCGGGCGGCGCGCTCGTCCGGGAGGGTTCGTTCCGGAGCAACCGGCACGACAAAGGGCGCCTGGACAGGCTGGACAGCCACGGGTCAATCGTAAAGCGTCTCGCCGAGGATCCAAAGCGCCTCCTCCGCCACGATCGGCGGCACACCCTTCACGCGCAGGGCGCACAGAACCATGCGGGCGGTGTCCGCCGTCACACCCGCGCGGGGCGACACCTCTCCCAGGATCAGCGCCACCGGGCGGCGGCGGTCGGCCACCACCAGCTGACCGGCCGCCAGCGCGCGCCGCTCGGACAGCCACTCCCCGGCGCGCGCCGGCCGCAGGCCGAGCTCGCCGTCGAGCTTCTCCGCGTCGAGCGCGAACACGGGCACGCCGGTCTCGGCCAGAGCGATCGTGAGCGCGTCGTCGACGAGGTTCTCGCTGTGAAAGCCACCGCTGCGCAGGCGCTCGACAGCCAGCGCCTCCACCGGCGTCCGGTCGGAATCGGGGTCGATCCCCACCTGGCGCGAGAACACCCGGTAGGCCCAGGGCACGGAGTCCTGGCGCATGTGGACGACCTTGGCCCCGGTGTAGCGGTCGGCGAGCACCCGCAGCCGCTCCTTGACCTCCGGTGGGCTCCGACGCGGCCGGGCGGCCAGCGCGGTGTGGACCAGCCGCAGGTCGGGAAACTCCTCGGCCAGCTCCGCCTCGACCCATCCCTCCTCGAGCGCGAGCTCCATCACAGGGCCGCGACACGGCGCCGCAGGTCGTCCTCGGTCAGGTTCCCGAGCTCCGTGTCCGCCACGCGCCCGCCCGCGCGGGCGAAGATCGTGGTCGGGCAGCCGCCCACGCCGTAGAGGTTGGCCACCGCACCGTCGCGGTCGATGCCCACCGGCTGGCGCCAGCCGCGAGCCTCCACGAGGCCGCGTACCTCGCCGCGCTCCTTGTCGGTGAAGAACACGGTCGCGAAGTTCACGTTCCGAAAGTCGGCGCGGACGCGCTCGGTTCGATCGACCTGCGGGTAGCAGTCGGCGCCGCGATCGAAGATCACCGTGAGCACCAGCGGCTTGTCGCGCAGCGCGCAGAGGTTCACCACCTCCTCGGACAGGAGGCTGCAGGCGGGCTGGCCGCCGGCCTGGTCGGGGCAGGGCTTGCGCTGGCACACGTTGGCGTCGCCCTCCACGTTGCCCAGCGCCGACGGCGCGGCGAAGGCCTTGAGCTTCGAGCCCTTGGCCGGTCCCTTGAGACCCTCGCCCTGGTTGGGCAGGGTCTGCACGAAGAGCAGCACGCCCAGCACCATCAGCGCGAGGAAACCGACCAGCCAGGCGTACTTGTTGCCGGCGCGGGGCACCTCGGGCCGCCGGGAAGGCTCGGGGTGAGTGCGATCGCGCTCCGCCAGCCGCTCGCCGATCGTCAGGTCGTCGAATCGGTCGTTATCGCTCACGACGCATCCATCCGGGTCGGTCGGAGGGACCGCAGGCGCAAGCTGAACGAATCGTGCTCCTCGGCCCACATCAGCGCGGCCGGCAGCACGATCATCACGCCCACCAGCGACACCGACAGGTCCACCACGGTCACGATGCCGAAGTCGCGAAGCATGCGGATGTCCGAGAAGATCAGGGCGGCGAAGCCGGCGATCGCGGTGGCGCCCGACGCCAGCACCGCCGCGCCGGTGGAGGCGTAGGCCAGCTCGATCGCGCGGGCCGGGCCGGCCCCCGCATCGCGCTCCTGGCGATAGCGCGAGGAGAGCAGCACGCTGAACTCGGTCGAGATGGCGATCACCAGCGCGCCGAGCGTTACCGACATGGGGTTGAGGTCCACCTCCAGGGCGCCGGGCAGCAGGCCGAGGCAGAAGAGCACGCCGGCCGACCAGCCGGTGGCCAGCGCGATGGGAATCAGCGGCACCGCGGCCTCGCGGACGGAGCGGCGCACCGCCAGGAGCACCAGGAAGACGGCGGCGAGCGCGGCCAGGAGCGTCAGGCCGCGCCGCCAGGGCGAGGACAGCTCGGCGTTGGCCTCCGCGGCGAGCACGGGCAGGCCGACCACGCTGGCCGTTACGCCGGGCGGCGGATCCAGGCGCTTCTCCAGGTCGTCCACCACCTCCTTCTGGCGGGACAGCGGCATGAGCCGGATGCCGAAGGCGAGGTTCGCCGTCCGTCGATCAGCGGTCACCACACCCTGGGAGAAGTAGGGCGGCACGGCGTCGAGCAGCTGCCCGGCGTCGGCCTGGCCGGCCCCCGAGCCGCTGAAGAGGTCGGGTAGCGAGAGCGCCGGGCACAGCTCCGGCGGGTTTCGCCTCTGGGTGCAGCGCTTGCCCGGGCGGTACCCGTTGGCGCGCAGGACCTGGTCCTGGAAGCGGGTCATCCAGGCCACAACCGCGGGATCGGTGATGTCGTCGGCGCGAACGGTCACGTCTATCTCGCCGGCCACGCCGGTCTCGGCCTGGAGGACGTTCACGTCCTCGAGCGCCTGGAGGTCGCGGGGCACGAGCTCGCGCACGTCGGACACGACCTCGCTCTGGGTGTCGAGCGCCAGTCCCACCACCGCCACCGCCAGGCCCACCGCGAGTACCTGCCGCGGGCGGGTGAGGGCCAACCCGAGCGCCCGCCACGCGCGGTTGGCCACCCTTTCGCCGGCCGAGCGCAGCCGCGGATGGTCGAGCAGGCGCGGGCGGGCGCGCGGAACCCGCTTCGGCGCCGGGGCGAAGCGCACCAACGCGGCGAAGCCCGCGCCGATGGCAGCACAGCAGGGCCAGGCCTATGCCGAGCACGAGCAGGGCGCCGAAGCCGCGCACCATCGGCACTGGCGAGAGCAGGAGCACGAGGAAACCCACGGCGGTGGCCACCCCGGCGCTGATGATGGTGGGCCCGCCGGCCCGCGCGGCCTCCACGGCCGGCTCGGCCGCCCCATTCTCCGTGGCTTCGTCGAACCGCGCCTGGAACTGGATCGCGTAGTCCACGGCCAGCCCGATCAACACCGGCAACACGGCGATCGAGGCCATCGTGAGGCTGCCGCCGGCGAGCGACAGCGCCCCGAAGGTCATAGCCGCGGCCGCGAGCGCCAGGCCGAGCGGCAGCAGGCGCAGCCGGGAGCGGAACACCAGCGCGAGCGTGGCCGCCATCAGCACCAGCGCCGCGCCGAGCAGCACCAGGATCGCGCTCTGAACCGCGTCGGCGAGGCCCTCCACCACCACGGGGAGGCCGGTGACGATGTACCGCGCGCCCTGACGGGGACGGAAGAGCTTCTCCTCCGTGGCCTCGCGAAACAGCCCGATGGCCCGCCTGCGCTCGCCGTCGGACAGGTCGGGCCGCATGCGGATGGTGATCATCGCCGCGTTCTCGGAGGGGAACAGGTAGGCAAAGCGCGACTTGGGCACCCCCACCTCGCCGGAGGCGAACACCAGGCTCGAGACGAAGGCGGCATCGTCGATGCGCGGCACCCCGCTGATCCCGTAGCGCAGGGCGAGCTGCAGGATCTGCTGGGTGAACTGGGTCCTCACCGCCGACGAGGCGGCCTCGGCCAGGCGCCGCTGCTCGGCGGGCGGGTCACCGCGGCGCTCCGACAGCCGGGCCGCCGCCGTGGCAGCCTGGCGCGCCTGGCGGCGGCTGTCGCGATCGCGCCGCGTGAACTCGGTGGCGATCCGGTTGACCGCGGTGTTGATGAACGTGGCCGGCCCGAACACCACCTTGGCGGGATCGAGCTCGGCGATCTCGCGGCACACCGGCGGAAGATCCTTGAGGCCCTTCTCCGGCACGTTGCCCGACAGGCACCCCTCCAGTCGCAGGAGGCGCCCCAAGTCGTCGGTAAGCACCGTTCGCGAGAGCTCGCCCCGCGCGAGCACCAGCACCGACTCGTCGCCGAAGTCCTGCTTGAAGCGCTCGGTGTCGCGGAAGGTCTCCGAGCCGCTGTCCACGAGCGTGCCGATCGAGGCGCTCGGCTCGAGGCGCAGCGCCAGGGCCGCGCCGGCCAGCGCGAGCACGGCGGTGACTCCCAGCACCACCAGCGGGCGACGCGTGAGCGCGCCGACCAGCCGCGCCAGGACTTGGCCCTCTCTCACGCGGCTGAGCTTAGGGTCTGTCGCGGAATAAGTGGGTGGTTTGGGTGCCCGATCCGCGGATGCCAGGGGCCGCACGTGAGCGGAGCAGTAGCAGCGCTACTGCGAGCGAACGGGTGGCGCCTGGCGCCGCGGGCGGGTGTCCAAACCGACCAGTTATTGCGTGACAGACCCTTAGGAGAAGCAGTTGCTCACGGCAGGGGCTGGAGCTGGGGGAAGCGGCCGGGCTGGCCGATGATGTTGCCGAGCGGCGCCTGCTCGACGCACGGCGGTGCCCGGCCCTCGGCGCCGTTGCCGATGCCGAACACGTACTGCCGGATCTCGGTGGCCAGCTTGTCGGACAGGAAGGCGTTGGCCGGCGGCGGGGTGGGTGTGGGGTTGGCCGTGCACAGGTAGCTGCCGAACACGGGCAGCGGCTCGCCGCGGCCCAGCCGGTCGTAGGCGCCGGGCTCGGTGTAGGCGTTCGAGCGGCTCGTGCCGAGGCGGGCCGGGTAGCCGGTCATGGTCTCGGGGTTGAGCGGGTTCATCACGCGCAGGAAGTGGATGGAGTCGCTCGAGGAGAAGCCGGTGCCGGCCGCCTGGGTGGCGGCCGCGTCGTTGCCGAAGAAGGCGGCGATCTCGCGCCGGTAGAGACCCAGGTAGTCGACCACCGGAGTGAGCTGGCGCAGGAACGGATCGAGGCGGGCCAGGATCGGCCGGGTGTTGTCGAGCACCTGCTCGGTGGCGGGAAGGCCGCGGCGCGACACGCGGACGAGCGGGCTGAGGTCGCGGAAGAAGCCACGCAGGTCGGGCGCCAGCCGGTCGAGGTTGATCAGCGTCGGCGAGAGCTCGCGCGCGGCGGGGCGAAGCTGATCGACCAGCGGGTCGGCCTCGAGCGCGAACTGGGTGGTGCGCTCGGTGGTGGTGCGGCTCTCGCGCAGGAAGGTCGGGAACACGCGGAAGGTGTCGGCCAGCTCGGCATCGCGGCTGGCGATGGCCTGCCAGGCCCGGTTGGAGTTCGAGATCAGCTCGCGGAACTGGCCCTTGCGCTCGGTGAGCGCCTCGAACACCACGCCGGTGTCGCGCACGAGCCGCCGCGTGGCGCCGCCCTGCACGCGGAGCACCTTCAGCACGTCGTCGGTCTCCTCCGCGAAGGGGGTGAGCAGGGCCAGCGAGTCGTTGATCTGCTGAGCCTGGCCCTGCACGGCCTGGCCCTGCTGGTCGAGCCAGACCGAGAAGGCCCGGCGGGTCTCGGGATCGAAGGTGCGCAGGATCTCGTCGAGCTCGACGGTCTCCGCCACCTGGCCGGCGGCCAGGCGGCCGCCGTCGCGCAGCATGTCCTCGGCCGGACCGCCGGTGCCGGGGCTGAGCTCGACATAGGTCTCGCCCAGCAGCGTCTTCTGGCGCAGGATGGCCCGGGTGTCCTTGGGTATCGGGGCGTAGCGGGCGTCGATCTCGAGCACCGTGTCGGTCAGGCCGGTGATCCTCGTTGGGCTGAGTCGTCTTCACCTTGCCGACTCGCACGCCGGAGATGCGCACGTCGGCCTCCTGGGCCAGCTGGGTGGCTTCGGGGAACTGCACCTCCAGGCGGTAGCCCTCGGGCCGCAGTGGCACCGAGCCGCCGAAGTTCAGCCAGAGGAAGATCAGGATGCCGAAGCAGGACAGCGCGAAGGCCACCATGGCGAGGATCCGGCCGAGGCTGGGCGTCTGCTTGATCACGGCGGGATCACGTCCGGGGGGATGTTGTTCGGGCAGGCCTCGCCCTCGGGCGGCAGGTTGAGCAGCTGAGTGGGCACGCCGAGCTGCGGGTTGCCGATGATGATCTGCTCGAGCGAGCCGTAGGTGGGACAGCCCACGAAGACGATGCCGCGGCGAATCGGGCCGTGCGCGTCCTGCAGCGACCACAGGGTCGCTCCGGAGTGGGCCCCCCAGCCGCTCCAGAACAGATACGGCTCGGTGGCGCCGCGCGGGTTGTAGGCCAGGGTGTTGAAGAACTTGTTCAGCACCTTGAAGCTGCTGGTCAGGCGCGGCGTGACCACCGCGAGGTCCTCGGTCGTCCGGCGCAGGTCTCGAACCGTGGGCCGCACGTCGCGGGCGAAGGGGCGGATCTGCTCGCGCACTATCGGGGTTGTCTCGCGGAAGAAGGGCTGCGTCTTCTGCAGGGCCGGCTTGAGCTCACGCGCGAAGGGCCGCAGGCGCTCCAGCGCCGGCCCCAGCTCGTCGGCCAGCCCCTCGGCCTTGGCCAGCGTGGTCTCGGTCTGGGAGAGCGCGGGCGGGAACTCCCGCAGGGCCTCGCGCAGCGCCGCCTCCTCGGAGGCGAAGGCCTCGAAGTTGGCGTTGGCGGAGTCGACCAGCGAGGCCAGCTGGTTGTCGCGCCGCGCGAGCGCGGTGGAGAGCAGCTGGAAGTTGTGGATCACGCTCTTGACGTTGCCCCGGCGCTTGGCCAGCAGGCGCGTGAAGCGCGCGCCGTCGCGTGCGGTGGGCTCGAAGCGCTTGAACGTCTCGCGCAGGTCCTGCTCGGCGGTCTGGTCGTAGCGCTGCGAGGCCCCGGTGGCCTCGTCGTCGAAGGCGGTGGCGCCCTCGTTGAGCAGGATGCGCACGTAGGTGCGCGTGTCGCCATCGAGCTGAGCAAGCACCTCGTCGGCGTTCACGTCGGGCAGCGTGTTGGCCTGGGTCACGCGCCCGCCCTCGGGCAGGTCGCCCGCCTCCTCGGTGCCGGGATCGAGCGAGAGGAACATGTCCTTGAGGCCGGTCTTCGGCCGCAGCAGGATGGTGGCGTCGCGGTGGATCGGCCGGTACTCGTCCTTGATCTGCATGGTCACCACGGCGCGGCCGTTCTCGAGCGTGACCTCGCCGACCTCGCCCACCTTGACCCCGGCGATGTTCACCGTCTGGCCCTGGCCGGGCACGACGGCCTGAGCGGTCGAGAGCTCGGCCTCGACCGTGTAGAACTCGGTTCCGAGCACCGGCACCCAGCCCGGTAGGTAGAAGCGCTGGTTGGACAGGATGTAGCCGCCGATCACCAGCGCGACCACGAACAGCACGAGCACGGACACGAACACCGGCAGCTGCTTGCGGATCTGGCGCCTCACGGGCCCGCCCCGATCCGTGCGGCGTTCAGGTCCGGTGGCTGCTGGGTGTGACAGGGAACGTTCTCGGCGTAACGCCCGGGCTTCGGCCCGCGCGCCGGGCGCGTGCCGAGCGGCGGAGCGGCGGCCGAGCCGAACAGCCCCTCGCGGTATTGCGCACCCAGCGGCGGGATCTTGACCGGGTAGCCGCCGCCGGCCGACTGGAAGCGGGTGTAGGAGCCGTTGCCGTCGAAGCCCTGGGACTCGCCGGTGAGCCCGACCATGGCCTGGAAGAACTCCTCGTAGTTGCGCAGCCCGGTGGACAGCGCGCCGTCGTCGATGCGCGTCTCGCCGGTGGGCAGGATCACGCGCAGCTGGCAGCGGTTGAAGAGATCGAGCACCGGCAGCAGGTCGACCTGGCCGTCGGTGAACTCGGCGAAGTCGCGGACCGCGGGCTGGAGGTCCTTCACGAGGCCCTGGAGCTCGGAGGGCTGGAGCAGGGCGCGGACCTGGCGGATCCAGGGCAGCCCGGCGGCGATCGTCGCCGGGGTCTCGCGAACCCCGGGGATCATCTCGAGCGCCCACGCCCGGGTCGAGGGGAAGGCCGCGTTGAGCGAGTCGAGCGTCGGGTTGGCGGCCTCGAGCACCCGCGGCAGCAGCCGGATCGTCTGGCGCAGGTTCGTCTCCTCGGCGGCCAGCGCGCTCATGGTCACGTTGAAGTTGGTGATCAGGTCCTTGAGCTGCGTCTCGTTGGTCGACAGGGCGGCGAAGATCCGCTGCTGCCCGGCGATCAGCTTGGAGAGATCGCGCGTCTCGGAGCCGAGGAAAGCGTCGTTTAAGATCGCGCCGCCCCGCAGCGCGTCAGCCGAGTACTCGAGCGAGTCGTTGAGCGCCTGGCCGGCCGTCTCGCCCTGGGTATCGGGATCCTGGTCGTCGTCCTCGCCGGGCTCGGGCTCGCCGTTGAGCGCGCCGCCGTAGCCCGCCAACAGCTCGCGCAGGTCCGCGCGCGTGTCGGTGTTCAGCAGGCCGAGAACCTGATCGATCTGCACGGGCGCCGAGGTCTGCGAGGCGGGGATCGTCGCGCCGTCCTCCAGCTCCTTGGCGCCGGGCGTGCCCGGCTTGAGGTCGAAGAACAGGTTGCCCTCGAAGAAGATGCGCGGGCGCACCTTGATCTCCGCGTCCTCGTAGATCGGCAGAGCGTTCTCGTCGAGCTTCATGACCACGGTCACCGCGGGCGAGTCCCCACCCGCGGGCTCGACGGCGGCGACCTTCCCCACGTCCACGCCGGCGATGCGCACCGCCTGTCCCCTCTGGATCGGCGGCGCGTTCTCGAATCGGGCCTTGAGCTGGTAGGGCGAGGTGAACGGGATGTCCTTCGTGAAGGCGAAGAAGGTGGCGATCACGATCACCACCAGGGCGATCAGCCCGGCCTGGAAGGTGGTGAGGCGCCCGCGAGTGCGCGCCGTCCTCATGGCGTCGCCCCCACGCTGGTGATCGAGGGGCCGCGCTGCCCGCTCGTCTTCGTGCCGGCGTTGCCGGGCACGTTGCCGATCACGGTCTCGCCCTGCGCGAAGTACTCGTTGCCGGCCTCGCACTCCCTGGTCTGGCCGGGGGCCGCGGTGTTCGGGTAGGGGTTCAGGTGAAGGTGGTTCTCCGTGAAGCCCGCGGGCCCGTCGGCCGGGGCGTTGGAGGGCAGGGCCTCGTTGTTGGGCCCGTAGATGCCCGAGCCGCGCACGCTGGGCGCGGCCACGACCTGGAAGCGCTGCCAGGTCCCGTTCGGGTCGCCGTCGGAGAGCAGGCTGGCCGCGTTGCGAAACCACAGCGTGCCGTAGTTGCACACCGTCTGGGCCGGGGTGAGGAAGCGCAGCGTGGGCCGCAGCGACGAGGCCAAGCGGGTGAGCTGGTCGACGCCCTGGCGCACCAGCGGATCCTGCGAGAAGTCGGCCAGGGTCTCGAACACGTCGGCCAGGTCGTCGTTGAGGCGCACGGTGCGCGGCAGCACGGCGGTGCCCGCCTCGAAGGCGTCGGCCAGGATCGGCGCCGAGCGCGGCAGCGTGGCGAAGCCGGGCCGCAGCTCGCGGAAGAGGGCGGTCTGGTTGCGCAGGAAGGGCCGCTGGCGCGGGAAGTCGCGGATCGCCACCTCCTCGGTGGGCACGCTCTCGCTGATCGTGTCCTGCAGGTAGGGCCGGGCGATCGAGGCCAGCGCGCTGAACGAGATGTCGAGGTTCACGAACAGCGAGGCCTGCTCCTCGGCCACCGGGGCGGCCTCGGCCGCGGCGTCGCCCAGCGCGCGGAAGAATCGGTCGAGCCGGGTCTCGGGGTCGGACAGGTTGCGCATCACCGGCTCGAGATCGCGCAGCAGCGGCACGAGGGCCTCGATCGCCGTGTTCAGGTCCTGGCCACGCCCGGCGAGCCCTCCGCCGTAGCCGTCGAGCGAGTTGCGCGATCCCACCCGGGCCGGAGCGTCGAACATGTTGAACACCTCGTCGAGCTCGACCGGCGTGCGCGCCTGGCGCACGGGGATCACCGTGCCGGGCTCGAGGCCCTCCTCGCCCGCGCCCCGCCGTCCCGGCGCGAGCTCGATGTACTTCAGGCCGAGGGCCGAGCGCGGGCGCACGAGCAGCACGGAATCGGCCGGCAGCGGCTCGATCTGCTTGTCGAGCTTCATCGTCACCTGGGCGTAGGTGCTGCCGTCCTCGCGCTTCATCGGCTCGATGCCGGAGATCACGCCCACGCGCGCGCCTCCGATCCGGACCTCGAAGCCCTCCACCAGCTGAGCCGCGTTGGGCAGGTTGGCCTTGAGGTCGTAGGTGGGCACGAACGGCAGGCCGGAGTTCGCGTTGTAGGACAGGAAGACCGCCACGATCGTCACGAGCACGGTCACCGCGCCCACCAGCACGGGGCTCGCGCTCAGGGCGGCTCCGGAGCGCCGGCTCACTCGCCCTCCTCCCCGAGCAGGTAGTCGAGCAGCGGCTCCTCGGCGCCCAGCCCGGGCGAGCCACCCTGGGCCTGGCGGCGCAGGCGCTCCAGATTGTCATCGCGTTGGCGCTGCAGCTCGGGATCGGTGCCCTGTCCCAGCAGCCCCTCGAGCAGCGTCCCCGTGGGGGCGACGCTGCCGCCCTGCTCGCCCTGGGGCTCGGGCGCCAGCTGGGGATCGATCTTCGCGGTGGTCGCGGTGGCGTCCGCTGTCGAGGGGCTGAACTGAAGGTTGAAGTTGGCGTTGCACTCCCCGCCCAGGGGCCGGAGCGAGTACTCGGTGCAGGCGTTGGTCACCAGCGCGGCGCGGTAGTAGTGGCCGAGCGTGTCGAACCCGTTCGTGGTGAGCGCCACGTAGTAGAGGAAGTCGTTGATGCGCTCGATCGCCCCGGTTTCGTCGAGGCTGCGGGTGAGGTTGTCGAGGTTCACCGAGGTCGGCGCCAGCTCCTCGCCCAGGCGGCCCAGGTCGCGGATCAGCGGGCGCGCCTGGATCAGCGCCGGGCGCCCCCGCTCGAGGGCATCGCCCAGGCTCGGGAGCGACTCGCGCGAGGCGTCGGCCAGCGTGCCCTGCGCCTTGATGAGGCGCCCGAGATCGGGGGCGGCGGCGCCCAGGTCGTCGAGCACGGGCGTGCCCTGGTCGGTGAGTCCCTCCAGGTCGGCCATCAGCAGCCGCAGCTCGCGCAGGAAGGCGGGCAGCCGGTTGATTCCGCGCCGGATGTCCGTCCGCCGCTCGGCGGTGGCCTCGCCGGTGTCGTTGGCCTCGACGATGAAGTTCGCGAAGCGCTCACGCTCGCGGGCCAACGGGCCCAGCGCGCGGTCGGAGTTGCGCGCCAGGCGGGCCAGCACGCGGTTCTGGCCGGCCAGTATCGAGAGCACCTCGTCGGTCTCGCGTAGCGCCGGATTGGCGCGGTGGATGACCTCGTTGAGCTCCTTGCCGCGCCCCGCCAGGCCCACCCCGAGCTCGTTCAGAAGGATGGCGAAGCGCTCGCGGTAGGGCAGACGCAGCGTGTCGTTGATCAGGTCGAGGTCCACCGGCGAGCTCGTGTTGTCGACCGGAAGGAAGCGCTCGCCCTCGCCCTCCTGGCCGTCGCGGATGGTGCCCAGGGCCGGTGCGCCGGTCGATCCCGGCTCGCACTCCACGAAGCGCTCCCCGATCAAGCCCTGGAGGCGGATGGTGCACTTGGCGTCCTGCTTGAACGGGGTGAACGTCTCGTCGTCGATGCGCAGGGTGACCGCGGCCTTGTTCTCCTCGGTCACCTGCATGTCGCTGACCACGCCCACCGGAGCGCCGGCGATCTTCACGTCCTCCCCGGGCACCAGCGTGGAGGCGTTGTCGAACACGGCCCGCACGAAGTAGTGGTCCTCGGCGTCGTTGTCGGTTGCCTCGCGCACGATCCCGATCACGATCCAAGGCACGATCGCCACCAGCAGCGCGATGTAGACGAGCCTCCTCACGGGCCGGGCGGGGTGTCGGCGGGGTCACAGCCCGCGGCGGCGATCGGAGCGGAGCCGTCGGGCGGAGGCTGGGTGGCCGAGCCGGGGCAGTGGCGCAGGATGCCGCGCTCGAATCCCTCGAGGCGCGATGTGAACGGCACCGCCTCGAGGGTGTTGCCGGCGCGCAGGCCGGCTGGACCGAACACCGGCATCACCCGCGCGTAGTGGCCGTTGGCGTCGTAGTACCCGGCCACCTGGCCGAACTTCGTGAACCACCCCGCCAGATCAGGGGTGTAGAGCCGCGCGTACTCGACCACCGGCTGGGCGCGGTCGAGCGCCCGGATCGCCCGCGGGAACACCGAGCCCGTGAGCCGCGCCAGCCGCGGCTGCTTGGCGGTCAGCTCGATCAGGTCGTTGTCGGCCCCCGGCTGGCGGATCAGGGTGCGCAGGTCGGCGATCGTCGGCCGGGCCTCGGCCACGAGCGGGCGCAGCCGGCGCAGGAACGGGGCCAGGTCGCGGGTGGCCGGCTTCGATTCCTCCACCAGCAGCTCGAGGTCGTCGAGCGTGGCCCGCAGGTTCACGAACGTGGTGTTGGCCTTGCGGAAGGTGTCGGGGAGCAGCTCGAGCGTGCGCTGCAGCGACGTGCTCTCCGCCGCGATCGCGCCGAAGGCGCGGTTGGTGTTGGTCACGAGACCGGCGAGATCGTCGCGGCGCTCGGCCAGGGCCGACACCGTCGTCGCTCCGTCCTTCACGAAGCGCTCGAGCACCGCCTGGTCGAGGGCCAGCTCTTCGGTCAGGCGGGTCGTGCTGGAGAGGAATGGAGCGAAGTACTTCACGCTCTCGGCCGCCTCCGGCCCGCGGCCGTCGTACTGCGTGGCCGAGCCGCGGATCAGGTTGCGCAGGCCCTCCCGGGTCTTCGTGTCGAGGGAGTTGAACAGCACGTCGAGGTCGACCGAGGCCGTGGTGTCGTCGGCCCCTATGACCCCGCCGTCGGCGATCTCGTCGGCGTCGTTGGGGCCGGGCGCCAGCGAGACGTAGCGGTTGGCGATGCCCGACAGGGACGTGGCCCGGATGGTGGCCTTGGTTCCCTCGTGCAACGGGGCGAGGTCCTCGTCGATCTCCATCGAGATGACGGCCTGCGCGCTGTCGTCGAGCTCGATGTCGGTGACCGTCCCGACGGGCTGGCCGCTCACCCGGACCTGGTTGCCGCGCACGAGCTGGCTCGCATTCTCGAACACCGCCCGGACCTTGTAGGTCCCGCCCTCGCCGAACATGGCGATGGCGATCAGCGCCACGGCGGCCACGAGCGCCGCCACGGCCAGCACCCGCGCGATAGTCGATCCCCGCTCGCCGTCTACGGGCTCGCCGGGCCCCTGCTCATTCCATCCCAAGCGGCCCCTGCGCCTCCCCGGAGAGGAACTGCCTCACGAACTGGTTGTCGGAGTCGAACAGCTCGCTCGCGGGGCCCGACTCGACGATCCTGCCCTTCCAGAGGATGGCGATGTAGTCGGCTACCCGGCGCGCGGACATGATGTCATGGGTAATAACGCAGTACGCGCCGCCGTTTTCCTGGTGTACCTCCATGATCAGCTCGCACAGCAGGGCGGTGCGCACCGGATCGAGCCCGGAGTCCGGCTCGTCGAAGAGCACGATGCCGGGGTCGAGAACGAGCGCGCGCGCAAAGCCCGCCCGCTTGCGCATGCCGCCCGACAGCTCGTTGGGCATCTTGTCGAGCGCTCCGCTGAGGCCCACCTCGCCGAGCCGCCGCAGGACGATCTCGCTGATCTCGTCCTCGCCCTTGTCGGTGTGCTGGCGCAGCGGGAAGGCGGTGTTGTCGTACACGTTCATCGAGCCGAACAGCGCGCCGTCCTGGAAGAGCACGCCGAACTTCTTGCGCATCTCGAACAGCTCCTCGTCGGGCATGTTGGGCACGGATTCGCCGTGCACCAAGACGTCGCCCTCGTCCGGGTAGAGCAGCCCGACCATGTGCTTGATGCACACCGACTTGCCGGTCCCCGAGGGGCCGAGGATCATCGAGATCTGGTTGTCGGGCAGACCAAGGTTGAGGCCGTTGAGGATCGTGTTTCGCCCGAAGGACTTGTGAACATCGATGAACTCGACCGCATCGTCGGTGCCGTGATCTCGCGTGCGTCCGCCGTGCCAGTGGTACGGGTCCTCGCCCTCCCGGGTCTGGTCGCGGATGTTGTCCGGAATGTGCTCGTCGGGGGTCGGCGAATGCGGCTCCTGTTGGTGCTCCCCGCGGCTCTCCTCCCAGTCCTTGGGATCGAGCGGGCGCTCCTCTTCTTCCTCGGTGCGTTCCAAGTCGTACTTCTCCCTATCCGCCTATGGGCGCTCTCGGATTCGAGCCCCAGAAGATCTGCGTTCCCACCATCCCGATGACGTGGACCATCACGGTGTTGAGCACCATCGATTTCGCCGTCGCCGTACCCACTCCCACCGGGCCGCCGCCTGCCGTGTAGCCGTAGTAGCAGCCCACGAGCACGATCACCGTGGCCATGGCCATGCCCTTGATCAGGCTGTAGATCAGGTCGGGTGGGTTCTGGAACATCCAGAAGATCAGGAAGAACCCCCCGGAGCTGACCTCGCCGATCTGCTGCACCACCGCCAGATAGCTGGCGAAGAAGCCGGCCCCCACCGCCGCGATGTACATGAACGGCAGCACCAGCCAGGCGGCCAGCAGCCGCGTGGCGCACAGGAACACGAGCGAGTTGATCCCCATCACCTCGAGCGCGTCGATCTCGTCGGAGATGCGCATCGCGCCGATCTCGGCCACCAGCCCGGTGCCCACCTTGGCGCTCATCATGTAGCCGAAGGCGTAGGGCATGATCTCGCGCAGGTCACACCAGGCGCTGAACACGCCGGCGTAGGCCGGCGCGCCGACCGAGCGGTTGAAGTAGGCCCCCTCGATTCCGCATTGCAGGCCGAGGATGAAGGCCAGGCCCCAGATCACGAGCGCGGAGCCCAGGATCAGGATGCCGGCCTGGCGCAGCGCCTCGCCGAAAAAATGAAACACGCGGCCGCTGAACACGTCGGCCACCACGCGCGCGGAGAACTTGGCGATGTCGCCGAAGGAGGCGATCCAGTCCTTGGGGACGTCTAGCCAGGTCTTGCCCATGATCAGTCAGCGAGCACGCGGCGCGTGCGAGCGTTCGTTCTCACTTGATCACCGAGATCTCAGGGTGGGTGGCGAGCAGCGTTTGGGTGAACACGTAGTTGAAGGCGAAGATGCCGAGGAACTCGATCACCACGCCTTGGTTGACGGCTCGGCCCACCCCCTCGGCGCCGCCTGAGGCGGTCATCCCCTTGTAACAGGAGACGATCGCGATGATCGCCCCGAACAACGTGGTCTTAACCACAGATCCCCATAAGTCCGTGGTGGATGCGTTGTTGAGCAGAGTCGCAAAGAAGGGGCCCAGCGGCGCGTCGAAGGTCAGGGTGGCCAGCACGCCGCCGAAGATGCCGAAGATCAGCGCGTAGATGTTGAAGAGGCCGGTCACCACCATCAGGGCCAGGAAGCGCGGCACGACCAGGTTCTTGATCGGATCCACGCCCAGCACCTGGAGGGCGTCGAGCTCCTCGCGGATCTTGCGGGCGCCGAGGTCGGCGGTGATCGCCGTGCCGCCCACGCCGGCCAGGATGATCGCCGTCACGAAGGGGGCGAACTCGCGGATCGAGGCCAGCACGAAGAAGCCGCCCAGGCGGTCGATGGCGCCGAACAGCACCAGGAAGTTGCCCGCCTGCAGGCCGGGCGCGCCGTAGCCGAAGGCGATCGTCGAGATCGTGAGCGGCAGCCAGCAGAGGCGCAGCATGAAGAGGAACTGCTGCACGAACTCGGTGCCGTACGGATAGGGCGGCCGCAGCGCGCTGACGAGCGTCTTGCCCGTGAGGATCATCATGTCGCCGACCTGCTCGAGCAGGTTCTTGGTCGGCAGGAAGACCCGATCAGCTGCAGCCTGGACCACTAAGCACTATCTCCTCACTGGGGGAACAGGCCCCCGCATCACGCCCTCGGAGGCGAAGCCTATGGCATGTATACAGCGGCCGCCAGAGGCTGTCCGCCAAGAACACCCGGTGTAATGTTCGCCCGGCTTTGAACGGGAGGACGCACGCAGCGCTCGTCCTGACCGGCGTGCTCGCGCTGGCCGGATGCGGCGGTGGCGAGCGCCAGGACGAGGACGAGCCCGAGGGCGACTTCGACGTCCAGGTCTCGCGCGCCACCTTCCCGAAGCAGCAGCGCCTCGCGCAGACTTCGAACCTCGTGATCACCGTGCGCAACGCGGGCGATCGCGTGATTCCCAATATCGCGATCACCGTCGAGGGCTTCGACTTCGAGAAGGACGACGAGACCCTCTCCGACTCGTCGCGCCCCCAGTTCGCGGTCAACGGGGTGCCACGCGAGATCGGAGGCTTTCCCGACGCCAAGGACGCGACGCCCCTGGGCTGCGACACCGCCTACGTCGACACCTGGGCCTGCGGGCCCCTGAAGGCGGGCGACGAGAAGACCTTCCGCTGGTCGGTGACCGCGGTAAAGGCCGGGCCCTACGAGATCATCTGGCGCGTCGCAGCCGGCCTCAACGGCAACGCCGTCGCCTTGGGGGTCGAAGGTACCCCCGCGCGCGGCATCTTCTTCGGTGAGGTATCCGACGTCGCGCCGGACGTGCGGGTGGGCGACGACGGCCGGACGGTGGTGGAGGGCACGCGCTAGGGGGCGGCTGGCGTGCGGCAGGCCGGCGCGCAGCCGACTCAGCCCCGCTTCTCCCACCCCGGACACCGCTCCACCGGCAGCCGCGGATATTTCGGGTAGCGCTCATCGGTCTTCGCGCGCTCGCACATCGAGAACGTGCTGCCGCGCGTGTTGTGGATCAGCTTCTGGTGGCGGCAGGTGTCGCAGAGGCCGGCCTTCATCCCCTCGGAAGGTAAGGGGTGCGCGCCGCCAGGGCTTCTCTCTCCCTTCCGTGTAGCTTCGCGGCCGTGCAGCTGCGCCCGTCGATCGCCACCCTCCGCTTGGCCGAGCCCTTTGGCATCGCGCGCGGCTCGCGCACCGAGCAGCCGGTGGTCCGGGTCGAGGTCGAGGCCGACGGTGTGATCGGGCGCGGCGAGGCGGCTCCCATCTACTACCGCGGCGAGTCCGAGCAGTCGGCGCTGGCCTTTCTGGAGACAGTCGAGGCGCCGAGCGATCCCTTCGACCTCGAGGCCGGGCTCCCGCGCGAGGGCGACGCCGCGGGCCGCTCGGCTCTCGACGCCGCTCGCCACGACTGGATCGGCCGCCGCCTCGGCGTACCGGTGTGGCGCCTGCTCGGCCTCACCCGCTCCGACTCTCCGCCCACGTCCTACACGATCGGAATCGACACCGTCGCCGGCACGGTCGACCGCGTCCGCCGCGCGGGCGACTTCCGCGCGCTCAAGATCAAGCTGGGAGGCGCAGACGACCTCGAGCGGCTATACGCGGTGCGCACCATGTCCGAGGCGCCGTTGCGCGTGGACGCCAACGAGGGCTGGACCCTCGAAACCGCGCGCGAGCTCATGCCCGCGCTGGTCGAGTGCGACGTGGAGCTGATCGAGCAGCCCTTCCCGGCCGCCGACCTGGAATCCTTTCGCGCCCTGCGCGAGCTCGAGTCACGACCGACGATCGTCGTCGACGAGGGCTGTCACGACCTGAGCGACGTGGCCGGGGTGGCCGACTATGCCGACGCGATCAACATCAAGCTGGCCAAGTCCGGGGGGCTGCGCGAAGCGGTGCGGATGGCCCATGCGGCCCGGGCGCTGGGACTCGGCGTGATGCTCGGCTGCATGATCGAGTCTCAGCTCGGTATCGCCCCCGCGGCTCAGATCGCCTCGCTGGCCGACTGGGTCGATCTCGACGGGCACCTGCTGCTGGCCGACGAGCCCTTCACCGGGCTCGAGTTCGACGACGGCCGGGTGCTGCCGTCCGACGGTGCCGGCCTGGGCGTGGAGGCGGCCGCATGAGCGAGAAGGTCGCCATCTTCGCCGAAGGGCTGTTCGCCAAGCACAGCGCGAAGACGGCCCACGGGGTGATTCGGTACGGAACCCGCGAGGTGGTGGCCGTGATCGATTCGACCGAGGCGGGTCGCACGGCTGAGCAGGTGGTGCCCTTCTGCCTGAAGCCGGTGCCGATCGTTGCTTCGCTGCGCGAGGCCGTCGAGCTCGGCGCGGACGCGCTGCTCATCGGCGTCGCCCCCACCGGCGGCAAGCTCGACCCGGAGTGGCGGGCCATGCTGCTGGAGGCGATCGGCGAGCGGCTGCAGATCGAGGCCGGTCTGCATACCCAGCTCTCCGAGGACTCCGAGCTGCGCCGCGCGGCCACGCGGCGGGGGGTCGCCCTGCGCGACCTGCGCGCTACGCCCAGCGAGCTGAGCGTGCCCGAGGGGCCCTACAGCCGGCCCGACGACGTGCGCGTGGTGCACAGCGTCGGCTCGGACACCGTGATCGGCAAGAAGGTGGTCACGCTCGAGCTCGACCGGGTGGCGCGCGAACGCGGCCTGCGGTCGGTCTACGTCCCCACCGGCCAGACGGGCGTTGCCATCGCCGGCTGGGGGATAGCCGTGGACCACGTGATCTCCGACTACGTGTCCGGCGCGGGCGAGCAGCTCGTGCGCGAGGGCGCGCAGAGGGGCGACCTTCTGTTCGTCGAGGGGCAGGGAGCTCTCTTTCACCCCGCCTACTCGGGCGTGACGCTGGGCCTGCTCCACGGGTCCGCGCCCGACCGTCTGGTGCTCGTGCACAAGGCGGGGTCCACCGCCATCCGCAACTACCCCGACCTGCCCATCCCGCCGCTGGCCGAGCTGATCAGCGCCTACGAGGGGGTGGCGCGCCACGTGCGCCCGACCCGGGTCGCGGCGATCGCGCTCAACACGGCCGACCTCGAGAGCGACGAGCAGGCCCGCGAGACGATCGCGGCCGCGCAGGAGGAAACCGGTCTGGTGGCCGACGACGTGGTGCGCTTCGGGCCCGGCAGGGTGCTCGAGGCGGTGCTCGAGTCGCTGTGACTAGTCGACCCTGACGTCCCAGCTGCGCGCGTCCGGTTCGCAGAAGCGCGCGGTGCGCTCGGCCTCCGAGTGGATCTCGCGGAGCGCCGCCCGGCGGATGTCCACGTGCGGGGTCACCGTGAGCGCCACGGCGTCGCCCTCGCGCTCGAGGCTCCAGCTGGCGGCCACGCGGCCGTCGACGGTGACCGTCGTGTCCCCGCTAAGGGTGAGCTTCAGCGGCTGCACCTCGAGCGGGATGATCCGCTCCCGATCGGCGTAGGCGAGCAGCGGCTGGTCCCACTGAGCCAACAGTCTCACCGGCAGCGGCGTGGACGCCGGCGGCAGCGGCGCGCCGGGCAGGTCGAGCAGCTCCCTCCCGGCCTCGTCGCGAAAGGACACCGTCGGCACCCGGGCAAAGGCCTCCGCGAAGTCCTGTTGCGCGACCCCCGCCCAGGCGGCCACGTCGCGCCGGCCGGCCGGGCCGAAGGCGGCCAGGTAGCGGGTGAGCACGAGCGCCGCGGCCTCGGCGGGATCGGGCCGCGGACGAGGATCGGCCACGAACTGCGCCCGCCGGGGATCGTCCCAGAAGCCGCTCGGTGGCAGCTGAACGAGCGCAACCAGGGTGCGAGCGAAGATCACCGGGCCCCAGGGGTCCTCGGGAACGCCCTCGTAGCCACCCACCTTCTCGCGGATGTCGGCGTTCGTGCGCGGCCGGGCGAGCCATTGGGTGAGCTCCTCGGTCACCCCTTGTTCGTCCAGATGCGGGTATTCCTTGCGCCAGCTACGCATCCGCGCCTGGCGGGTGAGCTGGGCGTAGGCCGGATAGTCCTCCGCGTCCGCGAGGTGGAGCGTGAGCCGCATGATGGTCGTCTTCACGACCGCGTGGGCGCTGATGGCGGCCTCCAGGCCCGAGCGCGAGAAGCCGTCCAGGCGCGCGGCCAGCGCGATGTACGGCGCGGGCGGATGCTGGCCCTGGAGCGGAGTGAGCAGGCGAATGGCCTCCTCGACCGGCATGGAGCGGCGCTCGATCAGGAGCTGCCTCGCGGCCAGCGCGGCCGTGAGCTCGTCGCGCGTCAGGATTCTCACGAACGGTGAGCCTACGGGCGCCACTGAGCCCACCGGCCCGTTCCTCCGTACTCCGGGCGTGGACATTCACGGCTCACGGACCCTGATCGCCGGCGCCACCGGCGAGCTCGGATCCGCCCTGGCGAGCGCGCTCGCCGCCGAGGGGGCGGAGCTCGCCCTGGCCGGACGCGACCCGGGCCGCCTGAGCGCGCTGGGCGAGGAGCTCGACGCTCCCACCGCCCGCCTGGACGTGCGCGATCCGGAGAGCTCGCGGACCGCAATCGACGCGGCCACGGCCGCCCTCGGTGGCCTCGACTGCCTGGTGGTGTCGATCGGCGTGCCCGGCTTCGGCCCGGCGGGCAGCGCATCCCACGACGATCTGCGGGCCCTGTTCGAGGTCAACGCGCTCGGCCCGATGGCCTTGATCGACGCGGCGCTGCCGCACCTCGACCCGCCCGCCGCTGTGGTGGGGGTGTCGGCGATCGTGGCCGAGCACCCCGCGGCCGGGATCGGCCACTACTCCGCGGCCAAGGCCGCCTTCTCGGCCTACCTCGCTGCGCTGCGGCGCGAACGCCGCCGCGACGGGCTCGCCGTGATCGACGTCCGGCCGCCGCACCTGGACACCCGCTTCACCGAGCGCGCCCTGTTCGGCTCGGCCCCCGAGCTACCCGAGCCGCTGGCGGTGAACGACGTGGTCGAAGCCGTGCTCGACGCCCTGCGCCAGGACCGCCGTCAGGTGACCTGGGATCTCAAGGCGCGTGAGCTGGTAACGGCGTGAAGGCGCTCGTCACGGGCGCTACCGGCTTCGTCGGGGGCCGCCTGGCCGCCGACCTCGACGAGCGCGGGCACGATGTTCGCTGCCTGGTCCGCGACGTCCGGCGAGCCCACAGCCTCGAGAGCACAGGGCTGGAGCTGCACGAGGGTGACGTGCTCGACCGCGACAGCCTGCGCGGCGCCGGGGCAGGAGTCGACGTGGCCTACTACCTGATTCATTCGATGGGCCGCGGCAGCGATCGCTCGGGCTTTGCCGAGCGCGAGCGAAGCGCGGCCTCGAACTTCGCGGCCATGGCGCTCGACGAAGGGGTCGAACGCGTCGTCTATCTCGGTGGCCTGGGAGAGCGCCCCGCCTCCGAGCACCTGCGCAGCCGCGCCGAGACCGCCGCCCTGCTCGGCCGCGAAGGGCCGCCGCTCACCTATTTTCGCGCCGGCATGGTGATCGGTGCCCACAGCGCCGGCTACCAGATCCTTCGCCATCTGGTCAAGCGGCTGCCGGCCATGATCGCCCCGGCCTGGCTACGCAACCGCACTCAGCCGATCGCCATCGAGGACGTGCTGGCCTACCTTGTTCAGGCGCCCGAGCGGCCGGACACGGCGGGCCGGGAGGTGCAGATCGCCGGCCCCGATGTGGTCACCTACGGCGAGCTGATCCAGTTGATGGCCGACGTGCTGGGCAGGCGGCGCGCGCCGCAGGTGCCCGTGCCGCTGCTCAGCCCCAAGCTGTCCTCGCTCTGGATCGGCCTAGTTACACCCGTGGACGCCGGCGTGGCCCAGCCCCTCATCGAGAGCCTGGCGATGGAGACGGTGGTGACCAACGGCGCGGGGCAGGATCTGTTCGACATGGAGCCGACGCCCGCGATCGAGGCGCTGCGCCGAGCCGCCCTCGAGGATGGGGCCGATGAAGGCGTACACAGCGCGTTCGCCGGCACCGCCTGAGGCCGTCTGGCCGTTGCTCGCCCAGCCGGCGCGCTGGAAGGAGTGGGCGCCTCACGTGCGGGGCGCCTGGGGCCTTGGGGCGCCCGAGGTGCGCGACGGCGCCCGCGGGGCGGTGCGCTTACTGGGGGTAGTCCCCGTGCCCGCCGCCATCGTGGCCAAGCGGGCGCGGCGGGAGTGGACCTGGCGGGTGCCCGCGGGCGTGCGCCTGGTGCACCGCGTCGAGCCCTACGGCACGGGTTCGCTAATCACGATCGAACTCGAGGCGCCCCGGGCCGTCGAGCCGGCGCTGGCGCTGGCCTACGGGCCGCTCGTGCATCTCTTGGTGCGGCGTCTGGCTCGGGTGAGCGCAGCTCCATAGCGTCGTCCTCCAACGGCCCGAAGCGCAGCATGATGGTGTCGCGCAGGTAGTTCTGGTAGAGGCGCCACGGAGCGGTCAACCCCTGCCGGGGGAACTCGTCGATCGAGCGCTGCACGTAGCCCGACTTCAGGTCGACGAAGGGCTGCGTGGGCAGCGAGGCGTCGCGGTTGCGGGCCGTGCACTGCCGGTAGCCGTGTTGGTCCATGTGGTTGAGCAGCCGGCAGATGTACTCGCACGTGAGGTCGCACTTGAGCGTCCACGACGCGTTGGTGTAGCCGATCACCACCGCCATGTTCGGCACGTCGCTGAGCATCATGCCCTTGTAGCCCAGCGTCTGCGGCAGCTTGACCTCCCGGCCGTCCACCGCGAGCCGCGTGCCGCCCAGCGCCAGCATGTTCAGCCCGGTGGCCGTGACGATCAGGTCGGCCTCCAGCTCCGCGCCCGAGGCGAGCCGCAGGCCGTGCTCGGTGAAGGTCTCGATCTCGTCGGTGACGATGGACGCGCGCCCGGACTTCAGCGCGTCGAAGAGGTCGTCGTCGGGCACCAGGCACACGCGCTGGTCCCACGGGTCGTAGCGCGGCGTGAAGTGCGGATCGACATCGTGACCGGGGGGCAACCGGCTCTCGACGCCCTTGCGAATCAGCGCCTTCACCAGGCGCGGAAAGCGGCGGCTGAGCTGGTAGAACAGCGTGGTCACCGTCACGTTCTTCCAGCGCAGCACGGAGTACGCGAGCTTGGCCGGAAGGCGGTCGCGCAGGAGATCGGCCACCGGGTCGCGCCCCGGCAGCGACACGATGTAGCTCGGTGAGCGCTGGAGCATCGTCACGTGCTCGGCTCGCTCGGCCAGCGCGGGCACGAGGGTCACGGCGGTCGCTCCGCTTCCGATCACCACCACATGCCGGCCGGCGTAGTCGATGTCGCCCGACCAGTGCTGGGGATGAACGATCGAACCCGCGAATCGCTCCGTTCCGGCGAAGTCCGGCGCATAGCCCTCGTCGTAGCGGTAGTAGCCGGTGCACATGAACAGGAAGCCGCAGGTGAGCTGAACGGTCTCCCCCGTGTCCGATCGCTCGGCTTCCACCGACCAGCGCGCGTCGGCCGACGACCATTCGGCGTTCACCACCCGATGGTTGAACCGGATCCGGCGGTCGATGCCCCCGTCGCGAGCCGTTTCGCGGACGTAGTCGAGGATCGCCGGCCCGTCGGCGATCGCCTTGGCGTCCTTCCACGGCCGAAACGAGTAGCCCAGGGTGTACATGTCGGAGTCCGAGCGGATGCCCGGGTAGCGGAACAGGTCCCAGGTTCCGCCGATGGCCTCGCGCGCCTCCAGGATCGCGTAGCTCTTCCCCGGGCAGTTGGCCTGCAGGTGATGGCCGGCGCCGACTCCGGACAGGCCGGCGCCCACTATCAGCACGTCCAGGTGCTCCACACCGGCCGCTGTCTCGGTCACCGCCATCCGCATCCGCATGCTACGCGGACCCGGGCGGCGCTCAGCGGGGAAGCGAGGGGGAGATGATCCGGTAGGCCTTGAGGCCGAGGCCGAGGCGCTCGCGGTCCTCGCTTCGCAGCGGATCGAGCCCGGTCAGCTCCTTCACCCGCTCCAGGCGGTAGCCGACGGTGTGGCGGTGCGTGTGGATGGCCTGCGCGGTCGCGTTCATGTTGCAGTTGTTGGCCAGGTAGGAGTCGAGCGTGCCGACCATGTCCGAGGCGTATTGCTCGTCGTAGCGAACGATCGGCGCCACCGTGTCCTCGTAGAAGCTGCGCACCTCATCGGGATGGCTGGCGAGGACCCGGAAGAGCAGCCGGTAGGTGCCCTCGCCGATCTCGGCGCCGGGAGGTCCCCCGCCCGCTGCAGTTACGCCCAGCACGAGCTCGGCCTCGTCGAGCGCCCGGCGCGCGTCACCCGCGCCGGTGCGGTAGGACGACAGCCCGATCTCGGCGTGGCGCCCAAGTCGTGCGGCCGCCCGGCGGGCCGGATCGGCCGGGCCGGGCAGCAATGCGTAGACCTTTCCGCCCTCCATCGTCTGGGCGAGCACCCCCGGGAGCTCGGCGGAGAGGCTGGCGATCAGGCGCCCGGGGCCGCGGCCGTTGGTGTTGGCGCAGAGGCCGACGAACCCGGCCGACAGGTCACAGCCGAGCCGGGCGGCGCGCCGGGCCAGGTCCGTCTCGTCGAGGTCCGGGCGTGTGAGCACCTCCTCCACCAGGGATCCGCGCAGGCTCTGCTCGGTCTCGTCGCGCGCCTCGACCACCGCGATCTCGGTGAGCGCGGCGATGGCCGCCATGTGCAGGTATTCGCCCGCGTCGCCGGACCCGGGGCCCAGCAGGAGCACGGCTCCAAGCTGTCGCCCGCCGGACGAGATGGGCACCTCGGCGGTCACCTCCGGCGGCCGCGGCGGGCGCCCGCCGCCGAGGCGGGCGCTCACGTAGCGCTCGAACGGGGCCCAGCCTTCGAGCGGGATCCCCAGGCGCGGCACCACAACGGCCACGGGCGCGCCGGCGTGCGCGGAGGCGATCTCCGCTACACGCTCGAGCCCGTCACCGGCCAACACGGCGCCCACCATCTCCAGGTGGGCGCCGCGCGGGCTGGGTACCGATTCGGATCCGCGCGGAGCAGCGTCAGCCGCCTCCGCCATTGACCGCGACCTCTCCCTCGTGGGCCTGCAGCACCAGCTCTCCTTCCTCGCCGGTACGGATGCGCACGGCGTCCTCCACAGGCATCACGAACATCTTTCCGTCACCCACCGACCCGGTGCGCGCGTGGCGCAGGATCGTCTCCTTGATCACCCCCACGTCCTTCGACTCGACCACGCACTCGAGCTTGAGCTTCGGGCGCAGGTGGACGGCCAGAGCCGCTCCGCGGTAGTGCTCGGTGATGCCCTTCTGGCGTCCCGAGCCCTTCACCTCGGTGATCGTCAGGCTGGGAAACCCGGCCTCGAGCAGATCCGTGCGGATGGGCTCGAAGGCCTCGTGCCGTATGTAGGCGACGACCATCTTCATGCCGTCACCTCACCGGGCTGAGGCACTCGGGCCCCTCGCGGCTCGTGCGCCGGTCCCTCGGGCGGGCCACCGGTGGGGCCCCCGAAGTCCGACTGCGGGATGAACTGCTCGGGGTATCCGTACATGCCGTGCTCGACGATGTCGAGACCGGCCTCCTCGTCCTCCGGGGACACCCGCAGGCCGATCGTCGCCTTGATCGCGGCGAACGTCCCGTAGCTCATCGCGAACACGAAGGTGAAGGCCACAAGAACACCAACCACCTGAGCGATCAGCTGCTCGAAGGAGCCGGAGTACAGCAGGCCGCCCTCTGGGTTGCCGAAGGCGTTGTACTCGGCCAGGCGCGGCGCGGTGAAGATGCCGCACGAGATGGTGCCCCAGATACCGGCCAGGCCGTGCGCCGACGTGGCGCCGACCGGGTCGTCGATCTTCTTGTCGATCCAGATCACGCCGAACACCACGATCAGGCCGGCCACGAAGCCGATGGGCGGACCGGCCCAGATCTCGACGTAACCCGACGGCGCGGTGATGGCGACCAGTCCGGCGATCGCGCCGTTGGCCACCATGCCGATGTCGATCGTCTTCTGCTTGATCTGAGTGGCGACGAAGGCGCCGATGATTCCGCCGGCGCAGCCCAGCAGGGTGACGATCCCGACCTCGGCCAGGCGCGTGTCACCGATGTTGAGCGTCGATCCGGGGTTGAACCCGAACCAGCCGACGAACAGGATGATGGTGCCCAGGCCCACGAGCGGCATCGAGTGGCCCGGAATGGCGCGCGGCTTGCCGTCCGGCCCGTACTTGCCCCGCCGCGCGCCGAGCAGCAGCAGCGCCGCGAACGCGCCCGTGGCGCCGATCAGGTGCACCGCCGTCGAGCCCGCGAAGTCCTGCATGCCGGTGGGCATCAGGAACGTGTCGCCGTTCTGCAGCCAGCCACCGCCGAAGACCCAGTGCGAGCCGATCGGGTAGATGACCGCGGCGAAGACGATCGCGTAGATCACGTACGCGCTGTACTTGATGCGCTCGAGCGTCGAGCCCCAGACGATCGCCAGCGACACCGCACAGAACGCGAACTGGAACAGCCACTTGGCCTCGACCGTCGCGTCGGAGAAGCCCATCACGGGGAAGGCCTCCGCGCCGTTGCCCGAGAACTGCAGGAAGAAGCCGTTGGAACCGATGATCGCGTCCGAGATGCCGAGCACATCGGCGCTGCCGAAGGCAAAAGCGAAGCCCACGGCCCAATAACAGATGGCCGCGATCGAGAGGTTGGTGAGGATCTTCGCGACCCCCGTGCCGGCGTTCTTCGCACGCGAGAAGCCAATCTCGAGCATGGCGAAGCCGGCCTGCATGAAGAGCACGAGAACGGCGGCGATGAACACGAACATCGTGTTCGTCGGCACCGTGTCACCGAGCTTGCCGTCGACCGCCTGAACGAGGTCGTCGGCGGTGGCCAGTACGAAATCCATGAGAGGGAGATGCCTTTCTTCCGAGGTTACGGCCAAGGTAGGCAGGCATCTGCCAAGGGTCTTTATCCCTGTGTCGAAGATTCAGGCGTCGCGTTTCGCCCCCCGGTAGAGGGACGGCGGCTGGGGGAGCCGGCAGCCATGGGCCGCCGGCTCCCTCGTGCCGCGCATCGACCAGGCGGCGCCGGTTACCCGATGGCGCCCCTCGGAGCCAGCGAGAACCGCAGCGCCAGGCCACTGGCCGCGAGAGCCAGGCCCAGGGCCAGGATCGCGAGTCCGCGTCCCGTGAAGGGCAGCGAGTCCGCCCGCGCGCCGGCCGCGGTGGGCGCGAAAGCGCGGGCATTCGTCACCACCGATCCGTTCGGATCCGTGTCCGCGGCCAGCTCGAGCGCAGGTGCAGTGTCACCCCGCGCCCCTTCCGAGCCCGCGGGCTCTTCGGATCCCGACGGCTCTCCGGACCCGACCGGCCCGCCGGTCGGTGTGGTGTCCGAAACCGGAGGAAGAACAGCGACGCCTGGGTCATCGCCCGCGGGCACACCCGCCATCGTGGCCGTCCCGCCCGATCCGATCTGGACCGTGGCGATCGAGCCCTGGGTGGTCTGGCCGCCGCCACTGCTGCCGGCGCCACTGCCGCCGGAAGCGTCGTCGCCGTCGCTTGCCACGCGGATCGGGGCAAACAGCTCCAACGCCCCGACCTGAGCGGTGAAGACGGAGTCGTCGACGCCCTGCGGTCCGCCCGACCTGCCGGTACCGGCGCCATCGTCGTCCCCGTCACTCGCAACCCTGACCGGTGCGTGAGCGCCGATCGACCCGACCTGGGCCGTCAGGGCCGAGTCGCGGGTCGTCCGGTCCCCGCCGCCCGAGCTACCGCCCGAGCCGTTGTCGCCGTCGCTGGCCACCCGGATCGGGGCGTTCACATCGACCGCATCGATCTGGGCCGTCCCGATCGAATCGTCGTTCGACTGGGAGCCGCCGCCGGATCGGCCCGGCGCGGCGTTCTCGCCGTCGCTGAACACTCGAACGGGAGCGTTCACGCGCACGGATCCGGCTTGGCCCGTGCCAATCGAGTCGTTCGTCGACTGGCCACCGCCGCCAGGGGTGGGCGACGAGGCGTTGTCCCCGTCGCTCCCCACCCGAACGGGGGCGTTCACATCCAGCGATCCGACCTGCGCGGTCAGAGCCGAGTCGTTGACCTGCTGGTCCACTCCGGGCACCGCATTCGCCGGTCCTGCCGAAAGGGCGAGGACGAGCGCGCTCGCACCCAGCGCAATAGCACTGCGATTCATGTCATTTCTCCTTGGTTCGTACTTGAGTCAGCTGTGAGCCGGAAGACGTTCCGGCTCGTGGGTCAACCGGGAAGGGCTAACCGGGGCGCTCGAGTACGGACACGAAGAGAGTCGGCCGAAGCAAGGTTCGGTCGACTCGGAGGCGGCGCGCTATGGCCGGTCCGGCCAGCAGGAGCGCTGCTGCGAGCAGCGCGTACGCGCCGATGCTGAAGCTGGTGGAGGCAGCCGATGCCGTCGATCCGGCGCCGCCGGGGAAGTCGTGGGTGGCGCTCGTGCCGCCGTCCACCGAGGTGGGGGTGGCGGTGGCACTGGTGACGTTGGGCGTCGATGCGGTCTCGCGCTGAGCCGTGGCCACGCGTTGAGCCGCGGTCACCGGCCCGCGCTCGGCCTTGCCTGGGCCACCGGCGGAGTTGCTGCGCTTCGGCGCGGACTGCTGTCCGCTGGGCCCGGGGGGCGCGGGGCGCGGGGCGCGAACGCCGCCTTCGCGGTCGACGGGGGTAGGAGCGGCCGGGCGCGCGGGGGCGGCCGGCTGCGCCGGGGCCACCGCCGTCTCGACGCCGCGAGCGGCCGTATCGACCACCGAACGCGCAGGCGTCGCGGCCTTGGTCACCGTCTGGGCGGCCCGCTCGACCACAGGCTGAGCGGGGGCCACCACCTCGGCCGCGGTCTGCTGGACAGCGCCCTGCGCCGTCGCCGCGGTTTCGAGCGCAGCGGCGCCGGTCGCCGTGGCGGTCTGGCCCAGCTGAGCCGCTGCCGGCGGAAGCTCCGCGGCCTGAGCGGCGGCGGGGAGCGAGCAGGTCGCCGCGAGCGCGATCAGGGCAAGCCCCGCTCCGCGCGTTGCAACGAGATGCCGGATGTGTCGAGCCCCTGCCCGCATGTGTATGGGTGTCGGCGCGCGGGCAGTCGGGATTAGCCTTGCGGCTCAGCCGTAGAACAAATGTCCGAAACGCCGCGTCAAGCGTCACGGCCGAGTTCCTCCGCGACGGCCAGCACGCGCTCGAGGTGCTCGGCCTCGGTGCGGAAGTTGACGATGCAGGCGCGCAGGCAGAAGCGGCCGTCCACGATCGCGTTCGACACGAACACCCGCCCGTCGGACTGGCTGGCCACCATGATGTGCTCGTTGAGCCGAGCCAGCGCGTCCTCGTCACCGCGCAGCCGCTCCGGCGCGTAGCGAAAACAGCAGATCGACAGGCTCACCGGGGTCATCAGCTCGAAGTCCGGGTGCTCGGTCACGAGCTCGCCGAGATAGCGGGCGAGCGCCGCGTCGTGTGAGATGCGGCGCCCATAGGCGGCGGTTCCGTGGGCCACCAGCGAGACCCAGATCCGCAGCGCCGCGAAGCCGCGGCTGAAGTCGGGGCCCTGATGGACGTAGTCCACTCCGTGCCGCGAGCGGACCTCCTCGTCCATCCAGATGTAGCTCGCGTCGGCCGCGAAGGCCTCGGTGAGCTGGGCCTCGCCGCGCACCAGCGCGCAGCCACCGAGCAGCGGGGTATAGAGCCACTTGTGAGCGTCGGCGGCGATCGAGTCGGCTCGCTCGATTCCGGCGAGCAGTGGGCGCAGGTCGTCGGCCAGCACGGCCGGCCCGCCGTAACAGGCGTCCACGTGGAAGTGGATGTCGTGCCGCTCGCAGACGTCGGCCAGCTCGTGGAGGGGATCGACGGCTCCGGTGGAGGTGGTGCCCGCCGTGCCGATCACCGCCGCCGGGCTGACTCCCGCCGCGAGGTCAGCCTCGATCTGTCTCTCCAGGTCCTCGACCCGCATGCGCTGGCCGCGGTCCACGGCCACTTCGCGGACCGCGTCGGCGCCCAGGCCGAGCATGTCGGCCGCGCGGCGCTGCACGACGTGTGCCTCGCTCGAGGCGTAGAGGGCGAGCGGGGGACCGCTCGCCACACCCCCGGCCCGCGCCGCCGGGCCCAGGGCGCGATCGCGTGCCACCTTCAGCCCGACGAAGTTCGCCATGGCGCCGCCCGCCACGACCTGCCCGCCGGCGCCCTCGGGCAGGCCGAAGCTGCGCGCGAGCCAGCCGATGACCGCGGCCTCAACCTGGTTGGCGCCCGGGCTGAGGCGAAAGCCACCGAGGTTCTGGTTGAGCGCCGAAGCGATCAGGTCGGCCGCCGCACCCGGCACGGTGCCCGAGCCGGAGACGTAGGCGAGGAAGCCGGGATGACCCGGATAGATCGACCCCTCGAAGACGAGCTCGCGCAGGCGGCGAACGAGCTCGTCGTTCGAAGCGCCCTCGACGGGGATGTCCAGATCGAGGTGGTCGCGCACGGCCTGCGCGCTGAACTCACCTCCCACGTCCAGCTCCGGCAGGCGGGCGAGCAGCTCCGCCCACAGCTCGACCACCCCGTCCCCGAGCTCGCGCGCGCGGGCGGGATCCCAGTCGAGCTCCGGAACGGGGTCGGGCCGCTCAGCCATTACCGAGCGACCCTATCCCGGTCGGCTCTCAGTAGAAGAGGTACCCGAAGCGCCGAACCGCCTCGTAGTAGACGTTGGCCGTGTTGCGACAGAGGCCGCGCTGGTACCACGCGCGCGTGGCGCAGTGGGCGTACATGGCGGTTCGGAAGGCCACGTCGCACTCCGCTTGGCCCTGCTGGGCGGCATAGCAAGCGTCGTGCCCGGCACAGGCCGCGGTGAAGTTGAACCACGGCCCGGAGTCCGGGACGAGCTGATCGCCGGCCCCGCCCGGGCCGCAGGCGGTGGTGGCCTCCTGAGCCTCGGCCGCGCTGGGGGCAAGACTCGATGGGCTTTGGGCCGCGGCGCTCGCGGGCGCCGCCAGCGCGAGCGCGGCAAGTAGAGCAACGAAGAGAACGATCCTGCGGTGCATGGGGGCTCCTCCTGGGTCGAGGCGCCTCCGTCGGGGAACCTACCCCGAGGCCGTGCGGGCTAAGCCGGGATCTCGTCCGCCGCGGGCAGCTCGCTGCCGCGCTCGGTCCCCGCGATCAGCTCGTCGGGAGCCTTCTTCTTGGGTATGAAGCCGGACTTCATTCCGAAGTAGACCGCCTGGGGATGGTGGGCGATGATGGCGACCGTCGACTGCTCGGGCATCACCGCGAAGCCATCGGACAGGTACATGCCGATCCCGTCGAGGCCGAGCAGGCGCCATACCTTCTCGTGCTCCGACTGGTCCGGGCAGGCGGGGTAGCCCCACGAGTAGCGCCGGCCCTGGTCGAGCTCGATCCCCAGGTCGCGGCGCGCCTTTGCGTGCTGCCATTCGGCGAGGCCTTCGGCGGTCTGCACTCCGAGGCCGTGCGTGTAGAGCTGCTCGGCGAACTCGCCGTCGCGCTCCAGCTGTGCCATCAGGTCGGTGACCTCGGGCCCCACGGTCACGCCCTGGAGCGCAACCACGTCGCGCTCGCCGGACGAGATCGGCCGGAAGAAGTCGGCCAGGCAGATGCGGTCGTGCTTGGGCTGGCGCGGGAAGCTCAGGCGCTCGAGCTCGCGCGAGGGATCCTCGGGGTCGAACACCACCAGCTCGTTGCCGTCGGAGTTGCAGGGGAAGTAGCCGAGCTTGGCCCGCGGGCGCAGGTAGTCCTGCTCGCGCCACATGCGCTCGAGGCGCGGCGCGAAGCCCTCCTCCTCGCCGTCGCCCTGCACCAGGCGCTCCCACTCCTCGCCCTTCACCCCGCGCCCGCCCCAGTGCAGCTTGAACAGCACGTGGCGGTCGAGATGGGGATAGACGTCGTCGAGATCCACCTCGGTCTCGCGCACGCCCCAGTAGGGCGGGTCGGGAATCTCGTTGTCGGTGCTCGCGCCTGAGCGCGCGGAGGAGTCGGTTACCGGCGGGCCGGTGTCGACCTCGACCGGCTTCTCGCGCAGCGCCTTGGCCTCGGTGCGGAAGCGCTCGACCAGCGCGTCGCGGGTCTCGTCGTCCACCAGCTGATCGACCGTGGCCAGCCCCGCGAAGGCGTCCTTGCAGTAGTAGACGCCGGGCTCGTAGATCTCGTCGGAGTCCTTGCCCTTGGGGTAGAGGATGCGCCGCCCGAAGTCGCGATTGATCGCCGCGCCGCCCACCAGCACCGGGAAGTCGAGCCCGCGCTGGTGCAGCTCCTGCACGCATGTCGGCATCTGCTTCGAGGTCGACACGAGCAGGGCGGAGAGCCCGATGGCGTCGGCCTCGTTCTCGATGGCGGCGTTGATGATCGTGTCCACCGGGACCTGCTTGCCCAGGTCGATCACCGTGTAGCCGTTGTTGGTGAGGATGGTGTTGACGAGCGACTTGCCGATGTCGTGCACGTCGCCGAACACGGTGGCGATCACCACCTTGCCCTTCGTGTGCCCCTCCATCCGCTCGAGGTAGTTCTCGAGCTGGGCCACGGCCCGCTTCATCACCTCGGCCGACTGGAGCACGAAGGGCAGGATCAGCTCGCCGGCGCCGAACTTGTCGCCCACCTCCTTCATGGCGGGCAGCAGCACGCCGTTGAGCGTCGGCACCGCGCCGATCTTGTCCACCGAGCGGTCGATCCAGTCCTCCACGCCCTCCTTCTTGCGGCGCAGGATGTGGAAGTGCAGGGCCTCCTCGGGCTCCATGCCCTCGGTGGGGTCGGAGCCGGCGTCGTCGACCTCCTCCTCGCCCTTCTGCTCGAAGTGCGCGATGAAGCGCTCGAGCGCGTCCTCTGAGCGGTTGAACACCAGGTTGTCGGCCAGCTCGCGCTCGTAGTCGCTGATCTCGCCGTACGGCGTGATGTGGTTGGGGTTGACCATCGCCAGGTCGAGCCCCGCCTCGACGCAGTGATGCAGGAAGACCGAGTTGAGCACGGCGCGCGCGCCGGGCGAGACGCCGAAGGAGACGTTGGACACGCCCAGCGAGGTCTTGACCCCCGGCAGCTCCTTCTTGATCAGCTCGATTCCCTCGATGGTGGCCACCGCGCTCGGGCGCCACTCCTCGTCGCCGGTGGTGAGCGTGAAGGTCAGGGCATCGAAGATGAGCGCCTCGCGGTCGAGGCCGTGCTCGTCGCAGGCCAACTCGACGATCCGCTTGGCCACCTCGAGCTTTCGCTCCGCGGTCTTGGCCATCCCGACCTCGTCGATTGTGAGCGCGATCAGCGCCGCGCCATGGGATTTGGCCAGCGGCGCGACCACGTCGAGCTTGTCGCGGCCCGCCTCGAGGTTGACGGAGTTGACGATCGCCCGGCCCGGGATGGCCTCGAGCGCGGCCTGGATGACCTCGGGCTCGGTGGAGTCGATCTGGATGGGCGCCGGCTGGCTGAGCGAGATGCGCTTGACCACCTCGCGCATCTGGACGTCCTCGTCCTGGCGCTCGGTCAGCGCCACGCACACGTCGAGCACGTGCGCGCCGCCCTCCACCTGGTCCTCGGCCACGCGCATGATGCCGTCGTAGTCGTCGGCCAGCAGAAGCTCCTTGGCCTTGCGCGAGCCCTGCGAGTTCACGCGCTCGCCCACGAGGGTCGGTCGCGGCTCCTGTACCAGCGGGGTGGCGGTCATCATCGATGACACGAGCGCCTCGCGTGTCCCTGGCCGCGCAGCCACCTCGCGCCCGCCGACGCGATCGACGATCGCCCGGATGTGGTCGGGGGTGGTGCCGCAGCAGCCGCCCACGATGGAGATCCCGTAGCGCTCCACGAACTCCTGCAGGGTGCTCGCCAGCGAATCCGGCTTCTCGGGGAAGATCGTCTCGCCCTCGGGCCCCTGAAGGGGCAGGCCCGCGTTCGGGATGCAGTGCACCGGCAGGGGGCTGAACTCGCCGAGGTAGCGGATCGCGTCGCGCATGTCCTCCGGCCCGGTGGAGCAGTTGAGCCCGATCACGTCGACGTCTAGGGACACCAGCGTGGTGAGCACGGCCTGGATGTCGGTGCCCAGCAGCATCTTGCCGCCGTTGGGCAGCAGCGACACGCTCGTCTGCAGGGGCAGGCTGCGCCCGGTGAGCTTGAACGCCTCGTGGGCGCCGAACACCGCGGCCTTGACCTCGAGGATGTCCTGGGCGGTCTCGATGATGATGAGGTCGACGCCCCCCTCGACCAGGCCACGGGCCTGCTCGGTGAACACCTCGGCGAGCTCGCGGAAGGTGATCTTGCCCAGCGTGGGATCGTCGGAGGCGGGCAGGTGGCCCGTGGGGCCGATCGAGCCGGCCACGAAACGCTCCTCGCCCGCCGCCGCCCGCGCTATCTCCGCGGCGCGGCGGTTGATCTCGAGCGTGTGCTCGCCGAGGCCCCATTCGTCGAGCTTGATGCGGCTGGCCTGGAAGGTGTCGGTCTGCAGCGCCTCGGCGCCCGCCTCGAGCATCGACTCGTGCACGCTCTGGATCACGTCGGGGCGGTTGAGCACGAGCGCCTCGTGGCACTTGCCGGGCAGCCCGCCGTAGTCCTCCTCGGTCAGCTCGAGCTGTTCGAGCGTGGCGCCCATGCCGCCGTCGAAGACGACGAGGCGCCGGCGTGCGGTGTCGATGAAGTCGTGGCGGGAAGGCACAGGTGCGATCTATCGTACCGAACCTTGACACAGATGTGTGAAGGTTTGAGCCGTGGACGGGCTAACCATGTTTCTCGGCCCAGAGCCGGGAAACCTGGAGGAGCTAGGCCTCGGCCTCGGCCGCATCGCCGCGCGAGCGGCCGCTGCCCAGCGTGACCGGCGAGGCGTGCATGGCCCGCAGGCGCAGGTCGCGCCAGGTCATCCCCTCGCGCACGAGCGCGGGCATGCCCATGGCCAGCGCGGTGGCGATCTCCACCGCCTGCAGGATGATCCCGTAGGCCAGCGCGTCGGTCTTGCCCACGCCGTAGGCCGACAGGACGGCCACGCAGGCGGCCTGGAACACACCCAGGTTCGACGGCGTCACGGGCAGAGCGGCGGTCACGTTCACCGCGAAGAGAACGGCGGCCGCGGCACCCAGGCCGGCGCGCTCGTCGAGCCCCAGGGCCACGAGCAGCAGGTAGCAGGCCAGCCACTGGACGGCCCAGGCGCTCAGCTGGGTGAGAACCGCCCACCCACCCAATCGCGGGCGCCGGAAGACCTCGAGGCCCGAGCGCACCTGCAACAGCGCGCCGCGCACCACCACCGCCGCCTGCTGGACCCGCTGGAAGCGCGACGGCTTGCCGCGGCGCAACAGCCACGGGGCGGCGAGCACCAGAGCGATCACCACCAGCGGGGCGAGAGTTCCGATCACCAGAGCGTCCTCGCCGCCGCGGAAGATGCCGACGGTGGCGAACATCACGGCGCCGAGGATGGCCAGCGCGAGCAGGTTGAGCAGCGTTTGGGAGACCATCGTGCCCAGCACCACCGGGAAGCGCTCGCGCATGCGGCCGACCCGCCGGGACAGGATCAGCGCGCGGCTGGGCTCGCCCAGGCGGGCGGGCAGGGTGGCGGACATCAGCACGCCGATCATGGTCGCCCGGGCCGCGTCGCGGCGCCGGACGCGGGTGCCGGGTAGGGCGGCACGCAGGATCGCGTGCCACGCCTCGGCGCGCAGGAGCATCGACGCGCACATGAGCGCGAAGCCCGCGAGCACCCACACCGGGGTGGCGGCGACCACCGCGCGGCCGATGGATTCAATACCTATCCGCTGCAGGGCCCAGGCGGCCAGCGCGGTGCCGCCCACGGCGCCGAGCGCCAAAGCCCCAGTGCGCACACGCGAGGCCACGCGCGAACGCCCGCGGCCCGGATCGGTCGGCTCGAGGGAGGGCAGCCTCCGGGGCCGCACCCGGGGCCCCGGCTCCACCGGCCTCGCCCCCACCGCCGTCTTGAACCGGGCGGCCCGTCCCTGCGGCGCGGGTTGGGCGATCGCGTTCTCATAGACCTCGGTCACCTCTTGCGCGACCTGCGGCCAGGCGAAGCGGTCGGCGCGCTCGCGTGCGGAGCGAGACATCCGGGCCCGGCGCTCGGGATCGACCGCCAGATCACGCAGGGCCTCTCCCAACGCGACCGCGTCGCCCGCCGGCACCAGCAGCCCGTCCTGGCGGTCGCGAACGACGTCGCGGTAGCCGGCGATCTTCGACGCCACCACCGGGGTGCCCGAGGCAAACGCCTCGGTCAGCACCATCCCGAAGCTCTCCCCGCCCAGGGAGGGCGCGCAGAGCAGGTCGGCCGCCCCGAGCAGGCGCCACTTCTCGGGGTCGGACACCCGGCCGACGACGTCGACGCCCTCGGAATCGATCAGCAGCGGCGCCACCTCGGCGCGCGTGGCCCCGGCGACGGTGAGACGAGCGTCGACCCCCGCGCCCCGCAGCGCCTCGAAGGCGCGCAGCAGAACGGGCAGGCCCTTGCGCTCCTCCGCTCGACCCACGAACAGGAGCTCGAGCGGCTCGCCGGCCGGTTCGAGCCGTGGCCTGGCGGCGGCGAGGTCGACCCCGTTGGGGACGATCCGGTAGCGGCCGCCGTAGAAGCGCCGCGCCGTCCACTCGGCGGCCTCGGACACGGCGATCCGCGCGTTGAGCTTCGAGTAGAGCCGGCGAGCGCCGAAGAAGTTCGCGGCCATGGTGCCCGCCACCCAACTGCGCGAGTAGGTGTGGAAGGTGGCAACGGTGGGGGCGCCGAGCATCTCGGTGGCAAACCAGCCCGCGGCCGCGGCGTTGGGCTCGTGGATGTGCACCACGTCGTAGTCGCCGTACCGCAGCTCGCGGCTCATGGTCGACACCGCCTCGGGGAACAGCGACAGGTTCGACACCGCGCCGTTCAGCGGCATCCCGAGCGTCCGCCCCAGCGGGATCATGTAATCGGGCAGGGGCCGCTGCTCCGGCCGGGCGCCGCGGTGCAGCACACGAGTCAGGCGGTCGTCGGGGTCGTGAGGCGCGAGCAGGCGAACCTGGTGGCCCTGGGTCAGCAGCTCCTCGGCGAGGGCTTCGACGTGACGCCCGACCCCGCCCGGGTACGTGTACGAATAAGGCGAAATCAGTGCTATGCGCACGGCCGACATGCTAGCCGTGACGGCCGCTGCACCGGGTACGGCAAACTCCCCAATGTGAGCGAAGCGCGCAACTACGTCAAATACACCTTTCTGAAGGTGGATCCGGCCTGGCGCCGGCGCTCCGCCGAGGAGCGCGCGGCGGACAAGCTCGAGTTCGCCGCCGCGTGCCGGGAATTCGGCGAGGATCACTTCCTGCGTGCCTACTCGCTCGTGGGCACGCGCGGCGATTGCGACCTGATGGTCCGGGCCATCTGCCGCACCCTGGAGCCGATCCACGAGCTCCACGTGCTCCTCAACCAGTCGGGCCTGATGGGCTTCGCAACCGTCCCGTACTCCTACCTGGCCATGACCAAGGAGTCCCCCTACTCCGACGAGCCCGACAAGCCGCTCGTTCCTCGGGCCGGGGCGGACTCCAAGTACTTCATCGTCTATCCGATGTGGAAGCGCCGCGACTGGTACATGCTCCCGGGTGAGGAACGCATGCGGATCATGCGCGATCACATCGCGGTGGCGCGCCGCTTCACCGGCATCGAGACCAACACCGCCTACTCGTTCGGCTTGGACGACCAGGAGTTCGTGGTCGCCTTCGACGCGGACGACCCGGCCGAGTTCCTCGACCTCGTGCACGAGCTGAGGGCGACCGAGTCGAGCGCCTACACGGAGTCCGAGACGCCGATCTTCACGTGTATCTCGACGTCACTGGAGCGGGCCTTGGATGCTTTGGACGGGGAGCGGGTGCGCGCGCCGGCGTAGCAGTTTGGTCACCTGGTCCGGTTCGTTTACGACTTGCGACCAAGACAGGCGGATCACGTGCCAGCCGGCCAGCTCGAGGTCGAGGTCGCGGGCGTGGTCTTTGTGGAAGGCGTAGGGGTTGTCGTGGGTGGCGCGGCCGTCGGTTTCGACCACCAGTCGTGCGTTCGGCCACGCGAAGTCGACTCGGTGGCCCTCGCGGTGGCGGTTGACCACGGGGGCGGCAGGGCGGCGTCGGCACCAGGCGCAGGAAGCGGCGCTCGAGCTCGCTGCGTGTGTGGGGGAGGTCGACGAGGAGGCCGTGGATGAGGCGGCGCAGCTTCTTCGCCCCCCGGCGGCCGTTGGCGCGGTCGAGCGCCTCGCGCATGCGTGTGCGTCCGATGAGGCGTAGAGCGAAGGCCTGCTCGACGGCGCGCTCGACGGTGACCCAGTCCTCGGTGGCCGCCAGGTCGATGATGGTGCGCTCGACGGTGGTGCAAGGGATGGCGAGCCGGGTGAAGGTCTCGGCTCGGGGCAGGGAGCGGGTGGCGTGGACGACGATGCCGGGGCGGCGCTTCGGGGTTGAGCAGAGCACCGTCACGTGCACCGGTCCGGGCTCGGCTCGGAGCAGCCGCATGTGCGCGGCGACCGAGCGGTGGCTGAGGACGGCGGCGGTGCCGCAGGCGAGTACGGCAGCTAACCAGCGGCCCTCGGGTTGAACGGTTGGGACTCCGACGGCGTACACGCCTCGGTGCAGGGCGTACATCCGGCCTGTGGCGAGCCGATGCCGGATGGCTTCGCTCCCGACGCCGGCGGCCAGCAGCTGCCGGCGGGTGACCACGCGATGCTGCCGAGAAGCCAGCCCGGCGATGACGGCGTCGACCCTGGGTGTCTGACCTTTTCGTTCCCTGACCCCTACAACCTCAGACACCCCACGAAGCGTGCCGCCCGGCGGCGCGCCTGTGGGTTACAAGCGCAACGAAAGCGCTACGAAGCCGCCACCAGGTCCGGGATCGTCACGAACTCGTAGCCCTGGGCTCCCAGTTGCTCCAGCACCTGGCGCGTTGCGTAGATCGACTTCGAGCGGTCGGCGCGGGGCTCGGTGTGGACGCCGTCGTGCAGCAGGATGACGTCGCCTTCGCGGGCCTTGAGGCAGCGCCCGGCGATGTCGTCGGCGCTCTTTCGCTCGGCCCAGTCCCATCCGGTGATCGACCACTGCACGGGCATGTAGCCCGCGTCCTTCACCGCGCGCAGGGTTCCTGGGCGCCGGCGGCCCCAGGGGCAGCGCATCAGCGACGCCCCGTCGACCTGCGAGTACTCGATCCCGGCCGCTTCGGAGGCAGCGTGGCAGCGGCGCAGCTCCTCCTGCACCCGCTCGGTCGAGCACAGCGCGAGCGTGGGATGGGTGAACGTGTGATTGCCGACGGCGTGGCCCGCGTCCTTCACCTCGCGCGCGAGCGCGGGCTCGCGCTCCACCCATTTGCCGATCTGAAAGAACGTGGCGTGGGCGTTGTGGCGAGCGAGCAGCTCGAGCAGCTCGGGCGTGTAGTCCGGGTTGGGACCGTCGTCGTAGGTCAGGGCGATGCGCTTGCCCGCGGCCTTGTTGCGGAAGATCGTCTTGCCGTAGAGCTGCGACTTGGGCACTTGGGCGTTGTAGTAGGCCAGGCCCACTACCCCAACCGCGCCCCCGGCCGCGCCGAGCACCGCCGGCCTCACGACGTCTCCTCCGCCGCCGAGCGCCGGCGCGGGGCGCGCCGGCGTGCCGTGCGCTTCTCCCGGCGCAGCTCGCGCGGGTCTGCCTCGGCCACCTCGATCGCCTGCGCCTCGACGGTCTCCAGCGTCTTCGTGTTGCCCGCCTGGTCGTAGCCCGCCAGCGCCTTCTCGAACTCGGGCATCCGGTCGATGAACTCGGTCAGCGCCGTCTTGGTGGTGCGCTCGACGCACATGCCGTAGCCGAGCCGCTGGAGGTAGCGGCCGTTCATCAGCTGCTCGAACTGGCCCTTCAGCGGCACCGCGAGCAGCGGCTTGCCGAGATACACGGCTTCGCTCATCAATGAGAACCCTCCACCGGCGACCACGCCCCGGGCGGTGCGCAGCGCCTCCACGAACCCGTCGTTGGACGGGGGCCGGAACTCGAGGTTGCCGTCGACCTGACCGGCTTGTCTGGACCGCCGCGCATGCCATAGATCAGACACCGTACCCCAGTGGCACGCAGCGCCTCGACCTGGCGCTTCGCCCCACTCGCGTACACCACCAGGTGGTCGCCGTCCTCCGCGCTTTGCCGCGGCGATCTCCGGCCTGACGATCGGCGGAACGAGCGTGGTGCCGCCGGCGCGCGAGCGGGGGGTGGAAGAACGTGAGCACCATGTAGTGCGTCCGCGCGCGGAACCATCTCCCTGGTCACGGCGCGGGCGATGAGATAGTCGTCGCGCTCGTCCCCGATGATCTGCTTGTCGTGGCGGCAGCGATCGATCATGTTGATGTTGTCGACCGCCACCAGCGGCGTGCGCGTCCAGCGAGCGTAGATCCCCGAGAGCGGCTCGAAGTCGCTGATCACCACGTCGGGCTTCCACTCGTCGACCATGGCTCATCCAGTGGTGGACCGTCTCGGGAAGGCCGTGCGCGCCAGGCGCACGTTCTGCACCACGGTCTGCCAGCGCTGGATCTGGCCGTCGCCCATGGCGAAGGTGGGCCCGAAGATCTCCTCCACCTGTGGGAGCACGGCCCCCAGGTGCCTCAAGGCGGCGCCCGAGGCGACCACACGCACATCGTGACGCTCGAGCAGGTGATCGATCACCACGTGTGAGCGCGTGGCGTGGCCCATCCCCTCACCGTTGACTCCGTAGAGCACCCTCACGAGGAGCGCAGCCTACCCACCAACCCGCTGGCGCCGCCTGAGTGCCTGCACGCGCTCGCCGTTGAGCTCGTCGATCGCGGGCAGGAACTCGCCCTGGTCGTAGCCGTCCACCGCGATCAGGCTCACCGGCAGGCCGCGCTCGCGCGCGCAGCGATGGGCCCGTTGGAGGAGAAAGCGCCTGCTCTGGAAGGGCTTGTTGGCCGGCAGGCGCGGGGGGAAGAAGTCGGCCCAGTGGTTGAGCATGAGGAACGGGCTGTCCTCGTCGCCCCGGTAGCGCTTGCAGCTGAGCTCACCCGGCTTCTTGGCGCCCAGGGGCGTGTCCTGCACGAAGGAGAATCCGTCGAGGTACCACGGGACGGTGCCGTCGGCGTCCTTCTCGGTCAGCACCACCACGCGCCTGTTGCGCCGTACCAGCGCGCCCAGCGTGGGCAGCGGCTCGTCGCGCTGGAGCTCGGCCACGTAACGATCGAGACCCGCCTCGCTGAAGACCTTCGCGATGTCGGCCGGCGGCACGTAGGGCTCCACGAAGAGGATCACCAGCTCGCCTCGGTTGTCGTCGAGGAACTGGCGGATCTCCGTGAGCGAATCGACCATCCGGGTGGCGCCGATCTCGCACACCGTGTGGCAGAGCCACAAGCCGCGCTTTCCCTCGGTGTTGCCGGCGCCAAGGCGACCCACCAGGCGCTCGGCCGCCTTCAGCACGTCGGGAGGAAGCGCCTTGGCCACCCGGTTGCGCGACCGGCCCTCGGCGGCGAAGTCGGTCCGCACCTTGCCTCGCTCGTCCTCGACGCCCCAGTGAGCGTCGATGAGGAAGAGCCGGATGCCGTCGCGCAGCTGGCGTTCGATGGTCCGCCTCTGGTTGGCGATGTACCAGCCCGGGCTGTCGGCGGCGGAGAACGAGTTGTGAGTGCCGGCGAACACCGCCTCGTTGAGGCGCAGCTCACACAGCGAGACCGAGCCGTTGCATTCGCCCGAACGCGTGGGCGCCGTGTTGGCCAGAGCGGGCTCCTCCCCGTCGTCGGCGGTGAAGACCAGGACGAGCGCGATCACCACGGCCACGCACACCGCACCCGCGGCCGCCGCCACCGCGAACGCGCGCCGGCGTGAGCGCTTGCCCTCCGGCGCGGCGGCCGTGGCGGGCTGGATCAGGGTCAGAAGCTCACTGGTGCCGTAGAAGATGAGAAAGGCCCCGGCGGCAATCGCCGCGAGCTGGACCGCGAGCAGGGGGCTCAGCACCACGAGCACGCCCAGCAACACGGCGCCCACGCCGCGCAGCGCGCGTCCCCAGCCGGTCCGCGTGGGCCCAGCCACCCGCCTGCGCAGCCGGGTGAGCGGCTCGTCCACGTGCTCGGGGTCGAGTGCGGCCGCCGCCGCGGCCACCACCAGCCCCCCGAGGGCTACCAGGAGCGCGCCCGCCACGAGATCGCCGAGGAAGGCATCGAGAATGCCCGCCACAGCACCCCGCACGTCCTCGTCGGTCAGCTCGTCCTCGCCGATCACCCCGGCGAGAGTGCGGGCGCGGAGAATCAAGAGGGCGGCGGCCAGCAGGGCGGCTCCGGTGCCCACTGCTACCCCCGAGCGCAGCACCGCCACCCGGCGGTCCGGTGCGATGGCGATCGCCGCCACAAGCACGAGCAACCCGAGCAGCGGCAGAACTATCCCCAGCGGGCGGATGGCGTCGGCCACGGCCAGGGTCTGCCCGGCGAACTCGCGGCGCCGCAGCGCGATCAGGTCGCCCTCGATGTTCTTGGGCAGCTCCTTCGCGATCTCGGGTGACACCGACTTCAGGGCGAAGCGCACCAGCTGTGCGGCGTCGGCCACGTCGAAGAGCGCGTTCTCCTTGTCGCGCTTGAAGAACACGCGATTGGCCTCCAGAGCCGCCTGGCGAAAGATCGTCCTGAACGGCGGCGTCTGAATCACGGCGTCGACCACTGTCTCGAGCAGGGGGCGGGCCGCCACCAGATCGGTCGAGCCGCGGTCGATCAGGTTGACCACGATCTCTCGGCCGACGACCTTGCGGACCTGGTCGTCCTCCAGCGCCGCCTGCGCCCGATCGGCGAAGGCGTCCGGTTCGAGGATCTGTGTGCGGAGGTAGTAGGTGACGCCCCCGGCGAGCAGCAGCGCCGCTCCCAGGACGACAAGCGCCACGCTGGCCACCCCACGCGTCCGGCCAGGGCCTAAGTTGCGTGCCATGCGAGTCCGCGCTTAGGGTACTTCCTGTGACTCCGCTCGCACAAATCCTCATCGAGATCGAGGGGGGCCAGACCTTCATGTCCGGTCAGGGCGAGCGCGCGGGACTGATCCTGCTGGCGACGATGGCGCTGTCGTTTCTCGCCATCCGCACGAGCGCCCGTCTCATGCGCAGCGACAAGGTCCCGTGGTGGCCGGGCTCCATCCAGACCGACGGCGGGCTGCACGTCCACCACCTCGTGTTCGGGATCGTGATGATGCTGATCGGCGGCTTCCTGCTCGCCCTCGATCCGGCCACCCCGTGGCTCGAGATCTTCGCCGCCATCTTCGGCATCGGCGCCGGGCTCACTCTCGACGAGTTCGCGCTATGGCTGCATCTCGAGGACGTCTACTGGTCGGAGGAGGGCCGGCGCTCGGTCGACGCCATGATCGTGGCGACCCTGGTGGCCGGGCTGGTGCTGATGGGCTTCGTACCGATATCGACCGACGACACCATTCCGGCGGCCATCGTCAGCGTTCTGGTGGTGTTCGCCGTATCGGCGATCGCCATCCTCAAGGGCAAGGTCTTCATGGGGATCGCGGGCATGCTGTTTCCGCTCATCGGCATGATCGGCGCGATCCGGCTGGCCAAGCCCGGTTCACCGTGGGCCAACCGCCGCTACAAGCCTGAAAGCAAGAAGCTGGCCCGGGCCGAGAAGCGCTACGGCAGGCACACGACCCGCTACCGGCGCTTTCAGGACCAGATCGCGGGCGCGCCGCATCTCGACGGGCCCAAGCCCAAGCACACCGCCGCGGCCGAGCCCGAGCCCGAGCCCGAAGAGGCGCGGCGGCCCTAACCGGTTCGCGCGGCCGGCTCGTCCTCGCGGGCCGCGTCGAGCAGCTCCTCGAAGCTGGTCAGCTTCACGCGCGGGCGCCCATGCGGCTCGCCCGCCGCCGTCTCGACGGAGTCGATGGCCTCCCAACCGGTGTAGGTCACGTGCTCGGGCTTGCGTTCCTCGAGCAGGGCCTCGAGCGAGCCGCGGTCAGGGTCGGCCGGCCGGTTGAGCGCGCCGGCGTCGAGGTCGGCCAGGAGGGAGTCGACGGTCTCCTGGGCGTCGCGCTTGTTGGTGCCGATGATGCCTGTGGGGCCGCGCTTGATCCACCCCACCGCGTACTCGCCGGGCAGCGGCGCGCCCTCCTCTCCGAGGATGCGGCCACCCCGGTGGGGGATCACGCCGGCGCGGTCGTCGAAGGGCAATCCGGCCAGCGGGGTGCCGCGGTAGCCGATCGACCGAAAGACGATTCCGCAGTCGAGCTCTTCCGTCGTCTCGGTCGAGCAGGCCGAGAGCCGGCCGTCCTGCTCGCGCAGCTCGTTGCGGCAGATGCGGATGCCCTCCACCCGCTCGGAGCCGAGGATCTCCAGCGGCGAGACCAGGAAGCGCAGCACGATGCGCCGGCGCTTGCCGACGGGCTCGCGCGCGGCATACCCGATCAGGATCTCCACGTTCTTGCGCGCCGTCTTGCTGGCCTCCTCGCCCTCCAGCCATGTGCGGCTGAGCGGATCGATGTCGGCGTCGCGGACGTCGACGAACACGTCGGCCTCGGTCATCTCGCCCAGCTCCAGCAGCTCCGGGTTGGTGAAGGCGGCCTGGGCCGGGCCGCGCCGGCCGAGCACGACGATCTCCCTGATCCTCGAATCGGCCAACACGTCGAGCGCGTGATCGGCCACGTCGGTGGCCGCCAGCTCATCGCGGCTGAGGGCGAGCATCCGCGCCACGTCGGCGGCCACGTTGCCGTTGCCGATCACCACCGCACGCTCGCAGGAGAGGTCGAACTCGAGGTCGCGAAAGTCGGGGTGGCCGTTGTACCAGGCCACGAACTCGGTGGCGGCCCAGCTGCCCCGCAGGTCCTCGCCGGGAATGCCCATGCGTCGATCGGTCTGGGCCCCCACCGCGTAGATCACCGCGTGATAGCGCTCCAGTAGGTCATCGTGGGTCACGTCGGCGCCGTAGTGGACGTTGCCGAAGAAGCGAAACTCGGGGTGGGCGGCCGTCTTCTCGTACACGCGGCTGACGGCCTTGATGTTGGGATGGTCAGGCGCCACGCCGCCTCGAACCAGGCCCCACGGCGTGGGCAGGCGGTCGTACACGTCGACCTGGGCGACCAGATCGGGATGCGACTTCGCCTTGAGCAGGTGGCCCGCCGCATAGAAGCCCGAGGGCCCCGAGCCCACGACGGCGACCCTCAGCGGAGCCTGCGCTGTGCCCACCATGTCCACGCGAACGAGTCTAGGCGGGGTCCTCCTCGGGCTCGGCGGCGGGCGCGGCATGGGCCGCGTCGGCCGGCACGATCATCGTCCCCGCGGCGAGGTCGCCAAGACGCCCGCGGCGCTCGCCGGTCACCAGCATCACCACCAGGCCGACCAGATAGAGAAAGAGGCCATCGATCAGGCGCAGGACGGTCCGCACGGCTATCTCGCGCATGCCCGCCGGGCTGCCGTCGAGGCTTACGACGCGAATCCCCATGAGCCGCTTCCCGACGGTCTGTCCGGCGCCCGACTCGCAGGCGAAGTAGTAGTAGAGGGCCCACGCGGCGATCACCGCGCTCAGCCCGAGTCCGGCGCCCTGATAGTCGAGGCCGGACACCCCGGCGGCCAGGCCGATCGCGAGGGCGCCGGCCAGCACGATCATCACGTCGATCACCCCCGCGACCACCCTGGGGATGTCGAGCTGGGGCCCGCCGGCAGGCACAGTGGACGGGTGGGCGATGGAGTTCATTGCCACGACACTCGGCAACCGGTTGGTGGCCCTTTACGCCACCGGGCACCGATTGGGCGATAGTTCGCCGCCATGCAGAAGGTCGCGGTCGCAGATCTGGGCTCGAACTCGTGGCGTCTCGTGGTGTTCGGATACGAGCCGGGCACGCCGTGGTGGAGCCTCGTGGATGAGATCCGGGAGGCCGTGCGGATCAGCGCCGGCTTGGCCGAGAGCGGCGAGCTGCAGCCGGAGCGGATCGACCGGGCCCTCCACACGGCCGCGGTCTTCGACTCGTTCTGCAACAGCCTGGGCGTCGAGCAGGTGCAGACCGTGGCCACCAGCGCCATCCGCGATGCCCGCAATGGCGAGGAGCTCCTCGGGGGCATCAGGACGGGCACCGACCTGAACCCACAGGTGATCAGCGGAGCGGAGGAGGCACGCTACGGCTATCTGGCGGTGGTCAACTCCACCACGATCGAGCACGGCTTTGGCCTCGACATGGGCGGCGGGAGCATCCAGGCTCTCAGGATCGAAGACCGAGAGCTGGCGGACGCGATGTCGCTGCCCCTGGGCTCGGTGCGAGTAAGCGAGGAGTACCTGCCCGGCAAGAAGGCCACCAAGAAGGCGATGAAGGCGCTGCGCAAGCGGGTGAGCGAGGAGCTCGGGGAGCTCGATTGGTGGGCGGGAGGCGGGCGCATCGTCGGCATCGGCGGCACCATCCGCAACCTCGCCGCGGCGGCCATGAAGCGAGTGGACCTGCCGTCGATCGACGTACAGGGGTTCGAGCTCGAACGCGACGCTCTCGAGGAGCTGATCGAGCTGCTCGCGGACCGGCCCGCGGACAAGCGCGGCGACACGCCGGGCATCAAGCCCGACCGCGGCGACGTGATCCTGGGCGGCGCGCTGGTGCTCGCGGCCGCCATGGACGCCGGCGACTTCGATCGCATAGAGGTGACCGAGGCGGGCCTGCGGGAGGGCATCTTCTTCGAGCGCCTCCTTGGCGAGGGGGAGCTGTTCGAGGACGTCCGCCGCGGGTCGGTGGAGAACCTCGCGCACCGCTTCAACAGCGACACCGACCACGTGGACCGGGTGGCGGCTCTGTCGCTCGCCGTCTTCGACGGGCTCGCGGAGGCCGGGCTGAACGAGTACGGGCCCGAGGAGCGTGAGCTCCTGTGGGCCGGCTGCCTCCTTCACGACATCGGGGTGGCAATCGACTACGACGACCACCACCGCCACTCCCACTACCTGGTGCTCAACGCGGGCCTGCCCGGGTTCACGCCGCGCGAGCTGGTGCTGATCGGGCTCATCACGCGTTACCACCGCAAGGGAGGCCCTGACGCCTCGGAGCTCGGCGACCTCGCGCATAAGGGCGACGACGAGCGCCTGCTCCTGCTGAGCGCGATCATCCGCCTGGCCGAGCAGTTTGAGCGCAGCCGCGACGGCGCCGTTCGCGCGGTGAGCGTGGCCGCGCAGAACGGCACGGTCACGCTCGACACGGAGGTGGATCAGGCGCTCGACTCGAGCGTGCCGATCTGGGCCGCCCGCCAACACGCCGAGCTGCTGGGCGAGGCGCTCGGGCTCGAGGTAAGAATCACCTGATGGTGATTCCGGGACCCCGCGCCCGCGCATGACGCACGGACACGGTCGCTCCGGCCCGGGCGAGCCCGGGCCCTCGCGCACGGCGCGGCGCTGGTGGATCCTGGCCGGCTCGTCGATCGGCCTGTTCATCCTGATGCTCGACTCCACGGCGATCGCACTGGCGCTCCCCACCATCCGCCTGGATCTCGGCGCCTCGATCTCCGGCATCCAGTGGGCGCAGAACGTCTACCTGCTCGCTCTCGCGGCGCTCGTCACCACCCTGGGGCGCATCGGCGACCTCGCCGGCCGCCGGCTCGTGTTCTGCGCCGGTTTGGCGGTGTTCGCGCTCGGGTCGGTGGTGAGCGCCCTCGCCGGGTCGATCGCCGTCTTGGTGGCCGGCCGCGCCATCCAGGGGGTGGGCGCCGCGGCCATGCTGGCCCTGTCGCTAGCCATCGCGTCGCTGGCCTTCGCCCCGGAGGACCGCGCGCGGGCCATCGGCATATGGGCCGCGGTGTCGAGCGTGGCCCTGGCGGTGGGACCGCTCGTGGGCGGCGTGGTGGTCGAGTTCACCAGCTGGCGCTGGCTGTTCCTGCTGAACCTTCCCCTCGCTGCCGTGGCGCTGGCCGTGCTCATCGCCGCCATGCCCGAGTCGCGCGACGAGAGCGCCGGCCGGCGGATCGACGTGGCCGGCGTGGTCGTGCTCAGCGCGGGGCTCACACTGCTGGTGCTAGCTCTGGTCCAGGGCAAGAGCTGGGGCTGGACCTCACTGGACACGCTCGGCACTCTCGGAGCCGGCCTCGCGCTGCTGGCCGCCTTCGTGATCGTCGAGCAACGGGCTCCCGAGCCTATCCTCGACCTCTCGCTGTTTCGCAGCGGCCCCTACCTGGGCGCCAGCGCGGCCGCCTTTGCACTCGTCGGCAGCTACTGGACCGTGATGTTCCTGCTGCCGCAGTACCTCGACCTCGCCCTGCGCTTCTCCACCGCCCGCGCGGGCGTGCTCATGCTGCCGGTGACCCTGCCCATGGCCGTCATCTCTCCGTTGGTCGCCCGCTTGGTAGAGCGCGTGAGCGCCCGGCTCGTGATGACCGCCGGAATGGCCTGCGCCGCCGTCGGAATGCTGTTCCTCACCCGCCTCGACGCCTCGTCGAACTACTACGACGTGGCCCCCGGGCTGATTCTGTTCGGCGTGGCGCTCGGCCTGGTCTACGCGCCCATGTCGGCCGCGGCCATGGCGGCGCTGCCGGCCGAGAAGGCCGGGGTGGCGTCGGGGGCGCTGGCCATGGTCCGCTGCCTCGCCGGCGCGGTCCTGCTGGCCGTCGCGGGCGCCGTGTTCCAGCACGTGCAGGTCGAGGAGCGCGGCGGCGGCGAATCGTTCGAGGGGGCCTTCGCGGCCGGCATCGCCGACACCGCCTGGCTGCTCACGGCCGTGCTGGTGGCCGGAACCGTGCTCACCGCGCTGCTCGTGGGATCGGGCCGCGACGCCCGGGAGCACCACCACCGTCGCTTCCATCTCTGAGCCCGGCGCGTGCGTACCCTAAATCGAGTGGCCGAAGACCTTCCAACCGGGCGCTGGCGGCGCGCCGCCCAGGTCGGCCGGCTGGCCGGTGGCCAGACCGCGCGCGGCTACGCGACCAGGGCGGCCAATCTCACACGGTCCGACCAGGGCCGCGCCGACGCCGCCGCGCGGCGCCAGATGGAGGCCGCGGAGCAGATCTTCGACGTGCTCGGCCAGATGAAGGGCGCGGCCATGAAGGTCGGTCAGGTGGCCTCGTTCATCGATACCGGCGCGTTTCCGCCCGAGTTCCAGGAGCGCATCCAGGCCAAGCTGGCCGAGCTTCGCGACGCCGCACCGCGCGTGTCGTTCGATCGCATGCGCAAGGTGATGGAGGACGACCTCGGTGAGAAGCTCGGCAAGGTCTTCGCCGAGTTCGACGAGGACGCGGTCGCCGCCGCCTCGATCGGCCAGGTCTACCGAGCGCGCCTGCGCGACGGTCGTGAGGTGGCGGTGAAGGTCCAGTACCCCGGTGTGGCCCAGGCGGTGCGAGCCGACCTGCAGAACCTGGGGCTGATCATGCGCGTGGCCAAGCGGATCGCCCCGGGCATGGACGCCAAGGCCATGACCGCGGAGATCCGCGAGCGCCTGACCGACGAGCTCGACTACGAGCACGAGGCCCAGCAGCACCGCGCGTTCGCCCGCGTGTGGCGCGACCACCCGTTCATCTATGTGCCAGGCGTGGTGACCGAGCTGTGCAGCGAGCGTGTGCTCGTGACCGAATGGGTGGAGGCCAAGGGGTACGAGGAGGTGCGCGAGATGGACGTGGCCACGCGGGACCGCTTCGGCGAGATCGTCTTTCGCTTCTTCTTCGGCTCGCTCTACCGAAACGGGCACTTCTCGGGCGACCCCCACCCGGGCAACTACCGGCTGATGCCCGATGGCCGTGTGGCCTTCATCGATTTCGGGATGACGAGGCGCGTGTCCCGCGAGGATCTCGCGGCCGAGACCGTGGCCCTGCGCCTGGGCATGGAGGGTGATGCCGAGGGCCTCCACCGCCAGCTCGGCGCCATGGGCTTCTTCGACGAGTCCGATCCGCTCGTGACCCCCCAGGCCGTGTACGAGCACTTCCACGACGTCTGCAGCTGGTATATCGAGGACCGCGTGGTGACGATCGATCGCGATCTCGTGGCCCAGGTGCTGATCGACTTCGGCGATCCTCGCTCGCCCCACTGGCAGCTCATGCGCCGCGAGACGGTCCCCGCGCAGTCGATGCTGGCGCGGCGCATGGAGGCGCTCGTGCTGGGGGTGCTCGGCCAGCTGGAGGCCACCGCCAACTGGCATCTCATAGCCCGTGAGTGGCTCTTCGCCGATCCGCCCTCGACTGAGCTGGGGCGTCTCGAGGAGGCCTTTCACACTCCCGCGGCGGCCTGATGGCGGTCAGGGCCTCGCCGAAAGTCTTGACCGCTCTGCGTGAGGCCGACCCCGTTATGGCGCGGCTCGTGGACGGGCACGCCAAGGAGGTGCGGCGGGATCTGAGGCGCGAGCGCCCGGGCGACGCCTACGGCGCACTGCTGCGCTCCATCGTCGGACAGCAGCTGTCCACCAAGGCCGCGAGCACGATCTACGGGCGCATGACCGACCTGTTCGGCGGCCACGCGCCCACACCCCGCCAGCTGCTCGCCGTCGACCCCGAGAAGATTCGCGCCGCGGGACTCTCCTACGGCAAGATCTCCTACCTGCGCGACCTCGCCACCCACGTGGAGGACGGCTCGCTCGAGCTGGAGCGCCTGCCGGACCTGTCAGACGAGGAGGTCAGCGACCAGCTGACGGCGATCAAGGGCCTCGGCCAGTGGACCGCCGACATGTTCATGATGTTCCACCTGGGGCGCCCGGACATCCTGCCGGTCGGCGATCTCGGCATTCGCCGCGCGGCCCAGGTCGAGTACCGGATGCGCAAGCTCCCCGACGCCAAGCGCCTCGAGAAGGTGGCCAAGCCATGGCGTCCCTACCGGACGCTGGCCTGCCTGTTCCTGTGGAGCTCGCTGGACAACACGCCAGCGTAGGCTCCCGCCGTGGCCCGGCGCTACGAATCGGTTTCGGTCGACCTGCCAGGCGGCCAGCGCAGCCCGCTGCGGCACATCGCGGTACGGCTGGTCATCGCGCTTGGCCTGATCTGCTTCGTGGCGCTCTTGACCTATTTCGGGCGCGACGGCTACGAGGATCCCTCGGGCGGGACGGTGACCCTGCTCGACGCCTTCTACTACTCGACGGTCACCATCACGACGACTGGCTACGGCGACATCCTGCCGGTGACCGACTCCGCTCGACTCGTCACCACCGTGCTGGTCACGCCCGCCCGTGTGCTCTTCCTGATCATCCTGGTGGGCACTACGCTCGAGATCCTGGCCGAACGCAGCCGCGAGGCCTACCGTCGCGGCCGATGGAGGAAGACCCTGAAAGACCACGTGATCATCTGCGGCTTTGGCACCAAGGGCGAGAGCGCCGTCAGGACGCTGCGCGACAAGGGCTGCAAGCAGTCGGAGATCGTGGTGATCGACGAGCGCGCCGAGGCCCGCGCTCGGGCCACCGCGCTCGGACTGGCCGCGGTGGACGGCAGTGTCGCCTCCACCGAGGCTCTCCAGGAGGCCGAGATCGGGCGCGCCCGGGCGGTGGTGGTGGCGGTCGATCGCGACGACACGGCGGTGCTGGCCACGCTGACCGCTCGCGAGCTGAATCCGAGCGCAAGCATCGTGGCTGCGGTGCGCGAGGCGGAGAACGTCCACCTGCTGCGCCAGAGCGGAGCGACCTCTGTGGTCACCACCGCCAGTGCGGCCGGGCGTCTACTTGGCCACGCCGTCGACGAGCCGAGAGTGACCGAGGTGCTCGAGGACCTGCTGTCCGTGGGCGAGGGGCTCGACATCGCCGAGCACACGGTGGCCGATGACGAGGCGGGTCCGATCGATGCCCTCAAGCCCGACGGCCTGGTGGTGGGCGTGCTTCGCAGCGGTGAGCTGATGCGCTTCGACGACCCGCGCGTCGCTGAGTTGCAGGCCCGCGACCGGGTGGTGTACCTACACAGCCACGATGAGGGCTAAACCGAGGCGCCGCAGCTCGGCTCTTCTTCAGCAACCCTGAAGGAGGAGCCGCAGCCGCAGGAGGCGACGACGTTGGGGTTCGAGACCTCGAACCCCGAGCCCATGAAGTTCTCGGTGTAGTCGACGGTTGAGCCCTCGACGTACTGCAGGCTCGCCGGATCGACCAGCACGCGGACGCCGGCGGCGTCGAAGACGTGATCGTCGTCGCGCTGCTCGTCGAGCGCGAGCGCGTACTGAAAGCCCGAACAGCCGCCGCCCTTGACCCCGACGCGCAGCCCGATCTCGCCATCGGCGGTCTGGCCCTCCATGAAGGCACGGACCTTCTCAGCGGCGATGTCGGTCATAGTCACCATCTACCCGGATTGTATCGGTACGGACGTCGGTACCCTGAACTTCAGTGCCTTCGCCGACCGAACTGGAGGAACGTATCGCCACCGCCCTTCCGGGCGCGTCGGTGAACGTCGAGGACCTCACCGGCGGGGGCGACCATTTTCGCGCCGAGATCGTGTCGGACAGGTTCGAGGGCCTGTCACGGATACAGCAGCACAAGCTGGTCTATGACGTGTTCGGCGACGAGATCGGCGGCGCGATCCACGCGCTCTCCATCAAGACTTCGACCCCCGGGGGCCCGAGATGACCAACGACGAGATCCGCTCCTTCATCGATAACTCGATCAAGGAGAACAAGGTGATGCTCTTCATGAAGGGCGTCCCGAATCAGCCCGCCTGCGGCTTCTCGGCCCGCACGGCCGGAGCCCTCAACGCGCTGGGCGTCCAGTACGCGGCGCTCGACATCCTCCCCGATCCGCGCATCCGCGAGGAGCTGTCGGGCCTGTCGGGCTGGCCCACCATCCCGCAGCTGTTCGTCGACGGTGAGCTGGTCGGCGGGTCGGACATCGTCATGGAGATGTTCGAGTCCGGCGAGCTGGCCGAGCTGCTGGGGGCCGAGGCGCCCGACGAGCCCTTCGAGCCCGAGCCGCAGCCGGAGCCGGTCCAGCGCGGCATCGGCCTCGAGAACAAGTTGGAGCAGAGCTAGCGCCCGCGGCGCCGATCGGCGAGCGCCTTGCGCCCGCGCTCGCTGTACTCGCGCGCCTGGCGCTTGTAGTTCTCCTTCTGATCGGGCGAAAGCGCCTGCCAGCGCTCCCAGGCCAACAACACCATCGGCCAGAGGCGCCGCGCGGCGTGAGCCGCCTTCGACGCGCCGCTCGATCCTGGGGGTAGCTGTCTCATGGAACCTCCTGCATAGTTTCCCAGTCGAGGTACTCGAGGATGCGGTGCGACTCGTGGATCACCTCATCGCCGTGCACGAGGACCGGTACCCATCGCTGGCCGGTCAACTCCTCGACCTCGGGCCGGTCGCGTTTGAGAAAGGGCACGCGCACCTCGTCGTACTCGATCTCCAGGGCGCGCAGGCGGCGCGCGACCTTGCCGCAGCGGCAGACCAGGTCCGAGGGCGCCTTGCATCGGTAGAGGGTGGCCACTCCCAACAGGCTAGGGACGCGGCAACGGCAGACGGCGGAGAAGCCCGCCCGCCGCCTCGCCCGCTCCGACCGCCAGCGCGGCCAGGCGGCGTGTCATCGCCTGGGAACCACGGGTGCGCGCCATTCGCTCGTGCTCGCGCTCGAGGTGCCAGGCGACGGTGGCCTCGAGGGTCTCCTCGTGCGGCCGCGACGTCCATGCAAGCTCGCGCCGGGCCTTGGTCGACCGGTAGGTCCACCACTGGCCTGCGGCGCGGACTTCGGCTTCGGTCAGCGGCCAGGAGCGGCCGCTCGCGCCGATGAGCTCGGCCGCGGCGCGCGCGGCCGCGGTGGGCAGCTTCACCGGCGGCTCGACCCCCGAGAGCCGGCCCAAGTCGGCGAAGAGGCGGTCGTAGATGAAGTTGCGCCCGCTGAGGATGTAGCGCTCGCCGATCTCCCCGCGCTCGGCGGCGAGGAGGTGCCCGGCGGCCACGTCGCGCACGTCGACGATCGACGCCGCGCCGTCCAGGTGCACCGGCACGCGGCCGAGCAGGAAGGAGCGAACGATGCGGGTGGAGCTGAGCAGGTTGTCGCCGGGACCGAAGCAAACGGCGGGGTTGACACACACGAGCGGGAGGCCCCGCGCGGCGACCCTCAGCGCTTCGAGCTCGCCCTCGTGAACCGAGTCGACGTAGGGAATGCCGAGCCGGCCGGCACTGTAGAGCTGGCTCTCGTCGGCGGTCTTGCCGCGCGGGGCGGGGCCCACGGCGGCGGCGCTCGAGGTGTACACCACGCGCTCCACGCCCGCGCGAAGGCATTCCTCCATCACGAGCCTGGTGCCGGTGACGTTCACCTCGAAGGTGCGCTCGGCGTCCTCGGCGCGAACCGAGGTCACCCCGGCGCAGTGGAAGACCTGCTCGGCGCCCCGCAGCGCGCGGCGCACGGTCCGGCGGTCGCGCAGCTCGAGCTTGAGCCGCCGGCAGTCGAGACCGGCGATCGCCGTGTCGGGCGAGCCGTCCTGCACGCCGAGCGTGACGTCCTCGCCGCGCTCGGCCAGCAGCAGGGCGACGTGGGAGCCGATGAACCCGGTGGCGCCGGTGACTAGAACCTTGGCCAAGCCTCCAGAGTAGGGTGCCGCGCGCATGAGCCAAGTCGCCGTGGTCGCCGACAGCACCTCCTACCTGCCCCCCGAGCTGGTGGAGCGTCACGCGATCTCGATCGTCCCGCTCTACGTGGTCTTCGACGGCGACCGCACCGTGCCGGAGACCGAGATAGGCGACTACGAGAACTTCTTCGAGGACCTGCGGCGCGCCGAGCGCCTGCCGACCACCTCGCAACCATCGGTGGGCGACTTCACCGCGGTGTACGAGCCCCTGCTCGCCGACGGGCGCGAGATCGTGTCGGTGCACATATCGGGCGGGCTGTCGGGCACCCCCGAGGCCGCGCGCCAGGCCAAGGCCGCGCTGGAGCGCGACGACAGGGGCGGCGAGCGGATCGAGGTGTTCGACTCCACCACGGCAGCGGGAGGCCTCGGCTTCATGGTGCTGGCCGCGGCCAAGGCGGCGTCCGAGGGCAAGAACGCCGCCGAGGTGCTCGAGTGGATAATCGCGGCGCGCGCCGAGCTAAAGCTGTGGTTCGCCATCGACACGCTCGAGTTCCTGCGCCGCGGCGGGCGCATCGGCGCGGCGAGCGCCTGGATCGGGTCGACGCTGAAGGTCAAGCCGATCCTCACCGTGGAGAACGAGATGACTCCGGTGGAGCGGGTTCGCACGTCGAGCCGCGCCTTTCAACGGCTGCTCGACTATGCCCGCCAGCGCCACGAGTCCGGCGCGGACGCCTGGTCGGCCCAGCACATCCACGCGCCCGACCAGTGTGAAGCTCTGATCGAGCGCGGCAGCGAGGTGTTCGGCTGCGGGCCGACCATCGTCAGCGAGCTCGGGCCGGTGCTGGCCACCCACACCGGGCCGGGCCTGCTCGGTGTGGGCGGACTGCCCAAGCGCTTCGTGGAGTAGGAGCCGGGTCGACCAGGGCGAATAGCGCTCTGGTGCCTTCCGTAAAGGGAATCCTGCGTGTAGTTCTTACGGTCGTCTGCGTGGCGATCGCGCTCTACCTGCTGTACAGGCTGCGCCGGCCGATCGGGTGGCTGCTGATCGCCCTCTTCCTGGCGCTCGCGCTGTCAGGTCCGGTCAACTACCTGTCCACGCGCATGAGGCGGGGCCTCGCCATCACCGTCGTCTACCTCGTGCTGCTCGCGATCCCGATGGCCCTGATAGCGCTGATCGCGCCGCCTCTGATCACCGAGGGCAACCGGTTCGGGCGCAACGTGCCCACCTACGCAAACGACGTGACGAAGTTCGTGCAGGACAACGACCGCCTGCGCAAGCTCAACCAGGACTACGACATCACCGAGCAGCTGGAGCGCGAGGCGGCCAAGCTGCCCGAGCGGCTAGGGGGCGCGGCGGGGACCCTGCGGGACGTGGGCTTCGGAGTGATCAGCTCCGCCTTCGCCCTCATCACCATCCTCGTCCTGGCCGCATTCATGCTCAGCGCCGGGCGGCGCTGGACCGATGCGGCGATCCGGCTGCGACCACCCGAGCAGCGAGCGCGGCTGCGCCGCTCGTTGGACAACATGGGCCAGGCCGTGGGCGGGTACGTGGCCGGGGCGCTGGCCATCGCCGTGATCGCCGGCGTGCTCACCTACGTCGTGCTCCTCCTCCTGGGCGTGCCCTTCGCCGCCCCCCTGGCCCTGATCGCGGGCCTCTTTTCACTGATCCCGCTGGTCGGGGCCACCATCGCCGCCCTGCTCATCGGCGTGGTGACGCTGTTCGAGAACTTCCCGGTGGCCACGATCATCTGGGCGATCTGGGCGATCGTCTATCAGCAGTTCGAGAACCACGTGATCCAGCCGCAGGTGCAGAAGCGCACGGTCAAGGTTCAGCCCTTCGTGACCATCGTCGCCGTCCTCTTCGGCGCTTCGCTGCTGGGCGTGATCGGCGCCCTGGTGGCCATTCCCGTGGCCGCGTCGATCCAGATCCTCATGCGTGAGTACGTGGACCTGCGCACGCTCTCGATCAAGCCGGCCGCGCAGGACCCGCCGCCCGCGCCGCCGCCACCCACCCCACCGCCCGGGGTTCCGCCGGTCGACCCGGCCCCCGCGTAGCCTTTGTCTCGATGAAGATCGGGGTTCTGGCCAAGCGCGGTCTGCTGCTCGCCATAACCGCGGTGTCGCTGTACCTGCTGGCGCCGGCCCTGGCCGAGGTCTTCGGCGCTTTCGATCAGCTCGACGACTTCAACCCGCTGTGGTACGTGGCCATGGTGGGGCTGCAGGTGGGGAGCTACGCCTGCATGTGGAGGGTTCAGAAGATCGCGGTGAGGGCCGACCACATCAAGCCGATCGCGACCTCTCAGCTCGCGTCGAACGCGTTCGGGCGAATCGTGCCCGGGGGTGTCGCCGCCGCGGGCGCGATGCAGTACGCGATGCTCGTGCGGAGCGGCGTGCCCGCCGGCACCGCCGCTTCGGGAATGACGGCCTCGTCGGTACTGGTGTTCGGCATCCTGCTCGCCCTGCCGCTGCTGGCCCTGCCGGCGCTGCTCTTCGGAGCACCGGTGAATCCCGGCCTCGGCCGGGCCGCTGTTGTGGGCGGAGTGGTGTTCGTGGCGGTGTTCATCGGCGGGGCGATTGCCGTGCTCTACGACCGCCCGCTGATCGCGGTGGGCCGCGTCGTGCAGGCCGTCCGCAACCGGATCCTGCGCCGCCGCACGCCGCTCACCGGCCTGCCCAAGCGCCTGATCCGCGAGCGCAACGAGGTCCGTGACGTGCTCGGCCGGCGCTGGTGGGAGGCGCTGGGGTTCGCCGCCGGGCGCTGGGTGCTCGACTACCTGACCCTGCTGACCGCGCTCACGGCCATTCACGCCGACCCGCGGGCCTCGACCGTGCTGCTCGCTTTCTGCGCCGCCCAGTTCCTGGGCACGTTGCCGCTCACCCCGGGCGGCCTGGGCTTCGTCGAGGCCGGCCTCACGGGAACCCTGGCGCTGGCCGGGGTGCCCGCGGGCGAGGCGGTGGTGGCCACGCTGGCCTATCGCCTGGTCTCGTTCTGGCTGCCGATTCCGGCCGGCGGCGTGGCGGCCCTGCTTCATCGCCGCTACTACGGCACGGAGGATGACCCTCTCAGCGGGAGCGAGACCCGCGCCCGAAGCGAGGCCGCGACTGCCAGTCCTCGACCGTGAGCGCCCAACGCTCGTGGTCGCGCCAGCGCCCGCCGATCTTCAGGTAGCGCGGCGAGAAGCCCTCGAGGCGGAAGCCGGCGCCCTCCACCAGCCCGCGGGACGGCTGGTTGCCGGGCTGGATGTTGGCCTCTACACGGTGCAGGCGCTGGCCCCGAAACGCGTGCCGCAGCATCAGGTCGAGCCCTTCACGCATGTAGCCCTGGCCGCGCGTAGGGCGCACTGCCGTCGTAGCCCAGGTAGGCGTTGTGAAAGGCGCCACGGAAGATCTGGCTGAGCGCGAAGTAGCCGGTGATCGCCCCGCCCGCTCGCAGGCACACCAGCTGCAGGTCGTAGTCGTCGCGCTCGGTACGGGATGCGAGGGACGCGAAGGAGGCGAGGTCGGTGGGCGGGGTCGACCAGGGCCGATGGAGGGCGCGGCTGGCCACCATCAGGGCCACGAACTCGGGGCCGTCGGTCGAGCTCAGCGGCCGCAGTGAGACCCGCGAGCGCTTCAGCTTCCGCGGCGCCCGGTGAGAAGCGAGATCGTCGCGGCCACGCCGCCGCCGATCACGAAGCCGGCTACGCCCGCGCCGATGAGCGCGGGCTTCTTGTGCTCGACCAGCTGGCGGCGCCAGTCGGTCAGCTCCGCGACCTTCGAGCGCAGGTCGTTGACCGAAAAGCCGAGCTCCTTTCGCGTCTCCTCGATCGAGGAGCGAATCATCTCCGGCGTCTGCGGGGCGGGAGTGGCCATCAGCTCGTCTTGATCTCCTCGCCGCGCTCGAGCGAGCGGCTCACCTGGTCGCGCTCGATCTTTTGGGTCTCGAACTGCGCGCGGGTCGCCTTCGCCTCGTCAATGGCCATCTGCGGGATGGGCGGAGAGCCCTTCTTGAAGAAGCGGTACGCCAGGAAGCCGGCGATGGCCGCGAGGATGAAAAGGACGACCGTGACAATGAGGAAGCCGGGCCAGACGCTGTTCCAGTCGAACAGGTCGTTGATGATCCAGGCCGAGAAATGGAAGAACATCGTCACGCCGAACACGAGGAAGACGCCCGCGGCCGCGGCGGCCGCCGCGCCCCGCCCGAGCTTGGTGAGCTTGTCGGTGACCTCGGCCTTGGCCAGCTCGACCTCTTGGCGGACGAGCAGCGAGGCCTTCTCGGTCACCTCGGTGACGATCTCGCCGAGCTTCTTCTCCGCGGTCGGCGGGCGTCCGCCGTCGTCGAAGCTCATCGCGTCAGCCTTCTCAGGATCACGGCGAGCGCGAACCCGCCGGCGAACGCGCCGCCGACGAAGGCCTCCGGGCGCTCGGAGAATGCGTCGCTCTCGCTCTTGACGCTGAGCGGGCTCTCACCCATCGGCCGCGAGCCGGTCGCGCCCTGGTTGACGGCGCCGGCGCCGGCGGTCGGGGCCTGATCGGACTCGTCGCTCATCGGTCGACCGGCGGGTCTTCCTTGAAGAGCCGCAGCCATAGCGCGGTGGCCAGCCGATTGGCGACGATCGACGAGAGCGCGCCCAGGCCGGCCAGCAGGCCGGTCCACATGAGCCGCTTGGTGAGGTCATTGTTCATCGGCGGGCGGGATTCAACCAGACGCGCCGTTGTGAGCCGACTCGAGGCCGCCGCAGATGGCCTCCACCACCAGCCCCTTGGCTCGCTCGAACTCCTCGTCGGTGCGCGGAAGCACCTCGAAGATCCATCCCGTCAGCAGCTGCTCGATCGCCCCGTAGAAGCACATCGCCGCGAACTCGGACGGGATGCGCCGACTTGAACGAGCCCTCGCTCGCGCGCCGACTCGACGATGTTCGCGATGCCCGCGTAGGCCTCGCGGATGCGCGCCAGGTGCAGCGCGCCGAACGAGTTGGCGGCGCGGGTGACCTCGACGATGATCACCTTCATCAGGTCGGGGTCGTGGCGGTAGGAATCGATGATGAAGCCCGCGACCCCGTAGAGCTTGTCGCGCGCCGGCACCTCCCGCGAGTCGATCTCGGCGATCGCGTCGAGCATGATCTGCCAGCGCTCGAGGAAGAGGGTGTTGAGGATCTCCTCCTTGGAGCTGAAGTAGTGGTAGACGAGCCCGTAGGCCACGCCGGCCTCGTCGGCCACGTCGGAGACGCGGCAGTGGTGAAAGCCGCGGGTGGCGAAGACGCGCACAGCGGCGTCGAGGATCATGCGGCGCTTGTCGACGGCGGCGGCCTTCACGAGACCGGCGCCTCCTACGGGCCAGCGGTACGCCCCGGCCACGCGGTTGGCCAGGCTGGGCAGCTTCTCGCGGATCTCGTCCTGTCGCGCGAGGTCGAGCTCGGCGGCCACGACGCATGCTCCTTCGCCGCCCGCCCGAGCGAGCACCTCGCCCCACGGGTCGACGATCATCGAGTTGCCGTAGCTGTCGGTCTCGGGGCCGGTGCCGCGGCCCTGTCCGGGCGCGATCACGAACACCTGGTTCTCGATGGCCCGCGCGCGCAGCAGCACCTCCCAGTGCGCCTCGCCGGTCACGCGGGTGAAGTTCGCCGGGCACGGTGACGATGCGGGCTCCCCGCAGCGCGAGGATCCGGTAGAGCTCGGGGAAGCGCAGGTCGTAGCAGACGGTCAGCCCGAGGCCCACGCCGTCCGCCGTCTCCGACAGGACGATCTCCTCGCGCGGGCTCGGAGTACTCGGACTCGCGGTACTCGACGCCGCCCACCTCCACGTCGAACATGTGGATCTTGCGGTAGACCGCCTTGATCTCGCCGTCGGGGCCGGCGTGAACCGAGGTATTGGCCACGCGCTCGTGACCCTCGCGCCTCTCGGCGATCGAGCCCGCCACGAGGTCTATGCCCAGCTCGCGCGGCGAGCCCGCGGGCCCAGCCGACGACGTGGCCGTCCAGGCCCTCCGCGACCGCCGCGTACTGCGCACGGCGCGCCGCGGATGTCGAGGCGCTCGGGGAGGACGACGAGCTCGGCGCCGTCGTCCGCGGCCGCGCGGACGAGCCGCTGCGCCTCTTCGAGGTTGCGATCGACGTCAGTGGTGCATTCGAGCTGGACTGCCGCGGCGCGCAGAGCGCTCCCTCCCTCGTTGACTGACCAGTCAATCTGGAGTGTACTGCGCGGGAATGCCGAAACTACCGGTTCGCGGTGCCGCCGTCCGCTCGCTGGGGCTTCCCCTGCCCCCGGAGCGGATGCCGCTCGTGCGCGACCGCCGGCCGCTGAAGCGCTGGCGCTATGTGGCCGTCTACTCGCCGGAGCTGATGCTGTGCATCGGCCGCGCCCGGGTGGCCGGGATGCTGCAGCGCTGGTGGGCCGTGGCGCTGCCCGACGGCTCGCTGTACGAAGGGCCGCGTCCTGGCGACGGGGTGGTCGATCTCTTCTCGCTGGAGGAGGGTCCCGGCGTCGAGGTGGTGTCGGGCCACGGCCGCTCCTACATCTGGACGCGAAAGCAGGCCGGGATCGCGGTGAGAGGGCAGGTAAGGGTGGCGGGCCGTGAGCTGGCGTTCGACGGTCCTTTTGGCTTCGTCGACGATTCCGCCGGCTACCACGCCCGGCGCACCTCGTGGCGCTGGTCGGCCGGCGTGGGCCGTGCGCGCGATGGCCGGCCGGTGGCCTGGAACCTGGTCGACGGCGTGCACGACGCGCCGGCCGGCAGCGAGCGCACGGTATGGATCGAGGGCTCGCCCCACGAGGTCGGCCCGGTGGAGTTCGCCGCCGACCTCTCGCGGGTGGGCGACCTGAGCTTCACCGAGTGGTCGGCGCGCGAGGACCACACCAACCGGCTGATCGTGCGCAGCGACTACCGCCAGCCCTTCGGCTCGTTCGCCGGGACGCTCCCGGGCGGGCTCGAGCTGGAGAGCGGTTACGGCGTCATGGAGTGGCACGACGTGCGCTGGTGAGCAGGTCGGCGAGCTCGGCCGCAGAGCCTGTCGGGGTCCTCCTCGAGGTCCCATGCAGTCACGCGAATCGGCTCCCACTCGGCGACCCTGAGGCGCCGGTCGCGCGCGCGGTCGCGCCTGAACGCGCCCTTGCTGTTGTGGTGCCGCCAGCTGTCCAGCTCTACGACGAGCCGATGCTCGGCCCAGACGCAGTCCCCTTCGATCCAGTGTTCTTCGAGGTGGAGCCAGGCATTGGGGGCGGGCGGCGGGAGCCCACGCTCGGCAAGGAAGCGCAGAAAGCGATCCTCGAGTTCGCTGCGGGTGATGCCTGCTGAGCGCTGCTCCGCGCGCATGATGTCCTTGAGGGTTGCGGTCCCTCGTCGCCCGGGGTACCGCGCGACGAGAGCAGCCAGGGGAGTGTGGTCGGAGAGCCGCCGCGCCTCGGCTTCCTCCATGGCTCTCTCGTCTTCGTGGCGGCTCACGACGGCAGCCAGGTCGAAGATCGTGCGCGCGCGGTTGTTACCGGGATGCCGTCCACCATGGTGATCTCGTCGGGTTGGAGCACCGCCCGGTGGGCTCGGATGCCCTTGCGTCGACCGGCCCATCCGGGGGCGCTGACCTCGGTCCGGACCGGGTCTCCGCGGCGAATACCCCACAGCGCAGCCGCCGAGCGATGACTCAGCGCGGCATCCGGCCCGCAAGCGAGCACCGCCGCCATCCAGGTGCCCGACCGTGTCAGGCGTCGACTGCCCACTGCGTAAACGCCGCGATGAACTTCTCGCAGCCTTCTTCGCTCCAATCGGTGCCCGATCGCCCTCCGGCCGATGCCCAGCTCGAGCAGCTGCCGGCGAGCAACCACACCGTGCTGGCGGTCGGAAAGCTCGGCAATCAGGGCATCCGGCCGCCGAGAGTGCGATTGGGCCCCACTATGGGGCTCAATTACCCCCTCACCGTCCATGGCCCGATCATTGCTGGTCGTATGCGACCAGGGACCAGCGCCGGCGTAACAAATCTGCCACCCTCGCGGGCCAGGCATGAAGGTCGCCCTCGTCGCCTTTGCGCTCGCGTGGTCCCAGGGGGTCGGGGCCCCGCCCGAGCGCTTCACCGTCGCCGCCTCCGGCGACTTTCTGATCCACTCTCCCGTGGCGGCTCAGGCCTTGGCCTACGGGAACGGCGCGGCGCTATGACTTCGCGCCCATGTTCCGCTCGATCCGTGGGCGCATCGCCGGCGCCGACCTGGCCCTCTGCCACGTCGAGACCCCGCTCGTGCCCGGCCCGGTGCAGGGCTATCCCTCGTTTCGCACCCCGCCCGGCCTGGCCGGCTCGATCAAGACCGGTGGGCTGGGACGCTTGCAGCACCGCGTCCAACCACTCGCTCGACGCCGGCAGCTACGGCGTGCGCACCACGCTCGAGGCCCTCGACCGCGCCGGCCTCGCGCACACCGGCACGGCGCGCTCGGCGCAGGAGCGCGGGCGCCCGACGATCCTGACCGTCAAGGACACCAAGATCGCCTTTCTCTCCTACACGGCGGTGAGCAACGGGCAGGCGGTGCCGACCCCGTGGGCGGTCAACTTCGCAAGCGCGAAAGCCATCCTCTCCGAGGCCAGGAGGGCCCACCGCCAGGGCGCCGACACGGCGATCGTGAACCTCCACTGGGGCGACGAGTACGTCCACGAAGTCAGCCCTTCCCAGCTGTCGTTGGCCCGGCGCCTCACCAAGTCCCCGCTCATATCCGCCGTGGTCGGCCAGCACGTGCACGTGGTCCAGCCCATCCGCTTCATCAACGGCAAGCCCGTGGTGTTCGGCGAGGGCAACCTGGTCTCCAACCAGACGGCGGCGTGCTGCCCGGCCGAGGCGCAGGACGGCCTGGTCGCCCTGATCGACTTCGTGGCCGCGGACGGCAAGGTGAGGGCACGCCGCGTGCGCTACGTGCCCACCTACGTCCGCCATCCCGACTACCGGGTGCTTCCGGCGAGCCCGGGCTCGACATCCTGGAACCGAACGGTCGCCACCGCGGGACGGCGGCCACGGGTGAAGCCGGTCAGGTAGCGACCCGGTGGACGCCCGCCAACGTACGTTCTGGCGGCGGCGCATCGTGGCTCTGGCCGTACCCGCCCTCATTGCCGGGGTAGGCGTCGGCGCCCTCGCAGGCGACGACGGCGGCACGGCGAGGAGAGGACGGCGCCGAGCGAGAGGCCGGCCGAGACCGACGCGGACCTCCCGGTCAAGCTGAAGATCGCCGTGAGCGGCGACCTGCTCATCCACGGCCCGGTCTCCGCCCAGGCCCTGGCCTACGGGGGCGGCGAGCGCTACCAGTTCCGGCCCATGCTGAAGCAGGTGAAGCAGATCGTGAGCCGGGCCGATCTGGGCATCTGCCACCTCGAACAGCCGCTGACCGCCGGCACGCCGTCGGGCGAGCCCGTGTTCCAGGCGCCGCAGGGCCTGGCCGGCGCGATCGCCTGGACGGGCTGGGACGCGTGCAGCACCGCCTCCAACCACTCGCTGGACGGCGGCATCGAGGGCATCGACTTCACGCTCAAGCGCCTCGACCGGGTGGGGGTGGCCCACTCGGGAACCAACGCCTCCCCCAGCGCGCCGCGTGCCGCGATGCTCCAAGCGAAGGGCGTGAAGGTGGCCCTGCTGGCCTACACCGATCTCATTCCCGGCCTGACGCCGCCCGAGGAGGGCTGGCGGCTGAACCTGGCCGACCCGAAACGGATGCTCGCCGACGCCCGCCGGGCTCGTCGCGCCGGGGCCGACGTGGTGCTCGTGAGCCTGCACTGGGGCACCGAGTACCAGCACGAGCCGCTCGGAGTTCCAGCGCACGGTCGCCCGCAAGCTCACCGCCTCGCCCGACGTGACCGCGGTGATCGGCCAGCACGTGCACGTGGTGCAGCCGATCCGGCGAGTGAACGGCAAGCCGGTGGTCTACGGCGAGGGCAACCTGCTCTCCAACCAGACCGCGAACTGCTGCCCGCCCGAGAGCCAGGACGGGATGGTGGTGCTGCTCGCGCTGCGGTCCGGTCCGAACGGCATCGGCGTCAAGCGCGTGCGCTACGTGCCCACCGAGGTCGCACATCCCGAGCTTCGAGATCGTGCGCGCGAGCAGCGTTTCGCGCGAGCGCACCATCGGCTACGCGGGCCGGCGCCCGTGGCTGAGGCCGCGCTCGCTAGGGTCGCGGCCCATGCAGATCCGCGCCGCCGTTCTCGAGGAGTTCGCCCAGCCGCTCGTGGTCCAGGAGGTCGGGCTCGACGGGCCCGGCCCGGGCGAGGTGCTCGTGCGCCTCGCCGCCTGCGGCGTGTGCCACACCGACCTCTACACCGCGAGCGGAGCGGATCCCTCGGGCTACGCGCCGACCGTGCTCGGCCACGAGGGTGCCGGCGTGGTCGAGGACGTGGGCGAAGGGGTGACGAGCGTGGCGCCCGGCGACCACGTGGTCACGCTCTTCTCGCCGCAGTGCCGCGAGTGCGTCCACTGCGTTTCGGACAAGACCAACATCTGCCTCGCCATCCGCGACCAGCAGAACCAGGGACACCTGCCCGACGGCACGACGCGGCTCAACCGCGACGGCGAGCGCATCCGCCACTTCATGGGCACCAGCACCTTCGCGGAGGCCGCCGTCCTCCCCGAGATCGCGCTGGCCAAGGTCGACCCCGACGCGCCGCTCGACGTGGTGTGCACGCTGGCCTGTGGTGCCACCACGGGCATCGGCGCCGCGCTCTACATCGCCAAGGTCGAGGCGGGCTCCACCTGCGTCGTGTTCGGAGCCGGGCTGGTGGGCCTGGGCGCGGTGGCCGGCTGCCGGCTCTCGGGCGCCGAGCGGATCATCGCCGTCGACCTCTCCGAGGAGCGCCTCGAGCACGCCCGCGGCCAGGGCGCCACCGACACCATGGTCGGCGGGCCCGACACGGTGGAGAAGATCCTGGAGATGACCGACGGCTTCGGCGCCGACTACACCTTCGAGGCCACCGGCATCGTCGGCGTGATGCGCCAGGCCGTGGAGTCGGCGCGCATGGGCTGGGGCCTGTGCACCATCGCCGGAGTGGCGGGCAAGGGCGAGGTGCTCGAGGTGGTGCCGCGCTTCCTGATCACCGGCCGGCGCATCGCCGGCGCCTCCTTCGGAGGAGCCAAGGGCCGCGACCGCGTGCCCGAGCTGGTGGACCTCTACCTGGCCGGCGACCTCGACCTGGAGTCGCTGGTCACGCGGCGCCTGAGGCTCGACGAGGTCAACGACGCCTTCGCGGCGATGGAGCGCCAAGAGGGCATCCGCTCAGTCATCACCTACGGCTAGCCGCGGGCGGCGCGCTGGCGGCGCAGCTCGCCCACCAGCGCCTTCTGGTGCAGCGCGGCCATCAGGTCGTTCAAGGGCTCCGAGCCGGCGGCGATCAGCTCGGCGGCGCGATCGGGCTCGAGCTCGCCGGCCAGGCGGTCCATGAGCACCTGGACCTCCTCCTTCACCAGCTCCTCCAGCGCATGCTTGTAGCGCAGCGTGTCGTACACGGTGAAGCCGATGCGCTCGTCGTAGCCGCCCGGCGCGAAAGCGGCTGATCGCCTCGACGATCTCCACGTCGCGCGGCCCGTAGCCGCGTGAGTTCGGCGTGACCACCTCGAGCTCGGCCAGGCGGTCGAGCACCTCCTGGGGGATGTCGCAGCGGCGCCGCAGCTCCGCCGCCGAGACCCGCTCGCGCTCGCCGGCCTGGGCGCGCTCGAGGATCAGCTCCTCGAGCTCGATCAGCGTCCGCGCGCGCTCGGGGTCCTCGTCGAGCATCGCCTTGATCACCTTGAGCGGCATGAAGCGCTCCTCCTGCAGCTGCTTGATCAGGCGAATGCGCTCGACCAGCTCGGGCGGGTAGTAGGCCATGTTGCGCGAGGTCTTCACGATCCCGGCCTCCTCGCCCAGCAGTCCCTCGCGCAGGTAGTGCTTGATCGTGCCCGCGCTCACGCCGCTGGCCTCGGCCAGCTGCTTCATCTTCAAGAACCCGTTCTGGCTCACGCCACCGCCCCCGCGTCGCGAAGAGAGCGCAGCTCGTCCGGCGAGTACCCGAGGGCGCCGAGCACCTCGTCGGTGTGCTCGCCTAGCGCCGGCCCCGGACCCGCCGGTGCCCCCGGCGTGCGCGACAGCTTGACCGGCACACCGAGCAGGTCGACTCCGTCGGTTCCGGGCTGGTCGATCCCCACCACCATCTCGCGCGCCCGCACGAGCTCCGAGTCGAGCGTCTCGTCGAGGCCGAGCACCGGCTCGAGGCAGCAGTCGTGGCTCGCGGCGAACTCGCTCCATTCGTCGCGCGTGCGCTCGCGGAAGATGCGCTCGACCTCCGCGTGGGTCTCCGACCCGGGCCGCTCGAACTGCTGCTCGACCAGGTCCTCGCGCCCCACCCCCCGGCACCAGGCCTGCCAGAACTTCGGCTCGAGCGCGCCCAGCGTCACCCAGCCGTCGCGGCACTCGTAGGGCCGGTAGCAGACGAGCCGCCCCGACAGCCAGTCGTCGCCGCGCTCGGGGACCACGCCGTCGCACAGGTACTTGGCCGCCACCATGGCCAGCCAGGAGAGCGAGCCGTCGAACATCGACACGTCCACGAGCTGACCCTCGCCGCTGTGCTCGCGCTCTCTCAGGGCGGCCAGGATCCCGAACGCGGCCATCAAGGCCCCGCCGCCCAGGTCGGCGATCTGCCCGCCCGACTGCACCGGCGGGCCGCCCGCGTCGCCGGTCAGCCCCAGCACGCCGTTGAGGCCGAGGTAGTTGAGGTCGTGTCCCGAGCGACCCGTGTAGGGCCCGTCCTGCCCGTACCCGCTGATGGCGCAGTACACGAGGCGCGGGTTCTCGGCGCGCAGGCGCTCCCAGCCCACGCCGAGGCGATCCAGCACTCCGGGCCGAAACGACTCCAGCAGCACGTCGTACTCGCTCGCCAGCCGAAGCAGCACCTCCCGCCCCGCGTCCTCCTTGAGGTTGACGCGGATCGAGCGCTTGCCGCGGTTCAGCGAGAGGAAGAGCGCGGACTTCGCCGAGTCCTCGGCGCCCTCGTGGTAGGGCGGTGACCAGCGCACGTAGTCACCCATGCCGGTGTCCTCGACCTTGAGCACCTCGGCGCCGAAGTCAGCCAGCAGCAGCGAGCAGAAGCCGCCGGGCAGCAGGCGCGAGAGGTCGAGGACCCGGATGCCCTCGAGCGCGCCGCTCACACCGACACCTTGCGCGGGACGCCGAGCAGCTCCCGCGCCTCACCCACCGACGCGGCGCGCCGGCCGACGTCCTCCACCAGGCGTCGCGCGCGTGCGATCAGGTCGCCGTTGGAGCCCGCCATCTCGCCGCCGGGGAGGTAGAAGTTGTCCTCGAGGCCCACGCGCACGTTGCCCCCGAGCGCGGCCGCCGCCGCCACCAGGCGCCACTGGCCGCGGCCGATCCCGATCACTCCCCAGTTGTTCGGGCCCTCCGCTCCGCCCGGGATCTGGCCGGCCATGTGGGCCAGGTTCTGCGGGGTCGGGCGGATGCCGCCGTTCACCCCCATCACGCACGAGATCTGCAGCGGCGCCGCGAGCAGTCCCATGTCGATCAGCGGATCGAGATTGGCCACGTGACCGGAGTCGAAGCATTCGTGCTCGGGCCGGATCCCGAGCTCGTTCATGGCCTGGAGGAACTCGGTGATCGTGTCGAAGGAGTTCTCGAACACGGCGCTGAACACGAACTCCTTGCGCTTGGCCGAGTACTTCGCGTAGTTCATCGAGCTCATGTTCAGAGCAGCCACGTCGGGGCGCAGCTCGCGCAGATAGGCGATGCGCTTCTCGGTGGGCACGCCGATGGCGCCGGTCGAGTAGTTGACGATCACGTCGTCGACCTCCGCCCGGATGGCCTCGGTGATCGCCCGGAAGTCCTCCACCTCGAAGCTCGGCACGCCGTCGGGCGTGCGCGCGTGGACGTGGATCATCGCGGCGCCCTCGTCCACCGCCCGGCGTGCCTCGGCCGCGTACTCGTCCGGGGTGTAGGGGATCGCCGGGCACTGGTCGCGGTTGGCCACCGCGCCCGAGATCGAACAGGTGATGATGCAGGGGTCCTCGAAGCGGCTCATGGTCCTCGCAGGCAGAGAGTAGGAAGTGCCACTGCCTACTCTTACCGATCGACGCGGCTAAGTCGAGCCGCGGTACGAGACGAACGGCGGGGCGTTGCGCCCCGCCGCCGAGCTCTCGATCAGCTGTGAGAGACGACGCTCGCGGGTCTCCTCGCGCTTGGCGCTCATCACCCAATGGGTCGCGGTCCGCCGGTAGCTCGGCGCCGAAGCCTGCCAGTACTCCCAGGCCGCGGCGTCGGCGCGCAGGCGCTCCTCGAACTCCGGCGGGAGGTCCGCCGGCTCGTCCTGCTCGAAGGCGTAGATCCCCGAGCGGGCCTCGGTGCGCGCCTCGAAGGCCGCGAGCCCGGCCGGGCGCATCAGCCCGGCCTCGGTGAGCTTGGCCACCTTGGCGATGTTGACCTTGCTCCAGTTGCTCCCGCGCTTGCGCGGCGTGAAGCGGTGCATGTAGCTCTCGGCGTCGATGGAGTTGACCCGGCCGTCGATCCACCCGAAGCAGAGCGCCTGGTCGACCGCTTGCGACCAGGTCATGCTGGGCCGGCCCGAGCCCTTCTTGTAGAAGCCCACGGACAGCTCGCTCTCGGTCGCGTGGTGCTTCTCCAGCCAGGCGCGAAAGTCCTCTTGGTCGGCGAAGAAGCGCGGGGCCACGGCCCGGCGAGACTTACCTGCGGCGAGGAGCGATCCGAAAGCGCGCCGAGCGAGCCGGCGAGGTGTTCCCCGCGGCGTCGATCGCGTTCATCGTTAGGCGAAAGCGCCCCGGCCGCACTGTGCGGCCGGCCAGTCGACCCGCGAAACGGAAGGAGTTGGCCCCGGTCACCCCGCGGCGGGTGAAGATCGTGATCAGCGTCTGGGCGGCGCAGCGGCGTGCCGGGCGGCGCCGGCGCGACCTGCGCCCGGCCTCGGTGGTCACGGGGAGGCAGTCACCCTCGGAGAGCAAACCGGGACGCAGGCGGATGATGGCCACGTAGACGGTGGCGTCCTCGGACAGGGTGTAGCGCAGCGTGGTGCCCTGCTGCGGTCCAACGGAGAACACGCGCGGCGTGAGCGAGAAGCCGCTCACCTCGGGCGGGACCAGCTCCACCTGCGCGGAGGCGGCGGCCGGCGCCGCGAGCAGCGCCAGAAAGACGAGACCGGCGAGGGCAAAGCGCTTCATGGCCGGTTAATCGGCCACCGAGCCCGAGACTCAACCGCCGCCGAGCACCGCCGCCGCGGCCCTCTCCCCCGATCGCACGGCGCCGTCCATGTAGCCGTTCCAGTAGGTGGCCGTCTCGGTGCCCGCCCAGTGGATACGCCCCGTCCGCCGCCGCAACGCGGGCCCGTAGCGGGTGAGCACCCTGCGCCCGGTGTGACCGACGGGGCAGCCGCGCGTCCACGCCTCGCGCGCCCAGTTGAGCTCGAAGGAGGCGCGCGGGTCGCGAGCGGCGTCGCCGAAGAAGTCGACGAAGTTGCCGAGTATGGCCTCGCGCCGCGCGGCGCGCGGCAGCCGGGCAAACCGCCGGGCCTGGTCACCCCCCACGAAGCCGAACAGGATCCCGGGCGAGCCGGAGGGCGGCGTGTTGTCGAAGGTGCTGTTGGCCGGGCCCACGTCGGAGACCCCCTGGCCGCTGAGCCCCTGCGCACGCCAGAAGGGCTCCTCGTACACCGCCTCCCACTTGATCAGCTTGCCGGGCACGATCCCCTTCAGCAGCCGGCGCTTGGCGCGCGGCAGAGCGGGAGTGAAGTCGATCAGCGCGGCCACCGCGGGAGGCACCGCGACGATTACCTGGGCCGCCTCGGCGACGACGCGGTCGCTGCTCACGATCACCCGTCCGCGGCCCTGCTCGATGCTGCGCACGGGCGAGCGAAGCACCACCTGCTCGCCCAGCCGGCGGGCGAGGATCTGAGCGATCCGCTGCGACCCGCCCACGAAGCGCGACTCCTGCGCCCCGCCGGCGGTGGTCACGAGGCGGGTGAAGCTGCCCGGCTCCTGCTCGTTGCCGGCAGCGGCGGTGTAGGCCAGGGCGTACAGCAGCGACATCTCGCGCGGCTCCGCGCCCCAGATCGCCTCGCAGGCGACATCGAAGAGCTTCTTGGCCCCGGGCCGGGTGAGGTTGCGCTGCTTGAACGCCTCGAGCGTGATGGCGTCCCATTCGTTGGCGCGTGGCGCCTTCCAGGGGGCGTCCACCGGCACCTCGGCGGCCATCGGGTCGAGCTTGCCGATCGCCGTGAGGATGGCCTCCTGGAAGTCCGGATCCGGCGACAGGCCGGGATTGGCCGGGTAGAGCGAGCGCCGGCCGTCGAGGCGGAGCACGTTGTTCCCCTCGTTGTAGGTGGGGAAGATGTCGACGTCCAGGGACCGGGCCAGGCCGAGCAGGCGGTCCTGTGTCGGCCCGACGTACTGCCCGCCGAGCTCCGCGATCACCCCAGACTCCACGCGGTGGTTGAGCGTGCGCCCGCCCACCCGCCCGCGCGCCTCGAGCACGCAGACCTCCCTGCCCGCGCGCGCCAGGCGCCGCGCCGCTTCGAGCCCAGCGAGGCCGGCGCCCACGATCACCACGTCCACCTTGCGCCGTGTGCGCCGGCGCGCCCCGGCCGCCGACACCCCGGCGGGCAGGAGGACGGCCGCGCCGGACACGGCCCCCGCGGCGAGAAACTCGCGGCGGCGGGGCTCTAGACGGGCGTTACGCCGTGCTTTTTCCAAGGTCGCTCCACCCTCTTGGTCTGTGCCATCTCGAGCGCGCGGATGACGGTTGGCCGCGTCTCGCGCGGGTCGATGATGTCGTCGATCATCGCGTTTCCGGCGGCGATGTAGGGGTCGATCGTCTTGCGGATCCCCTCGATCATCTCGGCCCGCGTGGCGTCGGGATCCTCGCTGGCCTCGATCTGCTTGCGGAAGATGATGTTGGTGGCGCCCTCGGGGCCCATCACCGAGATCTCGGCGCTCGGCCAGGCGACGATCAGGTCGGGCTCGTACGCCTTGCCGCACATCACGTAGTAGCCGGCGCCGTAGGCCTTGCGCACGATCACGGTGACCTTGGGCACCGTGGCCCGCGACACCGCGTAGAGCATCTTCGCCCCGTGTCGGATGATGCCGGCCCGCTCGACCTTCGTGCCCACCATGAAGCCGGGCACGTCCATGAGGAACAGCAGCGGGATGCCGTAGGCGTCGCACAGGTTGATGAAGCGCGCCGCCTTGTCGGCCGAGTCGTTCTCGAGGATCCCACCCAGGTGCTTGGGCTGGTTGGCCACGATGCCCACCGGGCGGCCGCCCATGCGGGCGAGGCAGGTGATGATCGTGCGGGCCCAGCGCGGCTTGAGATCGAACCACTCGCCGTCGTCGACGATGCGCCGGATCAGCTCGTACATGTCGTAGGGATGGCGGGGCGAGTCGGGCAGGATGTCGAGCAGGTCCTCGTCGGCGCGCTCCGCCGGGTCGGCGCTCTCGCGGCGCGGCGGCGCCTCCTCGCAGTTGGAGGGGAAGAAGGACAGGTAGGAGCGGATCGCCGCTACGCAGTCCTCGTCGGAGTCGACCTCCAGGTCACCCACCCCCGACACGCGCGTGTGCACGCGCGTGCCGCCGAGCTCCTCCTGGGTCACGTCCTCGCCGGTCACCGCCTTGGTCAGGTGCGGGCCCGCCAGCGCCATCGAGCCGCGGCCCTTGACCATGGGCACGAAGTCGGCTAGTCCCGGAATGTAGGCCGTGCCCGCCGCGCACGGCCCCATCAGCGCGGCCACCTGAGGAATCACGCCACTTGCGATCACCTCCTCGCGAAACAGGTGCCCCGACCCCGCGAACAGCGAGCCGGCCGCCTCCTGGATGCGCGCGCCGGCCGAGTCGAGCAGCCACACCATCGGGATGCGCTTGCCCAGGGCGAGCTCACGCAGGCGCGTAACCTTGAGCTCCCCGGTCATGCCCATCGAGCCGGCCATGACCGTGAAGTCGTAGGCCGCGACGGCCACCGGGCGCCCGTCCACCTTGCCGTAGCCGGTGATCACTCCGTCGGCGGGGGCGGGCTTGCTCTCCATCGCCCGCTGGGAGAAGTGCGGGCGGCCGTGGATGCCGAGCTCGACGAACGTACCCTCGTCGATCAGGAGGGCAATGCGCTCGCGGGCGGTGAGCTTGTCCTGCTCGTGCTGACGCGCGATGCGCTCCTCCCCTCCTCCTGCGCGCGCCTGCTCGCGGCGCTCGTGCAGCTCGTCCACCAGCGAGCGCAGCGACGGGCGGGCCACCAGCTGGCCCGCGGCCGCGCGCTCGGTCACGGGCGCGAGAGGCGGTCGAGCATCGGGTCGAGCACGCGCATGGCGGTCTCCGCCATGTCCGCCCGCTCGTCATCGTCCTCGGGCGCCTCGAAGGCGGTGATCTCGACCCCGACCAGCTCCGAGTCGTCGGCCACCGCCTCCATCAGGTCGTAGAGCTTGTCCGAGGAGAGGCCCCCGGGCACCGGGTTCGCGGACGGGAACTCCTCCGGGTCGAGCACGTCGAGGTCGAGATGGACGAACACGGGCTCGCCCGCGAGCGCGTTCTTGACCGCCACGAGCGTCTCGACCGGGCTCGCGCCGATCACCGTCGCCGGGCTGCGCTCGAGCAGCTCGCGCTCGCCCGAGTCGAGGTCGCGGATACCGGCGAGCACCACCTGCTCCGGCGAGATGGTGTCGCCGAGGCCGGCGTCCCACTCCCCGCACGCTCCCGCCAGGCACATGCCGCCCAGGTAGCCGCTCGCGGTGGTGGCCGGGGTGTTGTAGTCCGCGTGGGCGTCGAGCCAGAGCACCTTGGCCTCCGCGCGGTGGCGCAGCGCGGCGGGCAGGGTGGTGACCGAGATAGAGCAGTCGGAAGCCGTCATCACCGGCACGTTCCCCCCGGCGAGCGCGTCGTCCACCTGCCCGCCCGCCTCGAGCAGGCAGCCGCGCGACTCGGTCAGGTCCTCCTCGTAGCCGGCCTCCCGCGGCTCGCCCCGGCTGCCGATGGTGCGCGGCTCGATCCCGAGGCGCTTGCCGATCAGCGGGGCGAGCGTCATCGCGCCCAGCGCCGCCCCCGGCGTTCGGTCTGACGTGCGGCAGCAGAGGCAGATGAGCGAGACGTTCATCGCCCCGTCCAGTGCGGCTCGCGCTTCTCGAAGAACGCCTTCACGCCCTCCTGGATGTCGTCGGTGGTCAACGCGATCGAGAGCTGCGAGCGCAGGAAGTCGAGCGCGTCCTCGAAGGGCATGTCGAGTTGGCGGTACATCGCCCGCTTGCCCAGGCGCATCAGCACGGGCGACTTCGCGGCGAGTCGCTGGGACCAGTCGTCGACGAGGGCGCCGAACTCCTCGGCCGGCGCCACCCGGTTGACGATCCCGGCCTCGCGCGCCTCCTCGGCCGAGATTTGCTCGCCCAACAGCAACAGCTCGTTGGTCTTCTTGCGCGGGACATTGCGGTAGATCAAAGCCATGATCATGAAGGGAAAGGCGCCCACGTTGATCTCCGGGGTGCCGAAGCGAGCTCCCTCCCGGGCCACGATCAGGTCGCAGCACAGCGCCAGGCCGAGCGCCCCGGCGAGCACGTGGCCGTTGGCCGCGCAAAGGGTCGGCTTGCTCAGGCCCATGATCGTGGTGAAGAGCTGCGGGAACCGCTCGGTGGCGAAATGCTTGTGCACCGGTGGCACTTCCGCGGCGAAGCTGTCGAGCGCCGCGCCGGAGGAGAAGACCTTCTCGTGTGAGGACGTGAGCACGACGCAGCGCACCCGATCGTCCGCGCCCGCCGCCTCGAAGGCCTCGGTCAGCTCGGCGAGCAGCTGGTTCGAGAGGGCGTTGCGGTTGTCGGGCGTGTTGAGCGTGACGGTCGCGACCCCGTCGTCGCGCACGTCATAGAGGATGGTCTCGTAGGACACGAGGCGCGATTTCTACTGGACCGGTGCTGCCGGGGTCAGCCACAACGCCTACAGCGTGAGACACTGCCTCAATGTTCAGCTCGATCGTCGTAGGAACAGACGGCTCGGCAACCGCCGACCGAGCGCTTGCCCGGGCGCTCGAGATGGCCCGGGTCACCGGAGCGCGGCTGCACGTGGTCAGCGCCTATGCGCCCTCCGCAACGAGGGTGACCGGCGGGGCTCCTGCTGCTGAGGCGTCCGAATGGTCGGTCGGACCGGATTTCGAGGTGGAGGGCGTGCTCGATCGCGCGAAGGCCCGGGCGCAAGCCGACGGCGTGGAGATCGAGGTGCGCGCGCCCAAGGGCGACCCGGCCGACGCCATCCTCGCGGTGGCGGGCGAGGCCGGCGCCGATCTGATCGTCCTGGGCAGCCGGGGGATGCAGGGGGCGAGGCGCGTTCTCGGGAGCGTCCCCAACAAGGTGTCCCACCGGGCGCCCTGCGACGTGCTGATCGTCCAGACGAGCTGAGCGGGCGCCGCTATGCCGTTCCGGACGATCGTGGTGGGCACGAACTGGTCCGATACGGCCGACCTGGCCTTGGCCAAGGCGCTGGAGCTGGCGCGCTCGGGCGAGGCGGCGCTGCATGTGGTGACCGCTCACGACCCGGCCCCCGCCCCGGTCGTGGGAGGCTCGGCCTCGCCCGCCGCCGGGCCGGACTTCCAGGCTGACGTGGCTCTCGAGCGCACGCTGGCGCGCCTCGGCGCGCAGGACGTCGACGTGTCGCAGCACGCATCCACCGCTGAGCCGGGCCAGGCCATTCTCGACGTCGCGGATGCCGTGGGCGCCGACCTGATCGTGGTGGGCAACAAGGGGATGCACCGCCGCGTGCTGGGCAGCATCCCCAACACGGTTTCGCACCGGGCCGCCTGCGACGTGCTGATCGTCCAGACGAGCTGAGTCAGACCTCCACCCACGCGGCGCGCATGTCCACGCGCTCGCCGCGAAACGGCACGCCTTCGGCCTCCAGAAGCCGCCGCTGGCGCGCGCCCTTGGCCAGCGATCCGTCGGCGCGCACGATGCGCTGCCAGGGCACGCCGGGGTCATCGCACGCGTAGAGGACGGCGCCGGCGTAGCGCGGAGCCTCGGGGCTCAGGTCGCCGTAGGTGGTGACCCGGCCGCGCGGCACCCTCCGGGCGCGGTCGAGCACGGCGCGGGCGCGCTTCGAGCTCGTATCGACGGGCGCCCTCAGCGGCTCAGGCTCAGAGCGAGCGCACGGCGTCGTCGACCGGCGTGTCGCCCTCGATGAGGTCGAACGTCTTGCCGATCGTCGAGTCGGTGGCGAGCACCGCGGCCAGTGTTGCCGCCACGTCGGCTCGGGAGATCTCGCCGTAGCCGATGTCCTGGCCCGCCCGGACGAGGCCGCTGCCCGCGTCGTCGGTCAGGCCGCCGGGGCGCACGATGGTCCAGTCGAGGTCGCTCTCGGCCAGCCGGCGGTCGGCCTCGATCTTCGCGGCGTAGTAGGGGCCCATCGCCTCCGAGATGTCCTCGGGGTGCGACGCCCCGATCGCGCTGACCATCACGTACCGCCGCGCACCCGTGGCCTGCGCGGCCTCGAGCAGCTTCACGGCCGCGCCCAGGTCGACGGTCTGCTTTCGCTCCGAACCGCTGCCGGGACCGGCGCCGGCGGCGAACACGACGGCGTCGGCGCCCTCCACGAACGGAGCGAGGTCCTCCTCGGCCTCCATGTCGCACAGCACCGCCTCCGCGCCGGCGGCCTCGAGGTCGGCGGCGTGGGCGGGATTGCGGATCAGGCCCCGCGCGCGATCACCGCGATCGGCGAGGAGGGGCAGCAGCTGAAGGGCGATCTGACCGTGGCCACCGGCGATTACTACGTCCATGGCTCAGAAACGATAGGCCCTGGGTTCATGCGCCCTCTACTTCCCGGATTCGACGTCCCAGCCGAAGTAGACCTCGACGGAGCTGATCTCCTCGCCCGTGAAGCCGAAGATCTCGGTGTTGCGAAACCGTTGTCCGTTCGTCTTGGTCGCCTCGTAGGTCACGAAGATCTCGCCATCGGCCTCGACGAGCCGTTTGTACTCGAACCTCTCGATCGCGTTGGTATTCGGCCAGCAGCGGGCGAAGTAGGTCGCTCGGTCGATGCCCACGTCAGGTGGCGCAGAGAACGTGAAGTCGTCGGCCAAGAGCCGCTCGACCACGCTGCGATCCCCCGATTCGTAGGCCCCGAAGCAGTCGCGCACAAGCTGCATGCGGTCGTCAGCGATCATGGGTTCCTCCTGCTCGTTGATCGTGCTCATCAGAGTAGGACCACCGAGGCGCCCGGGACTCATCGGACGCGTCCGGGGCGCATTAGGCTCCGGGGGCAGGAGGCTGGACGATGGCGCGTCATGAGCTCGACGTCGAGGTGCTGGGGCCGTGGTCGCTTGCGACCAGCAAGAGCTTCTGGGAGGGGTTCGCTCCCGCGGCGCTGGCGCCCGCCGGCGACACGCAGAAGCTGTCCTCGGTCTTCTGCGTCGAAGGCGATTGGAGCCGCGCCGAGGTGGAGGTGACTCAGAGTGACGCCACGGCGAGAGTGGTGGTGGCGGGAGAGGGGGACCTCGAGATCGCGGCTGCGCAGGCGTGCCGCTTTCTCTCTCTGGACATCGATGCCCGGGAATGGCCGGCCGTCGGCCGGCGCGATCCGGTCATGGCCGATGCGCAGGCGCGCCTGCCCGGCCTGCGGCCGTGCGGCTTTCACTCGCCCTACGAGGCCGCCGCGTGGGCGGTGCTGTCGCAGCGTGTCCGCATCGTCCAGGCGGCACGCTTTCGTGACGACCTCGTGGGGCGCCACGGCGATGAGGGGAGCTTTCCGGCGCCGCAGTTGCTGCGGCGGCTCGAGCTGGACCTTCCGGGCCGTAAGGCCGAGTACCTGCGGGCCGTGGCCGAGGCCGCGCTCGAGGGCCGCCTCGACGGCGCGAAGCTGCGGTCGGTGGATCCGGACGAGGGCATTCGGGCGGTCCAGGAGATCAAGGGACTGGGGCCCTTCGCGGCGGAGCTGGTCGTGGTCCGCGGGGCCAACGCGCCGGATGTGCTTCCCCGGCACGAGCGCCGGCTGGAGGCGGAGGTCATCGAGCGCTACGGGTCCGACCGAACGCTCGCGGACGTCTCAGAGGCCTGGCGGCCGTTTCGCAGCTGGGCGGCGGTGCACCTGCGCGCCCTGCGCGAGCAGCAGCTCGGGTGTCTGTAGGGGCCTGCCGTCAGGTCCGGTAACAGGGCCCGGCGATTCCGAGCTCCTCGAGCAAATAGAGCCAGACCTCGCTGCGCGTGGGGAAGGCGGCGATGGCATGGAACAGGCGCGTGAGGGGGATCTCACCCACCACCGCCACCGTGGCCGCGTGGAGGAGCTCCGCCACCTCGGGGCCGGTGAAGGTGGCGCCGACGATGATCCCGCGGTCCTCGTCCACCACCAGCCGTGTGGTGCCGGCGGAGCTGTTGCGCCCGTAGAAGGTCGCCCCGGCGTTGCCCTGGGTCGACACGTCGGCGGCGCGCACGTTGAGGCCGGCGGCCTTGGCCGCGCCGAGCGTGTAGCCCACCGCCGCCACCTGGGGGTCGGTGAAGACCACCCGTGGTGACCGCTGGCCATCGACCAGCAGGCACGAGGCGTCCTCCCCGAGGATCACGTCGGCGGCCACCCGCGCCTGGTACTTGCCCATGTGGGTGAGCAGCGCCCGCCCGTTCACGTCGCCGATGGCGTACAGCCAATCCTTGGCGCGCATCGAGTCGTCCACCTCGATCGGCTTGCCCGGCTCGAGGCCGACGGTGTCGATCCCGATGTCGGTCGTGTTGGGCCGCCGTCCGATGGCCACGAGCAGCTGATCGCCGCGCGCCGGCCCGCCGGACTCCAGGTCCACCTCCACCTCGCCGTCCGCGGCGCGCACCGCGGTGGCCTTCACGTTCGTGCGGATGTCCACGCCGGCGTTGGTCAGCGCCTCCTGCACGTCCTCGCTTGCGAAGGGCTCCTCGCGCGAGAGCACGCGGTCGCCCGCCTCGATCAGCGTGACCTGAGCGCCGAAGGAGCGATAGGCCTGGGCCATCTCCACCCCGACCACGCCGCCGCCGAGGATGACCAGGCGCTCGGGCACTTCCTTCGACGTGGTGGCCTCGCGGTTTGTCCAGGGCTCCGCCTCGCGCAGACCGTCGATCGGCGGGATGAGCGCGTCGGTGCCCGTGGCCACCACCACCGCCTTGCGGGCCACCAGTGTGTCGTCGCCCGCGATCACGCGGCGCTCGCCGTCGAGGCGGCCCGGCTCGCGCACCAGCGTCACGCCCTTCTCCTCCAGCCACGGCTCCATACCCGAGTCGTCGAGCCCGTGGATGATCTCGTCGCGGCGCTCGAGGACGGCGTCCACGTCGAGCTCGCCGGTCACCGCCTCGCTCACTCCGGGGATGCGGCGCACCTCGGCCAGCAGCTCGCCGGGGCGCAGCAGGGCCTTCGACGGCATGCAGGCATAGAAGGAGCACTCGCCTCCGATCAGGTGAGGCTCGACGATCGCCGTCTCCAGCCCCGCGTCGCCCAGCCGGCCGGCGCAGACCTCGCCCGCCGGCCCGGCCCCCAGGATCACGACATCAAACTCGCGCTCGCTCATCGTGAGCAAGGTATCGGGATGCCCCGCTCGCGTTACATCGTGCAGAAAGTAGGAAGTGCCACTGTTTACTTTTTGGAGGCGCTCGGCTAGCTTGCCTCTATGGCCACCGCCGACACGCTGCACAAGCCCGACCACGCCGCCCAGCGCAAGCACTTCATCTTCACCGAGGAGCACGACCAGCTGCGCGAGTCGATCCGCAGCTTCGTGACCAAGGAGCTGGCGCCGCACGCCGAGGAGTGGGAGGAGACCACCTTTCCGGACTCGGTGTTCCGGCGCATGGGGGAGCTTGGGTTCCTCGGCCTCTCCTATCCCGAGGAGTACGGCGGCCAGGGGGGCGACTACTACGCCAACCTCGTGCTGGCCGAGGAGATGACGCACTGCAACTCGGGCGGCCTCGCCATGGGCGTGGCCGTGCACACCGACATGGCCACCCCGCCGGTGTTCCTCTTCGGGACCGAGGAGCAGAAGCAGGAGTACCTGGTGCCGTCGATCCGGGGCGAGAAGATCTCGTGCCTGGGGATCACCGAGCCCGACGCCGGCTCGGACGTGTCGGGCATCAAGACGCGCGCGGTGCGCGACGGCGACGAGTGGGTGATCAACGGCTCGAAGACCTACATCACCAACGGGCACCGAGCCGACTTCATCGTGCTCGTGACCAAGACCGACGCCGACGCCGGCTACGACGGCTTCAGCCTCTTCCTCGTGGACATGGACGCCCCGGGGGTGATCCGCGAGAAGCGCCTCGAGAAGCTCGGCATGCACTCATCGGACACCGCCCTGCTCGCCTTCCAGGACGTGCGCGTGCCCGCGGAGGCGTTGCTCGGCCAGGAGGGCAAGGGCTTCTACCACATCATGTGGGAGCTCCAGGGCGAGCGCCTGATCGGCGCCGCGGGGTGCGTTGCCGGGGCCCAGAAGTGCTTCGACAAGACGCTCCGGTACGCCACTGAGCGCAGCGCCTTCGGCCGCCCGATCGGCAAGTTCCAGGCCATCCGGCACAAGTTCGCCGACATGGCCACCAAGATCGAGGCCGGCCGCCAGATGGTCTACTCGACCGCCTGGCGCTTCAACAACGGCGAGTACCCGGTCCGCGAGATCTCCATGGCCAAGCTCTACACCGCTCGCATGGCCTGCGAGGTGACCGACGAGTGCCTGCAGATCCACGGGGGGGCGGGCTACATGAAGGAGTACGGCATCGAGCGCGCCTGGCGCGACATGCGCCTCAACCGGATCGGAGCCGGCACCGACGAGGTGATGCTGGACGTGATCGGGCGGTCGTACGGGCTGTAGCTGCCCGGTGACGATCCGTATCCAGACCGACCGCTCGACGCCGCTCCACGAGGGCGCTGCCGGCGGGCACAACCGCTGGTGGCCAGAGCTGGAGCCGGTAGCCGCGTGCGACCCCGGCGACGAGGTCAGCTTCGAGATCCGCGACTCGCGTGACCGCAGCCTCACGCGCGACTCGACGCACGAGGATCTCCTCACCACCGCGAACATCGCGCATCCGCTCACCGGCCCCCTCGAGGTGCGCGGCGCCGAGCCCGGCGACCTGCTCGAGATCGAGCTGCTGGGCTACGAGACCGACGACTTCGGCTGGACCGCGATCTGGCCCGGCTCGGGTTTCCTCGGCGATCTCTTCGACCGTCCCTTCCTGGCGCGCTGGGAGCTGGACGGCGCCATGGCCCGCTCGGATCAGCTGCCCGGGGTGGCCGTGCCCGCCTGCGTGCACGCGGGCACGATCGGCGTGGCGCCGTCGGCGGAGCTCTTCGAGCGGGCGCGGGCCCGGGAGCACGCGCTCGCCGAGCGCGGCGGCAGGACCCATCCACCCAATCCCGAGGACGCCTGGCCGCCCTCCGCCCGGGAGGGCCTCCGCACCTACCCTCCGCGCGAGAACGGCGGCAACATGGACATCCGCGATCTCGGCGCGGGCGCGCGCCTGTGGATTCCCGTCCACGTGCCTGGAGCGCTGCTGTCGGTGGGCGACCTCCATTTCGCCCAGGGTGACGGCGAGGTCTGCATCTCGGCGATCGAGACAGGAGGCTCGGCGACGCTGCGGGTGACGCTGCGCCGCGATGGCTGGCGGCCCGGCTTCCCCTGCTACGAGGCGCCGCCGCGACGGCCGCGGGCGATGTTCGCCACCACCGGCATTCCGCTGGCCGACGACGGGTCGCAGGGCGATCTCGATCTCAACCTGGCCACCCGGCGAGCCCTGATGGAGCTGCTCGCAGTGGCTCGAACACGAGCGCGGCCTCTCGAGAGAGGCCGCTTACATCCTGATGAGCGTGGCCGCCGAGCTGCGCGTGAGCGAGTTGGTGGACGTCCCCAACGCGCTCGTATCGGCGGCGCTTCCGCTAGAGGTCTTCGAGGAGGGCGCCGCGCGTCCGGTGTGACACGCGGCGCCGCACTCCTCGGGCTTGCGCCTCCCGTGCCCCTCTCGGGGCTGGCGCTAAGCGTCGATGAAGGGACCGGCCTTCTTGAGCACGGCCTTCATGCCCAGCGGCTTGTCGAAAGCCTTCGGGGCGAAGTTCTCGCCGTTGAGCGAGCGCACACGCGACGCGTGACGCGCCTCGACCGAGTGGATCGACAGGGCCGCCTTGACCACCGGCTTCTGGAGGAGCCGCGGGCCCTGCCCCGCGTAGGCCGCCACGCCGGTGTCCTCGAGGACCACGGCGGTGGCCAGGAAGGTCGCCTGGTCGCCGGTGGTGTTCATGAAGTCGAACTTCGGCTTCTTGACCGCCGCGCTTCCGAGCGCCTGCTTGAGGAACTTCACGTGGGCGACCTCGTGGTCGCGGATGATCTTGGCCGTGTCGAGGACCTCGCCGCTGAGCCCGCCCTTGGCGATCGCCTCGATGTAGAACTCCGACTCGAGGTACTCGAGCGTGAGCGCGTAGTTGAGGATCTTCACGTCCTGAGCCTTCGAGGGCTTGGCCGATGCAGGCTCGACCAGTCCGGCGAGGAACACGCCACCGCCGATCAGGGCGGCGCCGCCGAGGGCGCCCTTCTTGAAGAAGTCGGCCCGGGTGTCGCCGGCCAGAGAAGCTCCGGCCTCCCGGATGGCTCCGTCGCTGTCGAGCGAGTCGAGGCTGAGTGCTCCCATGCTGATGCGATCCGACATGCTGGTGTTCTCCCGTCGTTAGGCGCCCGCCCACAGCGGGCAGCCACAAGCGTTCTCCCCCCTTCTGTCGCAGGCGGGGCGATAACGGATCACCCTGATCGGGGCCTGGCGTATTTGGCCAAGCGGCCCTGCGGGTAGGGTCCGGCGGGCATGGACTTCGCCGAGACGATCGCTTCCGCCTACGCGGTCGAGGGCGCGGCCGTGGACCTGGGCCGCGGCCTGCACGAGGGAAAGCTGGCGCCCGAAGCCGTCGTGGCACTGCCACTGCGCACGATGAACCGCCACGGGCTGATCGCGGGCGCCACCGGCACGGGCAAGACGATCACGCTGCAGACGATCGCCGAGCAGCTCTCGGCCGCGGGCGTGGCGGTGTTCGCCGCCGACGTGAAGGGCGACCTCTCGGGCGTGGGCGCGCCGGGGGCGGGCGGCGGTCCGGCAGAGAAGCGGATGGGAGAGCTCGGGCTGCCCTTCGAGCCCACCGCCTTCCCCGTCGAGTACCTGTCGCTCGGGGGCATCGGACCGGGCGTGCCGGTGAGGGCGACCGTGTCCGACTTCGGCCCGCGGCTGCTGGCCAAGGTGCTCGAGGCCAACGAGACCCAGGAGCAGAGCCTCGAGCTGGTGTTCCATTACGCCGACCAGAAGGGCCTGCCGCTGCTCGACCTGTCCGACCTGCGCGCACTGCTGACCTTTCTCGAGTCGGAAGCCGGCAAGCCGGAGCTCGAGGGCATCGGAGGGCTCGCGTCCTCGACCGTGGGTGTGCTCCTGCGCGCGATGATCGGCCTCGAGACCGGTGGGGGCAACGAGTTCTTCGGGGAGCCCCAGCTGGAGATCACCGACCTGATCCGCACGGCACCGGACGGGCGCGGAGTGATCTCCTGCCTGGAGCTGCCCGCCGTGCAGGAGAAGCCCGAGCTGTTCTCCACCGTCCTCATGTGGCTGTTGGCCGAGCTCTTCGAGGAGCTGCCCGAGGCCGGCGACCTGGACAAGCCCAAGCTCGTGTTCTTCTTCGACGAGGCGCACCTGCTCTTCAGCGACGCGACGGACGGGTTCCTCGAGTCGGTGGTCCAGACGGTGCGGCTGATCCGCTCGAAGGGGGTCGGCGTGTTCTTCGTGACCCAGGTGCCGGACGACATCCCGGCCGAGGTGCTGGGCCAGCTCGGCAACCGTGTTCAGCACGCGCTCCGGGCCTTCACCCCCGACGACGCCAAGGCGCTCAAGGCGGCCGCGTCGACCTACCCAACCTCCGAGTTCTACGACGTGGAGGAGCTGCTGACCTCGATGGGCATCGGGGAGGCGGCCGTGACCATCCTCTCCGAGGACGGCGTACCCACGCCGGTGGTGCACACCCGCATGCGGGCGCCCGCCTCGCAGATCGGGCCGGCCGCCGACGTGGAGGCCGTGGCCAAGGCGTCCCCTCTCTTCGCCAAGTACGGAACGCGCGCGGAGGCCGACAGCGCACGGGAGAAGCTGGCGGGGCGCCTCGAGCCCGAGCCGCCCGAGCCGGCGGCGCGCAAGGCCTCGACCCCGGCCGACGACGCCCGGCGCATCAGCAAGCGGCGGCGCAAGGAGGCGGCCACGGCCACGGGCGGCGGAGCCGGCGCCCTCGGTGATTTCCTGACCTCGCGCGAGGGCAAGGCGCTGGGGCGGCAGGTGGCGCGCGGGGTGTTCGGGATGCTCCGCAAGCGGCTGTGAGCGCCCCGCCCCGGCCGCTCCCACCCTTCACCGAGCAGCACGAGGCGCTGCGCCGCGAGGTGCGGCGGTTCGTGGCCGAGGAGCTGCGCCCCCACGCCGAGGAGTGGGAGCAGGCGCGCTGGTTTCCCAACGAGGTCTTCACGCGCATGGCCGAGCTCGGCTTCCTGGGGCTCAAGTACCCGAGCGAGATGGGGGGCCGCGGCGGCGACCACCTCGACGACGCGGTGCTCACCGAAGAGCTCTCGCGGTGCGGCTCGGGAGGGCTCGCCGCCGGGATCGGCGCGCACATCGGCATTGCCACGCCGCCGATCTGGAGCTTCGGCACCGACGACCAGAAGCGGCGCTTTCTCGCTCCCGCCATTCGGGGAGAGAAGGTGGCAGCGCTCGGCATCACCGAGCCCGGAGCCGGCTCGGACGTGGCCGGGCTGCGGACCTTCGCCCGGCGAGTGGACGGCGGCTACGTCGTCAACGGATCGAAGACCTACATCACCAACGGCGTGCGAGCCGACTTCGTGGTCACGGCGGTGAAGACCACCGAGGAGGGCGGGCACCAGGGCCTGTCCTTCCTCATCATCGAGCGCGGCGCCGAGGGCTTCGAGGTATCGAAGAAGCTCGAGAAGCTGGGGTGGCACGCCTCCGACACCGCCGAGCTGGCCTTCACCGACGTCTTCGTGCCCGAGGAGAACCTGCTCGGTCAGGAGAACAAGGGCTTCTACCTCGTGATGGCCAACTTCGGCTGGGAGCGCCTGATCATGGCTCTGGGCGCCGTGGCGTCGATGAACGCGGTGCTGGAGCGGGTGGTGGAGCGAACGGCCGGCGATCCGCGAGCGCGCCACGCGGTGGCCGAGATGGCGGTCAAGCTCGAGGCCTCGCGCTGCCTGACCTACCACGCTCTGCGTCGCTACGTGGACGGCGGCGACGCGATCCGCGAGGTCACCGAGGCCAAGCTGCTCTCGCAGCGCTCGGCCTTCGAAGTGGCCGACTCGGCCTATCGCCTGCTCGACGGGGACGAGGAGATGGCGCGCGTACTGCGCGATACCCGCCTCGGCCCGATCGGCGGCGGCACCGACGAGGTGATGAAGGAGATCCTGGGCCGCCAGCTGGGACTCTGACGCGTTCGGGTCGGCGAGCACGCGGCGCGTGCGAGCACTGGATCTAGCTGGGCCAGCGGCCGTGCTCGTCGAAGTAGCGGCGGGCCGCCTCCTCGCGGTCGCGCTCCTTGTCGCCCTCCACGCCCATCCGGTAGAGGAGATTGAGCAGCAGGACGGCGGTGGCGGCGCTGATGAACATCGCCCCCACCGCGAGGCCGATCCGCCCCGAGACGCCCGCGACCACGCAACCCGCCACGAACAGGACGAGCGGAATTCCGTAGCGGACGAAGTTCAGGCCCAGCGAAGAGATCCACTCCTGAATACCCGGTTCTGGTGGAATAGCGCCCCCTTTGACCAAGTTGACCAAGTAACGAGCAAGGAGACCCAATGGGAGTACTCGATGGAAAGGCGGCGATCGTCACGGGCTCGGCCCGGGGCATCGGCCGGGCCACGGCCGAGCTGCTGGCCGAGCACGGGGCGCGCGTGCTCATCAACGACCTCGACGCCGACGTGGCCGAGCAGTCGGCCTCCGAGATCTCGGGCGAGACCGCGGTGTTCGGCGGCGACCTCACCCAGCCCGGGGTGTGCGACCAGCTGGTGCAGAAGGCCATGGACGAGTTCGGCCAGATCGACATCATCGTCAACAACGCCGGATACACCTGGGACGGCGTGGCCCACAAGATGACCGACGAGCAGTTCCAGGCCATGCTCGAGATCCACACCGTGGTGCCCTTCCGGGTGATCCGCGCCGCGGCTCCGCATCTGCGCGAGCCGGCCAAGGCCGAGCGCGACGAGGGCCGCGAGGTGTTCCGCAAGATCGTCAACGTCAGCTCGATCTCGGGCACCATGGGCAACGCCGGTCAGGTCAACTACTCGGCGGGCAAGGCCGGTGTCGTGGGCCTGACCAAGACGCTGGCCAAGGAGTGGGGCCAGTTCAAGGTCAACATCAACGCCGTGGCCTTCGGCTTCGTCGAGACGCGCCTGACCGCCGCGAAGGAGGAAGGGCGCCTCGATCGAGATGGAGGGTCAGGAGATCCCACTGGGCATCCCCGAGCAGATGCGCCAGATGGCGGCGATGATCATTCCGATGGGCCGCCCGGCCACCCCGCAGGAGGCCGCGGGCCCCGTGTTCTTCCTCTGCTCACCGTGGGCCAACTACGTCCACGGCCAGGTGCTCAACGTGACCGGCGGGCAGTTCGGAGGGATGACGACGTAGAGGTTGTCTCAGAACCTCGCGTGTGCGGCTGGCGAGCGCCGGATCAAGCGGGGCAAGGACGCAGGAAGGCGCCCATACCTGGAGGTATGGCGCCGACCGAGGACGCCGCACCGCGCAGGTCCGCCGCCGCCAGGCGTGCGCGGGAGGTTTTGAGACGGCCTCTAAGCCGACGGGTGCACGAGCGGCACGACGGGGTCCCACCCCGCCCGCAGGACCGCCACCAGCGAAGGCGGCGTGATCAGGCGGGCGGGCGCACCGGCTGGGCGCGGGGCGCGGCTCGTGTAGCCCCGCGGCGTCCACTCGAGCAGGTGCTCCCCCAGCACGAGCCACGGCAACCCGTCCCGGAGCACGAAGGCGCCGTCGGGAAGGTCGTCGAGCGCGCTCGGGTGGTGAAGCTGTCCGCGCGTCCCGGGCGCGACTCGCTCGCGATGAAGCTGCGCGTCGATGGCGTCCGCCCCTCCCTGGGACGGATGCCGGCCGCGCCATAGCTCGCCGAAGGCCACGTAGTCCTCCCGGCGACAAAGCGCACAGGGACGATGCCCCGCGGCCAGGGCGGTGACCTCGTCGAGGAAGAACAGCTCGGTAAAGCGCCCGGGCTGCATCAAGGGCGAGCGGTGCCAGTCCTTGAAGCGCAGCCGGCAGGCGATCCAGCGCCGGCCGGCGTAGCGCCTGCGGATCGAACCGGCCCGATCGTGCAGGCAGCCACGGTTTCCGTAAACCAGACCGCGGCCGGGATCCGCGACCAGCTCGCTCAGGGGTGTGACGCGATTGCGGAGGCTCAGGCCGTCGGGGCCGCTTCCTTGTCCGGGTTCCAGCTGAGCGCGTAGTCGGGCTGGTCGACCTCCTGCCACAGCGTCCCCAGCTTGAGCGGGCGGAAGGTGTCCCACATCACCGCCAGCTCGTCGGTGGAGGTCTTGCCCAGGGCCCTCTCCACCGCGCCCGGCTGCGGGCCGTGCGGCAAGCCGGAGGGGTGCAGGGTCAGAGAGCCGACGCCGACGCCCTTGCGCGCGGCGTAGTCGCCCGCCGCGTAGAACATGACCTCCTCGGACTGGATGTTCGAGTGGTGGTAGGGCAGCGTGACCGCCTCCGGGTCCCAGTCGAGCATCCGCGGCGCGAACGTGCAGATGACGAAGTTCGGCCCCTGGAAGGTCTGGTGGGCCGGCGGCGGGAGATGGAAGCGCCCGGCGCGCGGCTCGAAGTCGTCGGCGTTGAAGGTGTAGGGGAACACGTACCCGTCCCAGCCCACGACGTCGAAGGGGTGGCGGTCGAGCAGGTACTCCTGGTAGCCGTCGCGAACGCGCACCGTCACACCGAACTCGCCCGCCTCGTCGTAGGTCTCGAGCTCGGCCGGCCCGTGGAAGTCGCGCTGGGAGAACGGGGCGTGCTCGAGCAGCTGGCCGTAGCGGTTGCGGTAGCGGTTCGGGGTCTCGATCTCGCCCGGGGTGTGGAAGCAGACCCAGAACTGCTCCTCCCCCTCGGGCAGATCGAAGCTGTGGGTGGTGCCGCGCGGGATCACGACGTAGTCGCGCTCGCGAAACGGCACGCGGCCGAACACGGTGCGCAGGGTCCCGCGACCCCGGTGGACGTAGATCACCTCGTCGCCCTCGCCGTTTCGGTAGAAGCCCTCGAGGGCCTCGGTGGGCTTGGCGATGGAGACCTCGATATCGCCGTTCCACATGAGCAGCTGCCGGCCGGCCACCGGGTCGCCCCCGGCCTCCACCGGGTTGGCGTCGGCCAGGCGATGGACGTGGGCGTCGGGCACCCACTCCTCGCGCTCTATGGGCGTGAAGGCGCCCACGGCGTCCAGGCGGCACGGCGACTGGAGGTGCAGGAGGATCGACTCGTTGCCCGAGAAGCCCTCGTAGCCCATCACCTCCTCGACGAGCAGGGGCGACCCGCCGCCATTGCGCCGCACCTGAACGTGGCGCTTGCCGGGGACCTCTCCGAGGCTCGAGTAGCGCACTAGAGGTTCCCCCGCTTGTCCTGCTCGCGCTCGATGGCCTCGAACAGGGCCTTGAAGTTGCCCTCGCCGAAGCCCCGCGCGCCGTGGCGCTCGATGATCTCGAAGAAGACGGTCGGGCGGTCGCCGATCGGCTTGGTGAAGATCTGCAGGAGGTAGCCCTCGTCGTCGCGGTCGACCAGGATGCCGAGGCGGCGGAGGTCGGCCACGTCCTCTTCGATCTCGCCGATCCGGGCCGGCACCTCGTCGTAGTACTCCTCCGGGATGGTCAGGAACTCGACGCCGCGCTCGCGCAGCGCGGCGACGCAGCGCACGATGTCGCGCGTGGCCATCGCGATGTGCTGCGCGCCCGCCCCCTTGTAGAAATCGATGTACTCGTCGATCTGAGACTTGCGCTTGCCCTCCGCCGGCTCGTTGATCGGGAACTTGAGCCGCCCCGTGCCGTCGGTGACCACCTTCGACATCAACGCCGAGTACTCGGTAGAGATGGCCTCCTCGGAGAAGTGGATCATCTCCGTCATGCCGAATACGCGCTCGTAGTAGCTCACCCACTCCTGCATGTGGCCGAGCTCGACGTTGCCGACAATGTGGTCGACCGCCATGAGCAGCATGGAGTCCGGGTCGCGCGGAGCCTCGTCGCGCTTCTCGAAGCCGGGAAGGAACGAGCCCTCGTATCCGTCGCGCTGGACGAAGAGGTGCAGCGTGTCGCCGTAGGTGGCGATCGAGGAGAGCTGCACGCGCCCGTGCTCGTCCTCGATCCAGTACGGCGCGTCGACGCCCTGCGCGCCGTGGGCGACGGCGTGCTCGTAGGCGGCGGCCGCGTCAGGCACGCTCAAGGCGATCTTGTGAACGCCGTCGCCGTGGCGGGAGTGATGGTCGGCGATCTCGTCGGCGCCCGACAGGGTCCCGGTGAGCACAAGACGGATCCGGCCCTGCTCCAGAACGTGGGAGCGCCGTTCGCGGTGGCCGGTCTCGAGCCCGGAGTAGGCGGTTTCCGTGAATCCGAACGCGCGGGTCAGGTAGAAGGCGGCCTGGGCGGCGTTGCCCACGTAGAACTCGACGTGGTCGATGCCGTGCACGGGCATGCGGTCGTTCTCGTGGACGGGATGAGCGATCGCGCCGGGCGCGAGCTGCTGGGTGGCCATGGAGCTCCTCTTTCGGTGATCTCCGGTAAATGATGGAGCCTTTTCAGACACGTATCAACACCAGTTTGTTGCAGTAATGCGACAATTCAGCGCGATATGGACACCATTGACGCCAGAATCGTTGCGTTGCTCCGCGAGAACGCCCGCCGCTCCTTCAAGGACATCGGTGACGCCGTGCATCTCACCGCGCCGGCGATCAAGCGGCGGGTCGACCGCCTCGAGCGCGACGGCGTGATCCTGGGCTACACCGCCGTGGTCGATCCACGCGCCTACGGATGGCACGCCGAGGCCTTCGTCGATCTCTACTGCGAGGGCCACATGCCCGGCGAGGCGATCAAGCAGGCCGTCGAGGGCGAGGCGGGCGTGGTGTCCGCCCACACCGTGGCGGGCGAGGCCAGCGCGCTTCTGCACGTGATGGCCGAGGACACCCAGGACCTCGAATCCGCGCTCGAGCGCATCCGCGCCACGGAGGGCATCAGCCGCACGGTCACCGAGGTGGTGCTCTCCACGCTGTTTCAGCGCTGAGGCGCCGCCCACTACCGGTCGGGGGGCTCCTCCTCGTCGGCCTCGCCGTACTCGGCCGTCGACCGGTCCGACTCGACCTCCGGCTCGGCGGGCTCCGGGACGAAGCCGGAATCGCCGTGCTCGGCCGACTCGATCAGCTCGCGCTCGGATTCCTCGAAGCCCTCGGCCACGCCCTCGCCGCTCTCCGCGAGGGCGCGGTCCTCCTCGGGCCCGGCGTACTCGGGCGCGGGCCCGCCGATGGCGGCGGCCTCGGCGGCAGCCTCGTTCTCCGCCTCCCGCTCCAGCGGGTCCTCGGAGGGCTCGAGCTGGTAGTCCATGCTGGTGCGCTCGCGGTCCGGGTTCTCCCGCGCGTCGCCCTCGGGGAGATCCAGCGGATCGGGTACGCGGTCCTGTTCGCTCTCGGTCATCTCTTGGCCTTACCCAGGTCGAGGCCGAACACGCGCACGTCGTATTCCCCCAGGATCGTCGCCCGTCCCTCCACGGCCATGCCGAGCTTCCGCGCCACCCGGGCCGAGCGCTCGTTGTCGTCGGCGATCAGGCTGATCAGATGGCGGGCGCCCAGCTCGTCGCGGGCCCAGTCCATCGCGACGCGGCCGGCCTCGGGCGCGTAGCCGTTGCCCCAGTGGGGCCGGGCCACCACCCAGCCCACCTCGAGCCCCGGCCAGCCCTCGGGGAACAGAAGCCCGATCTGGCCCACGAGAGCGCCACTCCCGAGCTCCTCCACCGCCCACAGGCCGAAGCCGCGCAGCTCCCAGTGCCCAACCAGGTAAGCCATGTGGCGCCAGGTCTCCTCGCGGTCCTTGCCCTCCGGAGAGCCCACCCAACGGACGGTCTCGGTGTCGGCGTAGATCGACGCGAGCCCGTCGAGGTCGTCCTCGGCCCATCCCCGCAGCAGGAGCCGCTCCGTGCGCACCTCCGGCACCTTCACGGCCTGGGCCTGCGCTCCTCGGCCGGCGGCGCGCCACCCCCGGGCGGCCAGGCGCCGAACCAGTTGTCGCGCGCGCCGTCGAGGGTGAGGATCGCCCCCGAGAAGTAATCCCCGCCCGGGCCGGCGAGGAAGGCGACGACCCAAGCGAACTCCTGCTCGGTTCCGAGCCGGCCCAGGGGCACGGTGCCCGCCACGGCGTCGACCACGGGCTTGGGGTACTTGGTCCGGAGCGTCTCGGTGGCGAAGTGCCCCGCGGCCACGGCGGTCAGGCGGATCCCGAACCGCGCCCACTCGATCGAGAGCACGCGCGTGAGGTTCTCGACCGCGGCCCGCGCGGCCGACGAGTGGGCCATCCCGGGTAGCCCGTGGTGGGGCGACAGCGTGACGTTGACGATCTTGCCGCCGCGCGCCGAGCCGTCGGCGGCAGGCATCATCGCCCGCGTGGCCACCGCGTGGGTCATCAGCCACGTGCCCTCCGCGTTGAGGCGCATGACGGTACGAAAGCCCTTGGCCGTGATGTCCTCGGCCGGCGTCAGGAACTGCCCTCCGGCGTTGTTCACCAGCAGGTCGATGCGCCCGTGACGCTCGAGCACGCCGTCGACGAGCGCGTCGACCTGCTCCTCCTCACGGATGTCACACGCGCCGGCCTCCACGCGCTCGCCGTCGGCCAGGGCGGCGGTCTCCAGAAGCGGCTCCTCGCGCCGGCCGCACACCACCACCCGAGCGCCCAGCGCGGCCAGCTCGAGGGCGGCGGCCCGGCCGAGACCCGATCCACCGCCGCTGACGATCGCCACCTGCCCGTCGAGCAGGCCCGGGAGAAAGAGCCGCGACGGCATGGGCGCACCCTACCGCCGGTTCTGAGTCGCGGTGGAGGGCGGTTATCGTCTCGCCCGCATGACCGCCGCGGCCGAGCCCCGCCCCGCCGAGCTGCCCCTGCCGGGCGGCCGGGATGGCGCGGTCGTCAAGCTCCATCCGCTGCTCACCGGCCGCGCTTCGTACCCCACCGCCGCGCTGCTGAGCGAGCCCGGCCGCCTGGCCTGGCGGCGCGCCCTCGGCCTCGGCGTGGGCGCGGACGGCTTCACCCCGATCCCCATCCCGGCCTTCCTCGTCGAGCATCCCGCAGCCGGACTGGCGCTGATCGACAGCGGCCTTCATTCGTCAGTGGCGGTCAAGCCACGGGAGAACTTCGGGCGCGTGACGGTCATGGCCTTCCGCGATCTGCAGATGGAGGAAGGGCAGGCGGTGCCCGCCCAGCTGCGCGAGCTCGGCCTCGAGCCCTCCGCGGTCAAGACCGTGGTGATGACCCACCTGCACGTCGACCACGCCAGCGGCATCTCCGAGTTCCCGCAGGCCACGTTCGTGGTCAGCCGGCCGGAGTGGGAGGCGGCGACCAGCCAGGGCCCGACCCACGGCTACGTCACCCGCCAGTTCGACCACGCCTTCGACTACCGGCTGCTGGACTTCGAAACCGCCGTGGGGACGGAGTCGTTCGCCGGCTTCGCGCGCTCCTTCGACCTCTTCGGCGACGGCTCGGTGCGCACGGTCTTCACCCCGGGCCACACGCTCGGCCACATGTCGGTCGTCCTGCGCACCGCCCGCGGCGAGGTGCTCGTGGCGGGCGACGCCATGTACCTGCACCGGACCCTCGACGACACCCACCTGCCCCACCGCACCGAGGACGAACACCTCTTCCGGCGCTCGCTGCGCGAGATCCGCCAGTACGCCACCGAGACGCCCGACGCGCTGATCATCCCCGGGCACGACTGGGAGGCGTGGCAGAAGCTCGACCCGGTCTACTGATCCTCGTCGAGTAGCTCGAGCAGCTCGCCCGCCTCGCCCGAGGCGGTGATGTGGATCGCTCCCGGCTCTCGCACCCACGCGATCAGGTTGAGCGACTGCAGGCGGTCGAGCATGTACTCGAAGGCCACGGCCTGCGCGCGGCTCGCGTACTTGCGGCGGATGTCGAGAGCGAAGCCGGTGGTGTGCAACGAGTACTCGCGGGTCGCATACGCGTTGCGGCGCGCCAGCAGGCGCTGGTAGGTGAGGTCGCGCACCGTGCTGGTGGCGATCAGCCCCGCCCTGGTGCCACTCACGTCGCGTACCCCCGCCGACAGATAGGCGGCCAGAGCATAGGCCTCGGGCCGCAGGCCCCTGAACAGCCGCCGCTCGGAGTCGAGGCGGCGCGCCAGCTCGCCCATCTGCGGATCCGCGCGCAGGCCGGGGATCCCCGCGAAGGGCCGCAGCTCAGCACCGAGATAGCCCTCCTCGAGCTCCGCCGGCGTCTCGAAGACCTCGGTGCGGGAACGCGGGTGCAGCACCTCCTCGGCCGAGGCCTTGGCCGAGTGCAGAACGTTCAGGCGGCGCAACTCGGTCCTGTCCTCGCGGTAGAGGCGCATGATCTCGCGCGCGGCGTAGACGCGCCACAGGTAGGTGGCGGAGTCGTCGCCGAACCCGGAAACGATCTCGTACGTGCGCGGGTGGTTTCGGGGCGTGGCGTCGAAGTACACCTGCGCCCAGCTCGCGTCGCGGTCGCCGTACGCGTCCAGCACGCTCTCGAGATTGCCGATGCCCATGTGGTACGACGCCACGGCCAGGTCCTCGCGCCCGAAACGGCCCAGGGCATCTGCGAGGTAGCGCCCCGCCGCCCGGAGCGACTTCACGGGATCGAAGCGCTCGTCCACCTCACGCCGCCGCGCGAGCAGCCGCGGGAGCGGGCCCCGCCGGCGGATCTGCCGCGTCAGCCGCTCGCTGGCCTCCAGGTCGACCCGCATCCCGAGGAAGCTCGTGGCGGTCTCGGCCAGGATCTGCGTGAGCCCGACCGCGCCCTCGAGATCGTCGCTCGCCCGCGCGTCCGGGTAGCCCGCGCTCTCGAGGAACACCATCGCCTCCAGCACGTCGGCGTCCACGCCGGCCTCCTCGGACACGGCCTGGATCTCGGTGCGCCAGCGCGCGACGCGCCGGGCGCTGGCCTCCACACCGCCCGGGCTCTTCTCGTAGAGCACGTGGCTGTGGCCTGCCGCCGCGCGGTCGGTGAACTCCTGCTCACGGTCGGGCTCCCAGGCGAAGGGATCCGGCTCGCCGGGATCGATGGTCACCGGCCCGTAGGCGGGAGGGTCGTCGTCGCCGCTCAGCAGGACGAGCGCCGCGCCGGCGGCGAGCATGCAGAGGAGCACGAGGAGGAAGAGGCCGCGCACCCGGGCAAGGGTGGCAGGACCCCTACTGCTGCAGTTGGCCCGCGCGGCCCGGCGCGCGTTCGGCCCGCGCCTCGCGCGCCGCCCGAACCGCCCCGCGCCGCCCCTCGGTCCGCAGCCGCCCGTGAATCACCTTGACCCGGTCGAAGATGACCTCCGAGGCCGCCTGGGCCTGCTCGCGAGTGGGCTCCTCGACCGCCTCGAAGCGCAGCGGCTCGCCGAACTGGACCGTGACCTTGGGAAACTGCAGCCGCTTCCAGTTGCGCACCCGCTCGGTGCCGGCGATCGCCGTGGGCAGCACCGGCGCGCCCGACTCGAGCGCGAGGCGCCCGACGCCGTGGCGCGGCTTGCCCAGCTCTCCCGTGCGCGAGCGCCCGGCCTCGGCGTACATCACGATGATGCCGCCGCGCTCGAGGATCGCGTGGGCGGTGGTGAAGGCCTCCTCGTCCTGGTGGCCGCGGCGCACCGGGAACACCCCGCCGTTGTTGTAGATCAGCTCCATCGGCATGTTGAAGAGCTGCGACTTGGCCATGAAGTGCACCTTGCGGCGCAGGTAGACGGCCACGAAGAAGTGGTCGATGTAGGAGAAGTGGTTCGGCGCGATGATCGCCGGGCCGTCGGCGGGGATGTTGTCGCGAGTCGATGCAGCGGGCCCGGTAGAGCAGGAAGAGATACGGCGTGAGCACCATGCGCACGACCTCGTACATCCAGTTCGGCCGCTTGGTGCGCGTGCGCCGGTGGAAGCGCTCGAAATGCTCTGCGGGCCGAGGGTCCTTGTAGACCTGTTCCTTCACGCGTGTGGCCCTCTTACCCCGTTTCCGGGGCCTTCGTTACGCGCCCGGGCCGCTCAGTATCGTGCCGCGACGCCTTCAATCGACCAGGGGGGAAGGACGACACTGTGCCGAACGTCGATGCTCATATCACCGGAACGGTCTGGAAGGTCGAGTGTGAGGTCGGCCAGCAGGTGACCGAGGGAGACACGGTGGTCATCCTCGAGTCGATGAAGATGGAGATGCCCGTCGAGGCCGAGGACGACGGCAAGGTGAAGGAGATCGCCTGCAAGGAGGGCCAGTCGGTCTCCGAGGGCGACACCCTGGTCGTCCTGGAGTAGGTGCCCGGCCAGCTCCACCTCGACGAGCCGGCCGAGGGCGTCGCCCGGCTGACGATCGCCAACCCCGAGCGCCGGGGTGCGCTCGACCACGAGATCCTCGACTCCCTCGCCGCTCACGCGCGAACCCTCGAGGCGCGCTGCCTGGTGGTCCGGGGCACGGGCACGGTGTTCTCCGCGGGCTACGACATCGGCAACCTCGGGAATAACGTCGCTGCGCGGCCGGCCGAGCCGGCCGCTTGCGCCAGACAGGAGTTCGAGGAATCGGCCGAGCGCCTCGTGGCCCATCCCTTCAACGACGCGATCGAGGCGCTCGAGGCCTACCGCTTCCCGGTGGTGGCCGAGATCAACGGCCACGCGATCGGCGGAGGGCTCGAGCTGGCGCTGACCGCCGACATCCGCCTGGCCGCCCGGGGGGCGAAGTTCGGCATGCCGCCGGCCAAGCTCGGCCTCATCTACTCCCACACCGGCCTGGCCAAGTTCATCGACGTGTGCGGAGTGGCCAACACCGCCGAGCTCTTCTTCGTGGGGGCGAACGTCGACACCGAGCGGGCCGGCGCCATGGGACTGGTGAACGAGGTGGTCGATCCCGGGGAGCTCGAGCAGCGGGTGCTCACGCTGGCCTCCGCGATCGCCGCCAACGCTCCGCTCTCGCTGGAGGGCAACAAGCGGGTGGTCCGCGCCCTGCGCTCGCGCCCCCTGGCGGCCGAGGTCGAGCGGGAGCTGATCGAGCTGCGCGAGTCGTGCTTTCGCTCTCGCGACTTTCGCGAGGGCGTGCGTGCCTTCGCCGAGAAGCGCAAGCCGGTGTGGGAGGGCCGGTAGAGGGCGCTCCGTCCGGGAGCGGGCCTACGGTGGCCTGCGGTGCCGTCCCTCATCTCTGAAGAAGAGGCGCTCCAGCTCGGGCAGATCACCGACCACGCCGAGATCGAGGCGCTGGTGGATCGGGCCTGGCGGGTGCGCGTCGAGCGCTTCGGCGACTCCACCGACCTCTGCTCGCTGGTGAACGCGAAGTCGGGCGGCTGCGCCGAGGACTGTGGCTTCTGCGCGCAGTCCCGTTTCGCCGAGGCCGATACGCCGATGCACGCGATGATGACCGCGGAGCAGATCCTCGAGCACGCCCGTGCGGCCGAGGCCGCGGGCGCTCACCGCTTCTGCATGGTCACCCAGGGCCAGGGGCTCTCCAAGCGCGACTTCCAGAACATCGTCGACGGCGCCCGCCTGGTGGCCGAGCACACCAACCTCAAGCGCTGCGCATCGATCGGCCACATGTCGGTGGCCCGCGCGCAGGCGCTCAAGGAGGCGGGCATCCAGCGGGTGCACCACAACGTCGAGACCGCCGAGAGCTACTACCCCGAGGTGTCCACCACCGTTCGCTACGAGGGGCGCCTGCGCACGATCGACGCCGTGCGCGAGGCGGGCCTGGAGACCTGTGTCGGCGGCATCCTCAACCTGGGCGAGACGCACGAGCAGCGCGTGGAGATGGCCTTCGAGCTGTCCGCGCTCGAGCCCACCAGCGTGCCCATAAACCTGCTCAACCCGCGGCCGGGCACCAAGTTCGGGGACCGCGCGCTGATGGACCCGTGGGAGGTCGTGCAGTGGGTCGCGATCTTCCGCCTCGTGATCCCCGGCGCGCTGTTTCGCCTCTGTGGCGGGCGCAACGAGAACCTGGGACAGGGCGAGTTCGCCCGGCTGGCCGTGAAGGCCGGCCTCAACGGCGTGATGATGGGCAACTTCCTGACCACGCTGGGCTCCGAGCCCGAGGCCGATCGCGAGGTGTTCGAGGAGCTCGGCCTGAACGTGGCGCGCCAGGCCGACAACGGGGCGAACCCCCGCCCCGACAACCGCTCGGGCTGGCTCGACGGCGAGACCCCGCGCACTCCGGTCGACGCGCTGATCGATTCGCAGGGCGAAGCCAACTTCTGGAATCCCGCCACCCAGCTGCGCCACCGCAAGAAGACCTCGGTGCCGGCGCGGCCCGACGGCGCTCCCAACGCCTTTCCCGAGGTCGTCCAGGTCAAGCCGGAGGCCGCGTGAGCAGCGACATCCACGAGCGGCTCGAGGAGATCCGCGGCAGGGGCCTGTACCGCCGGCTGCGCTGCGTCTCCGGGCCCCAGGGCCCGCGCGTCCTGCTCGACGGCACCCCGGTGCTCCTGCTCTGCTCCAACAACTACCTTGGCTTGGCCGATCACCCGCGCGTGCGCGAGGCGGCGGCGGAGGCGGCCATGCGCTACGGGGCGGGCTCCGGCGCGTCGCGCCTCATATCGGGCAACATGACGATCCACCGGCGCCTCGAGGAGGCGCTGGCCGACTTCAAGGGCGCCGAGGCCTGCCTGCTCTTCGGCTCGGGCTACCTGGCCAACTCGGGCATCGTGTCGGCGCTCACACGGGAGGGCGACGTCGTCTTCTCCGACGCGCTCAACCACGCGTCGATCATCGACGGCTGCCGGCTCTCTCGCGCGGAGACCTTCGTCTACGACCACTGCGACGTGGACCATCTGGAGTGGGGGCTGCGCGAGGCCGAGGGGCGCGGGGCCCTGATCGTGACCGACGGCGTCTTCTCGATGGACGGCGACGTGGCGCCGCTTCGCGACATCGTGGAGCTGGCCCAGCGCTACGACGCGCGCGTGATGGTCGACGAGGCCCACGGCACCGGTTGCGTGGGCCCGGGCGGGCGTGGCCTGGTGGCCGAGCAGGGCCTCGAGCACGAGGTCGACGTGATCGTGGGGACGCTGGGCAAGGCCCTGGGCTCCTACGGGGCGTATGTGCTCTGCGGCGAGACGATGGCGAAGTTCCTGATCAACACGGCCCGGACCCTGATCTTCTCCACGGCTCTGGCCCCGCCCTCGGTGGCCGCGGCGATCGCCGCCCTCGACCTGCTGCGCGAGCAGCCGCGCCGGGTGGAGAAGCTCCAGCGCAACTCGCGCGTGCTGCGCGAGGCGCTGACCGAGGCCGGCGTGGCCGTGGACCACGGAGAAAACACACCGATCGTCCCGCTGATCGTGGGTGACGCCGACGCGGCCGTGGCCGCAAGCGATCGCGCCCTGGAGCGCGGGATATTCGCCCCGGCCATCCGCCCGCCCACCGTGCCGGAGGGCACGTCGAGGCTGCGCCTGGCCGTGATGGCCTCACACACCAAGACCGAGCTGCGCGAGGCCGCCGGCGTGCTTGCGGCGAGCATCCCGGCCTCCGCGGGCCGCCCCGCGGACCTGCGGGTTACCGCCGCGGACGGCCGCCGGGTGTTCGACGGCCTCGCCGACGCTGCCTGACGCCGCCGTTGCGCGGCCTGTTCGTCACGGGGACGGACACCGGGGTCGGCAAGTCGGTGCTGGCGGCGGCCATCTGCGCGGCCCTGGTGGCTCGCGGGGAGCCGGTGGCGGCCTTCAAGCCGGTTGTCACCGGGCTGTCCGACCCGGCCGGCGACTGGCCCCGTGACCACGAGCTACTCGCCGCCGCCACGGGCGGCGCGCAGTCGCCCGACGAGGTGGCCCCGTACCGCTACGCGCCGCCGCTCTCCCCCCACTACGCCGCGGCGCTGGCGGGCGAGACGATCGTGCCGGCGCGACTGCTCGAGGTGGCCCGCGGCGCCGCCGACCGGCTGCTGGTAGCCGAGGGAGTGGGCGGCCTGATGGTGCCGATCACCCCGGGCTACCTGGTGCGCGACCTGGCCGTCGACCTGGCGCTTCCCGTGGTGGTGGCCGCGCGCACGGGACTGGGAACGATCAACCACACGCTGCTCACGGTCGAGGCCGCGCGCGCCGCAGGCCTGCATGTGGCCGGCGTGGTGATGACGCCGTGGCCGCGCCGATCCTGAGCCGATCGAGCAGTCGAACCGCGAAACGGTCGAGCGCCTGGGCGGCGTGGTCGTGAGCACGCTGCCGCACACCACACCCGCGCGGCTGGCCGAGGCCGGTGAGGCCCTGCCCCTCGGCGAGTGGCTACCGTGATCGTGATGACCGAAGAGGCCGGCAAGCCGGAGCAGGAGGACGACCGGCCCGAACTGCTGGTCAAGCTTCAGGAGCGAAAGGAACGCCACAAGGAACGCCACCCCATCGCCCGCGCGGGCGTGGTGGTTTTCGGCTTTCTCCTGATCCTCGTGGGCATCGTCCTGTCAGGGCCGGGCGTGCCCGGTCCCGGCTTCCTGGTCATCCTGCTCGGGCTGGGCTTCCTGGCCCTGGAGTTCGACCGCGCCGAGCGACTGCTCGAGAAGGCGATCGTCTTCGGCGACAAGCTGGCCGACCGCGCGGAGGAGACCAGCACCACCCAGCGGGTACTGGCCGGAGTGGTGACCGCGGTGGCCATCGCCGCCTTTGCCTACGCGGCCTTCCGGTGGGACATTCCGCTGCTGCCGGTGTGACGCTCTACTCCAGATCGCGCCGGCGAAGCAGCGCGCCGCCGGCCGCAAAGGTCGCACCGATCCAGGCGAGCATGAGCACCACGCCTACTGCGGGCGCCACGAGGTCCACGTCGCCCAGCCCCACCTCCTCGGGCGGGATCTCGCTGATCGCCGTGGGCAGGGCTCCGATCGGGCCAAAGCGCCCGTAGTCGGGGGCCAGCGTCACGAGCAGCGGCTCGAGGAGGAACGACAGCAGGAGCACGCCCACTATGGCCACCAGCTGGTTGCGTACGAGCGCCCCCAGGCACACCCCGAAGGCGCCCAGCAGCGCTGAGATCAGCGCGCTGCGGGCGGCCAGCTCGATCAGCTCTCCCGCGTCCGGAAGCGGCAGGTCCCGAAAGCCGAGCACCGCGAAGCCGGCGATCGCCACGGCGACCGAGATGAAGATCGAGAGCAACAGCCCGGCCGCGGCGAAGGCCACCGCCTTGGCCGCCAGGAAGCGCAACCGGTTCGGGGCGGCGAGCAGCGAGCCGGCGATCGTGCGGTGGCGCCACTCACCGCTCACGCCGATCACGGCGAGGATCAGGATGAACAGGCCGCTGGTGTCCGAGGCGAACACGTCGATCAGCACGGATGACTCCGTGGGCTCGGTGAGCACGCTCACCAGCACGGCAAGGATCAGCGAGGTGCCCACCGCGGCGCCCGCGAGGGCGGCGAAGGTCCGCGTGGTTCGCAGCTTGAGCAGCTCGGCGTGCAGGAGCGGCCTCATGCCGGCACCGCGGTGAGCTCGAGAAAGGCGTCTTCCAGCGAGCGCCCGGCCGCCCCCAGCGACGTGAGCGCGATGCGGTGCTCCGCCGCCAACAGGCCCACCGCCTCCGGCGTGGCCCCGCGCACGAGCAGAGCGCCCGCCGCCTGCGCTTCGACCGTGTGGCCATGGCCGCGCAGCACGGCCGCCAGCGAGGCGCAATCGCCCGCCGATACCCGCGTGGCGGGTCCGTCGACCGAGGTGAGAACGCCGCCTATCGGCCCATTTGCCCGAAGCTCGCCGTGGGCGATCACCAGCACGTCGTCGACGCTTTGGGCCAGCTCCGACAGCAGGTGGCTCGACACGAGCACAGCCCGGCCACGCTGTGCCTCGTCGCGCAGCAGGTCACGGATCCAGCGGATCCCGGGTGGGTCGAGGCCGTTGGCCGGCTCGTCGAGGATCAGCACCTCGGGGTCGCCCAGCAGCGCCGCCGCCAAGCCGAGGCGCTGGCGCATGCCCATCGAGTAGCCCTTTACCCGGCGGTGTGCGGCGCCGGCGAGGCCGACGCGCTCCAGCAGGTCGTCGACCCGCCGCGGCGAGTGACCGCCGGCCGCGGCGAGCACCCGCAGGTGATTGCGGGCGCTGCGGCCGGGGTGGAAGCTCGCGTCCTCGAGCACCGCGCCCACGTGGCCCGACGCGGAAGCGAGCTGCTCGTAGCGGCGCCCGTCGAAGGTCGCCGTCCCGGAGTCGGGATGGACCAGGCCGAGCAGCATGCGCAGCGTGGTGCTCTTGCCCGCGCCGTTGGGACCGATGAAGCCGGTCACGCGACCGGCCTCCACGGCGAACGACACTCCGCCCACCGCCTGAACCGGCCCGTAGCGCTTGCTCAGGCCGTCGACCTCGATAGCTGTCATGGGCCCAAGCTACGGCGCCTGGGCGCCCCCCACATCGGCCGCTCGGATGGCTTTCGTCCTACGACTTCAGGATGAGCGGGGGCGCACCAGGCCGACGTCGTAAGCGAACACCACGGCCTGGATGCGATCGCGCAGCCCGAGCTTTCGGAGCACCGCTGACACGTGCGTCTTGATCGTGGCCTCGCTCACCACGAGCCGCTTGGCGATCTCGGCGTTCGAGAGGGCCAGAGCCACCAGCCGCAGGACCTCGGCCTCGCGGTCGGTGAGCTCGGCCAGGTCCTCGACGCCGGCTGAGCCGTCCGGCAGGGTGTGGGCCACGCGATCGAGCAGGCGCCGGGTCACGGTCGCGGCCAGGAGCGCATTGCCCTCGGCGATCACCCGGATCCCCTCCACCAGGTCCGCGGGTCTCACGTCCTTGAGCAGGAAGCCGCTCGCGCCCGCACGCAGGGCGGCGAACACGTACTCGTCGAGGTCGTAGGTGGTGAGGACGATCACCCGCGCGGGACTCCCCGACCGGACGATGCGCCGGGTGGCCTCGATGCCGTCGACGCCGGGCATGCGCACGTCCATGAGCACCACGTCGGGGGCGAGGCGCGCGACCAGGTCGACGGCCTCAGAGCCGTCGCCGGCCTCGCCCACCACCTCCATGTCGTCGCGCGCGTCGAGGATCATGCGAAAGCCGCCGCGAACGAGCGCCTGATCGTCGGCGATCACCACACGGATGCTCACCGGCCCGCCTCCAGCGGTAGCCGCGCGTGGACGCGATAGCCCCCACGGGGCAGCGGCCCGGCCTCGAGCGTGCCGCCCAGCAGGAGAGCGCGCTCACGCATGCCCGTCAGGCCCTGCCCGGACTCGCCGGCGCCGCCGCTCGCGACCCCGTCGTCGCGCACCTCCAGCTCGACCTCGCCGGTGCGGTAGCGCAGGGTCACCTCGGCCCGGCTTGCGCCGGCGTGCCGGAGGGTGTTGGTCAGCGCCTCCTGGACGATCCTGTACGCCGACAGGTCGACTCCGGCGGGCAGCGGAGCGGACTCGCCCTCGCGGCGCACGTCGACGCCCAGGCCCGCCTCGCGCAGCGGCTCGGCCAGCTCCTCCACGCGGTCCAAGCCAGGCTGCGGCCCGGCCTCGAGCCGAGCGTCACCATCGGGCCGCACGGCGCCCAGGAGCCGGCGCAGCTCGGCCATCGCCTCGCGACCGGAGCGCTCGATCGAACGCAGAGCCTGGCGGGCCTGGTCGGGGCGCTCGTCGAAGACGTCGTCCGCGGCTGCCGCCTGGACGACGATCACCGACACGCTGTGGGCGATCACATCGTGGAGCTCGCGCGCTATGTGGGCCTTCTCCTCACCGGCCGCGCGGAGTGCCTCCTCCTGGATGGCCACGCGCCGGTTGCGCGCCGCCTCGCCCAGCGCCCAGGCGCCCACGGCCAGGCCCATCGTGAACACGGTGTCCCCCACCGTCGCGGTGAAGAAGTTGGTCGTGCACAGCGCGATCAAGGCGGCCAGGCCCACCAGCGACACCCGTAGCGGGCGGGCTGCCGCCAGCGAAGCGATCGCGAACAGGCCCGCCACGGGCAGCACCACGTCGGGGGCGAGCAGCCAGACCCCGAAACCACCCGCCAGCGCGACGGCCATCACGCGCTCGGGGTAGCGGCGCCGCCAGTGCAGGGCCGCCCCCTGCGCGACGGCGAGCGCCAGACCCAGCAGGACGAGGCCCGGCCCGTCCTCGTGGCGCCCGATGTCGAGCGCCACGAGGACCAGGAACAGGCCCACGCCCCACGGGATGGCTATGTCCGCGAACCGCGTGAGCAGCTGGCGGGTGGGCCGGCTCATGCCGCGATGGTCCCCCATAGGGGCGGCCGGCGCATCGGTCTCGAGTATGAGACCGGGTTCAGGTCCCGCCCGCGATTTGGATCAGGTCGACGTGCTGGGCAAGGCGCCAACGCTGCCCGCCCTCGTCGCGACAGGATCGGAGGTAGGGCCCCAGGCGCTCGGCCCGCTCCATCTCGGCGAGGCTCACCGTGTCGTCGAAGGCACAGCGCTGGAGGTAGCCCTCGAGCGTTCCAGCGTCGCCGAAGCCGACCTCCGCGTCGTAGTCGAGACGGCGGACCTCGAAGCGCGCGCCGGCAGCAGCGAGGGCGTCCGCGATCTGCTCGGAGGACGTGTAAGGAGTGCCGGCCGCGTGGCGGAAGTCGTCCAGGAAGTCGCGGTAGAAGCGCAGGTAGTGGGCGTCGCGGGCGGCGTGGGCGATCACCCCCAGGCCTCCCGGGGCCAGAGCCCGCAGAAAGGCGGCCACGCCCGCCTCGAGCTCCGTGGCCGGAAGGGCGTAGAGGCCGTGCACGGCCCACACGACGTCGAAGGGGCCCGCCCGGGGGTCGAGCTCCTGGAGTGGGCAGCGGTACTCGGCGCCGCCGGCGAACGGCGGGGTCAGCGCGCGGCGCGCCTCGGCTAGTGAGAACGCGCTGGGGTCGAGCAGCGCGTAGTCGATTGCAGGACTCTCCGGGAGGTCCGCATACAGCGCCAGCGCCTCCGGAAACTTGCCGCTGCCGCAGGCCACGTCGAGCAGCGTTCGCCGGCCTGCCAGCAGCTCGGCCCAGTCGAGCTCCATCGCAAGCAGCCGGTAATCCTGACGCGCGACGCGGTAGAAGGCGTCCATCTCGGTCCTGCCCTGCTCGCTCCAGTGGGCGAGGCTTCGGTCCGCGGTGTCGGCCACCTCAGGCGCGCGTCTGCGCCGCCTTGCGCTCGCGCTCCTGCTCGCGCAGCTCTACGCGGCGGATCTTGCCCGTCAGCGTCTTCGGCAGGTCGTCGACGAACTCGATCTCACGCGGGTAGGCGTAGGCCGAATGGCGCTCGCGCACGTGCTTCTTGATCTCGTCGGCCAACTCGTCCGAGGGCTCGTGGCCCGCGGACAGCACGATGAAGGCCTTGACCAGGTCGCCGCGGCGCGGATCCGGTGAGGCCACCGCCGCGGCCTCCTTGACCGCCGCGTGCTCGACACACGCCGACTCGACCTCGAACGGGCCGATCCGGTACCCGGCCGAGATGATCACGTCGTCGGCGCGCCCGGCGTACCAGACGTAGCCGTCCTCGTCGAGCTCGGCGGCGTCCTTGGTGTGAAACCACTCACCGCCGAACTCGGACTCGGTGTCCTCCGGGCGGTTCCAGTAGCCCAGCGGGTAGTGCGGGTTCGAGCGCGCGCGCAGGCATATCTCACCCCGCTCGCCGACCGGCAGCGGCTGTTCGTCCTCGTCGAGGATGGCCACCTCCCACCCGGGCATGGGCTTGCCCATCGATCCCTCGCGCACCTCGACCGTGGGGAAGTTGCCGCACAGCGGGTAGCTCTCGGTCAGGCCGTAGTAGTCGAGCACGGTCACCCCGTACTGCTCGCGAAACCAGCGGATCACCTCGGGGTTGAGCGGCTCCCCGGCGGAGCAGGTGATGCGCAGCTGCTCGAGCGGGTAGCGCTTGCCCGCGTCCTCCACACCGGTCATGGCCCGCAGCGCAGTGGGCGTGGTGAACAGGTTCTCCACCCCGTGGTTGGAGAGAAAGCGCAGGTGCTCCTCGGCGTCGTAGCCACCCTTGCGCGCCTGCACGAGCGCCACGGCCCCGTAGCGCCACGGGCCGAGCAGCGGGCAGATGCCGGCCGCCCAGGCCCATTCGCCCGAGCCGTGGAACAGCTCGCCGTCGCGCACGTCGTGGCAGAACTCGAACTCCTCGTGCGCCAGCAGGTACCGGTGGGCGTGCAGGATCCCCTTGGCCTTGCCGGTGGTGCCCGACGAGTAGTAGAGCTGGGCCGGATCGTCGGCGGCCGTGTCCACGGTCTCGAAGTCCGAGGAGGCCTCGGCCATCTCGTCGAGCAGGCCGTCGTCGAGCACGAGCACGCTCTCGGCCAGACCGCCGGGAATGCGATCGCGGTTGGCGGCGTTGGTCACCACGACCTTGGCCTCGGAGTCGCGCAGCCTGTGCTCGATTCCCTCGTCCCCGTAGAGCACCGACATGGAAAGCAGGATCGCGCCCGCGCGATAGGTGCCGATGAACGCCGCGGCCGTCTCGGGGAGGGAGGGCAGCAGTGTCGCCACACGGTCCTCACGCTCCACGCCGTGCGCCCGAAGCACGTTGGCGAAGCGGTTCGAGAGGTCCTGGAGCTCGCCGAAGCTGAGGCGCCGCTCGTTGCCCTCCCAGTCCTCCCACACCATCGCGGGCCGCTCGCGGTCGTGCTTGTCGCAAACGTCGCGGGCGATGTTGTAGCGCTCGGGCACCTCCCAGTGGTGCGCCGCGCACATGTCCTCGTAGCTACCGAGCTGATACTTCCTCAAGCTCATCTCTGCCTCCTATCGAGGGGATACCCATCCCGCGCGCCGACCATTCGAGACGGCCGGTAGCCCGTGAGGTCGCTTACCTCCCGGGTGAGGTGGGCCTGGTCGGAGAACCCGGCCTCGTAGGCCACCTCAGTCCAGGACCAGCCGCCGCGCAGCGCCAGGCGAACCGCGCGCTGCATCCGCGTGATGCGCTGATAGGTCGCGGGGCCAAGTCCGATCGTGCGCTCGAAGCGCCGGCGCAGCTGGCGCTCGCTGATCGACAGACGCCGCGCGAGATCGGCCACGCGTAGGCGCGGCTCGCGCTCGATGCGCCGCGCGGCCTCGAGGGCGAGCAGGTCGGGCTGCGGCGCTTGGGCGACCGACGAAATGCTCAGGGCGCCCCGAGGCACGACCGCGTCGAGCGGCGCGACCATCCCGGCCAGCTCGTGCAGATCCGTCCGGAGCACCGACCGGCCCGCGCCGGGGCGCAGGCGGACGCCGCGGTGAGCGGCGCCGCTCGCGAGCGGGACGTCGCTCCATTCGGCGTCCGGGCCGTAGACCAGCGCCGGGCCGTTCTCGGGGAGCACGATCTCGACGCAGCCGTCGGGCAGGGTGCGTTGGATGTGGGGCGTGGTCGTCGTGACCCGCGCGCTCCAGACACACGCCACGAGGTCCGCCTGCGCCGCCGGCGCGGGCAGCTCGCGGTAGTCGAAGCCTGGCGCGACCGCCACCAACCCGAACGCGCCCGGACGGACAACCTGGCCGAAATCTTCAAGTTCCTCGCCCATCTGTGCGAGATGCTCCCACGATGCGCACCGAGAACCTGAGGACCAACGAGCTCTCCGACGACGCCTTTGCCTGGTACAGCGAGTACCTGGCGGCCCTCGACGCCAAGGACATCGACGCCTACACCGCCTTCCTGGCCGAGGACGTCGAGCTGATTCAGAACAACGAGGAGCCGGTGGAGGGACGGGACGCCGTGCACGCCGGGCTCTCCGCCTACTGGCAATCCTTCGGTGATCTCGAGCACGACCTGCTCAACATCTACGGCTCGGATCGGAACTTCGTGCTCGAAGCGCTCAACCACTACACGAAACTGGACGGAGAGCAGGTGACGCTGCGGGCGGTGGCCTTCACCGACCGCGACGAGGAGGGCCGCGTGACGTCGGTGCGGTTCTACACCGACACGGGGCCGCTGTTCGCCTAGAGCCGCCCGGCCGCCAGCTCGGCCGGCACGGTCGCCCGGCCCAGCATCGCGTCCGCCGCGAGGCGCCCCGTGGCCGGCCCGGCCGATATGCCCCACGGCCCGTGCCCGGCCGCCACCCAGAGGCCCTCGGTGGCGAGCGGGCCCACGAGCGGCCGGCCATCCAGCGACACCGGCCGCGCGCACGCCCGAGTGGCCTGCACGCGGGCCCGGGCGAGCGCGGGCACGAAACGTTGCGCGCGCTCGCGTATCCGCGGTATCCAGGCCACGGGATCGGGCTCCTCGGTGAGGAAGGTCGAGCCCACCGACACGCCTCCCGCCGCGGCCACCAGGCTGAATATGGAGCCCGGGCCCTCGGCGTGACCCACGGCCACCTCCTCGACTCCCAGCTCTTCGACCACGTGACCGGGCGGATGTTCGAGCTCCACCTCCACCACCACGCCCCAGACCGGCTCGATCGGCCGCCACGACCCCGTGGGATCAACCAGCGCGGGAGTCCAGGGGCCCGCGCTCACCAACACCGCATCGGCGGGACGCCGCTCGCCCCCCGCGGTCACACCCCGCAGCGCGTCACCGGCGCGCCAGAGCCGGGCACCGGCGCCCTCCCGGAGCGTCGCGCCCGCCCGGCGTGCCCGCTCGGCGAAGGCCAGGGTGGCGGCCGCCGGGCGAACCGGGTACCCGGTCTCGAGCCGGCACCCCCAGAGCTCCTCGCCCACGGCGGGCTCCAGCTCGCGCACCGCGCCGGGGTTGAGCATCCGCGGCTCGAGCTCGGGCTGGTCGCGCCCGATCGCCGCGGCGGGAGCCTCGAGCGCGGCCGGATCGGTGGCCAGCATCAGGACCCCGGCCGGCGCGTCGGGCAGGTCGAAGCCCTCGAGCTCGCCGTACAGCTGCAGCGTCTCGGCGTGCAGCTCGGCCAGCACCGGATCGAAGGGGTGCTGCACCGATCCCGAGTTGCGTCCCGACGCCGCCCCCGCCAGGTCGTCGCGCTCGAACAGCTCGACGCGGGCGCCGGCCTCGGCGAGAAAGGCCGCGGCCGAGCAGCCCACGATCCCGCCGCCGACGATCGCGACGTCTGTCAATCGCCCGCCGCGTAATCCACGATCGACTTGTCGATCAGCCACTCCACCGGCGCCTTGTCGTCGGTATAGACCTCGCCTCCGCGCAGCGGCGCCTGGAGCCGGCCGGCGGCGAGGCGCGCGGTGGAGCGCAGGCCCGCGGGCAGGCCGGGTACGGCGTCGCGCACTCCGTCGGGCGAGAGCGGCGACTCGCTGGCCACGATCAGCGTGTTGGTGTCCTCGATCGGATCACGCAGGATGTGCGGGAAGACCTCGCCGATGGTCGCCGTCAGCACCTTCTCGAGATCGTCCTGGCCCTCGGGATGGCCGGCGTTGACGATCAGCACTCCCCCCGGGCGCAGCCGGTCGCGCACGGTCTCGAAGAACTCCACCGTGGTCAGGTAGAAGGGGATATAGGGCTGGCGGTACGCGTCGACCGAGATCTGGTCGTAGCGGGCCTCGGTGCGCCGCAGATAGGGCCGCGCGTCCTCGTGGTAGAGATGCAGGCGCGGGTTGTTCATGTCGAAGAACTCGCGGCCGATATCCGAGAGCTCCGCGTCGATCTCCACGCCGTCCACGCGGGTGCCGGGAAAGAACTCCTCGAATGCGCGGGACGTGGTGCCGGCGGCGTTGCCGAGGATCGCCACCCGCCGAGGCGGGCGGTCGAGGCCCGCGAAGCCGAGCACCAGGTGTCCGTCCCAGACGTCGCCGGTGAGCACGGTGTCGCGGTTGTAGATCGAGTGCTGCGCCTGACCCTCGTTGAGCTCGAGCCAGCGCTCGCCGTCGTCGCGCTCGACCACGCGGGCGTACTGGTACTCGGTCTCCGTCTCGTAGATCACCCGGCCCGATTCGGCCTCGGCTTTGAGCGTGCCGACCGGAAGCGCGATCAGCCCGGCGATCACCGCGGGGGCGAGCGCGTAGCGGCGCGCGGGGCGCAGCCCCCAGACCGCCATCACTGCGATGGCCAAGGCGAAGATGAGGAACGTGCGCCGGGTGCCCACCAGCGGTATGAGCAGCAGGGCGGACAGCAGCGTGCCCACCAGCGAGCCCGCCGTCGAGAGCGCGTAGAGGCGCCCGGCGACGGTGCCCGCCTCCTCGACGCTCGATACCGCGAGGCGAATCGCGTAAGGCGAGACCGCGCCCAGCAGCAGCACCGGCACCGCCACCAGCACCAGCACTCCGAGCAGCGATCCGACGAAGGCGCCGGCCGAGATCTCGTCGAGCGCCTGGACGGCGATGTCGAGCATCGGATCGGCCACGAACGGCACGAGCGCGAGCAGCCCGGCGGCCGCCAGCGCCAGCAGGCAGAGGCCGCGCATGTGTGGATTGCGGTCGGCCAGCCGCCCGCCCAGCCAGTAGCCGATCGAGAGGGCGACCAGGACGATGCCGATCGTGTTGGCCCACACGATCGTGGATGCGCCGAAGTACGGAGCGAGCAGCCGCACGGCCGCGATCTCCGCACCGAGCGAGCCCGTCCCCACCACGAAGACGAGCAGCGGAAGAGGCGGCATGGCGCCGTTCAGGGTAGCTATGCGGGGCTAGGGCGCCGTGAAGCCGCGAGCGAAGCACGGAGCGGTCCCGCACACCTCCACGACCTTGCCGTCGACCTTCAGGAACTCAGACTTCTGCACCCGCGCGGCCACCTCGCTGCGTGGCGCGCCGTGGGGGTCCTCGCCCGCCCGGTTGGGCACGTTCTCGAGCGGCGACGGGGGCGTGCCCGCGTCCCACCACACCACCGCCGAGCCGTCGTAGGGGAAGGCCGGTATGGCGGGAACGCCGTACCACGGGTCCGCGAACAGGGTGCGCCCTGCCGCGAGCGCGGGCTGGCGAATGCGCGCGCCGAAGGTGCGGGCCATGATCGACGTGGTGAAGTCCGCCACCTGGTGGTCGCCGGCCGCCACGTGCATGAGCACCTCGTGCGCGGGGGTGCCGGGCAGGGGCCGGTTGGTCACGTGCTGGGCGTAGCCGTTGGTCTCGCCGCGGTCCCACAACAGCTGGACCACGGCGAACATGAGCTGGCGCTCGATCGCCCGCGGGTAGGCGGGGTCGATGAGCTGACCGTAGAGGTCGTAGTCGACGCTGCGCTGCAGCAGGGTCGAGTAGTTCATGCCCGGCACGCCCAATACGGCGTGGTCGAAGTCCGGCGCCAGCGCCGTGAGGGCGCCACCCATGATCCCGCCCTGGCTGTTGCCGTCGAAGAAGAGGCGCGTGGTGTCGATCACGCTCTGCCCGCCCTTCTGGAAGGCGGGATGGGACGAGAAGCCCTGCGGGTGGATCAGCGCGCGTCCCAGCAGCATCTGCTGGAGGAAGCCCTGCTGCATCCGGTCCGCCACCGTGTCGAACTTCGAGAAGTCGGGGATCACCGTCCCGGCGACGTGGAGCACGTCCTCGGACGCGAAGCCGGCCCAGGCGGTGGCACAGAAGAGCACGTTGTGCTCGTTGGACATCGACTTGACGTTGCCGGCATCGATCTCGGACGGGTTGCCGAGCAGTCCGTGGCCGTAGAGGGAGGGGCGCGCCTTGGGCGCTGCCGCGGGGTCGAGCGTCGAGCGCGGTATGCCGCAGAACCAGCGGTAGGTGGTGGTGCCCTGCCGGGTGGGCCGGCCCTGTGCATCGAGCACGAACCGGCCGCCCGGCGCGCACCCGTTGGTGAGGTAGCAGGGCGCGGTGAGCGTGCCCTCGATCCGCCGCGCGATGCGATCGTCCTCGGCCGGAGTGTTGTTCTTCACCAGGTCGACGGTGAAGGCGGGCGCGCTGCCCTCCACCTTCAGGTCCGCGAGGTTGGTGTCGCCGAGGGAGCGGAAGGTCTCGTCGCGCATGTGAAGCGCCCGTCCGGTGAGGCTCTGGCGGCTCGCCACGGTGAAGTCCCAGGCCAGATAGAGGCTCCGGCGCGCGACGCCTGCCTTCTTCAGCGTTCCGAAGAGCGACTCGAAGTGCTTGCGGCGGCGCTCGACGCGGGGCTTGCGCGTGAGCTTGCCATCGCGGTAGAGACGGAAATTGCGGCGCGCCCGCAGGCTCTTGCCGCGCGCGTTCTTCAGGAAGCGCAGGGCCACGACGTAGCGCTGGCCCTCCTCGAAGTTGCGGCCCGGCCGGATGATCAGCACGCGGTCCTTGGGGTCGGGCGGGTTGGAGTCGATCTCGGCCCACACCAGGTGGCGCTCGCCGGTGCGCGCGTTGATCACCACGACGGGTGAGCGCGGCGCGAGGCTCTTGCTCATGTCGCCGATCGGGGGGAGCTTTGAGCGCTCGACGGCGAGGGGGGTGGTCAGCCCCAGGACCTTGGTCACCAGCATGGAGCCGGGGCTGAAGCCGTCGGCCCGGTTCTGGTCGGTCGGGTCGATGCGGACGCCATCCTTGTTGGCCGGCATCGACTTGCGGCTCAGGTTGAGCCGGCGCCCGGTGACCGTGGCCTTGCTCTTCTTGGTGAACAGGTCGTTGGGCCACGGATAGAGGCAGACCGCCGGGTCGGTGAAGTCGCAGCGCTTCGAGGGCTTTGCCCCCTGGGCCTGCGCGCCGAGCGGAATGAGCAGTGCGATGAGCGCGGCCGTGAGCACGGCGGCGATTCCCTTCCCCATGGCGGCATCGTATATCCGAGGCGGCGGGTAGCTTCGGCGGGTATGGATCTCAGCAGCGCCGACCGCACGTACCTGTGGCATCCGTTCACCCAGCAGCGCGGCTGGGCGGACGAGGAGCCGCTGATCGTCGACCGGGCCGAGGGGACCGACCTGATCGACGTCGAGGGGCGGCGCTACATCGACGGCGTGTCGTCGCTGTGGTGCAACGTCCACGGCCACGGCCACCCGCGCATCGACGCCGCGGTGCGGGCTCAACTCGCCAAGGTCTCGCACTCGACGATGCTGGGCCTCTCGCACCGGCCGGGCATCGAGCTGGCGCGGCGGCTGATCGAGATCGCCCCTCGGGGCCTCACGCGCGTGTTCTATTCGGACTCGGGCTCGACGGCCACCGAGATCGCGCTGAAGATGGCCTTCCAGTTCTGGAGCCAGCGCGGCCAGCCCGGCCGGACGAAGTTCGTCTCGCTGCGGATGGCCTACCACGGCGACACCCTGGGCTCGGTGTCGGTGGGCGGAATCGACCTCTTCCACTCGATCTACCGGCCGCTGCTGTTCGAGAGCCTGCAGGCCGAGCCCGGCGACGTGGCCGGCCTGGAGCAGGTGCTCGCCGCACACAGCGGCGAGGTGGCGGGGGTGATCATGGAGCCGCTCGTGCAGGGGGCCGCGGGGATGCTCGTCCATCCGCCGGGCTTCCTGGGCGCGGTGCGCGAGCTGTGCGACCGCCACGACGTCCTGCTGATCGCGGACGAGGTGGCCACCGGCTTTGGGCGCACGGGGCGCATGTTCGCCTGCGAGCACGAGGGCGTGACACCCGACCTGATGTGCCTGGCCAAGGGGATCTCGGGCGGCTACCTGCCGTTGGCGGCCACGCTGGCCACCGAGCGCGTGTACGAGGGCTTCCTCGGCGAGCACGAGGAGTTCCGCACCTTCTTTCACGGTCACACCTACACGGGCAATCCGCTGGCCTGCGCGGCGGCGATCGCCTCGCTCGACGTGTTCCGCGAGGAGGACACGATCGCGCGGCTCCAGCCCAAGCTCGAGCTGTTCGGCGGGCTCCTCGAGCGCATCGCGGCCCATCCGGCGGTGCGTGAGGTCCGCCGCGTGGGGACCATGACGGGCATCGAGCTGGTGGAGCACCCGCTGCCGACGCGCATCGGCCACCGGGTCGCGCTCGAGGCCCGCCGGCGCGGAGCCATCATCCGCCCGCTGGGCGACGTGGTCGTGGTGATGCCCCCGCTCTCCATCTCCGAGGCCGACCTCGTCGCGGCTGGTGGAGATCACCGGCGAGGCCATCGACGCGGCCACATCGGCGGGGCAGCTGCAGGCCGCCGCCTGACTTGCGCTTCGGCGCCAACGCGGCGCGGCGAGCCCCGGTCGGTGGGATGCTTGCGCTGCCAAGGAGGGCATCGTGGGATCAGGCCGCATCACACCGTTCGCCGTGAGGTCGTCGCTGACGGCGGTGGTCGTGCTCCTGCTTCTTGCTCCGAGCGCCATGGCGGCGGTCGAGCAGCCCTTCGTCCCGCGCTTCACGGCCAACGACCGGGGCGAGATCCAGATCGCCGGCAACACGCTGATGACCTGCCCGGCGGTGGCCGACTGCGCCAACGCGCAGCAGGGTCTCGGTCCGGGGTCGCTCAACAACAACGGCTGGAACATGACCCGGATCGACGTGGACGGCGACGCGTCGACCTTCAGCTCCTCGACCGCCACGGTGAGCCTCCCCGCCGGCGCCGCCGTGCGCTTCGCCGGCCTCTACTACGGCTCGCGAACCACGCGCCGGCGCGGGCGGCTCGGGGGCACCCAACCCGCCGGCGCGGGGAACGGTGCGCCTGCGGGCGCCGGGCTCGCCCGGCTACACCACGATCGCCGCCGCGGTGGCCGACAGCGCCGCGGTGGCGGGCGCCTACGTGGCCTTTGCCGACGTGACCGCGGCGGTGGCGGCCGCCGGCCCGGGTCAGTACACCGTCGCCGACGTGCAGTCGGGCACGGGAGTCGATCGCTTCGCCGGCTGGGCGCTCGTGGTGGTCTACCGCGACCCGGCCCAGCCGCCGCGCAACCTCACGGTCTTCGACGGGCTCGCGTCGATCGAGTCCAGCGACCCCCCGCTCTCGATCCCCGTGGGCGGCTTCGTGACCCCGCTCACCGGCGCGGTTCGCAGCACCGTGGGCGTGGTGGCCTACGAGGGCGACCGCGCCTCGTCGGGCGACCGGCTCCTGCTCAACGGCGTGTCTCTCGGGGATGCGTCCAACCCGCCCACCAACGTCTTCAACAGCTCGATCGCCCAGCGCGGAGTACCGCTCGCGGGCGGGAACCCCGCGTACATCAACCAGCTCGGATTCGACGCCGACCTGATCGCCGCCGACGGCATCCTGCCCAACGGCGCGACCAGCACCACCCTGCAGGAGTCCACCAGCTTCGAGCAGTACCTGACCCAGGTGCTGACGCTCTCGACGGAGCTCTATCCGCTGGCCGACCTCCGCGTCGATACCGAGGTCTCGCCGGATCCGCTGCGCGAGGGGGAGCCGGCCACCTTCACGACGGTCGTGCGCAACGACGGGCCCGACGCCGCGCCGGGCGTGGTGTTGACCCAGGAGGTGCGTGGGCCCGCCGACCTCATATCCGCGACGCCCAGCCAGGGGACCTGCACCGTGGGCGAGACGATCCGCTGCGAGCTGGGCGACATTCCCGCCGGTGGCAGCGCCACCGTGCGCGTGCGCGTGCGCCCCGATGCCCGCGGGGTGCTCGAGAGCCGGGTTTCGGTGACCGCGCCGGTGAGCGATCCCAGCCCCGTCGGCCAGCTCCCCGTGCTCCGCGCGCGGGTGACAGAGGGCCGCGCGCGCCTTCGCCTGCGCAAGATCGCGGGTGCGCGCCGGGTCCGCCCCGGGCAGGTCGTGGGCTACCGCATCGCGCTGCGCTCGGCCGGCCGCGCCCCCGCACGCCGCATCCGCGTGTGCGACCGCCCGCCCGGTGGCCTCGTCCTGATCTCCGCTCGCGGCACCCGGGTGCGCGACGGGCAGGCCTGCTGGAGGATTCGCTCGCTGCGCCCGGGCACGTCACGCGTGCTGCGGGTGAACGCCCGTGTCGCGGCGAACGGCGGGGCGCTCGCCAACCGGGCCACCGTCAGCGCGCGCAACGCTCAGAAGCGCGCCGCGGCCGCCGCGGTGCGCGTGGCGCCGCTGCGCCAGGGCGCGTGCGCGGCCTCGGCCGCGCGCGCCTGCTGAGCGACGGGCCGGCTAGCCCTCGTACTTCTCGAAGTCCTTCTTGCGGGCGCCGCACACCGGGCAGAACCAGTCATCCGGGATGTCTTGGAACGCGGTCCCGGACGGGATGCCGCCGTCCGGATCGCCCTCCGCGGGGTCGTAGATGAAACCGCAGGACGTGCAGATCCACTGCTCGGTGGTCACTGTCTCGCTCATGAAGGGCGCATAGAGTAGCGGCGTGTGAAGGTCGACCGGCCACCGCCCGGTGAGGAGCTGAACGACGGTGAGGTCACCGCGCCGCGTGAGGCAGCCACGCTGGTGCTGTTGCGCGATGGAGCTGCCGGGCCGGAGGTGCTGCTGGTGCGGCGCAACCCCGAGCAGCGCTTCATGGGCGGGGCCTGGGTGTTCCCCGGCGGCGCGCTCCACGAGGATGACGCCGACCTGGCCGCCGCCGCGGTGCGGGAGCTCGAGGAGGAAGCGGGAATCGCCCTCCCGGCCTCCACCGAGCTCGTCCCCTGGTCGCGCTGGATCACCCCCGAGGAGGTGAAGATCCGGTTCGACACCCACTTCTTCGTGGCGGAGGCTCCCCCCGGTGCCCAGGCCACCCCGGACGGCAGCGAATGCGTGGATGCCCGCTGGCTGCGCCCCGCCGCGGCGCTCGAGGCCCACGAGCGCGACGAGCTGATGCTGGTGTTCCCCACGATCAAGCACCTGGAGGCCCTGGTCACCTTCGACTCGGTCCGGGCCGCGCTCGACACCGCGCGAAACCGCGAGCTCGTACCGGTGCAGCCCCGGGTCGTGATGCGCGACGGCTCGGCCGACGTGGTCCTGCCCGGCGAGCCCGGTTTCGACGATTGACCTCCGCAACCCCGAGCCTCCGGCGTTGTTCCTAATGGCGTGAGACGCAGCGCTTTCCTGATCCTCGCCACGGTCGCGGCCCTGGCCGGCACGACCGCGATCGCGTTCGCGGACACCCTGGTGGGGACCGATGCTCCCGATCGGCTCACCGGCACCTCGTCGGCAGATCAGATCTACGGGGAGGGCGGCGACGACCGCCTCTTTGGTGACGCGTCGGGCGACTACCTCGAAGCCGGCGCGCGGCAACGACTCCGTCGAGGGCGGCGACGGCGCCGACCTCGTGATCGCCGGAACCGGCGACGACCGCATCGACGCCGGGACGGGCTTCGACGTGATCTACGCCGGTGCGGGTGCCGACGTGGCGCTGGGCGGCACCGGCGCCGACACGATGTTCGGGCAGGCGGGCGCCGACCAGCTCTTCGGCGGATCGGGCGCCGACCGCATCTACGCGAGCCTCGGGGGCGACTTCGTCGACGCCGGATCGGGGGCCGACCGCATCAGCTCCGACCAGGACAACGCGACGATCTTGGCCGGCCCGGGTGCCGACGAGGTGACCGCCGACGGTGGCGCCATCGAGGTCAACGGGGGCGCGGGGCGCGATCGCATACGCACGGGCTCCTTCGCCGACAAGGTCACCGGCGGCGGCGGGTCCGACTCGATCGACACCGGCCTCGGCGACGACGAGGTGCGCTCACGCGACGGCCGGCGCGATCGCGTGCGCTGCGGGGAGGGCGAGGACACGGTCGACGCCGACCCGATCGACCTCCTGAGCGGCTGCGAGACCACCCGGACCGGCCGCGCCGGACGCCGCTCGCCGGCCCATCGGATAGAACCCCCACATGGCGAGCACCGGCCTCACGGTGGCGGTGACCGGCCCGACCGGCGACCTGGGCCTGGCCATCGTGGACGCCCTGGAGCGCTCGCGCGCCGTGAAGCGGGTCGTGGGCATGGCGCGCAGGCCGTTCGATCCGAGCGACCGCGGCTGGCGCAAGACCGAGTACCGCCAGGGCGACGTGACCGATGGCGGCAGCGTCCGCGGGCTCGTGAAGGGAGCGGACGTGGTGGTGCACCTCGCCTTCGCGATCGTGAGCGCGAGCGACGCCACCCGCGAGCTCAACGTGGCCGGCTCGCGACGGGTGTTCGAGGAGTCGGCCAAGGCCGGCGCCCAGCGGATCTGTTACGCGTCGAGCGTGGCCGCCTACGGCTTCCACGACGACAATCCCGACTGGCTGACCGAGGAGGTCCCGCCGCGCGGCTCGCCCAGCCATCCCTACTCCCAGCAGAAGGCCGAGGTCGAGGACGCGCTCGGCCAGGTGCTGCTCAAGCACTCGGGCACGGTGGCCTACGTCTTCCGACCCTGCATCGTCGCCGGCCCGGAGGCGCAGATGCTGGTGCAGGAGATCCCCTCCGTCGTCCGGCTGGTCGGCGCCCTTCCGCTCCTCAAGCCGGTGCTCCCCGATCCCGGTGTCCCGTTCCAGCTCGTCCACGAGCAGGATGTGGCCCGCGCGTTCGCGGCGGGTGTGCGGGGGGTCGGTGAGCCGGGCCCCTACAACCTCGCCGGCGGCGGCACCCTGCGGATGTCCGATCTCGCCGCGGCCCTGGGCTGGTACTCGCTGCCGGTGCCCAGGCTGGCCGCGGAGGCCGCAGCGGAGATCGCCACCCGGCTGCCGCTCGTGCCGGACTCGGCCGCCTGGCTCCACTCTTTCCGCAAGCCGGTGCTGATGAGAACCGAGCGGGCCCGCAAGCTCCTGCGCTGGCGCCCCCAGCACACCGGCCGAAGCACGCTCGAGCAGATGGTCGCCGCCTACAGGGCGCGGCGGTAGAGCTCGGCGTAGTCCTCTTCGCTCATCTCCCGCGGGTTGAGCAGCGTCGTGCCGTCGCCCATCGCCCCCTCGACCAGCGCCGGTATGCCCGACTCGGGTACCCCGACCTCCGACAGCCGTGTGGGCAGGCCGAGGCGAAGGCTCAGCGCGGTGATGTGCTCGGCCAGCGCGTCGCCGATGTCGGGCTCGTGGATGTCGAAGATCTCGCCCACGTCGCGGTAGCGGTCGGCGATGTCCGGGCCGCCGGCCGCGTTGTGGCGGATCACGTGGGGCAGGTGGATGGCGTTGGCCACCCCGTGCGGCACGCCGAAGTGCGCCCCCGCCGGGTGGGACATGGCGTGCACCGAGCCCAGTGACAGGCTGATCGCGAGGTTGGCCGCGATGAGCATGTTGCCGCGCGCCTCCTCGTCGGCCTCTCCGCCCTCCACGGCGCGCTCGAGGTTGTCGCGGATCATGCGCAGGGCGTGGAGCGCGCGTGCGTCGCCGTGGGCGCTCCAGTCGGCCGATACGTAGCTCTCGACCGCGTGCGTCATGGCGTCCATGCCCGTGGCCGCCGCCACCGAGGCGGGAAGCGTGCGCGTGGTCTCGGGGTCGAGGATGGCGAGCCGCGGGAACAACGGGAAGTCGGCGATCTCCAGCTTGACCTTGTTCTCGTGATCCTTGATCACCGCCGCCATCGACACCTCGCTGCCGGTGCCCGCGGTGGTGGGTATGCAGGCCAGCGGTGCGACCTCGTGCGGGCGCCCCATACCGTCGGCGTCGCGCGGCATGAGGAAGAACCCCTCCTGCTCGCGCGCGCTCCCCCCGTGGGTGAACACCGCGTCGGCCACCTTGGCGGTGTCCATCACCGAGCCCCCGCCCACGGCAAGGAACGAGTCAGCACCCGCCTCCCGCGCCGAGGCGGCGCAGCGCTCGCACACCTCGGTGGACGAGTCCTGGGGCACGTCGTCGAATACGCCGGCCACCTCCAGGCCGCCGTCCGCCACGCCCGCCTCGATCCTGTCCACCAGGCCGGTGCCGCGGATGATCGCGTCGGTGACGATGAACACCCGGCTCGCGCCCTCCTTCATGAACTCGAAGCCCGTGGACTCGAGAAGGTCGCGGCCCACGATCACCCGGGTGGGAGAGGCGTACTGGTAGAAGTCCTTGAAGCCGCGCAGCGGCGCGCGGTCGAGCGCGGAGCCGGCTTCTGCGTCTTTCACTGGGCCTGCAGGAGGTCCTGGCGCCCGTTCTGCTCCAGCAGCTGGCGGTAACGCGGAAACACCGGCTTGACGAGCGGCACGAGCTTGAGGATCTTGGCCACCGGGCCCTTGGCCTTCATCTGGCCCCGGGCCAACGCCACGGTCACGTTGACCTTGCCCAGCCAGAAGCGATGGGCGGTATCGGCGTCCATCGTCATCACGACCTCGGGCTCCATCGCCGTCTGGCCGCAGTCGACCTGGCCCTCCTCGCCGTCGATCAGCTTGACGGTGATCTGCGACTCCGGCTGGCGGTACTGGTACTGGACGATCGTGTTGGCCTTGCGGAACTTGGCGGCCAGCTCCTCGTCATCGGCCAGATCCTGGAACAGCTTGCCGATGTAGGCGTAGACCTCGTCCGCATCCTTGAAGTAGGGCACGCGGAGATCCTAGTGACCGCTCAGCTGCGCCCCGGGCGGGGGAATGAGGTGCCCACCATCGCATCCCACGCGCGGTCGGGCATCAGCTTGCGCTGGGTCATGAGAGATGCGAGCCGAGGCGGTGACCGGGTAGCGCGCCCTGGGCCGGTCGGCGGTGAGCGCCTTCTCGATCGCCTTGGCCACCGCCTCGGGGCCGCCGCCGAGCTTGCCCATCGGACCCTCGTACGCGCTCGCCGTGGACGCCGACACCGCGGTGTTGAACTCCGCGTAGGGGCCGTCCTCGTGGGACACCGAGCCCACGGCCGTCTCGGCGAAGTTGGTCTTGATCAGCCCGGGCTCGATCAGCGCCACGTGGACGCCGAAGCCCGCAACCTCGAAGCGCATCGCGTCGGAGATCGCCTCCACGGCGTACTTGGTGGCGTGATAGATGCCGCCCCCCGGGAACGTGAGCTTGCCGCCCATCGATCCGACGTTGACGATCCGCCCAGCGCCCTGGCTGCGCATCCCCGGCAGCACCAGCTGGCACATCCGCAGCAGCCCGAAGACGTTGGTCTCGAACTGCCGGCGGACATCGTCGAGGGACAGCGTCTCCAGCGCGCCGCTCTGGCTGTAGCCGGCGTTGTTGACCAGCGCGCCCACCGCGCCCTCGGCCTCCTCGACCGCGCCCACCGCGGCGCTCATCGAGGCCTCGTCGTTCACGTCGAGGGCGAGCGTCCTGCACCCCGCGGCCTTCAGGTCCTCGATCGTCTCGGGCCGGCGGGCCGTGGCGTAGACCGTGTGGCCCGAGCGGGCCAGGCGCTCCGCCGTAGCGCGACCGATGCCGGTCGAGCAACCCGTGATCAGCACTGCCTTGGAAACGTCGGCCATCGAGGAGCATCCCTTCGTTGAACTATGCTGATCGATCAGCATAGTTACCTGACGAGGGGAGTCAAATGGCGGACGTAGTGGTCGTGGCCACGATGAAGGCCGGTGAGGGCAACGCCGACACGGTGCTGGAGGCGATCAAGGAGGTCGCGGGCGAGACTCACGCCGAAGAGGGCTGCATCACCTATGCGGTTCACCAGGGCGCCCATGACCCGAACACGCTGGTGCTGGTTGAGCGCTGGCGCTCGCAGGAAGACCTCGACGCTCATTTTCGCCAGCCCTACGTGATGGCGCTCGGGGAGCAGCCGAGCCTGTTGGCCGAGCCGCCTGAGATCCACTTTCTGCGCGTGGTGCCGGCCGGGCACGCGGAGAAGGGCGTCCTCTGACCACAAAGGCCGAGCAGGGCAAGCGTTCACGCGAAGCCCTGCTCGGAGCAGCCGCCGAGTTGTTCGCCGAGCGCGGCTATCGCGATGCCTCGGTTCAGTCGATCGGGGAGCGGGCCGGGGTCAGCCGCGGCTCGATCTTCTGGCACTTCGGCTCCAAGGAGGGGTTGCTCTGGGCGGTGGTGGAGCGCGCCTTCGCGGACTGGCAGCGCGACGTGCTCATGCCCGATGTGGGTGACGCCCGCGGAATCGAGGCCGTCCGGCGCGCGCTGGGCGCCCACCGCCGCTTCCTCGGCGAGCGCGGCGGCGAGCTGCGCCTCTTCTACGTCCTCATGTCCGAGGCGCTCGGCCCACGCCCCGAGCTGGCCGCCGAGTTCGCGCGTCTGCACGAGCGCCTGCGCGAGGACACGGTCGGGTGGCTGCGCGATGCTCCCGGCCTGCGCTCCGATGTCGACCCGGAGGCGGTGGTGGTGATGGTCACCGCGGCGCTCGGGGGCATCGCCTACCAGCGCCTCCTGGATCCCGACGGCTTTGACCTCGACCGGGTCTACGCCGATCTCGACGCGGTGCTCGAGCGCGGACTGGCGGCTGGTTAGCGCGCCCTGACCAGCAGAGTCTGAACCGCCCGCCCGATCCGGCCGCCCTCGTCCCACAGCTCGGTGTCAGCCATGCCCAGCGAGCCGATCAGTGTTCGCGCCTCGAGGCACACCCACTCCGTGGCGGGCAGGCGGTGGAGATGGACACTGAGGTCGGTGTTGATGAACAGGTACTCGCGCCAGTCGAGGGCCGCACTCACGCCGTTGCCCGAGTCGGCGGCGACCATCACCCGCTGAAGCGGCGACGGCTCCTCCCCCGCCACCAGCGGGACCCTCATGCGCATCCAGACCGTCGCGGGACCCTGCTCGAGGAAGCCTCCCCGGATGAACCGGTACTCCATGGCGGTGTGGTAGCCGACCTCCTGGCCGGTCTCGAAGAACGGGCGCTCGCTGCCCGACGACGGGCCCGCGCGTGGCCCATCGGCCGGCTCGGCGGACGGGCCCGTCTCGACGCGCCAGGCCCGAGCCCGCATCACCGGCCCCTCCGGCCCGCGCAGGGTGGCCTCGAGCAGCTCCACACTCCGCCCCGGGCGCACCACCTCGGCGCTCACCTGCAGCGGCTGGAGCGGCACGGGGCCGCAGTATCTCGACGGTCACGCGGCCGATCTGCAGTTCCTCGCGCGGCTCGCAGGCCTCGAGCTCGCGGGCGAGCAGCGCCGAGGGCGGGCCGGCGTGCTGGGCGTCGGGGTCCCAGGGACCCCGCGTCAGCGCCGTGGGCACGAGGTGATCCTCCTCCCGCCGGTAGAAGCTCTCGCTCATGCGCGGGGACGGTAGCCTGCCGGACGTGACCGTCGAGCGAGGAACCGCCGCCCTGCTCACCCGCCGCCGGGAGATCGTGGCCCAGGGCGCCGCGCCCGTCGGCTGGAAGATCGGGTTCAACGTGTCCGCGATCCAGGAGAAGCTCGGCATCGACCGCCCGCTGGCCGGCTATCTCACCGGCAACAGCCTGATCGAGGACGGCTCGACCTGGTCGCTCGCCGACGAGGGCGCCGCGGTGGTGGAGTCCGAGGTCGGGGTCGAGCTGGGCGACGACGCCCGCTCGATCGTCGCGCTGATGCCCGCACTGGAGGTGACCGATCCGCCCGACCTCTCCCAGGACATCGAGACGATCCTCGCCGGGAACATCTTCCACCGCGCGGTCGCATTCGGCCCCAGGACCGAGACGGCCAGCCCGGGTGCGGCGCGCATCCTCGTCAACGGCGAGGAGCAGCACGAGATCTCCGCGCTGGAGACGGGCGCCCGGCTCGAGGAGATGGTGGGCGTGGTGGCCGGGCGGCTGAGGGACGCCGGTGAGGAGCTTCAGCCCGGGCAGAGGATCATCACCGGCGTGCTGGCCCCGCCCCACCCAGCCGAGCCGGGAGACCTGGTGCGGCTGGAGATCGGGGGCCTGGGCGGCGTGGAGCTGCGCTTCTCCTAGCATCGGGCCATGACGACGTCCACCACCCTGCCCGACGCCCTCTCCGAGCCCGCCCGCTCCTACGCCTCCGGCCCGCACCGGCTGCTGATCGGCGGGGAGCGCTTCGACGCCGCGGACGGCCGCACCTTCGAGACGCGCGACCCGGCCACGGCCCAGGTGATCGCCGACGTCGCGCATGCGGGTGCTGCGGATGTCGACCGGGCCGTGCGCGCCGCGCGCGAGGCCTTCGAGGACGGACGCTGGAGCGGCGTCGCCGCCGCCCAGCGCACGCGCTCGATGCTCGCGTTCGCCGACGCGATCGAGGAGCACGCCGACGAGCTCGCCGAGCTCGAGTCGCTCGACAACGGCAAGCCCGTCCGAATCGCCAAGCGAGTGGACGTGATGCTCGCCGCGGCGCACCTGCGCTACTTCGCAGGCTGGCCGACGCGGGTCACCGGCGACGTGCTGCCCGTGGCCACGGCGAACATGCACTGCTACACGCGCAAAGAGCCGGTGGGGGTGTGCGCTCAGATCATTCCCTGGAACTTCCCCATCCTCATGGCGGCGTGGAAGCTCGGTCCGGCCCTGGCCGCGGGCTGCACGGTGGTGCTCAAGCCGGCCGAGCAGACCCCGATCACCGGCCTGCGCCTGGGCGAGCTGGCGCTCGAGGCGGGGCTGCCCGAGGGCGTGCTGAACGTGGTCACGGGGGACGGCGAGACCGGCGCGGCGCTCGTCGACCACCCCGAGGTGGACAAGATCGCGTTCACCGGCTCGACCGTGGTCGGGCGCGAGATCGGCGCCAAGGCGGGCGGGGCGCTCAAGCGGGTCACCCTCGAGCTGGGCGGCAAGTCGCCCAACATCATCCTCCCCGATGCCGACCTCGACGCCGCGATCAAGGGCGCCTACCAGGCCATCTACTACAACACCGGCCAGGCCTGCAACGCCGGCTCGCGGCTGTTCGTGCACTCCGGCCAGTACGACGAGGTGGTGGGCGGACTGGCCGAGGCGGCGGGCAAGGCGCGCCTGGGGCCCGGGCTCGAGCCGGGCACTCAGATGGGGCCGCTCATCTCCGCCGAGCAGGAGGAGCGGGTACGCGGCTACATCGAGTCGGGCAAGTCGGAGGGAGCGGAGCTGGTCGCCGGCGGAGCGGCCCGTGAGGGCGACGGCTACTTCGTCGAGCCCACGTTGTTCAGCGCCACCAGCGACGACCTGAAGATCGCCCGCGAGGAGATCTTCGGGCCCGTGCTGGTGGCCCTGCCGTACGACTCGATCGAGGAGGTGGCGGCGCGCGCCAACGACACCGAGTACGGCCTCGCCGCCGGGGTCTGGACCAGCGACCTGCGCAAGGCGCACAAGCTGGCCGCTCTGCTGCGGGCCGGCGACATCTGGATCAACACCTGGAGCGAGGGCGACCCCTCGGCGCCCTTCGGCGGCTTCAAGTCCTCGGGTGTGGGGCGCGAGCACGGGCGCGAGGGGCTTGACGCGTACCTCGAGAACAAGACCGTGTGGGTCAACCTCGACTGAAGCGGTCGGGGTCGAAGGGAGCCAGGTCGAGGCTCGGCGGCTCGCCGCAGATGGCCTGAGCGATCATCCGGCCGGTGACCGGCCCATGGGCCACGCCCGCGCCCTCGTGCCCGGTGGCCACCCAGAGGCCGTCAGCCGCGGCGGATGAGCCGATCGCGGGCAGGCCGTCCGGTAGCCAGGGACGAAGGCCGGCCCACGCGGCGTCAGGCTTCAGCTCGAGCAGCCCGGGGGCCAGCCGCGCCGCGCGCTCCAGCAGCGAGGCGCTCACCGCGGGGTCGACCGAGAGGTCGAAGCCGCGCCGCTCGCGGCTCGAGCCCACCAGCACGTGGCCGTCGAGCGTGGTCTCGATCACCGGGCTCACCAGCAGGCCCTCGTCGGGGTGGGCCACGGCGGCCATGTAGCTGCCGTCGATCACCTTGCAGGCCAAAAAGGCCGGCCGCTGCTCGAGGCGCACGAGCTGGCCCTTGCGCGGCTCCAGTGGGAGCTTGAGCCCGGCGCCGGCCGCGAGCGCCGCGCTCCACGGGCCGGCGGCCAGGACGACCTGGTCGGCGGCGACCGACCTCAGATCCTCCACGTCGACCCCCATCAGCAGCGTGGCGCCGAGGCGCTCGGCCTCGCGGGCCAGCCCCCGCGCGATCGCCCGCGGCGCGCACTGCAGGTCGTCGGGGAACCAGGCGGCGCCGAGGATGTCGCCGCGCAGCTCGGGCTCCGCCTCGCGCACGTCGGCGGCGGTGCGCAGCGCACATCGCACGCCCGCGGCGCGCAGGGCGGCCAGGCGCGTGGGCTCGGCCTCCCAGCTCGCCCGCTCGCCGTGCACCACCAGAGCGCCCTTGCGGCGGATGCCCGCCTCGGCCCCGAGCAGCTCCTCGATCTCGTCGTAGAGAGCCAGCCCGGCCCGGGCCAGCTCGAGCTCGGGCCCGGGCTGCTTGTCGCAGCACAGCACGTTGCCCTCGCCCAGGCCGGTGGTGGCGCTCGCCGCCTGCGGCTCGCGATCGAGCAGGCAGACGTTGACGCCGCGGCGGGCGAGCTCCCACGCCGTGGCGCAGCCGACGATGCCTGCGCCTACGACCGCAACTTCATGCTGTCTCAGAGCGCGAAGCCCTCGGGAAAGGGATCGTCGGGATCGAGCACGTACTGGCCCATGCCCGTGATCCAGGCCCGGCCGCTGATCTCCGGCACCACCGCGGCGAAGCCGCCGACCTCCGTCTCGGCCACGATCCGCCCCCCGAAGCGCGTGCCGATCACCGAGCGGTTGACGAACTCCTCCCCCACCGCGAGCTCGCCCCGGGCGTGCAGCGCGGCCAGCTTGGCCGAGGTGCCGGTGCCGCAGGGCGAGCGGTCGAGCCAGCCCGGATGGATCGAGGTGGCGCTGCGCTGCGAGCGGGGCCCGTCCCGGCCCGGCGCGGTGAAGATCACGTGCTTGCAGCCGCCGATGCGCGCGTCGCCGGGATGCTCGGGGCGTTCGCCCTCGTTGATCGCGGCCATGATCTCCAGCCCGCGCTCGACCAGCTCCCCGGCTCTCGCGGGGTCGACCTCCAGGCCCGCCGACTCCGCGGGCAGGATGGCGTAGAAGTTGCCGCCGAAGGCCATGTCGTACGTCGAGCGAGCGGCCGTTCGAGCTCCACCGCGCGGTCGCGCGCGAGCAGGAAGGAGGGCACGTTGCGCAGCGCCACCGAGCGCGCCCGTCCGTCCTCCACCGCCACCCGCGCCTCCACGAGCCCCGCCGGCGTGTCGAGGCGGACCACGGTCTCCGGCTCGCTCACCTCGACCATGCCCGTCTCCACCAACACGGTGGCCACCCCGATCGTCCCGTGGCCGCACATCGGCAGGCAGCCGGACACCTCGATGAACAGCACCCCCCAGTCGGCTTCCTCGTGCAGCGGCGGCTGCAGGATCGCCCCCGACATCGCGCCGTGGCCGCGAGGCTCGCGCATGAGCATCAGCCGCAGGCCGTCCATGTGCTGCTCGAAGTACAGCTTGCGCTCCAGCATGGAGGCGCCGGGTATCGGTGCCACGCCGCCCGTGACCACGCGCGTGGGCATCCCCTCCGTATGTGAATCGACCGCGTGGAGAACGCGGCCGGCCCTCACGCGGCCACCCCGGCGCCCAATGCGGCCACCGCCTGCTCCACCTCCCGGCGCTCGGCGTCGGTAAGCGCGAGCCGCGGCCGGCGGGAGGGCCCGCCGCGTTGCCCGGTCAGGTCCATCGCGGCCTTGAAGAACTGCACCAGCTTGGGCCGCATGTCGAGCCGCGCCAGCGGCAGGATCCGGGCGTACACCGTCCGAGCCTCGTCGAGGCTGCCCTCGCGGCAGAGGCGCAGGAGCTCCACGCACTCGCGCGGCGCGATGTTCGCCACGCCGGAGATCCAGCCCGTCGCGCCGGCGCAGAAGCCCTCGAGCGCCCAGTCGTCGCCGCCCACCAGCACCTCGAACCCCTCGGTGACGTTCAGCAGCTCGGCGAGCCGGCGCGCGTCGGCCGAGCACTCCTTGATGGCCACCACGCCTTCGATCGCGGCCAGGCGCTCGATCAGGGGGGGAAGCATGTCGGTACCGCTGGCCTTGGGATTGTTGTAGGCCATGATCGGCAGGCCTGTCGCCTCGGCCACCGCGCGGTAGAAGGCCTCGACCTCCAGGGCATCGCCGGCGTAGCCGAGCGGGGGCAACAGCATCAGCGCCTTCGCGCCGGCCGCGGCGGCGTCCTCCGCGTAGGCGATCGACAGCGTGGGTGTCTCACTGGACACGCCGGCGGTGACCGTCACCCGCCCGTCGGCCGCGCCCACCAGAGTCTCGATCACCGTGCGCCGCTCCGCGCGGCTCAGGCTCTGCGCCTCGCCCATCGTCCCGGTGCCCACCAGCCCGGTCACGCCCTGGTCGAGCAGCCAGCGGGCAGTCGCGGACAGGGCCTCGACGTCCACCGACCCGCTCTCGTCGAACGGAGTCAGCGCGGCGGGAATCACACCTTCGAAATGCACTGGCGGCCTCCTCGGAAGTAAGGAGGCGAGTCTAGGTGCTCAGCGGCGGCCGATGCGGTAGATCGGCCCCTCGAGCGAGATGGCGTACACCCGCCCGCGACCGTCCTCGCCGAAGGAGGCGAGGTTCGATACCTGGAGCCCGGTCAGCTTCGAGGCCGAGCGCGGGCGGCGCAGCTTGGCGAGCCGCAGCCTGCCGTCGCAGAAGTCGCCGTAGACGTAGCGCCCGAAGTAAGCGGCTGCCGCGCAGGGAGGGGTCGCGGATCACGTAGCCGCCGGTGATCGAGCAGAAGCTGCTCTGCGAGTGCAGGTGGGTGATCACGGGAGGCACATGGCCGGGAGCGCTTCCACCCTCGTAGTTGCTGCGTCCCTCGAACACGTCCCAGCCGAAGTTGATCCCGCCGCGCGGCTGGCGGCCGCCGGAGCGGCCCTTCACGAACGAGACCTCCTCGACGGCGTCCTGGCCCACGTCGCCAACGATCAGGCTGCCGCGCGATCGGTCGAACGAGAAGCGGTAGGGATTGCGCAGCCCGTAGGCGTAGATCTCCGGGCGCGCACCGGCGCGCCCGCGCAGGGGATTGTCGGCGGGCACGTCGTAGCCGCCGCCGGCACGCGGGGCGATGCGGAAGAGCTTGCCCAGCGGCTGGCCCAGGTCTTGGGCGTTCTCGTCGGGGTCGCCTCCACCGCCGCCGTCCCCGAAGCCGGCGTAGAGGAAGCCGTCGGGGCCGACCTGGAGCTGGCCGCCCTTGTGGTTGCCGCGGTTGTGCGGGACGCGCAGCACCGAGCGGCGCGAGCCGGGGTCGGCGCGGTTGGGATCGCCCTGCGAGCGCTGGAACTGATCGATCTGAAGAAAGCCCTGGTTGTCGGTGTAGTAGACGTAGAAGCGCCCCGACTGGGCGTAGTCACGCGCGAAGGCCATCGAGAGCATGCCGCTCTCGCCCTCCGGCGCCGAGACGAGGTCGGAGATGTCGAGGAACGGCGTGCCGAGCTTGCGCCCGCCGCGGACGATCACGATCTGCCCGTCGCGCTGCACCACGAAGCGCCGGCTGTCGCCGCGCGGCGCGGTTAGGTAGGTGGGGGCCTCGAAGCGCCCGAGCCTCAGCAGGCGGACCGGGCGCCGCTGCGCCTCGGCGGTCTCCGCTGTCGCCGTCTCCTGCGGGGCGGGAGCATCGTTGGCGGGCTCGGCGCGCTCGGCCCCGTCATCGTCGGAGGAGCAACCGGCCAGCGTCGAGAAGACGAGGCCGACGGTCAGCATCGTTCGGCAGGCACTCACGCGACCTCAGTATGGCAATCGCTTTTGGGCGCTCGCGCCGGTTCCCGTACCGAAATCGGCGCTATCTTTGGCCGCTCGGGCTGTGGCGCAGCTTGGTAGCGCGCTCCGTTCGGGTCGGAGAGGTCGCTGGTTCAAATCCAGTCAGCCCGACTGGTCGGCGACTGACCTATCGCCACACGATATATTGCCTGCGTGACCGAACAGGCGCTGTTCATCCTGGCCGGCCTCGCGCGAGGCGAGTTGCATGGTTACGGCATCGCGCGCGACGTCGAGGAGCTCTCGGAGGGCCGGGTCAAGCTCACGGCGGGCACCCTGTACGGGGCGCTGAATCGCCTGACGGACGAAGGGCTGATCGCGCAGACGCGCGAACAGGAGGTCGGCGGCCGCCGCCGCCGCTACTACCGGCTGACGAGCCTCGGCGAGACCTGTTTGTCCGAGGAGGCGGAGCGGCTGCGCTCGACCGCGGCCGCGGTCAGTGCTCGCGCTGCGATGAGCGCGCAGCCCAGCCCGAGGCCGGCATGAGCCGGCGCCTGCTCGATCTGTGCCTTCTCGCCTACCCGCGGGCCCGCCGCGAGCGTGATCGCGAGTACCTGCGCGACCTGGCCCTCGACCTCGCGGACGGGAGGCACGGCCTTGCCCGGCAGGCCCTCTCGCTGCTGCTGGGAGGGCTCAGAGACCGGATCGAGGCCTCTCGCACGAGGCGAGCCCTCGTCGTCGCCTGCGTCCTCGCCGTGTCGGCGTTGGCCGCGAGTGCGCTGACCGGAGCCATCGTGCGCACCTACGAGGTCGAGGAGGTCGCCGTCGCCAACGAGCGAGAGGCCGGCGACCCCACCGATCCGAAGGTGGCCAAGTTCCTCGATGACAAGCTTCCCCGCGGCTCGAGCGGGAGCCTGGTCGCCGCTCGCCACGGGAAGATGGTCCACTGCCAGGGCTTCGGTATGGCCGACCGCCGGGCGCGGGTCGCCGCCGGGTGCGACACCGTCTACGACGTGATGTCGATGACCAAGCAGTTCACGGCCGCGGCGATCCTGAAGCTGGAGATGATGGGCAAGCTCGAGGTGACCGATCGGATCGCCAAGCACATCGTGCCGGTGCCTGCCGACAAGCGCGACATAACGCTGCACCAGTTGCTGACGCATACGTCGGGGCTGGTCGACGCCCTCGGCGACGACTACGAGCGACAGACGCGCGCGAGCATGTTGGCCGCCGCGCTCGGGTCCAAGCTCCAGGGGCGACCGGGCGCCCGGTACGCCTACTCCAACGCCGGATACAGCCTCCTGGCGGCGATCGTCGAGAAGGCGTCCGGCATGGGCTACGAGGAGTTCCTCGCCAAGCGCCTCTTCGCGCCGGCGGGGATGACTCACACCGGGTACGTGCTGCCGGACTGGGACCGCGGCCAGGTCGCGATCGAGTACGACAGGCAGGGCCGGTCACACGGCACGCCGCTCGACCATCCCTGGGCCTCCGACGGGCCCTACTGGAACCTGCGCGGCAACGGCGGTCTGCTCTCCACCGCGCGCGACATGTTTCGCTGGCACCGCGCCCTGGATGGCCACCGGGTTCTGAACCGACAGGCGAAGCGCAAGCTGTTCAAGCCCCACGTGCTGGAGGAGCCCGGCGGCGACTCCCACTACGGCTATGGGTGGGTGATCCTTCGGACGGACAGAGGCAGGGTCGCGTGGCACAACGGCGGCAACGGCTGGTCCTACGGCGAGCTGACCCGCGTGATCGGCGGCCGGGCGACGGTGTTCTGGATCACTAATCAGTACAGGAGTGAGCGTCGGTCCTGGAACTTGGAAAGGCTCGGCCCCGAGCTGACGCAGGGCGTCGCCGAACGTGTGCTCGGCGATGAGTGATCGCGCGACCTGGCGGCAGCCGGCCGGCGGCCGGCGGCGGAGAGCTCGCGGACGTAGGAGGCGACGACCCCGTCGAAGCTCCGCCGAGTCCGTCGGGTGGCCATCGTGGTGCGCGCGGTGAGCTGGTTGAGACGCGTCATGCTGCTTTCTCCTCGATGTCGAAATTGGTGGGGACGCGAGGGCCCTGGTCTCGAGCCGGGCCCGCGGCGAGTTGCACTTGCGGCCGCCGGCCGCCCTGCCTGAGGAGCGCGAAAGCCAGGACGATCCCGGTCCCGATCACCAGCGCCCCGGCGAGGAACGCGAGCTGGTAGCCGCCGATGAGCGCGCTGGTGAGGTCCTGGTCTTCGGCCAGTGCCTTCGTGCGGTTCGCGGCGATGGTGCTGAGAACGGCCAGGCCGAGCGCGCCGCCGATCTGCTGAGACACGTTCGTGATCCCGGAGCCGAGTCCGGCGTCCTCAGCGGGGACGTCGGCCATGGCGAGGGTCAGCAGCGGCATGAACGCGCTGCCGATCCCCAGGCCGACCGCGAAGCAGGCCACGAAGATGGTCGGAAAAAAGGCGGTGTCCGGCCCGACGGTGGCGAACAGGAGCAGGCCGGCGACGGCGCTTCCCATGCCGCTCGTCACGACCGGAAGCGGGCCGAACCGGTCCACGAGCCGCGCGGTGATCCCCTGCGAGAGGACGGCGACGGTGAGGGTCCAGGGCAGGAAGGCCGCCCCGGTCTCCAGCGGGCTGTAGTGGCGGACCTGCTCGAGGTAGAGCGTGGCGAGAAAGAAGGTGGAGTACATCCCGGTCACGAGGAACCCCCGGACGAGGCTCGCGTCGATCAGCCCGCGCAGGCGAAGGATCCGCAGGGGCATGATCGGGTTCTGAATGCGCGCCTCTACGGCGAGGAACGCCGCCATGAGGACCGCGGCGAGTCCGCCGAAGCCGAGCACCTGAAGGGAGAGCCACGCGTGGCTCGTCGCCTCGACGATCGCGTAGATGGCGCTCATGAGCGATGCGGTGACGAGCACCGAGCCCACCCAGTCCACTCCGTGGCCGAGGCCGAGCCCCCCGTCGGTCCGGATGAGCGCGTGACCGAGCGCGAAGGTGGCGGCGCCGATCGGGATATTCACGAAGAAGACCCAGTGCCAGCTCAGTGCCTCCGTCAGCAGGCCGCCGGCGAGCAGGCCCATGGAGCCTCCGGCGACGGAGACGAAGACGTAGGCGCTCATGGCCCGGGCCCGTTCGCCGGCCTCGGGGAACTCGGTGACGATGATCGCCAGGATCACGGAGGCCTGGGCGGCTGCGCCGACGCCCTGGAGGAGCCGGGCGCCCACCAGCGCCTCCTGGCTCGGGGCCACCCCGCACAGCAGCGATGCGACCGTGAACGTGACGACGCCGGCGAGGAACACGCGTTTGCGCCCGACGAGGTCGCCGAGGCGCCCGGTGAGGAGCAACAGGCTGCCGAAGGTGACAAGGAACGCGTTGACTACCCACGTCAGGTTGCCCTGGCTGAAATGAAGGTCCTGCTGGATCGAGGGCAGCGCGACGTTCACGATCGTGACGTCGAGAACGATCATCAGCTGCGCCAGGCAGACCACGGCCAGCGTGGCCCAGCGGCGCCGGTCCACCGGCGAGGTGGAGACAGAAGTGACGGTCATGCTGCTCCCTGCTTGTCGAAACGCCCTGCTTGGGCTAAAGTGGAGGCCACCTCCGAAATAAGTGGAGGCGACCTCCGAAACTATACGGAGGGACCCTCCGTTTGTCAAGGGAACATGAGCACTACCGAAACAAGCGCCCAGACGCTCGTCCCACGACCCAAGCGGGCCGACGCGCGGCGCAACTACGAGAAGGTGCTCGATGCCGCGCGGCACGCGTTCGCCGAGGGTGGAGAATCGACCGCGCTGGAGGAGATCGCGCGCCGTGCCGGCGTCGGGATCGGGACCCTGTACCGGCACTTTCCCAACCGGCAGGCGCTACTCGAGGCGGTGTACGTCGAAGAGGTCGAGGAGATGTGCCGCTCGGCCGCAGAGCTGGACGGCACCGACCCCTGGGAGGCGCTGAACGTCTGGTTCGAGCGCTTTATCGCGTATATCGGCACCAAGCGTGCGCTCGTTGCTGAACTGCAGAACTACCTCGACCAGGACGCCCCGCTCTTTCAGGTCTGCCGCACTTCGCTCTTCGAGGCCGGTGAGCCGCTGTTGAGGAGCGCGCAGGAGGCAGGCGTCGTACGTCCGGACGTGTCCATCGGCGAGGTCATCCAGATGGTCGTCGGAATCGTCAAGATCCCGGCGAAGGACCCCAAGCAGAACGAGCACATCCTGCGGATCGCCCTCGATGGCCTCCGCTACCGCGCAGACGCGTAGGCGTATCGCCGCAGGAAACGCGCCTCCCCGCCGATTAGCGGGGGGATGCGGCGCGAACTCGCCATCCTACTTGCCCTGCTCGGTCTGCTCGCGGCCCCCTGCACCACTTCGGCCCTCACCCCCACACCGGGCCTGGAGCGCTACGAGCGAGCGGCCAAGGGCTTCTGGGGGACGACGCCCGACTGTGCGCGAGTCGAGTACCTCTGGCCCCAGACCGACCCCTGGCCCGCGGGCGTTGACGATCCCTCGACGCCCCAGGACGAGCGGCTCGAGCGCGCCGCGGGCTACGCCGAGCTCGGCGGCTGCCGGGTCTGGCTGATCCGCGACGAGTGGACCTCGCTGGCCGGTAGCGGCTGGCTCGCCTACGAGGGGTTCATCGCCAACTGCACGACTGTGGTCCACGAATGGGGCCACCTGCTGGGCTTCGACCACGACCCCGAGGGCGACATGCGCATGGCCGGCATGGCCAAGCCGATCGGTGCACACTGCCGGCGAGCGGCGGCACGGCTGTTCCCGAGGGTGGCGCGGAGGGACTTCGACAGCGACCGCTTCGACGTGCGCGGTGGGAATACTCGCGGGCGGAGAGGCGTCTGAACAAGGGACCCAGCACCCGTCCCAAGGAACACCTTGTTCACCAGCAAGAGCATCTTCAGCCCCTCCTTCGCGCTCGCTCTGGTCACCCTTGCCATGGCCACCGCCGGCAGCGTCGTGACGGCCGGCGCCGCGCCGCCCGCTCGGGTTCCTCGTCGTAGGCGCCCTTAAGCCGGGTCAGGCGCCGACGTAGGCCGCGAGGTGCTCGCCCGTGAGGGTGGAGCGCGCGGACACGAGGTCGGCGGGCGTGCCCTCGAAGACGATCTGGCCGCCGTCGTGGCCGGCGCCGGGACCGAGGTCGATGATCCAGTCGGCGTGCGCCATCACCGCCTGGTGGTGCTCGATGACGATCACCGACTTGCCGGAGTCGACGAGCTGGTCGAGCAGTCCCAGAAGCTGCTCCACGTCGGCGAGGTGGAGTCCGGTGGTCGGCTCGTCGAGGACGTAGACGTCGCCCTTCTCGGCCATGCGCGTGGCCAGCTTGAGCCGCTGGCGCTCGCCACCGGACAGCGTCGTCAGCGGCTGGCCGAGGCTGAGGTAGCCGAGCCCGACATCCGAGAGCCGCACGAGGATCTTGTGCGCGGCGGGGATCTCCCCCTTGCCGGAGCCGAAGAAGGCCGTGGCCTCGGCCACCGACATCGCGAGGACCTCGCTGATGTCCTTGCCGCCGCCGAACTTGTACTCCAGCACCTCGGCTTGGAAGCGCCTGCCCTCGCACACCTCGCAGGTGGTGGCGACGCCCGCCATCATCGCCAGGTCGGTGTAGATGACGCCGGCGCCGTTGCAGTTGGGGCAGGCGCCGTCGGAGTTGGCGCTGAACAGCCCGGGCTTCACGTCGTTGGCCTTCGCGAACGCCTTGCGGATCGGGTCGAGGAGCTTGGTGTAGGTCGCCGGATTGCTCCGCCGTGAGCCGCGGATCGAGCTCTGGTCGACCGATACCACCCCGTCGCGCCCGGACACCGAGCCCCCGATCAAGGAGCTCTTGCCCGAGCCGGCGACGCCGGTCACCACGACCAGCAGGCCCAGCGGGATGTCGACGTCGACGTTCTGCAGGTTGTGTGTGTCGGCGCCGCGCACCTCCAGCTTCTCCGAAGGCTCCCGCAGCGGCTCCCTGAGGGTGGCCCGGTCGTCCAGGTGGCGGCCGGTGATGGTGTCGCTGCCGCGCAGCCCCTCGACGCTGCCCTCGAAGCAGATGGTGCCGCCCTCCGCCCCGGCGCCGGGACCGAGGTCGACGACGTGATCGGCGATCGCGATCGTCTCCGGCTCGTGCTCCACCACGAGCACCGTGTTGCCCTTGTCGCGCAACTGCAGCAGGAGGTCGTTCATCCGCTGGACGTCGTGCGGGTGCAGCCCCACCGTCGGCTCGTCGAACACGTAGGTCACGTCGGTGAGCGACGATCCGAGATGGCGGATCATCTTGGTCCGCTGTGCCTCGCCTCCCGAGAGGGTCCCGGACGAGCGCTCCAGCGAGAGGTAGCCCAGCCCGATCTCCGCGAAGGAGTCGAGGGTGTGCTGCAGGGCCGCCACCAACGGCGCTACGGATTTCTGCTCGAGGCCGCGCACCCAATCGGCGAGGTCGTCGATCTGCATTGAGCAGAGGTCGGCGATGTTCTTGCGCTTGATCTTCGAGGAGCGGGCCTCCTCGCTGAGCCTGGTGCCGTCGCATTCGGGGCAGGTCGTGAACGTCACCGCCCGCTCCACGAACGCGCGGATGTGCGGCTGCATGCCTTCGGGATCCTTGGACAGGAACGACTTCTGGATCTGGGGGATCAGTCCCGAGTAGGTGAGGTTGATGCCCTCGACCTTGATCTTGGTCGGCTCCTTGTAGAGCAGGTCGTGGCGCTCGCGCTTGTTGTACTTCTTGATCGGCTTGTCCGGGTCGAAGAAGCCGGAGCCACGGTAGATGCGGCCGTACCAGCCCTCCATGCTGTAGCCGGGGATGGTGATCGCACCGTCGTTGATCGACTTGTCCTCGTCGTACAGCGCGGTGAGGTCGAAGTCGGTGACCGCGCCCCGGCCCTCGCAGCGCTCACACATGCCGCCGGTGCGGCGGTAGGTCGCTTTCTTGGTCTCGGTCCTGTCGCCGCGCTTCACCGTGATCCCACCGCTCGCGGAGACCGAGGCGACGTTGAAGGCGAACGCGCTGGGTGGGCCGATGTGCGGCTTCCCGAGCCTGCTGAAGAGGATGCGCAGCATCGCGTTGGCGTCCGTGGCCGTGCCGACGGTGGATCGCGGATCGCTGCCCATCCGCTCCTGGTCGACGATGATTGCCGTCGTCAGGCCATCGAGCACGTCGACGTCCGGGCGTGCGAGGTTCGGCATGAGGCCCTGCAGGAAGGCGCTATAGGTCTCGTTGATCAGCCGCTGCGACTCCGCCGCGATCGTGGCGAACACCAGCGAGCTCTTGCCCGAGCCCGAGACGCCGGTGAAGGCCGTCAGCCGGCGCTTCGGGAGCTCGATGCTGACGTCCTGGAGGTTGTTGGCGCGCGCGCCGTGCACGCGGATCAGATCGTGGCTGTCGGCCTTCACTTCTTGGACTCGTTGAGCTCCAGTGCGGCCCGAACGAGCGCCTTCAACGCCCGTTCGTCGAGCTTGTCGTCCTCATGTATGTCGATGGCACGCCTGGTGTTGCCCTCGAGGCTGGAGTTGAAGAGGCCCGAGGGGTCCTCCAACGAGGCGCCCTTGAAGAAGGTCAGCTTGACGTACTCCTTGTACGTCTCGCCGGTGCAGATGATTCCGTCGTGCTCCCACACCGGCACGCCACGCCACTTCCACGCTTCGACTACGTCCGGGTCGACCTGCTTGATCAGCTGTCGGACCCGCGCGAGCGTGTCGCCCCTCCAGTCGCCCAGCTCTCCGATCCTCGCGTCGATGAGCTGGGAAGGGCTCTCCTGCTTCTTAGCCTGCGGCATGGGCCAGCTCCTGGATGCGGATCATGTTGCCGGCGGGATCGCGCAGGGCGCAGTCGCGAATTCCCCACTGCTGATCGATCGGCTCCTGCACGATGTCGGCGTCCTTGGCCTGCAGGTGCTCGAAGGTGCTGTCGAGGTCGGCGGTGGCCAGGTTGATGCTCGCGTAGGTGCCCTTGGCCATCATCTCCGCGATCGTACGGCGCTCGTCGTCGGTCACGCCGGGGTCGGCGCCGGGCGGGTGCAGGACGATGGACACGGCGGGCTGGTCGGGGGGGCCGACCGTGTTCCAGTGCATCCCGCCGTACTCGACCTCGCCGCGGACCTCGAAGCCGAGCGTGTCCCGATAGAAGGCCAGCGACGCGGCCGGGTCGTCATGTGGAAGGTAGGCCTGGCAGATGGTGATATCCATGGCGGCAACGCTAGACGCCGCTCGGGACCCGCGCTTCTCGATTCCTGATCGGTTTGGTCACCTTCTTCGCGACGCACGGAGGCATCCCCATGGTCGCGCCCGTCTCGCGCTGCCGGTACGCGCTTGGCGGCATCCCGACCAGCTCGGTGAAGCGAGTGCTGAAGGTCCCCAGCGACGCGCAGCCGACCTCGAAGCAGACCTCGGTGACGCTCAGGTCGCCGCGACGCAGCAGCGCCATCGCGCGCTCGATGCGCCGCGTCATCAGGTAGCCGTAGGGCGACTCGCCGTAGGCGAGCCGGAACTGGCGGCTGAAGTGCCCGGCGGACATGTGCACGCCGCGGGCGAGCGCCTCGACGTCCAGCGGCTGGGCGTACTCCTTGTCCATCCGGTCACGGGCGCGGCGCAGCAGCGCGAGGTCGCGCAGGTGCTGCTGCGAGGTGGGTCCGCCGGTCACCTAACCGGCGACCGAGTTGTAGTAGCGGACGGCCAGCCCGGTGAGCAGCGTCTCGTAACACGCTTCCACGGTCATGTCGTTCTCGGCCGCGTAGGAGCGCAGGCCGGTGCGCTCGATGGCTTCGCTCTCGGCGATCACTTCGTCCACGAGCTCGGGATGCTCGTCGGAGAAGTAGGCCCCCATCGAATAGAGGCTCGTGTCCATGAGCGACTCGAGGAAGAGGTCGTCCCCCGCCGCTCGGCTCGGGTTCGCGCCCATCGGCGCCAGACTACCCCGGACGGGGCTCGGTCACGGCAGCGAAGGAACCGAGGGCGCCGACGGTGGGGTGACCGGGAGGCTGGGAGCGGAGGGGGTGCCCCCGGGCAGGCTCGGCGCGGACGGCAGGTTCGGCGTGCTCGGGGCGCTGGGCAGATTGGGGGTGCTCGGCAGGTTCGGCGTGCTCGGCAGGTTGGGCGTATTGGGCAGATTCGGCGCGCTGGGCAGCCTCGGGACGTTGGGAAGGTTCGGCGTGTTCGGCAGATTCGGGGTGTTGGGCAGGTTGGGCAGGTTGGGCAGGTTCGGCAGGTTGGGCGTGCCGGGCAGATCACCGGTCCCCGGGAGGTTGGGGACGCCGGGAATGCCGGTGCCCCTCGCCCCGCCCGTGGCGCCGGGCGCGCCTGAGCTCGGCCCCGAGCCCTGGCCCGGCGCGGTGGCGCCCGGCTGGCCCGCCGCGCCGTTGCCCCGCAGGCCGCGGCGCCGCGCCTCGCGCCGTCTCGCCGCGCGCTGCGCGCTCAGGGCGCGCCGTCGCGCTGCCGCCTCGGCCGCGGTCGGCTCCGACCCGCCGGAGCCCGAGGCGCCCTGCCCCGGCTCGCCGTCCTGCCCGCGCTCGTCGCCCGCGGGGGTCTGGCCGTCGTCGCCGTTGCCCCCGAAGCCGGGCACCGCGTCGACGCCGGCGATCAGGGCGCCTCCCGTCCCCGCGATCACGATGGCGGCCACGATGGCGGCGGTCCGTTCGGCGGCCGGCTCGAGGAGTGGCAGCGGAAGCAGGTTGGCGATCTTGCGGCGCAGGCGCGTGGCCGTCGAGAGCGGCTCGACCCCGAGTTGCCGGGCGTGGCGCAAACAGGTGGGGCAGCGGCGAGCGTGGCGGTCGACGCGGCCCATGTCGCGCGACGACGCCTCGCCCTCGGCCAGCCGGATCGTGGCCGCGCGAACCGATTCGCAGCGGCGCCCCTCCTCGATGTCCAAGTACTCGAGCTGCAGCCGTTCGCGCGCCATCACCAGCGTGCTCTCCACCGACGAGCGGCTCACGTCGAGCTCCTTGGCGATCTCGCGGTAGGTCCGGCCGTCGAGATCACGCATCACGAGCGCGCGCGCCTGGACCTCGCCGAGCTCGTCGAAGGCGCCCTGCAGATGGGTGAGGCGCTCCTTGTGCAGGAGAGCCGAGTCGGGGGCGGTCGATCCCACCAGACGAAGGCGGTCGGAGGCGCGCAGCCCCTCGTCGCGGTCCACCGAGACCTCCTCGGCGCGGCTGGCGCGGCGCCAGTGGTCGATCGCCGCGTTGCGGGCGATCTCGTAGATCCAGGGCTTGAACTCGATGTCGGCGTCGCTCGCGCGCAGATGGCGCAGAGCGGAGAAAAAGGCGTCCTGGGTCAAGTCCTCGGCCCGGGCCTTATCGCGCTCCATTCGGCCGAGGTAGGCCGCTATCGGTCCGTGATAGCGGCGGAAGAGTTCCTCGAAGGCCGACTCGTCGCCCCTGCGGACGGCGTCTACGAGATCACTATCGGGAACCTCAATACGCGCAGTGGTCACTGGGCCTCCCTACCCGCTGACTCTCGCCGAGGTCAACTCAGGCTACGCCCCTTGTGCGAGTTTTACGAGATCCATGGCCTCTAGTAACGAAGTTACCGCGTATTTGGATGACCTTCTCGAGGTTGGCTCTTTTTCGGACTATGGGCCGAACGGCCTCCTGGTGCCCGGATCAGAGGAGGTGACCAAGGTCATCACCGGCGTCAGCGCCCAGATTGCCCTGTTCGAGCGCGCGGCCAAGGAGGGGGCTCAGCTGGTGCTGTGCCACCACGGTCTCTTCTGGGATTCCCACCCGCGGACGATCAGCCGCCGCATGAAGGAGCGCCTGCGCGTGCTCTTCGACGCGGACATCGCGCTGGCCGCCTATCACCTGCCGCTCGACGCTCATCCCGACGTGGGAAACAACGCGCTCATCTGCGGTGAGCTCGGCCTGCAGCGGGCCGAGCGCTTCGCTGAGCACAAGGGCCGGGCGATCGGTCTCGTGGGGCGCTCGGTGGAGGGGATCCCGTTCGCCGAGCTGCGCACCCGCTGCGCCGCCGCCTTCGGCCAGGAGCCCTTCGTCTGGGACGGCGGCCCGGAGCTCGTGCACAGCTTGGGAATCGTCTCCGGCGGCGCGGCCGGCGACCTCGACGAGGCGATCGCGCTCGGCCTCGACGCCTTCCTCACCGGCGAGCCGGCCGAGCACGTGATGGCCGATTCACGCGAGAGCGGCGTCCACTTCATCGCGGGCGGGCATTACGCGACCGAGGTGTTCGGGATACGCCGTTTGGGGGAACTCGTGGCCGAGCGATTCGACGTCGAGCACCGGTTCGTGGACATACCCAACCCGATCTAGACGAAAGACCTACGCAAAGGCGAAAAAGGCCTTGCGCTGTCCACGCCAGCCGATACTCTCCATATTACGTCCAGGTTAAGCTACGAGGAGGAACAAACTGCATGGCGATCCACTTGACGCCCACGGAGCTCGGACGGGAAGCAGGGATGCACCGCCGCGAGGTCATTGCGAAATGCATGGAGCTCGGAGTGCCGATCTTCCAGGGCCGGATCGACAAGACCCTCTTCACCAGCAGCGTCAAGGAAGCCGGCCAGAAGAAGCAGCTGGCCTCCGCCTGACGGTCTGAGCGCGGAGAGCACTTAGACTCCGCCGAATGGAAGCAGTCACGGCGCGCGGCGCCGCTCGAATCGGTGGTGGCACCGGGTCGAAGACCATCGCTGATCTTCTGCCCCTGGCCGCGAAGCGCTACGGCGACGCGCCCGCTCTTCGCCACAAGGTCGGCGACGAGTGGCAGGACATCTCGTACTCGGAGTTCGGCCAGGTCGCGAAAGAGGTCGCCCTCGGACTGATCGAGCTGGGCCTCCAGCCCGGGGACAAGATCTCGATCCTCGCCCACACCCGCCCCGAATGGAGCTACGCCTGCTTCGGCATCCTCACCGCCGGCGGGACGCTCGTCACGATCTACCAGACCAACTCGCCCGAGGAGTGCCAGTACGTGCTGGAGCACTCCGACTCGCGAGCGGTCTTCGTGGAGGACGCCGAGCAGCTGGCCAAGATCCGCGAGATCGAGGCGAGCTGCCCCGAGCTCGAGCACGTGATCGTCCTCGATCCGGGCGACGCGGACCTGGGCGACGCGATCACGCTCGACGCCCTGCGCGAGCGCGGGCGCCAGGGCGACGAGGCCAGCTGGGTCGAGCGCTATGAGGGCGTGACCCCCGACGACATCTGCCTCTACATCTACACCTCGGGCACCACCGGCCCGCCCAAGGGGTGCCTCCTCTCACACGCCAACTACCGCGCGATCACCGATTCCGTGGCCAGCCAGAGCGTGCTCGAGGAGGGCGACTGCTCCTATCTCTTCCTGCCGCTCGCCCACGCCTTCGCGATCCTCATCCAGTTCGCATCCTTCGATCTCGGTGTGGCTGTGGCCTATTGGTCGCGTGACCCGAAGATGATCATCGCGGACATCGCACAGGTCGGCCCGACCTACTTCCCGTCGGTGCCACGCATGTTCGAGAAGATCTACACGCTCGCCACGTCCAGCGTCGAGGACAAGGACCAGCTCAAGCAGGCCATCCAGGTGGGCGTGAAGGTGCGGATGATGCGGGAGGCCGGCCAGGAGGTTCCCGCCGAGCTGCAGGCGGGCTTCGACGCCGCCGAGGAGAAGCTGTTCAAGAACGTCCGCGGCCTGTTTGGCCCGAACATCCGCGAGTGCGTGACCGGCGCGGCGCCGATCGCTCCGGAGATCCTCGAGTTCTTCTTCGCCTGCGGCGTGCCGGTGATGGAGGGCTACGGCATGACCGAGACGTCCACGAGCGCCACGGTCAACCGCCCCCAGGACAACCAGTTCCGCTTCGGCTCGGTGGGCAAGCCCATGACCGGAGTGGAGGTGAGGATCGGCGACGACGGCGAGGTGCTGCTCAAGGGCCCGAACATCTTCCAGGGCTACTACAAGAACGACCGGGCCACGCGCGAGACGATCGAGGGTGAGGAGCGCTGGCTGCACACCGGCGACCTCGGGCGTCTCGACGAGGACGGCTTCCTCTACATCACCGGGCGCAAGAAGGACATCATCATCACCGCGGGCGGCAAGAACATCACGCCGGCGAACCTGGAGAACGGCCTCAAGCAGACCCGCTGGATCTCGCAGGCGGTGGTGATCGGCGACCGCCGGCCCTACCTGATGGCGCTCGTCACGCTCGACCCCGAGGAGGCGCCCGCCCTCGCCCAGGAGCTTGGCCTCGAGAACGCCGACCTGGCCGCGCTGAGCCAGGAGGAGAAGGTGCGCGAGGTGGTGCAGAAGGCGATCGACGAGGTCAACTCCCACGTGGGCCCGGTCGAGCAGATCAAGCGCTTCGCGATCCTCGATCACGATCTCTCTCAGGAGACGGGCGAGCTCACGCCCACGCTCAAGGTCAAGCGCAACGTCGTGCACGAGAAGTACGCCGATCTCGTCGACGAGACCTACGCGGCGGCGCGCTAGGACCACCGCCGGGCGGAAGCCGCCGGCTCTGCCGGCGGCGCACCCTTGGACTACCCTCAAGGAGGGCGGCTCGCCGTCCTCTCATGGCCAGCAACGATCCCACCGACACCGGCGGGCTGTTCGTAGGGCGGCGACCCGGAACGGCCCCCGTCCGCTACCGCGACGACGTCGCACCGTCGTCCGAGCGCCGGCGCCGCGCCGACAACCTGCTGGCCCACTCGCTGCTCGCCCTCGAGGTGCTGCTCTGCCTCTCGCTGTTCGGCCCGCAGCCGCTGGCCTGGCTTTGGATCGGCTCTCAGGTCGACTACCTGACCGGTTTCGTAACGGCCGGGATCTCGACCGTGATGCTGGGCTGCCTGGCCTCCTTGATGCTCACGATGGCCGCGGCCAAGCGCGTGGATCACGCGTGGAAGCTGGTGCGCCGGGCGGCCGGCTACCGCCAGGACCGCGGAGCGCTCGAGCGCATCTTCGCTGTGAGCGTGGGCGTGGCGGTGGTCGTGTTCACGGTCTGGTTCCTCCTGATCGAGGGTCCCGGACCGAGCCTGGCGCCGGGCAGCTAGCCGCCTGGGGCTCCGCTCGTGGGCTTTCGCGACTACTACAGGCAGTTCGACGACCTCGACCAGGAGGAGCTGAACCGCGAGCGCCGCGCGCGGCGCCTGCGTGAGAAGGCACTGGCTCTCGAGCGGGTGCCCGACATCGATCTGGCGGGCACCGAGTGGCCCGACATGCCCCACTCGGAGATCGTGAACGCTGCGATCGCCCGGGCGCGGGGGCTCGTGAACCGCTACCCCGACCGCCACGCGACCGGCGTGCGGCGGCTCCTTTCCGATCGCCACGAGGTGGCGCCCGAGCGCATAGTGATGGGCAACGGCGCGGCGGAGCTCCTGCAGTCCGCGATGCTGTTCCTGCTCGGCCGCGGCGACGAGCTGCTGATGCCGTGGCCCTCCTATCCGCTCTACCCGCTGCTTGCCACCCACGCCGGCGCGCGGCCGGTGGCGTGCGACCGCTCGGCGCTTCTCGACAAGGTCGGCGATTCGACGCGGGCGATTGCGCTCTGCAACCCCAACGATCCCACCGGCGACTACCTGTCCTCGGCCGAGCTCGGGGCGCTGCTCGCGGCGCTGCCCGAGCACGTCTATGTGCTGCTCGACGAGGCGCTCGTCCACTTCCAGGACGCCGAGGAGGTGGACGCGTGCCTGCGATTGGTCGAGGCCTTCCCGCGGTTGTTGGTGGTGCGCACGTTCTCCAAGGCCTGGGGCCTGTCGGGGCTGCGGGCGGGTTATGCGGTGGGATCGGACGCCGGCCTGCTCGCCGCCGTGGCGCCGAACCTGGGCGTGAACGCCCTCACCCAGGCGGCGATCGAGCACGCGCTGCGGACCGGTGAGGCGGAGATCGCGCGCCGCCGCGAGGTCGTGGGGCGCGAGCGCCGCGTGCTCGTGGAGCAGCTGCGCGCGCTGGGCGCCGACGTGGCCGACTCCCAGGCCAACTTCGTCTGGGTGCGCGCGCCCGGGTTCAGCGGCGATGCTCTGGCGCACGGGCTGCGGCGCCAGGGGGTGATCGTGGCGCCGGGCGGGCCGCTCGGCGCCGACGACCACGTGCGCGCGGGGGTGCTCAACGAGGCGGCCACGGCGCGGCTGGTGCGCGCTTATGCCGTGGTGTGTGACGGGGCGGTGAACGGCTAGCTATCAGGGGGTGACAAGGGTCGCCGCTGGCGGCTTGAGGGGGCATCGTGGCGTCCATGGCCCCCGCTCGCTCCGCCCCCCGGCCCGGTGCACAACGCGGCACACGCCCCCGCGGATCGGGGGTGGGTCACCCAGCACCTCGTAATCGTGACGCAGATCGCCCAGCCCCGATTTCGGTGAGGGTGGGTCACCGAATACATCCCGCAGTGCTGGCCGAGTTGCGCGCCCGCGGGCGCGATCACGTGATCGCCGCCATGGCGGCGGAGCAGCATGGCGTGGTGTCGTGTACTCAGTTGCTGGAGGCGGGTGTGGGGCGGGGTGCGATCCACACGCGGATCCGCCGCGGCGGCCTTCTCCCTCTTTATCGCGGGGTCTACGCCGCGGGTCACACCGCCCTCGACCCGGTCGCCCGGGAGTTCGCCGCCCTGCTGGCCTGCGGGGCGGTCGGCGTGATAAGCCACCGCTCCGCCACTGCGCGGTGGCGGATGCTGCCGCGGGACGAGGAGAGGCCGATCGACGTCACCCAGCCCCGAGGATCCGGGCGTCAGCCGGCCCGGGATCACCGTCCATCGCACTCGCTGCCTGACGCACGCCGAGGTACGCCTGCTCGACGGGATACCGGTCACCTCGCCTTACCGGACGCTGCTCGATGCGGCCGAGGATCTCCAGCCGCGCGAGCTCGAGTCGGCCTACGGCGAGGCGCTGGTCCGGCGGCTAGTGACCGAGCAGGGGGTGCGGCGGATGCTGCGCGCCTCCGTCGGCCGTCGCGGCGTCGCTCCGCTCACCCGGCTCCTCGACCAGCAGTCCGGACCGAGCCTCACCCGCTCCGAGGCCGAGGAACGCCTTCTGGCTCTCATACGGCAGGCCGGCTTTCCCTCACCGCAGGTCAACGTGATGGTGCGCGGGCACCTCGCCGATTTCTTCTGGGCGGACGAGGGAGTGGTGGCCGAGGTCGACGGCTATCGGTATCACTCGTCGCGAAGAGCCTTCGAGCGCGATCACGTCCGCGATGCGGACCTGGATGAGGCCGACCTCCGGGTGATTCGCGTGACCTGGCGCCAGCTCGTCGACACGCCGTACGCCGTGGTGGCCCGGCTCGCGAGGGGGTTGTCCGCGGCGCAGCGCGCCGCCTGAGATGGCGCGCCTACGCCTGGTCGGACTGGCGCAGCAGTGCGCCGGTGGTCTGCTCGAGGATGCGCCGCCAGGCCGCGGTCTTCTCGCGATCCTCGCCCACCTTGTCGACCACCTTGCGCACGCGGTTGGCGGAGATCTCGATGCCGTGCCGGGCGCAGGTCTCGCGCAGCTCGTCGTAGTCGGCAGCGAGCTTGAGGGTCACCGACTCGAAGCCGTGTCGAGCTATCTCCACGCGGCGGGTGAAGTTCAGGACGTTGGTCTCGAACATAAGCTCGTCGGTCACGTCGGGCTCGATCAAGATGATGTCGACGCCGGGATAGCGCTCCTTCCACTGGGCCACCGCCTCGTGGAGGTGCTGGTGAGCCAGCAGCTTGAAAGCCTGGTAGCCGATCTGGGGAAAGCCCATGTCGCGCACGCGCCGTACGCGGCTGCCCCACATGGTTGGGATCACCTTCTGGAAATCGTTCACGTAGGGCACCAGCGGGTTCACCACGATCACGAACTTCGCCCCGGCCTCGACCGCGATGTCCACGTTGGCGGTCGACCGCAGCCCGCCGTCGACCAGATCGCGGCCCTTGATCTCCACCGGCTTGTAGACCATCGGCAGTGCGGTGGAGGCGGCCACCGCCCGCGAGATGGGCACGTCGTCCCAGCCGTCCTCGCCGAGCACGATCCGCTCGCAGGTGTCGAGGTCGGTGGTGGTGAGGTAGAGCTCGTTCTCGAGCAGTCGAAAGTCGTTCACCCGGTCGGGGTCGCCGAGCACCTTCTCCAGGTAGTCCTCGATCCCGCGGCCGTCGTAGAGGCCCGAGGGAAGTGCCTCGGCGAGCCCCACCGCCAGGTCGATGACCGAGGTGGAGCGCAGCTGGCTGAGGACATTGCGGGTCAGGCCCAGCATGCGCAGCGGCAGCAGGGCCGCGCTCTGCGCGAACTCGAGCGCGTTGAGACGCATGAGCGTGCCGCGGTCGACGTCGCGGAAGGGCGTGGGCACCTGCTGGTTGACCACCCGCATCATCTCTTCCGGGGTCACGCCGTTGGCCGTGAGCGCGGCCACGAACGAGCCCGCGCTCGTGCCCACGTAGACGTCGAACTGATTGACGGTCCGGTTCACCGCGAGGAGGTCGAGCGCGCGCAGGGCTCCGATCTCGTAGACGCCCCCGGTGAAGCCGCCGCCACCCAGCACCAGCGCGGTGCGCGACCGGCGCGGCCGCCGCCGGCGCGCCTTGGACTGCGTTGCCTTGCCCTTCTGACCCGGCTTGCGGCCCGGTTTCTGGAGCTTCACCACCTCGCCCATATATGGGCCATTGTCTCATGGAAGCGCTCCGCTCCCGCCGCTAGCGTGTTGCACCTGCATGCGCCGTTTGGCCTTTCTCCTAGCGCTTATCTCGGCCGTGGCCCCCGCCACCGCGGCGGCCGACGACGCGCTGGTCCGCAAGCTCACGCGCCAGATGCGCGTCTCGGGGGCCTACTCCGGGGCCTACGTCATAAACGTCAGCCAGGGGCAGCCGGTCTTTCGCTGGAAGCAGGACACGCAGCGGATCCTCGCCTCGAACACCAAGCTCTTCACCACCGCGGCGGCACTCGCCCGCTACGGCAGCGAGGGGACGCTCGGCACCGAGGTGGTCGGCGACAGCGAGGTCTCCGGGGACGGCATCTGGCGTGGCGACCTCTACCTGCGCGGCGGTGGCGACCCCACCTTTGGCAGCCACCGGTTCGTCCGGCGCTACTACGGCCGGGGGGCGACCGTCGAACGGCTCGCCGCGCTGATCGAGGAGGCGGGGATCGAGCGGATCACCGGGCGCGTTTACGGCGACGAATCGCGCTTCGACTCACTGCGCGGGGGCCCCGAGTCGCGCTACGCCACGTCCATCTGGGTGGGGCCGCTGAGCGGCCTGGCGTTCAATCGCGGCCTGGGCGACGAGCAGGGACGATCGTTCCAGGTCGACCCGCCCCGGTACGCGGCGGCGCAGCTCGACGCGGCGCTGGAGCGGCGCGGGGTGAGCGTGCGGCTCAAGGCCCGCGCGGGGGTCGCCCCGGCGGGCGCCCAGGTGCTGGCGAGCGTCGACTCCCCGCCGATGGAGCGCCTGATCGCGCTCACCAACGAGCCCTCCGACAACTTCTTCGCCGAGATGCTGCTCAAGGATCTCGCCCTCCAGACGCGCGGCCGCGGCACCACGGCGGCGGGCGCCAAGCTGGCCGCCGGGTTCGCCCGCCGGCTCGGCTCCGGCGCCCGGCTGGTCGACGGGTCCGGCCTCTCCCGGGGGAATCGCGCCAGCCCCCGCCAGGTGGTGAGGCTGCTCACCGAGATGTACGCGGTCGATCAGGAGCGAGTACGGCGACGCCTTCATCGATTCATTGGCCATCGCCGGTTCGGAGGGCACGCTTGCCGACCGGATGCGATCGGGCCCCGCGCATCGCCGCTGCGTGGGCAAGACCGGAACGCTCTCCGACGTGAGCGCACTCTCGGGCTACTGCGAGGTTCTCAACGGCGACCTCTACGCCTATTCGATTCTCATGAACGGCGTATACCCCACCCGCGCCCGCGGCCTGCAGGACAAGATGGTGCAGGCCATCGCCGCCCAGAGCGGCTGAAGCCGAGCGAGCGCCGGTCAGACCCGCGCCGGCACGGCGTTGCCCCTAAGTCCGGAGGCCTCGCGTTCCGCTCGGCCCGAGCGTGGGATCCCGGTGGCCACGATCGTCGCCAGCACGAGGACGGCCGCGGAGATCGCAAACGCCTCCGAGTAGCCGGCCTCCCGCGGAAAGGTCGTGCCGGCGATCACCGAACCGGTGACGATCGAGGCCGCGAGCTGGGCGCCGATCGACCCACCTATCGTGCGCATGATCGTGTTCATGCCCGTGGCGACGCCGGTCTCCGTGGGAAGCACCGCTTCCACCACGAGATTGGCCATGGCGGCGAACGCGAACCCGATCCCGAGCCCATGATCGCCGTGCCGACCAGGAACTGCCACTCCTGGGCGTGCTCTATGGCCAGCCAGCCGAAGGCGGCCGCGCAGGCGACCGTCCCGAGGAGAAGCGGAAGCCGTGACCCGTATCGCGTGCCCAGCCAGCCGCTGAGCGGCCCGGCGATGAGCATCACGAGCGTGGAGGGCACCAGGAAGAGACCCGCCTCGATCACCGAGGCGCCGAAGCCGTAACCCGACGCCGTAGACGGTCTGCACGAACTGCGGGATGATGATGAAGCTCGAGAACATCCCGTAGCCCACGAGCAGGCCCACCAGGTTCGTCGTCCACACCCCCCGGCGGCGCATCATCTTCATGTCGACGAGCGGCTCGGGATGGCGCGACTCGAAGCGCACCCAGAGCGACAGCACGAGGGCCGCCAGCACGAAGAGCCCGAGCACCCGCGGCGAGCCCCACCCCCAAGTGTTGCCCTGGCTCACGCCGAGCAGCAGGGAAGCCAGGCCGACCGACAGCAGCCCCGCTCCCGCCCAGTCGATCTTCGTGCTCCCGCTTCGCACGGGCGACTCCGGCACGAAGAAGTGAGTCATCACCGCCGCGAACGCGACGACGATCGCCGCCACCCAGAAGATCCACTCGTAGTTGAGCGCGTCCGGTGATCACCCCGGCCAGTACGAGGCCCGCCCCTCCGCCGATGCCGAAGGTGGCGCTGATCAGCCCGATCGCCTGAGCGACCTTCTCCTTCGGGAACTCGTCGCGGATGATCCCGAAGGCCAGTGGGAAGATCGCGCCCCCGGCCCCCTGGATCGCCCGGCCGGCGATGAGCAACGGCAGCGAATGGGAGAGCGCGGCCACCACCGAGCCGACGCCGAAGCCCACGAGCACGGCCAGCAGCACCCTGTCCTTGCCGAACATGTCGCCGAGACGGCCGAACACCGGAGTGGCGATCGACGCGGTCAGGAGGTAGACGGTGAGCACCCAGGTCACCGAGTTCTGCGAGACCCCGACCGCGCGCTGGATCTCCGGCAGCGCCGGCGCGACCATGGTCTGGGAGACGGCGTAGGCCAGGGCGCTGATGGCGAGGACCGCGAGCGTGATGCCGTAGTGCTGGCGGGGGGTTTCGGCGGCGTGGCTCACAGGTCGGCGATGACGTCGGCGAGCCGGTGCAGTAGGGCTTCGGCTCTGGCCGCGCTCCGCGGGTGAGAGCTGATCGTAGAGGCGCTGCTTCTTCTGGTTGCTCTTACGACGCTGTTGGCCGAGCAGCCGCTTGCCCTTCGGGGTGAGCGACACGATCGTCCGGCGACGGTCGTCGGTAGAGGGCCGGCGCTCCACGACGCCATCGCGCTCGAGCCCGTCGAGGATGCGCGTGGCGGTGGGCGAGGTGCATCCGGCCGCCGCGGCCATCTCACCGACGCCAAGGCCGGGCTGGTGGCTCAGCGCCAACAGCAGGTAGTACTGCGCAGGCGTGAGCGGTGCCGGCTGCTGCCACGCTCGCGAGCGGGCGCGACGCAGCGCATCGGTGAAGTGATCCCAGGCTTCGGTGAAGCGCTCGAGATCGGTCGTTTGGACGGCCGACGAGGACACAACCGATAGCTTAGCTACTAGTTAGCGTAGCTATGCATCTAACGCCGCTGGCGCGGCGGGGGCGGCGGCAGCTCGCCGATGTCCTCGGGCAGCAGCGCCACCAGCGCATCCTCGTCGAGGATCTCGACGCCCAGACCCTGCGCCTTGGTCATCTTCGAGCCCGGGTCCTCCCCGGCCACCACGTAGTCGGTGTTCTTCGACACCGACCCCGTGACCTTGCCCCCCGCCGCCTCGATGCGCTGCGTGGCCTCGGGGCGGGTCAGGGTGGGCAGGGTCCCGGTCAGCACCAGGGTCTTGCCCACCAGCGGGCCGTCCTCCGGCGGCGCCGGGCCCTCCTCCTCCATCTGCAGCCCGTGGCCGCGTAGGCGCTCGATCAGATCGCGCGTCCGCTGCTCGGCCAGCGTCTCGTGGACGGTGGCCGCCATGATCGGGCCCATGCCCTCGACCGCCGTCAGCTCCTCCTCGGAGGCCGCGAGCAGCGCGTCCATCGAGCGCAGCCGGCGCGCCAGGTTGCGTGCGTTGACGAAGCCGATGCCGGGGATGCCCAGCGCGTACAGCACGAGGGTGAACGGCTGACCCTTGGAGGCCTCGACCGCCTGCACCAGATTGCGGGCCGAGGTCTCGCCAAAGCGCTCCAGCTCGACCAGCCGCTCCACGGTCAGGTCGTAGATGTCGCTCACGTCGTTGATCAGCCCCTCGTCGAGGAAGCGGCGTGCGTTCTCCTCTCCGAGGCCGTCGATGTCCATGGCTCCGACGAAGTGCTTGACGGCCTGGAACACCTGGCCCGGGCAGCCGGCGCGGTTGGGGCAGATCGTCCATACCCCGCCCTCCGGCTTGACCGTCGGGGTGCCGCAGGCCGGGCACTTGGCGGGGGGCTCGGGCACGGGCCGGCGGCTCTTTCGCCGCTGGGCCTTGGCGGTCGGTGAGACCACCTGGGGGATCACATCGCCGGCGCGCATGACGATCACCTCGTCGCCGTCGCGCACGTCCTTGCGGCGCAGGTCCTCCTCGTTGTGCAGGGTGGCGAGCCTGACCGTCACGCCCGACACCTGGACCGGCTCGAGCTGGGCGAAGGGCACCATGTGGCCCGTGCGGCCCACGTTCCAGGCCACGGCCTGGAGCTGCGTGGTTGCCGTGGAGGGGGCGAACTTCCAGGCGATGGCCCCGCGCGGCTCGCGACCCACCACCCCGAGCTGGCGCTGCAGGTCGAGGTCGTCGACCTTGACCACCACGCCGTCGATCTCGAAATCGAGGCGGTCGCGCCGCTCCTCCCAGGCCCGGCAGGCGGCCACCACCTCGTCGACGGTGTCGTGCACCTCGACGTCGCGGTTCACGCGAAAGCCGTGGTCGCGCAGCCACTGCATCGACTCGCTGTGGGTGTCGAACTCGATGCCCTCCGTGGCGCCGATCCCGTAGCACCACATCGACAGCGGCCGGGAGGCGGCCAGCTTGGGATCGAGCTGGCGGATCGAGCCGGCGGCCGAGTTGCGCGGGTTGGCGAAGGTCGGCTCGCCCGCCTCCGCGCGCTGCTCGTTGAGCTTGGCGAAGGCGGCCAGCGGCAGGTAGATCTCTCCGCGCACCTCGATCAGCGGTGGAGCGTCCTCCACGCGCAGGGGGATGGCGCCGATCGTGCGCAGGTTCTGGGTCACGTCCTCGCCCACCTCTCCGTTGCCGCGCGTGGCGCCGCGGACCAGGAGCCCGTTCTCGTACACGAGCGAGATCGCCAGGCCGTCGATCTTGGGCTCGGTGACGAAGAGCACGTCCCCCATCTCGACCCCCTGGCGGCCGAGGTAGCGCTCACTGCGGAGCACCCAAGCGGCCATCTCCTCCTCGTTGCGCGCGTTGGCCAGCGAGAGCATGGGCTGGAGGTGGCGGATCTCGGGGAACTTGTCGAGCGGCTCGGCCCCGACGCGCTGTGTGGGCGAGTCGGGCGTGAGCAGGTCGGGGTGCTCGGCCTCGAGATCGCGCAGCTCGTTCAGCAGCGCGTCGTACTCGGAGTCCGAGACCTCGGGATCGTCGAGTACGTAGTAGCGGTGGTTGTGGCGCTCGAGCGCCCTGCGCAGCTCGCGCGAACGCTCGGCGGCGCTCTCCTCGGTCGCGCTCACACTTCCCGCGCGGCGGGGCGCAGCAGGCCGTCGAGATCGAAGCCGGACAGCTCGTCGACGCCGGCCTGGTCGTTGAGGTCGAAGTGGAGAGGGGTGACGGCGATGAGATCGGCGCCCACGGCCTCGAAGTCCGTGCCCTCCTCCTCGTGAAAGCCCGGCTTGTCGCCGTAGATGTGAAAGCGCCGCCGGCCGTCGGCCTCCTCGGTCAGCTTCAGCTCGTCGTTGTAGATGCGCTTGCCGAGGCGGCAGGCGCGAGCGCCCTTGACCTCGCCCGCGGGGCAGTTGACGTTGAGCAGGGTGGCGTCGGGCATCGGCACGCGCTCGAGCTCCTCGACCATGCGCGCGGTGAAGGCGGCGGCCTGCTCGAAGCTCTCGGGCCGCCATTCGCAGTCGGTCCAGGAGTCCATGCGCCCCGCGAAGGCCTGCTGGGAGACCGCGATGGCCGGGATGCCGAGCACGATGCCCTCCAGCGCCGCGGCGACAGTACCCGAGTAGGTGATGTCGTCGCCCAGGTTGAAGCCGTGGTTGATGCCCGACACGATCAGCTCGGGCACGAAATCGAGCAGCCCCAGCGTGGCGAAGCGAACGCAGTCGACGGGGCTGCCCTCGGTGGCGAACCCGCTCGTGCCGTCGTCGAACTCGACCTCCTCGACCCACAGCGCCCGGCCCGTGGTGATCATGCGCCCGGTCGCGCTGCGATTGGAGTCGGGCGCGATCACCGCCAGCTCGATGTCGGGCACCTCCAGCAGGGCCCTGCGCACGGCTTGGAGGCCGATGGCGTCGATGCCGTCGTCGTTGGTGAGAAGAACTTTCATCGAAGGGCCAGGATATTCAGTAGCGGACGGACTCCAGGTAAAGACCGTGAGGCGGGGCGGTGGTGCCCGCCTCCTTGCGCGGGGCTCCCCTGAGCAGTCGCTCGAAGTCCTCCAACCTGACACCGCCGAGCATGGTTCCCACCAACACGCGCACCATGTGGCGCATGAAGCTGTCGGCCTCGATCCAAAAGGCCAGCAGCCCGTCGCCCTCCTCGATCCATTCCGCCCGCAGGATCTCGCGCTCGAAGTGCACGTGGGCGCTCTCGCTGGGCGTGAACGCGGTGAAGTCGTGAGGTCCCCGAAGCGCGCCGGCACACGCCTCGAGGTGGCCGAGGTCGAGCGGCCGCGGCCACCACAGCGCGCGCTCGCGCTCGAACGGCGAGCGCGCGGTGCGGTTGAGCAGGCGATAGCGGTAGGTGCGGCTGCGCGCGTCGCGGCGGGCGTCGAAGCCGTCGGGCGCGGACTCGCTCTCGAGCACGCTGACGTCGTGGGGCAGCAGCCCGTTCAGCTCGCGCCGCAGCGCGGGTGCCCCCTCGTGGCTCGCGACCTGGCCCCGCGCGTGAACGCCGCGGTCGGTGCGCCCGGCCACGCTGAGGACCACCTCGCGCCGCAGGCTGGTGGCCAGCGCCTCCTCGAGCGCTCCCTGGACCGTCCGCGTGCCGGGCTGGCGGGCCCAGCCCATAAAGGCCGAGCCGTCGTACTCGAGCAGGAGCCGGGCGGCCAGGGGGCTAACCGCGCTTGCGCGCGACCGTGACCAGGTACTCGGCGTCCAGGCGCAGGGTCCCGTCGGTGGCAGCATTGTGGCCCTCGATCAGGTCCAACGTCTCGCGACGGAGCTCCCGGTAGTCCTCGGGCGCGAGGTTCTGCCGCGCCGCCACGTTGGCCGGCGCGCTGTCCGCCAGCTCGGCCTCCAGAGCCCCCGGCGACTCCGCGGTCCAGGTGAGCGTGCGCAACTCGCAGTCGATCGTGGCCGCCAGCCCGGCGAGCCGCTCACGCACGATCTCCTGATCACCCCACTGCTCCGAGCGTGCCGCGCCGGGGGCCGGGGGGGCGAAGCGCCGCCCGATCGCGAACATCTGCGAGAAGAACCCATCGGGCACCCACGCGGTCAGCCCCACGGTGTTACCCGGGCGCACCACGCGGAAGAGCTCGCTCGCCATGCGCTCGAAATCGGGCGCGATCATCGCGCCGAACACCGAGCCCACGCAGTCGAAGCGGGCGTCCTCGAAGGGCAGATCCTCGGCGTCGGCCTCGAGCCATTCGATCTCGTAGCCCTCGCGCTCGCTGCGGGCGCGCCCGTTCGCGACCATGGCGGGCGCGAAATCGGAGGCGATCACGCTGGCGCCCTCGCGCGCGCAGGCGAGCGCGAAGTTGCCGTCGCCCGCGGCCACGTCGAGCACCTCCTGGCCCGCGGAGACCGCGCACGCGTCGGCCAGCTCACCGGCGGCGGGCTCCAGCCGCCTGGACAGCGGCGAGTAGTCGCCCATGGCCCAGATCCGGCGCATGCGCTCCTTGGCCGCCGCGAGGTCCGCCTCGGCTACCGCCCCCACCCCTCCGGCGGCTCCACCGCGCTGTCCTCCCCGTTCCAGTACTCGCGCAGCTCCTCGCAGCGGCCGCCGGCACTGAAGCGCAGGATCAGCGCACCGGGAAGCGTGAACGGCTCGCCCGAGTCGCGCATCGTGGCCCACCACTCGACGGCCACCCGGTTGCCATGAACGATCGGGGTGCCGAAGCGCAGCTGCAGGTCCTCCTGCGTGGCGCACGCCTCGCGCCAGTACTCCCGGATGGCCTCGCGGCCCACGGTGGGCGGGCGGAAGGGCGACGAGCGGTAGATCGCGTTCTCGGTGAACAGCTCGCCCACCACGTCCGCGTCGCCGCCGCGCCACGCCGCACCGTAGTCCTCGATCCACTCGCGGGCCCAGCTTTCGTCCATGGGGTGAGCCTATCGGCGGCGCTTGCAGCACAATGGAGGAGGTGAAGGTCACGGCCAAAGCGGAGTACGCGGTGCGCGCCATGCTCGAGCTCTCGACCACGGACGAGGGCCTGCTCAAGGGCGAGCGCATCGCGCGCGGCCAGAGCATCCCCCTGAAGTTCCTCGAGAACATCCTGGTCGACCTGCGCCACGCGGGGCTCGTGCACGCCCAGCGCGGCGCCGACGGGGGCTACCGCCTGGCCCGCGAGCCGGAGGAGATCACCCTCGGAGAGGTGATCCGGGCAGTCGAGGGGCCGCTGGCGAGCGTGCGCGGAGAGCCGCCCGAGAGCATGGTCTACGAGGGATCCTCGGAGAACCTGCAGCGGGTGTGGATCGCGGTGCGGGCCAGCCTGCGCTCGGTGCTCGACGACATCACCCTGGCCGACGTCGTCGCCGGCAACCTGCCCGAGCACGTGCAGCGCCTGACCGAGACGCCCGACGCGTGGCTCAGACGCTGACCGGAGACTCCTCGGGACGCAGCCAGACGGTCAGGCCCTCGACGAGCTCGAGCTCCTCGACCCTGCCGCGGGTGGTCTGCACCCAAGTGGAGTCGCCGTCGCCCAGCGAGAGCTCGACGCGCACCTCGAACCCGAGATGGACGATCCGGTCGACACGGGCCTCGGCGGCGCCGTCGGCGGGATCGAGCAGGATCTCGACGTCGTGGGGCCGGATGTAGCGCCCGGAGAGCTCGCTCACCGGGCCGACGAAGCGCATGACGAACTCGTTGGAGGGCTTCTCGTAGAGATCGCGGGGAGCGCCGATCTGCTCGATGTTGCCGTGGTTGAGCACCACGATCTGCTCGGCCACCTCCATGGCCTCCTCCTGGTCGTGCGTGACGAACACCGTGGTCACGTGGACCTCGTCGTGCAGGCGGCGCAACCAGAGCCGCAGCTCCTTGCGCACGGTGGCGTCGAGTGCGCCGAAGGGCTCGTCGAGCAGCAGCACGCGCGGCTGCACCGCGAGCGCGCGGGCGAGAGCCATGCGCTGGCGCTGCCCGCCCGACAGCTGCGACGGGTAGCGATCCGCGAAACCGTCGAGGTGCACGAGCTCGAGCAGCTCGCTCACCCGGGCGTCGATCTCCTCCTGGGGACGCTTGCGGATCGTCAGCCCGAAGGCCACGTTCTTGCGCACCGTCATGTGCTTGAAGGCGGCGTAGTGCTGGAACACGAACCCCACGTTGCGCCGCTGCGGCGGCGTCGACGTGGCGTCCTCGCCCGCGATCACCACCTTGCCGCTGTCCGGCGTCTCGAGGCCCGCGATCACGCGCAGCAGTGTTGACTTGCCGCCGCCGCTCGGGCCGAGCAGGGCGGTGAGGGAGCCGTCGCGCACCTCGAGCGACACGCTCTTGAGGGCCTCGAACTCGCCGAAGCGCTTGGAGACAGAGTCGACGACGATGCTCATCCCTGTGCCTCCTTGGGCTTGATGACGTTCATGGCGAGGAGCGTGACCAGGGCGAGCAGCGCAAGGACAACCGAAACAGCGTATGCACCGGTCTCGTTGAAGCTGTTGTAGAGGCGCTCCACGTGCAGCGTGGCGGTTTCGGTGCGGCCCGAGATCTTGCCGGACACGACGCTCACGGCACCGAACTCGCCCAGCGCCCGCGCCGTGGTCAGGACGACGCCGTAGGCCACGCCCCAGCGGATCGCGGGCAGCGTCACGCGGAAGAAGGTCTGGAGCGGGCCGGCGCCCAGCGTGGCCGCCGCCTGCTCCTGCTCGGTGCCGATCTCGCGCAGCACGGGGATCGTCTCGCGCACCACGAAGGGCAGCGACACGAACATCGTGGCCAGGATCATGCCGGGCACCGAGAAGATGATCTGGATGCCCTGGTCGGCGAACCACTGGCCCACCCAACCGTCCACGCGCCCGTACACGAGCAGCAGCGCCAGGCCCACCACCACCGGCGAGACGGCGAAGGGCAGGTCCACCATCGCGTTCAGCAGAGCGCGCCCCCGGAAGCGCTGGCGCACGATGGCCAGCGCGCACAGGATCCCGAAGATCGTGTTGAGCGGCACGGCCACCGCCACCATCACTCCCGTGAGGTAGAAGGCGTGCTGGGCCTCGGGGGTGGACACCGCGTCCCAGGCGGCGCCCACGCCGTCCTGGAAGGCGTTGAAGAACACGAGGGCCACGGGGATCCCCAGCAGCAGGAGCAGGTAGCCCAGCGCGAGGAAGCGCAGCGCGTACTTACTCCTCATGACGCAGCGCCTTCTTGGACAGCCAGCCGAAGAACAGCAGCACCACGAGCGCGATCACCAGCAGCAGCACCGACACCGCGGAGGCCCCGACCGGGTTGTCGCTCTCCACCTGGGAGAAGATGAACACCGAGGCGGCCTGGGTCTTGAACGGGATGTTGCCGGTGATCAGCACGAGCGAGCCGAACTCGCCCACGGCCCGGGCGAAGGCCAGCCCGCCACCGGCGATGATCGCCGGCGCCAGGTTGGGCAGGATGATGCGCAGGAACACCGTGCGCGCGGCTTGCGCCCAGTGACTCCGCGGCCTGCTCCATCTCGCGGTCGAGCTCGAGCAGCACGGGCTGAACGGCGCGCACGACGAAGGGCAGCGTCACGAACAGAAGCGCCATCACCACCGCCACCCGCGTGAAGGCGATGTCGATGCCCACCGGGCTTTCCGGCCCGTAGAAGGCCAGCAGCGTCAGCCCGGCGACGATCGTGGGCAGCGCGAAGGGAAGGTCGATCAGCGAGTTCACGATGCCCTTGCCCGGGAACTCGTCGCGCACGAGCACCCAGGCGATCAGTGTCCCGAACACGCCGTTGATCAGCACCACGATCACCGAGGCGATCAGCGTCAGCCGCAGCGCGGCCACGGCCTGGGGGCTGCTGATGGAGTTCCAGAACGTGTCCAAGCCACCGTCGAACGACTTGAACAACACCGCCGCCAGCGGGATCAGCGCGATGATGCTCAGGTAGGCCACGGCGATGCCGCGCCCGAGCACGTCCCCGGGAATCAGGGACGCCCTCGGGCCGCGGCTCACCGGTGCTGCGGGCGGCGCCGGAGCCGGCGCTGCCGTTGCTGAGCTAGTCGGAGGCAGTGCTCTTCCCCTGGGACTGGAAGATCTCGGCCACGATGCCCTGCTCGGGGTCGAAGAACTCGTCGTTGACCTTGCCCCAGCCGCCGAACTTGCTGATCTCGAACAGGTTGGCCGGGGTCGGGAACTCGTCGGCGCCGGCGGTGCCCTCCACCACCGGGCGATAGCCCTTGCTGGCGAAGATCTCCTGGGCCTCCGGGCGTGTAGAGGAAGTCGACGAACGACTGCGCCAGCTCGGCGTTCTCCGACTCGTTCACCACGGCGATCGGGTTCTCGATCAAGAGGGTCTCGTCGGGAATTACGTAGTCGACCTCCTCGCCCTGCTGCTGGGCGAGGATGGCCTCGTTCTCGTAGCCGAGCAGCACGTCGCCCTTGCCGCTCGAGAACGTCTGCAGCGCCTCGCGGGCGCTCTTGTCGAGCACGGGGACGTTCTCGAACAGGTCGGCCAGATACTGCTGGGCCTGCGCGGGGGTCTTGCCCTGCTCGAGCTGGGCGCCGTAGGCGGCCATGATGTTCCACTTGGCGCTGCCCGAGGTGAACGGGTTGGGCTCGAGCACCTCGACCTCACCGGTCACGAGGTCGTCCCAGGTCTTGATGTTCTTGGGGTTGCCCTTGCGAACGATGAACGCGACCACCGAGTCGGTGACCATGCCCTTGTACTCGTTCTGGTTCCAGTTCTTGTCGACCAGGCCGGCGTCCACGAGCCGCGTGATGTCGGGCTCGAGCGAGAACTCCACCACGTCGGCGGGCAGGCCACCCTCGACGGCGCGCGACTGCTCGCCCGACGAGGCGTAGGACTGGTCGAAGCCGACGCCCTCGCCCTCCGGCGTCTTGTTGAAGGCCGGGATCAGCTCCTTATAGGCCTCCTCGGGCGTCGAGTAGGCGACCAGGGTGAGCTTGCCGCCCCCGCCGTCACCGCCGCCGCCCGAGCTCTCCGTCGACGAGCCACCGCACCCGGCAACCACCGGGCAACGAGGGCAAGCAGGAGCCCGAGCGCGCGAGTCCTAGACCAGTTCATTCTCCACCTTGTCAATCGACTTTACCGACCGGCGAAGCTATCAGAAACTCCACCGATCTAGTGGAGAAGTTCCGGCGTGCTGGATCCCTGGTTTACAGCCCCGGGGGGTGGCGGGCCACGAAGCCCGAGCCCGAGCGCTTGGTCCACGTCCATCGCGATCCGGTCTCGCCCATCGCGCTCGTGTCGTAGCGGCGGCCGTCGACGACCATGAAGGCGTGCCCGCTGTTGGCGTAGATCGTCACGTGGCGTCCCGGCCCGGGGCTGCCGTAGCTCATGAAGCCGGTGGAGTCGAGCGGGGAGGCGAGCAGGCCGGCCCCGTGAAGCGCGTAGGAGATCGAGCCCGAGCAGTCGTAGCCCGTGTCGTTGAAGGTGCGGTGGCCGCCCCCGTAGCGGTAGTCCGCCTCGGCGATGCGGTTGGCCGCGCGGATGATCAGCTGCACCCGGCCGCCGCCACCGCCCCCTCCGCCGCCGCGGCTGCGGCGCTTGAGAGTCCGGCCCGAGCCCAGGCGCAGCGCGCGCCGTGTCATCGGGCCCACCACTCCGTCCGGCGTGAGGCCGTGACGGCGCTGGAAGCGCTTGACCGCGCGCTCCGTGCCAGGGCCAAAGACACCGTCGGCGGGAATCCCGAGCACGCGCTGTAGCGAGCGCACCCCGCCGCCGCGCACCGCGCGCCGGCCGCTCGAGCGCCGCGCCGGCCGAGCTGCTTCGGCCGCGGCCGGTGGCGCTCCGCTTGCGCTTGAGCATCGGCCCCGAGCCCATGCCGAGCGCCTGGCGGGTCATCGGACCCACCACGCCGTCGGCCGTGAGGCCGTGGCGGCGCTGGAAGCGCTTGACCGCGAGCTTGGTCTGAGGGCCGAAGACCCCGTCGGCGGGAATGCCCAGCTTTCGCTGGAGGCGGCGCACGTCGGCTCCGCGTGACTCGGCGGGCGCCGCCTCGGCACGGTCGGCGGCCAGCGAGCCGCCGCCGGGCGCCGCGCCGAGGGCGAGCGGCACCGCGAGCAGGGCAAGGAGCAGCAGTTGAGTGGGCAGGTTTCGTCTCATGATGGGTGCGCCTACGAGGTGAGCTGACGGGCTCGCGCTGTGCGCTACACCGGTAACAGCGCAAGGCCGCCGGTGATTCGCCCCCGCGAATCTCTCGACTCGCACGTGGTTCCCCCGTTCACCCGGCCTGGGGCCTGGCGATTCGGCAGATTGAGGGCGTCTTTCTATCAGGCGAAAGTCCTGCACCCTGCACGATTTCTTGCACAGTCCACCCCGGGTAGGAGGCGGCTATGCACGAAATCGCGCCGGGAATCCGCCACTGGACCGCCGACCACCCCAACATCGGGATGGAGGTCAGCTCGTACTGGCTTCCCGGCCTGAAGGTCCTGCTCGACCCGCTTGCCGTGCCCGCCGAGGTGGACGACGTCGACCACATCGTCCTCGCCAACCGCCACCACCAGCGCGACGCGCTCGAGGCCCGCGAGCGCTTCGGGGCCACGATCCATGCTCCGCGGGCGGGCGCCCACGACTTCGACGACGGCGCCTCGGTGGAGTTCTACGAGTTCGGAGAGGCGTTCGCGGGCGGAGCGATAACCGCCTACCAGGTGACCGAGCTGTGGCCGGACGACGGCGCGCTGCACATCCCCTCGCTGAGCGCGCTGTCGATCGCCGACACCGTCGTGAACTTCGGCGACGGCCTCCAGCTCGTGCCCGACCACCTGATGGGCGACGCCGAGGCAGAGAAGCGCGGCATCCTCGAGGGGCTGGCCGGGCTCGCCGAGCGCCTGGAGTTCGACCACCTGCTGCTGGCCCACGGCGCGCCGATAGCAGACGAGGGGCGGGACCGCCTGCGCGAGTTCGCCTAGCGCAGCTCGGCGAGCGCGGGCAAGGGCGGCTGGGCTCCGGGCGCCGTGATCGCCGCCGTGCCGGCGGCCACCGCCGCCCGCGCGGCTTCCTCCAGCGTCAGGCCGGCGGCCAGCGCGGCCGCCAGGGCGCCAACGGTGGCGTCTCCGGCGCCGGTGGTGTCCACCACCTCGACCGGCCGGGCGCGCAGCGACACGCACTCGTCCCCGTGGCCGAGCAACGCCGCCGTCGGCAGCCGAGCGTCGCCAGCACCGCCCGCGGTCCGTGGCCGAGCAGCCCGGTCACGAGTTCCCGCTCGGGCGCATCCACGTCCAGCCCAACTCCCCCGGCGACCCCGCGCAGCTCCGGCGCGTTGACCACCAGCACGTCGGTGCGCTCGAGCAGCGGCGGCGAGAGGTCCGCGGGCGGGGCCGCGTTCACCACGAGCAGAGCATCTTCGGCCAGTTCGCGCGCCGTGGCGTCCACGGCCTCGAGGGGAATCTCGAGCTGGCACACCACCACGGCGGCCGCGCTCAGCAGATCGCCGTGACGCGCGATGTCGCCGGCGGAGAGCCTGGCGTTGGCGCCGGGCGCGACCACGATCGCGTTGTCGCCGTCGGGGGTCACGGTGATCAGGGCGCATCCGCTCGCCTCCCCCGCGATCGCCTCCACGGCGTCGATGTCCACTCCGGCGTCACGCAGGGCGGCGAGCAGGAGCTCCGCGCGGGCGTCGTCGCCGACCCGTCCCACCATCGCCACCTCGGCCCCCACCGCGCGCGGCCGCCACGGCCTGGTTGGCGCCCTTGCCCCCGGCTCGCTCGACCAGATCGGAGCCGAGGACGGTCTCGCCCGCCTGAGGCCGGTTGTTCACCGCCACCGCGAGGTCGGCGTTCAGCGATCCCACGACGGCCACGCGGCCGCCAGAGCCGACCCCCACCGCCTCGTCCTTGCGCACGACGGACACGCGCTGCAAAGTACACTTCTGCGGTGGCGCCCCCCTCGAGCTCCGTACTGTCAGACGCACAGCGGGCGGTCCTCGCTCGAACACGGGGAAGAGCGCACGGCCGAGGTGGGCGACGTCCTCTTCCGGGTCGGCGACAAGCGCTATCCGTTCATGGCCATCCTCGAGGGCGAGGTGGCCATTCAGGACGCTGCCGGAGCGGAGATCATCCGCCACGGGGCCTCCGGATTCCTGGGGGAGATGAACCTGCTGTCGGGGCAGACCGTGTTCCTCAACGCGGTGGTCACGAAGCCCATGCGCTACATCGCCGTCGAACGCGAGGTCCTGCGCCCGCTGCTGTTCGAGGACGCGTCGCTGGCCGACCTCCTGCTCTCGACCTTCATCAGCCGCCGCGAGCTCCTGCAGCAGCGTCAGGGCGTGGGCGTGGAGATCGTCGGCCCGGCATCCTCGCGGAACGACTCGCGGGATGGTGGAATGGGCCAGGCGCAACCGGCTGCCGCATAACTGGCGCGATCCCGAGCACTCCGACGATCCGGAGATCTCGGCCCTGGTCGACACGCTCGAGCCCGATCAGCTACCCCTGGTGCGCCTGCCCGGTGGGGATGACCTGCTGAATCCGTCCTACGGGGAGCTCTCGCGGGCGCTCGGGATCGGCCTGGAGCTCCAGCCACGCGAGGAGGTCGACCTACTGATACTCGGGGGCGGCCCGGCGGGCCTCGGCGCCGCGGTCTACGGCGCCTCCGAGGGCCTCGACACGCTCGTGGTCGAGAGCACCGCTCTCGGCGGTCAGGCCGGCGCGTCACGGCGGATCGAGAACTATCTCGGATTCCCCGCCGGCATCACCGGCAACGAGCTCACCAGCCGTGCCGTCACGCAGGCGCGGAAGTTCAACTCGCGTACCGCCACGCCGTACCGCGCCCTGGCGCTGGAGCCCGGCACCGAGCGTCACGTCGTGAAGCTCGAAAGCGACCGCGAGGTTGCGGCTCGGGCCGTGGTGCTGGCCACCGGGGCGGAATACCGCCGGCTGCCGGTAGCCGGGCTCGAGGAGTACGAGGGCCTGAGCATCTTCTATGCCGCGGGCCGCCGGAGGCGCAGCGCTGCAGCGCGACTCGGGTGGGAGTGGTGGGGGGCGGCAACTCCGCCGGACAGGCCGCCGTATGGCTGGCGCGCGGCGGCGCGCTCGTGACCCTGCTCCATCGCCGCGGCGACCTCGGCGAAACGATGTCCGACTACCTGATCGGCGAGCTCGATCGGCACGGCGTGTCGGTGCGCGACCGCACCGAGGTCGCCGAGCTGCACGGCTCCGGTGGACGAGCTCGAGGCGGTCACGCTGGCCGACGGCAAACGCCTGCCCTTCTCGTTCCTCTTCCTCTTCCTGGGCGCGGCGCCGTGCACGGACTGGCTGGGCGACACGGTCGCTCGCGACGCCAAGGGCTTCGTGCTCACCGGTCACCGACGTGGGCGCCGAGGGCTTGCTCGAGACGAATGTCCCGGGGATCTACGCGGCGGGCGACGTGCGCTCGGGCTCGGTCAAACGCTGCGCCACGGCGGTCGGAGAGGGGGCGATGGTGGTGCGCTTCGTCCACGAGCGCATCGCGGGCACCCCCGACGCTCGCCGGTCTCCGCCGGTTAGACCAGCTCGAGGAAGACCATCTCCGTGGAGTCGGACTTGCGGGGCCCCAGCTTCAGGATGCGCGTGTAGCCGCCCGCGCGGTCCGCGTAGCGGGGCCCGATCTCCTCGAAGAGCTTGTAGACCACGAACTTGTCCTGGCCCAGGCGGGCCATGGCCAGGCGGCGGGAGTGGCCGTCGCCCTTCTTGGCCAGCGTGATCAGGCGCTCGAGCTCGGGCTTGACCGCCTTGGCCTTGGCCTCGGTGGTCTGGATGCGCTCGTGGTCGATCACCTCGCGGCACAGGTTCATGAACAGCGCCTTGCGGTGCGCCGAGTCGCGAGACAGCTTGCCTCTCTGTTTACGGTGGCGCACAGCCGAACTACCTTACCCGGCGCGGAGTGCAAGCCCGCGCGCGTCGAGAGTCTCCTTCACTTCCTCGATCGACTTGCGCCCGAAGTTCGGGATCGCCGCCAGCTCGGAATCCGACTTCTGGACGAGGTCGCCCACGGTCTGGATGCCCGCCCGCTTGAGGCAGTTGTAGGAGCGCACGCCCAGCTCGAGCTCCTCGATCAGGATGTCGTCCATCCCGCCGTGCACCCGTGCCCGCGCCGGCGCCGTCGCCGCCCAGACCGTCGTTGCCGGCCACCAGCGCCGCACCCTGATCGCGCAGGGCCTCGACGCGCTCGGCGTCGGTGAAGATCGCCAGGTACTTGATGAGGATCTCCGCCGCCTCGCGCAGAGCGGTCTGCGGATCGAGCGAGCCGTCGGTCTCGATGTCCATCGTGAGCTTGTCGTAGTCGGTCTTCTGACCCACGCGGGCGGCGTCGACGGAGTAGGCCACTCGCTTGACGGGGGAGAAGATCGAGTCGATCGGGATCACGCCGATCGGCTGATCGGGAGTCTTGTTGTCCTCGGCGGGCGAGTAGCCGCGGCCGTGGCCGATCGTCAGGTACATCTCGAGCTTGGTCTTGCGCTCGAGCGTGGCGACGCGGACCTCGGGGTTGAGGATCTCGACGCCCGAGGGCAAATCGATATCGCCGGCGGTCACGTCGCCGGGACCGGTGACCACGAGCGGCGCCTCGATCTCGGCCGCGTCGGAGTGCATCCGGCAGACGACCTCCTTGAGGTTCAGGACGATGTCGGTCACGTCCTCCTTCACGCCGTTGATCGTGGAGAACTCGTGCGCGACTCCCTCGATGCGCACGCTGGTGACCGCCGCGCCGGCCAGCGACGACAGCAGCACCCGCCGCAGCGAGTTGCCGAACGTGTAGCCGAAGCCGCGGTCCAGCGGCTCGATCGTGAAAGTGCCGCGATTGTCCTCGACGCTCTCGGCGGAAATCTGGGGAGTCTGAAACTCGATCATGGGAGGTTCCTTCGCTTGGGGCCGCGCGACACCGCTTCGGTGCGCGCGTAGTTACTTACTTCGAGTAGAGCTCGACGATGAGCTGCTCTTGGACCGGAGTGGTTATCTCCGCCCGGTCCGGCAGGCGCAGCACCTTCGCGGTCAGCCCGTCGTGGTCGGCCTGAAGCCAGGCCGGCACCGCCGAGGTCAGCTCGGTGGCCTCGCGGATGACGGCATCGACAGGAGCGCTCGGCTTCAGCGTGATCACGTCGTCCTCGCGCACCTGATACGAGGGGATGTCGACGCGACGGCCGTTGATGTGCCAGTGGCCGTGCCGGATCATCTGGCGCGCCTGGCGCCGTGAGGCGGCGAAGCCGAGACGCACGAGCACGTTGTCGAAGCGCGACTCGAGCAGCCTCAGCAGGTTCTCACCGGTCACACCCTCCTGACGGCTGGCCTTGGCGTAGTAGTTGCGAAACTGCTTCTCGAGCACTCCGTAGTAGCGGCGCGCCTTCTGCTTCTCGCGCAGCTGCAGGCGGTACTCCGACTGGCGCGAGCGACCGCGGCCGTGGTCGCCGGGCGGGTAGTTGCGCCGCTCGACCGCACACTTGTCGGTCAGGCAGCGCTCACCCTTCAGGAACAGCTTCATGCCTTCACGGCGGCACTGCTTGCACTGGGGAGAGGTGTCGCGAGCCATGGCTTAGACGCGCCTCCTCTTCCGTGGCCGGCAGCCGTTGTGGGCCTGCGGGGTCACGTCCTTGATGGTGGTGATCTCGAGGCCGGCGGCCTGAAGCGAGCGGATCGCGGTCTCGCGGCCCGAGCCCGGTCCCTTCACGTACACCTCGACCTTCTGCAGGCCGTGCTCCATGCCCTTGCGGGCCGCCGCGTCGGCGGTGACCTGGGCGGCGAAGGGAGTCGACTTGCGCGAGCCCTTGAAGCCGGCGCCGCCGGCGGACTCCCACGCGATCACGTTGCCGTCCTTGTCGCTCAGCGAGACGATCGTGTTGTTGAAGCTGGTCTTGATGTGGGCTTGGCCGAAGGGCACGTTCTTGCGAACGCGGCGGCGGCCGCGGGGGCGTCTGGGCTGTGGCATACCTAGTGCTTCCTGATCTTCTTCTTGCCGCCGCCCGCGGAGGAACCACGCTTCGGTCCCTTGCGCGAACGCGCGTTGGTCTTCGTGCGCTGCCCGTTGGCGGGGAGGCCGCGCCGGTGGCGCAGTCCCTTGTACGAGCCGATCTCCATGAGCCGCTTGACGTTCTGCGAGCGCTCGCGGCGCAGATCGCCCTCCACGAGCAGGTCGTCGACCTTCTCGCGCAGCTTGCGTACCTCGTCCTCGGTCAGGTCCTTCACGTAGGTGTCGGGCTCTACGCCTGCCTCGGCCAGGACCTGGTTGGAGGTCGACCGGCCTATGCCGTAGATATAGGTCAGACCGATCTCGGCCCGCTTGTTGAGCGGGATGTTGATGCCTGCGATGCGTGCCATTTAGACCCCGGTCACCCCTGACGCTGCTTGTGACGCGGGTTCTGACAGATCACCAAAACAGCACCGCCGCGGCGGATGACTTTGCACTTTTCGCACATGGGCTTGACTGATGCGCGGACCTTCATAGCTCCGTGACCGGGAAACGTATCGAACGAGGACGAGCGCGCTGCCCAGGAGACGGCCGCGCGCCGACCGGTAAATATAGCAAGGCGCGACGCGCTAGGCCGACGCGGCGGCGGGCGCCACGCCCTCGCCGACCAGCTCGTGCCAGGGGGTGAGGATTCGAGGGCCCTCCGCGGTGATCGCCACCGTGTGCTCGAAGTGCGCGGCGAGCGACCCGTCCTGGGAGTAGACCGCCCAGTTGTCGGAGCCCATGCGCACGTGATGGGTGCCGGCGTTGACCATCGGCTCGATGGCCAGGCACATGCCCTCCTCGAGCTCCGGGCCGGTGCCGGGATCGCCGAAGTTGGGGATCTGCGGGTCCTCGTGCATGTCGCGCCCGATGCCGTGGCCCACCAGCGACCGGATCACCGCAAAGCCGTCGGCCTCCACGCGCGTCTGGACGGCGTGCGACACGTCGCCCAGGCGGTTGCCCAGGCGGCACTGCTCGACCGCATCGAACAGGGAGGCGCGCGTGCTCGCGATCAGCCGCTGGGCGATCGGAGTGACGTTTCCGATGGGATGGGTGATCGCCGCGTCGGCCACATAGCCGTCGTGGATCACACCGATGTCGATGGAGATGAGGTCGCCGCGCTTGAGCTCGTACGAGCCGGGGATGCCGTGCACCACCATGGAGTTCGGCGACGCGCAGATCGAGCCCGGGAAGCCCCGGTAGCCCTTGAAGGCCGGCTCGGCGTCCTGTGAGCGGATGAAGCGCTCGGCGGCGGCGTCGAGATCGGCGGTGGTCACGCCCGGACGCGCCTTTGCGCGCAGCATCGCGTGGCAGCGAGCCAGGATCCGGCCCGCCTGGGCCATCTTCTCGAGCTCTTCGGGGGTCTTGCGCAGAATCATCGAGGCATCTAGATCTCGTCTTCGAGAGCCAGGGTGGCAAGTGTGGCACGGATGCGCGAGTGAACCTCCCCGGGGGCGCGGGTGCCATCGAAGCGGCGCAGCAGGCCCTTCCCGTCGTACCAGTCGATCAGCGGGGCGGTCTGCTCGTGGTACACCGCCAGGCGGTTCCGCACGGTCTCAGGCTTGTCGTCGTCGCGCTGCATCAACCGCGATCCGTCCTGGTCGCAGACTCCCTCGTTCTTGGGCGGGTCGAACTCGACGTGGTAGACGTGCTGGTTCTTCACGCACATGCGCCGGCCCGACAGCCGGCGGATGACCTCATCGTCGGGCGCCTCGATCAGCAGGACGGCCGTGAGCGAGCGGTCGCGGTCGGCCAGTGACGCCGTCGAGCATCTCGGCCTGCCCGATCGTGCGCGGGAAGCCGTCGAGCAGAAACCCGAAGTCGGCCTCGCCTGAGTCGAGTCGCTCGGCGATCACGTTGCAGATCAGCTCGTCGGGCACGAGCTTGCCGCTGTCCATGAAGCCCTTGGCCTCGCGTCCCAGCTCGCTGTCCTGCTCCACCGCCTCGCGCAGGATGTTCCCGGTCGCGTAGTAGGGCAGGTCGAAGTCCTCGACCAGTCGCTCGGCCTGGGTGCCCTTCCCGGCCCCGGGCGGGCCGAGCAGGACCAGGTTGCGTTCCGTCACTTCAGGAAGCCCTCGTAGTTACGCATCATCAGCTGGGCCTCGAGCTGCTTCATGGTGTCGAGCGCGACGCCGACCACGATCAGGATCGAGGTACCGCCGAAGAAGAAGTTGGCGCTCGTCTGGTTGATCAGGATCGTGGGCAGAGCCGCGACCGCGGCCAGATAGAGCGCGCCCGGGAAGGTCAACCGCGCGAGAATGCGGTCGAGGTATTCGGCCGTGGGTCTGCCTGGCCTCACCCCCGGGATGAAGCCGCCGTACTTCTTCAGGTTGTCCGCCTGTTCCACCGGGTTGAAGGTGACCGCGGTGTAGAAGTAGGTGAAGACGATGATGAATAAGGACTCGCCCACGATGATAGGCCCATCCGTTGGGGCTGAAGAAGGCCGAGAGGTCCTGGGCCCAGGGGGTCTGGATGAGCTCGCCGACGGTGGGCGGGAAGGCCATCAGCGACGCGGCGAAGATCACCGGGATCACACCCGCCATGTTCACGCGCAGCGGCAGGTAGGTGGACCCTCCGCCGGCCATCCGGCGGCCCACCACGCGCTTGGCGTACTGGATCGGGATGCGGCGCTGGCCCTCCTGCATGAAGACGATGGCGGCGATGATCGCCAGCGCCATGAAGGGCATCATCACCTTGAACACCTGGTCCGGGTTGTTCCACCACTTGACGATGCCGTCCGGCAGCCCCGAGGCGATCGAGGCGAAGATCATCAGCGAGATTCCGTTGCCGATGCCGCGCTGGGTGATGAGCTCGCCGAACCACATGAGCAGCACGCAACCCGCGGTGAGGGTCATGACGATCACGAATACGCGCCCGAAGGTGAAGTTCTCCACCACGGAAGCGCTGCCGCTCGAGAAGGTGCGGAACAGAAAGACGTAGCCGATCGACTGGCCGAAGGCGAGCGCCACGGTCAGGTAGCGCGTGTACTGGGTGATCTTCTGCTGCCCGACCTCGCCCTCCTTGCGGAGCTTGTCGAGCTGAGGGATCACGACGGTCAGCAGCTGCAGCATGATCGACGCCGTGATGTAGGGCATGATCCCGAGCGCGAAGATCGCGAAGCGCTGCAGGGACCCGCCCGAGAAGAGGTTGAGGAAGCCGAGCACGTTGGAGCCGCTGAAGTTCTCGGCGATCTGCTCGACGGCGTCGATGTTGATGCCCGGCGCGGGGATGTAGGCACCGATGCGGTACAGCGCGAGCATGCCCGCGGTGAAGGCGAGCTTCTTCCGGATATCAGCTACTCGGAAAGCGTTGAGGAACGTCTTGAGCACTATCGGCTCCGGCTAGTCCTCGAGGATCTGGCAGGTCCCGCCCGCGGCTTCGATCTTCTCGCGGGCGGTCTTCGAGAAGCCGTGGGCGTGCACGGTGAGCGCCTTGCTGATCTCGCCCTTCCCCAACACCTTCACCGGCACGGCGCGCCGCGTGGCGAGGCCCGCCGCCTGCAGCGAATCGGGCCGAACCTCACCGCCGTCGTCGAAACGGGCCTCGAGATCGCTCACGTTGACCGGCTGGGTGCGGGTGCGGAACTTCTCGAAGGGCATCGACTTCTTCATGTGCGGCCCGCGCAGCTTGCGCATCCGCATGTGGATCGGGTTCTGCCCGCCCTCGAAGCGCCACACGCCGCTTGGAGCCCGAGCGCGAGCCCGCGCCCTTGTGGCCGCGGCCGGACGTCTTGCCCGTGCCCGAGCCCTCGCCGCGGCCGACGCGCTTGCGCGGCTTGCGCGACCCGGGGGCGGGCTTCAGGGAGTGAAGGCCAAAGCGTTCGTCAGCCATCGGAGACCTCAACCAGATGGCGCACGGAGTGGATCACGCCGCGCACGGCGGGATGGTCGTCGCGCTCGGTGCTGCGGCCGATCTTGCCCAGGCCGAGCGTCTTCAGCGACTCGCGCTGCTTCTTGCTCGAGCCGTTGGCGGACTTCACCTGCTTGATGAGCAGAGTGGCCATCAGGCGGGCGCCTCTTCCACCTCTTCGACCTCGACCGTCTCCTCGACCTCGACCGTCTCTTCGACCGCGACGGTCTCCTCGGCCTCCGGCTGCTTCGGGTCGATGCCCAGCACCTCGGCCACGGTCAGGCCGCGCAGGTCGGCCACCTGCCGCGGGTCGCGCAGGTTCTGCAGCGCGTTCATGGTGGCCTTGACGAGGTTGATCGGGTTCTGGCTGCCCAGCGACTTCGACAGCACGTCGCTGATGCCCGCCAATTCCAGCACCGCGCGCACGCCGCCGCCGGCGATCACGCCGGTACCGGGCGAGGCCGGCTTGAGCAGTACCCGCGAGGCGGAGTGCACCCCGATGATCTCGTGGGTGATCGTGGCGCCGTGCATGGGCACCTTGTAGAGCGATTTGCGCGCGCGCTCGACGCCCTTCTGGATCGCCACGGGCACCTCGTTGGCCTTGCCGTAGCCAACGCCAACCTGGGACTTCTCGTCGCCCACCACAACCAGCGCGGTGAACGAGAAACGCCGGCCGCCCTTGACCACCTTGGCCACGCGGTTGATCTCGACGACCCGCTCCTGCAGGTCGGAGCCGCGGTCGCCGCCTCTTGTCCGGTCTCTAGAAGCCATGCGAACCCTTCAAGGTAGCGATCGGGGGGTGGTTCATCAGAACTTCAGCCCGCCTTCGCGCGCGCCGTCGGCCAGGGCCTTGACCTTGCCGTGGAAGCGGTAGCCGCCGCGATCGAACACGCAGGTCTCGACGCCGGCCGACTTGGCCCGCTCGGCCAGCAGCTCGCCGGCCCGCTTGGCCTGGTCCATACGGCCGAGGTCCTTGAGATCGCCCTCCGTCCAGTTGACCGCGGCCACGGTGTGTCCCTCGACGTCGTCGATGAGCTGCGCGCCGATGCCCCGGTTGGAGCGGAACACCGACAGGCGCGGGCGCTCGGCGCTGCCGCGCACCTTGGCGCGCACACGCCGGCGGCGGCGCAGCCGGGATTGAGGCTTGGTCTTGGTGCTCATGCGCGCTTGCCGACCTTCCGGGCCACGTACTCGCCCTCGTAGCGGATGCCCTTGCCCTTGTAGGGCTCCGGCGGGCGGCGCTTGCGGATGTTGGCCGCCACCTCGCCCACCGCCTGCTTGGAGATCCCCCGCACGACGATGCGGGTGGGCATCGGCACCTCGAAGTCGATTCCCTCGGGAGCGTCGAGCTCGACCGGATGGGAGTAGCCGAGCGCCAGCACGAGCTTGCGACCCTGCAGCTGCGCGCGATAGCCGACGCCCTGGATCTCCAGGCGCTTCTCGTAGCCGTTGGTCACGCCCTCGACCATGTTGAAGATGAGGCTGCGGGTGAGCCCGTGCAGCGCGCGATGCTCGCCACGGTCGGTCGGGCGCGTTACGACGATCTCGCCGTTCTGCTGCTCCACGCCGATCTCGCGCGAGACGCGCTCCGAGAGCTGGCCCTTGGGTCCCTTCACCGACACCAGCTCGGGCTCGATGGTGATCTCCACGTTGTCGGGCACCGCCACCGGCTGCTTTCCGATGCGCGACATCGCTACCAGACCCTCGCCACGAGCTCTCCGCCCACACCGGCGCGGCGCGCGTCGTGGCCGGTCATGACCCCGCTGGAGGTCGAGACGATCGCGGTGCCCATCCCGCCGTAGATCCGCGGCACCTTGCCGGCGGACACGTACTCGCGGCGGCCGGGCTTGGAGATCCGCTCGATGCCCAGGATCACCGGCTTGCGGTCCTCGGTGTACTTGAGCGTCACGCGCAGCGTGCGCCCCACGCGTCCGGGCTCGACCTCGTAGCTCTCGACGTAGCCCTGCTCGGTGAGGATGCGCGCCAGCTCGGTCTTGAAATTCGAGGCGGGCATCTCCACGGCGTCGTGATCGGCGCGCAGGCCGTTGCGGATGCGGGTGAGGAAATCGGCGATCGGGTCGGTCTGCATGGCTACCAGCTCGACTTGGTGAGCCCGGGGATCATGCCCTCGTGGGCAATCTCCCGCAGGCAGATGCGGCACAGCCCGAACTTGCGCATGTACGCGCGTGGGCGCCCGCACCGGCGGCACCGGTTGTAGTTGCGCGTCTTGTACTTGGATCCGCGCTGCTGGCGGACCTTCTGTGAAGTCTTTGCCATCTACTCCTGAGCCTCTTCGCTCTCTTCTGCGTCGTCGTCGGTCGGGGTGGGGGCCTCGTAGGCCTCCGGGTTCTCTTCCTTGAGCTCCTCGAAGGCCTTCTCCTCGGCTTCCGCCTTGGCGTGGGCCTCCTCGAGGCGCTTCTCCTCGGCCGCCTGCTCCTCAGGGTCGGCCTCCTGGCCGGGCGCTCCCTGGGGAGAGAAGGGCATGCCGAGCTCCCGCAGGAGAGCATAGGCCTCCTCGTCGGTTTTGGCCGAGGTGGTGATCGTCACGTCCAGCCCGCGCACGTGATCGATCTCGTCGTAGTCGATCTCAGGGAAGATGATCTGCTCGCGCACGCCCATCGAGTAGTTGCCGCGGCCGTCGAACGAGCGCGCGTTGAGCCCACGGAAGTCGCGGATGCGCGGGATCGCGATCGAGGTCAGGCGATCGAGGAACTCCCACATGTAGGCCCGGCGCAGCGTGACGCTCACGCCCACGGGCATGCCGTCGCGGAGCTTGAAGTTGGCGATCGACTTGCGCGCGCGGCGGACGTTGGGCCGCAGCCCGGCGATCGTGGCCAGCTGCTCGGTGGCCGCGTCGAGCATGTTGGAGTCCTGCTTCGCGTCGCCCACGCCCATGTTGAGCGTGATCTTCTCGAGGCGAGGAACCTCCATCACCGACGAATAGCCGAAGCGCTTTTGCAGGCTGCCGCGGATCTCCGAGTCGTAGCGCTCCTTGAGCCGCGGTGGGACATTGGCCTGGGCGGTGGCCATCAGTCGATCTCCTTGCCGGACTTCTTGGCCACGCGCACGCGCCGGCCGCCCTCGCGCTTGATGCCAACGCGGCTGGGCTCGCCCGAGTCCGGATCGATCAGCATCACGTTGGACACGTGGATCGGGCCCTCCATCTCCACGATCCCGCCCAGCTCCTGGGAACGCTGGGTGTCGCGCAGCGAGCGCGGCTTGGTGTGGCGCTTGATGATGTTCGCGCCCTCCACGAAGACCTTGTGCTTCTTGGGGTCGGTGCGCAGAACACGACCCGTCTTGCCCTTGTCCTTGCCGGCGATGATGCGCACGGTGTCGTCCTGGCGGATCCTGAGTGCCATGAGCTAGAGCACCTCCGGGGCGAGGGAGACGATCCTCATGAAGTTGCGGTCGCGCAGCTCGCGCGCCACCGGGCCGAAGATGCGGGTGCCGCGCGGGCTGTTGTTGGCGGCGTCGATCAGCACCACCGCGTTCTCGTCGAACGCGATGTACGTGCCGTCGTCGCGCCCGAACTGCTTCTTGGTCCGCACCACCACGGCGGTCACCACCTCGCCCTTCTTGACCGAGCCGTGCGGGATCGCCGTCTTGACCGTGGCGACGATGGTGTCGCCGACCCCCGCGTAGCGGCGGTGCGACCCACCGCGAACGCGAATGCAGAGCACTTCACGCGCGCCGGTGTTGTCGGCGACCTTGAGCCTGGACTCCTGCTGGATCATGGATCAGCGGGCCCTCTCCAGGACTTCGACCAGGCGCCACCGCTTCATGCGGCTCAGCGGGCGGCTCTCGATCACGCGCACGGTGTCGCCGATGTGGGCCTCGTTGGCCTCGTCGTGCGCGTGCAGCGTGGAGCTGGTGCGGACGATCTTCTTGTAGGTGCGGTGCTGGCGCGCGACGTCGATCCGGACGGTGATCGTCTTGTTGGCACGGTCGGACACCACCACGCCCTGACGCGTCTTCAGGCGACCGGTCTCGCGCGGCTCGGGCGCCGGTGCTTCGGCGCGCGGTGCCGACCGCCGGCGCTCACGCTCCTTGACGCGGTACGCGCGCCGGTGACGCGCCTTGACGGCGCGCCGCTCGGCGCGCTCCTGGGCGCGCTCCTCGACCGAGCGCGCCGGGCGAGCTTCGCCGGTATGCGTTGAGCGCGCGGTCTTGCGCCGCTCCTTGGGCGAAAGCTGCTCCTCCGGCTCGGCCGGTTCGGCGGCGGCAGGGGCCGGCGCGGGGGCAGGGGCCTCCTCAGCGGGCTCAGCTGCCGGCTCCTCAGCAGGGGCCTCAGCCACCTCCTCTGCGGGAGCCTCAGCCACCTCCTCAGCGGGAGCTTCAGCCGCCTCCTCGGCGGGAGCCTCGGCCACCGCCTCCTCGGGCGGCGTCTCCGGCGTCTCGTTCTCGTTCTCTTCGTTCTCAGCCATTTCGTCTCTGTCTACGGATCTCTGTCTCGATGTCGATGCCGCGCTGGCGCGCGATGGTCAGCGCGCGCGCGAGGTCCTGCTTGGACTGGCGCAGGCGCGCGGTGTTCTCCAGCTGCCCGGTCGCGTGCTGGAAGCGCAGGTTGAACACTTCCTTGCGCGCGTTGTCGGCCAGCTCCACGAGCTGCGCGTCCTCGAGGTTATGCACCTCGACCGCCTTCATCACTGGCCCGACCCTTCGCGCGCGACGAACTTCGTCTTCACGGGGAGCTTGTGGCCGGCCAGGCGCATCGCCTCGCGAGCCAACGGCTCCGGCACGCCGGAGAGCTCGAACATCACGCGGCCGGGCTTGACCACGGCGACCCAGCCCTCGGGCGAGCCCTTGCCGGAGCCCATCCGGGTCTCGGCCGGCTTCTGGGTGAAGGGCTTGTCGGGGAAGATGTTGATCCAGACCTTGCCGCCGCGCTTGATCTTGCGGGTCATCGCGATACGGGCCGCCTCGATCTGGCGGTTGGTCACCCAGCCGCGCTCGATCGCCTTGAGCCCGTACTCGCCGAACTCCACACGCGTGCCGCCCTTGGCGTTACCGCGCATGCGCCCGCGATGCTCCTTGCGCCACTTGACTCTCTTGGGCTGCAGCATCAGAGACGTCCCTGTGGCTGAGGCGGCCCACCGCCGCGATTGCCGCCGCCGCGGTTGCCCCCGCGGCCACCCGGGCCGCCGGGTCCACGCCCGCCGCCGCCCGGCCCGCCGCGACCGCCGCCGGGCCCGCCCGGGCGCCCGCCGCGTCCGCCGCCGGGGCCCACGGCCTGCGGGGCCTCGAGCTCGGTCAGATCCTGGGCGAAGCCCTTGGGCATGATCTCGCCCTTGTTGATCCACACCTTGACGCCGATGCGGCCGTAGGTGGTGCGGGCCTCGTAGAAGCCGTAGTCGATGTCGGCGCGCAGCGTGTGCAGCGGCACGCGGCCGTCCGAGTAGCCCTCGGTGCGGGCCATCTCGGCGCCGCCCAGGCGCCCGGACACCTGGATCTTCACGCCCTTCGCGCCCGAGCGCATCGCGCTGGTGAGCGCGCGCTTCATGGCGCGGCGGAAGGCCACCCGGTTCTGGAGCTGCTCGGCGATCGACTGGGCCACGAGCTTCGAGTCGAGCTCGGGGCGCTTGATCTCGAGGATGTTGACCTTGACCGCCTTGTTGGTCATCCGGTGAAGCTCCTTGCGCAGAGCGTCCACCTCGGATCCCGACTTGCCGATCACGATGCCCGGCCGGGCGGTGTGGATGTTGACCTCGACCTCGTTCGAGTTCTTCTTGATCGTGATCGTGGACAGGCCCGCGTGAGCGAGCTTGTTCTCGATGTGATCCCGGATGTGGATGTCCTCCATCAGATAATCGGAGAACTCCTTCTCGTTGAACCAGGTCGACTTCCAGTCGTGGATGTAGCCGACCCGCAGGGCTTCCGGATGAACCTTCTGGCCCATGGCTACCTCCCGTTTCGCTGTGTCGTGGTCAATTCGATGGTCATGTGGCTCGTGCGCTTGTTGATCTTCGTCGCGCGCCCGAGGGCCCGGGGCCGAAAGCGCTTGATGGTGGGGCCCTCGTCGACGAAGGCCTTGAAGATCCGCAACTCGTCCGGCCCCAGCTCGTAGGCGGACTCGGCGTTGGCGACAGCCGAGTTCAAGACCTTGAGGATGTCGTCCGCCACGGCCCGGGGCGCGTGATCGAGGATAGCTCGCGCCTGCTCGACCTCCTTGCCGCGGATGTGGTCCATCACCAACCGAGCCTTGCGCGGCGCGCTGCGCACGTACTTGGAGCGCGCGCGGACGATGAGATCGCCCTCGGGGCGGGCCGGCGCGCCCCGGCGGCGGCCCGTGCCGGTCGAGGTCTCGGCCGAGCCGCGCCGGCGCTTGGGCGCTTCGGCCTTCTCGACCTCATCGGCGCTCGGCTCGTCGGCGGGCTCCTCCGGCGGAACGACCTCTTCGGCCACGCCGTCGTCGGGCACGGTCTCGTCGGGCGTCTCCGCCGTGGGCTCCGCGCTCTCGCCGCGCGGCGCCTTCAGATTGTCCTTCTGGGCCACGTCGTCGTCCGCCAGGCGCGCGACGAGCTCGGCCTTGGTGCCGCTCTTGGGAAGTCCGCGGGCCTCGAGCTCCTCCTTGAGCTCGTCGACCTTGAGCGACTCCCAGCCGCCCTCGGGCGGCGGCGTCATCTCATCCGGTGGCGTCATCGCATTCGCACCCTGTCGCTACCGGCGTGGCCGCGGAAGATCCGCGTGGGCGCGAACTCCCCCAGCTTGTGGCCGACCATCGACTCGGAGATGAACACGGGCACATGCTTGCGCCCGTCGTGAACCGCGACCGTGTGGCCCACCATCTCGGGGAAGATCGTCGAGGCGCGCGACCAGGTCTTGACCATCTGGCGGTTGCCCGAATCGTTCATGGCCTCGATGCGCCCGATCAGGCGCTCCTCGATCCAGGGGCCCTTCTTGGATGAACGGGACATCTAGCGCCTGCCCTTCTTGCCGCGCCGGCGGCCACGGACGATGAACTGGTCGGAGGTCTTGCGCTTCTTGCGCGTGCGGTAGCCGAGCGTGGGCACGCCCCACGGCGTGACGGGATGCCCGCCGGGAGTCTTGTGCGCCTCGCCGCCGCCGTGCGGGTGGTCGACTGGGTTCATGGCCACGCCGCGGGTCTGCGGGCGCTTGCCCCGGTGGCGCGAGCGGCCGGCCTTGCCGAGCTCGACGAGCTCGTGCTCGGCGTTGCCCAGCACGCCGATGGTCGCGCGGCAGTCGACCGCCACCATGCGCATCTCGCTCGAGGGAAGGCGCAGGGTCGCGTACTTGCCCTCCTTGGCCACCACCTGGATGGACGTTCCGGCGCTGCGGCCGAGCTGGCCGCCGCGGCCGGGCGTGAGCTCGACGTTATGCACCGTGGTGCCGGTGGGGATGTTGGCCAGCGGCAGGCAGTTGCCCGGCTGGATGTCGGCGTCGGGGCCCGAGGTAACCGTGGCGCCCACCTGCAGGCGCCCCGGCGCCAGGATGTAGCGCTTCTCGCCGTCGGCGTAGTGCAGCAGCGCGATGTGGGCCGAGCGGTTGGGGTCGTACTCGATGGCCGCGACCTTGGCCGGCACCCCGTCCTTGCGGCGCTTGAAGTCGATCTTGCGGTAGAGGCGCTTGGCCCCGCCGCCGCGGTGGCGCGAGGTGATGCGGCCGTTGGCGTTGCGCCCGCCGGACTTGCGCAGCCCCTCGGTGAGCGACTTCTCGGGCGTGTCCTTGGTCACCGCCTCGTGCTGGAGCCAGGTGGCGAAGCGCCGGCCGGGCGACGTGGGGCGGTGTTTCTTGATGGCCATGGCGCGTTACCTAGCCTTCCTGGCCCTCGAAGAGCTCGATTGAATCGTCGGGATGGAGCGTCACCACGGCCTTCTTCCAGTGGCGGCGAGTGCCCGTGCTGAAGCCGCGGCGCTTGGGCTTGGGCTTGACCCAGGCCGTGCGCACGCCGGTCACACGGACGCCGAAGATGTCCTCGACGGACTGGCGCACCTGCGTCTTGTTCGCGCGCTCGTTCACGCGAAACGTGTACTTGTTGGCCGCCAGCAGCGCGTAGCTCTTCTCGGAGATGACCGGCCTGATGATCACCTGGCGGGAGTTCATCGCGACGCCGCCTTCTCGGTCAGGCGCTCGAGCGCCGAGGCGGAGATCACGATCTTCCCCGCCCGCACGACATCGGCCACCCCCACGTCCTCGGCGCGCATGACGGTCACGTCGGCGAGGTTGCGAAAGGAGAGGGCGCAACTCTCCTCGCCGTCGCTGAGCACGACGAGCACGCCGCCCTCGCCCTCGAGGCCGGCCAGCGCGGCCGCGGCCGATTTCGTGGACGGAGGCGTGAACGCCGAGGGATCGACCGCCGCGATCGAGTCGCGCTCGGCGTGCAGCGAGAGCGCCGCGCGCAGCGCGCGCCGGCGAGCCTTGCGGTTGACCTTGACCGTGTAGGCGCGCGGCTTGGGGCCGAAGGCCACGCCGCCGCCGGTGCGCTGAGGCGCCGAGAGCGCGCCGACCCGTGCCCGCCCGGTGCCCTTCTGGCGCCAGGCCTTGGCGCCGGTCATCGCCACCTCGCCGCGAGACTTGGTCGAGGCGGTGCCCCGACGGCGCGCGGCGAGCTCCGCCCGCACCGCCTCGTGCACCAGCGGGCCGTGGAAGCTCTCGCCGAACACGGCGTCATCGAGCTCCAGCGTGCCGGACGCTCCACCGATGTACTTGACCTTCGCCGCAGCCGCCATCAGGCGTGGTCCTTGTCGCCGCGGATCTCCACGACCGAGCCCTTGGGGCCGGGCACCGAGCCGCGCAGCAGCAGCAGGTTGTCGTCGGCACGGACGTCGACCACCTCGAGGCCGCGCTGGGTCACGCGCTTGTTGCCCATCTGGCCGGGGCCGCGGATGCCCTTGAACACGCGTGCGGGATCGGCCGAGGCGCCGATCGAGCCGGGCCCACGCACGTTGTGCGAGCCGTGCGAGACCGGGCCGCGAGAGAAGTTGTGGCGCTTGATCGTGCCCTGGAAGCCCTTGCCCTTGGACACGCCCGAGACCTTGACCTTTTGGCCCGCTTCGAAGACCGAGTCGAGGCTGAGCTGGTTTCCCACCTCGGCCTCGCCGGGATCGCCGCGAAACTCGCGCAGGTACTTGAGGTTGCCCACGCCCGCCTTTCGCAGGAGGCCGAGCTTGGGCTTGTTGAGCTTCTTGTCCGACACCTCGCCGAAGCCCACCTGCACGGCGTCGTAACCGTCGCGCTCGGCGCGGCGGATGCCGGTTACGAAGCAGGGCCCGGCCTCGATCACGGTCACGCGCTCGACGCGGCCGTCCTCGGGAACGAAGACCTGGGTCATGCCCAACTTTCTCCCGAGAAGGCCGGCCACGGCGTCAGACCAGCTGTATCTGGATGTCTACGCCCGCCGGCAGGTGGTCGAGGCGCTGCAGCGAGTCCACCGTCTTGGGGGTCGGCTGCAGGATGTCGATCAGCCGCTTGTGCGTGCGGATCTCGAAGTGCTCGCGCGAGTCCTTGTCCTTGAACGGCGAGCGGATGACGCAGTAGACGTTCTTCTCGGTGGGCAGGGGCACGGGCCCGGACACCGAGGCGCCGGTGCGCACGGCCGTGTCCACGATCTCCTTGGCGGCCGTCTCGATCGCCGAGTGGTCGTAGGCCTTGAGCCGGATGCGGATCTTGTTCTGCGTGAGTGTGGCCATGGGGCTGGTGACAGATTCGGGGGCGAGCCTTGCGCCTGCTCACCCCCGGGTAGGTCCTCTGTCGGAGGGTTCCCTACTCAACGATGCTGGTGACCACCCCCGACCCGACGGTGCGTCCGCCCTCGCGGATGGCGAAGCGAAGTCCCTCGTCCATCGCGATGGGCTGAATCATCTCCACGGTCATCTCGACGTTGTCCCCGGGCATAACCATCTCCGTGCCCTCGGGCAGGTTGGCCACGCCGGTCACGTCGGTCGTGCGGAAGTAGAACTGGGGCCGGTAGCCGTTGAAGAACGGGGTGTGCCGGCCGCCCTCCTCCTTCTTGAGCACGTAGACCTGAGCCTTGAACTTGGTGTGCGGGGTGATCGACTTGGGCTTACAGAGAACCTGCCCGCGCTCGATCTCCTCGCGACCCACTCCGCGGAGCAGACAGCCGACGTTGTCGCCCGCCTGGCCCTCGTCGAGGATCTTGCGGAACATCTCGACGCCGGTGACGACCGTGCTGCGGGTCTCCTGCTGGATCCCGACGATCTCGACGGTGTCGCCGGTGTGCACAACACCCTGCTCGATGCGGCCGGTGGCTACGGTGCCGCGTCCGGTGATCGAGAAGACGTCCTCGACCGGCATGAGGAAGGGGCGGTCGAGCGGGCGCTCGGGCTCCGGGATGTAGGTGTCGAGGTGCTCGGCGAGCTCGAGGATCTTCTCCACGTTCTGGTCGTCGCCCTCGAGCGCCTTGAGCGCCGAGCCGATGACGAACGGGACGTCGTCGCCCGGGAACTCGTACTCGGAGAGCAGCTCGCGGACCTCGACCTCGACCAGCTCGAGCAGCTCCTCGTCGTCGACCATGTCGGCCTTGTTGAGGAACACCACGATGTAGGGCACTCCCACCTGGCGGGCCAGCAGGATGTGCTCGCGCGTCTGAGGCATGGGGCCGTCGGCCGCGGATACGACCAGGATCGCGCCGTCCATCTGCGCGGCGCCGGTGATCATGTTCTTGACGTAGTCGGCGTGCCCCGGACAGTCGACGTGGGCGTAGTGACGGTTCTCCGTCTCGTACTCCACGTGCGAAGTGGCGATCGTGATGCCGCGCTCGCGCTCCTCGGGAGCGTTGTCGATCTCGTCGAAGCTCATCGACTGGCCGCCGAACTTCTCGGACAGGACCTTGGTGATGGCCGCCGTCAACGTGGTCTTCCCATGGTCGATGTGACCGATGGTTCCGACGTTCACGTGCGGCTTGTTGCGCTCGAACTTCTCCTTCGCCACTGCGGGCCTCTTCCTTTCGCCTAAGTCTTAAGTCGTTCCGTCCGGCGTGACCCGTATGGGCAACCCCGGAAACATACTCACTATGTGGCCGCCCCGACGGGTTCGCCGGTGCGGTGCTCGACGATCTCCTCCGCGATGTTGGAGGGGACTTCGTCGTAGCGCTCGAACTGCATCGAATAGTTGGCGCGACCCTGGGTCGAGGATCGCAGGTCGGTGGCGTAGCCGAACATCGACGAGAGGGGCACGAAGGCCCGGACCGCGGTCGCGTTCCCGCGCGGATCCTGACCCTGGATGCGCCCGCGACGGCTCGACAGGTCGCCGATGACGGTGCCCACGAACTCCTCGGGGGTCACCACCTCCACCGCCATTACCGGCTCCAGCAGCACCGGGTTGGCGCGGCGGGCCGCCTCCTTGAGCGCCAGCGAGCCGGCGATCTTGAAGGCGATCTCCGAGGAGTCGGTGTCGTGGTACTTCCCGTCGGTCAGCGTGGCGCGCACGTCGACCATCGGATAGCCGGCCTTGACGCCCGACTCGAGCGCCTCCTCGATCCCCTTCTCCACCGCGGGGATGAACTCGGAGGGCACGGAGCCACCCTTGATCTTGTTGATGAAGTCGAAGCCCTCGCCGGGAGCCGGCTCGAGGTTGATGTAGACCACCCCGTACTGGCCCGAGCCGCCCGTCTGGCGGATGAACTTGCCCTCGACCTTGGTCACCTCGCGCCGAACGGTCTCGCGATAGGCCACCTGCGGACGGCCGACGCCGGCCTCGACGTTGAACTCGCGCTTGAGGCGGTCGACGATCACCTCGAGGTGCAGCTCGCCCATACCGGAGATCACGGTCTGGCCGGTCTCCTCGTCGCTACGGACCTGGAAGGTCGGGTCCTCCTCGCCGAGGCGCTGAAGCGCTACCGACAGCTTCTCCTGGTCGGCCTTGGTCTTCGGCTCGATCGAGAGGTGCACCACGGGCTCGGGGAACTGCATGCGCTCGAGCACCACCGGTGCGTCGGGCGCGCTCAGGGTGTCCCCGGTCGAGGTCTGCTTGAGCCCCACGCCGGCGGCGATGTCGCCCGCGTAGACCTCCTCGACCTCCTCGCGATGGTTGGCGTGCATCATCAGGATGCGGCCCACTCGCTCGGTGCGGCCGGTGACCGAGTTGAGCACCCGGCCGCCGGCCCCGAGCTTGCCCGAGTAGACGCGGAAGTAGGTGAGCTTGCCGACGTAAGGGTCGGCCATGACCTTGAATGCGAGCGCCGAGAAGGGCTCGTCGTCGCGAGGCTGTCGCGTGACCGGCACGCCGTCGCCGTCGGTGATCTGGGAGCCCTCGAGCCCTTCGACCGCCTCGACGTCGAGCGGGCTGGGCAGGTAGTCGATGACCGCGTCGAGCAGCGGCTGCACGCCCTTGTTCTTGAAGGCCGAGCCGCACAGCACCGGGGTCATGGAGATGTCGAGGGTCGCCTTGCGGATGTCGGCGATCAGGCGCGAGGCCTCGATCGGCTTCTCCTCGAGGTAGTCCTCCATCAGCTCGTCGTCGTATTCGGCGATCGCCTCGATCAGCTCGGTGCGCGCCTGGTGGGCCGCGTCGGCGAGCTCGGCGGGAATGTCGGTGATCTCCCAGTCCTGGCCCAGGTCGTCCTTGTAGACGATGGCCTTCATGTTCACGAGGTCGACGACACCGGTGAAGTCGGCCTCCGAGCCGATCGGCAGCTGCACGGGCACGGGGTGGGCGCCGAGACGGTCGATCATCGTCTGGACCGAGCCCTCGAAGTTGGCGCCGATGCGGTCCATCTTGTTGATGAACGCGATGCGCGGGACGCGGTACTTGTCGGCCTGGCGCCACACGGTCTCCGACTGGGGCTCGACGCCGGCGACCGAATCGAACACGGCCACGGCGCCGTCGAGCACGCGCAGGGAGCGCTCGACCTCGACCGTGAAGTCGACGTGGCCGGGCGTGTCGATGATGTTCACGCGGTGGTCGCGCCACGACGCCGTCGTGGCCGCGGACGTGATCGTGATGCCGCGCTCCTGCTCCTGCTCCATCCAGTCCATCACGGCAGCGCCCTCGTGAACCTCACCCATCTTGTGGGTGCGGCCGGTGTAGAAGAGGATGCGCTCGGTCGTCGTCGTCTTGCCGGCGTCGATGTGCGCCATGATTCCGATGTTGCGCGTCTTCTCGAGTGGTACCTGTCGTGCCATGTGCTCTTTCGGTGCTTTCCGTGTTCGGGCAGAAAAAAGGCCCTGACCGGGCCGGTGCTGCGTCCTGTGCTCGCCCGGAACTGGTCTATGTAGTGAGGGTCTCCATTGACGTGGACCTGCGCCCGCCGCAGAGCGGCTGAAGCGGGCAGGGACCTGGGAAAGTCCCCCCGCGGGCGACACACGATGGTAGCAGGGGCTGGACGTCCTGATGGCCCCTGCAATGCGACATGATGGCCCGCGCCATGGCCGCCGCCCGCAGAACCGAGGCCGCCCCGAGCAGGTCCCCCACGCGGGCGCTCGCGGTGACCGGCGTGGCGATCCTGGCCGCCCTGTTGATGGGCGCGGCCGACTTCCTTGCGATCGTGTCGGTCGACGTGGCCAGCGGGTCCTGCGAGGTCATCAACGACTCCGACCCCGGACTCGCCGACGGCTGCGTCCAGAGCGGCTTCGAGCGTCACGGTCCGGCCCTGCTGCTCCTGGGGCTGGTGGCGGCGGTGATGGCCTGGGGCGCGGGCGTAGGGGGCGCCCGGCCGGCCGCGGCGGCGCTGATGGGCGTGGGGCTGGTGGTACTGGGCATCGCCCTGCTGATCGACCTGCCGGTGACCAACGACACGGGCGCGATCGGACCGCGTTTCGAGGGGGCCGAGGCGCGGCCGGAGGTGGGGTTCTATCTGGAGCTGGTGGCGGGGGTGCTGGCTGTGGGGGCGGGCGCGGCGGCGCTGTGGTTACCGGGCGTTGCTGACTCTCGGCGGGTGGGCGGCGCCGCGCGGCCGGGCTCGGGCTAGTGAGGGGTGGGTTCGGTTGTGGGTGGCGGATCTTGCATCCATTGGATGCAAAATCGGCCACCGCGCGGTCAGCGGTTCGAGAAGCGAGCATGGCGTGGGAAGCAGGTCGCGACGCGTGCTCCGCACGCGAGCGGCCGATGACCCCGCCAGGCGACGCTTATCGGACCGCTGCTACCAGCGGTAGTGGGCGAAGGCCTTGTTCGCCTGAGCCATGCGGAAGATGTCGTCCTTGCGCTTGAACGCGCCGCCCTGCTGGGACTGGGCGTCGCCGAGCTCGCCGGCGAGGCGCTCGGACATCGACTTCTCGCGGCGTGAGCGGGAGAACTCGACGAGCCAGCGCACGGCGAGCGTGCGGGCGCGCGGGGCGGGTACCTCGACGGGCACCTGGTAGGTGGCGCCGCCGACTCGGCGGGAGCGCACCTCTAGGACCGGCGTGAGCACCTTGATCGACTCCTCGAGCGCGGGCACCGGGTCGCTGTTGGTGCGCCGGGCCAGGATGTCGAGGGCGTCGTAGACGATCTTCTCGGCCGTCGACTTCTTGCCGTCGACCATGACCTTGTTGATCACCTGCTGCACGAGCTTCGACCCGTACATGGAGTCGTTCTCGATCACGCGGGCGCCCGGTGAGTTGCGGCGCGGCACGGCTACCGGGCCTTGGCGCCGTACTGGGAGCGGGCCTTCTTGCGGTCGGACACGCCGGCCGCGTCGAGGGTCCCGCGAACCACCTTGTAGCGCACACCCGGCAGGTCCTTTACGCGGCCACCGCGCACGAGCACGACCGAGTGCTCCTGCAGGTTGTGGCCCTCGCCTGGGATGTAGGAGGTGACCTCCATCCCATTGGTCAGGCGCACGCGGGCCACCTTGCGAAGCGCCGAGTTCGGCTTCTTCGGAGTGGTGGTGTACACGCGCGTGCAGACCCCGCGCCGCTGGGGCGCGGCGATGCGCTTCTTGCGCCCCTGCCCGGACTTCAGTCCCGGTGTCGAGACCTTCTTGTTGGGCTTGGTGCGGCCCTTGCGGACGAGCTGATTGATGCTGGGCATGCGGCGGGTGATGGTAGCAGCGGCAACCGTAGAGTCCGGGGTCATGAGGCTCGATCATCACCGCGGTGGAGAGGGCGAGCCGCTCGTGCTGATTCACGGCATCGGGCACACCTGGCGCGGCTGGAAGCCGATGCTCCCGATGCTCGAGCGCGACTTCGACGTGCTGGCGGTCGACATGCCCGGCTTCGGGCGCTCGGGCTCGCTGCCCGACGGTGCCGAGCCGACCCCGGAGGCGCTGGCCGACGCGGTGGAAGGAGCGATGGACCAAGCCGGCTTCGAAACCGCCCACCTGGCCGGCAACTCGCTGGGCGGCTGGGTCTGCCTGGAGCTGGCCCGGCGCGGCCGCGCGCGTACGGTCGTCGCCATATCGCCGGCCGGCCTGGCCACCGAACGCGAGGGCGCCTGGGGGCGCGGGATCCTGCGGGGCATGCGCTTCCTCGCCCGCACCGCGCCGGCGCCCGAGCCGCTGCTGCGCAACCCGGTCGGCCGCACGCTGTTCGCCGGTCCGACCCTGGGCCGCCCGAGGCGCGCCGATCCCGACGAGCTGATCGAGCAGAGCGAGCTGTTCGCGCACGCACCGGGCTTCGACGCAACCCTTCCGCACACCATGAACCGCCAGGTGCGGGGACTCGACGCCGTTCGCTGCCCGGTGCTGGTCCTGTGGGGCACCCGGGACGTGATTCTGCTGCCCCGCCAGGGCCGCCGCTTTGAGCGTCTGATCCCGGGTGCCGAGCTGCGCTACCTGAGCGGACTCGGACACGTGCCGATGTCCGACGACCCCGAGTTGCTGGCCGGCGAGATCAGGCAGTGGCGCGAACGGCACGCACCGGCGCCGGAGTGAGCGCCGCCGCGGCGATCACCAGCACGAAGGCGAAGCTCTGAATCACGATCCCCAGCGGGTCGCCGGGCATCGGATCGCCGAACACGAGGATGCCGCCGCTGATGGCGGTCACGTTGGCGGCCGCGCTGGTGAGGGTGATCACCGGAACGGCCTCGCCCTTCTGCAGGCCGCGCGCCGAGGCGAAGAAGGCGATGACCGAAGCGAGGATGCAGGTGACCAGCCAGGGAGACAGCAGGCCCGCCAGGCCCTGGTCGCCCACCGGCCCGGTGAGCGCCTTGATGGCTACGTCGGAAACGCCGAACAGGATGCCCGCCGCGGTGCCGAGCATCACTCCGTGGTGCTCGTGAGAGCCGAGCTTGGGCGAGAGCACCAGGATGGTGCCGATCACGAGCAGGGCGGACTCGAACGCGATCATGCCGGCGAGCGAGTAGCTCGAGTGGGAGCCGCCGCCGCTTGGCAGGGTCACGGCGAGAAGCACGAGGCCGAGGGCGGTGAGGCCCACCCCCGCCCACTGGCGCGGGCCCACGGTGCAGCCGAAGAAGCGCTCCGCGATCACGGTGAGGAACACGAGCCCGCCGGAGATGACGGCCTGCACGATCGAGAGCGGCGCGAGCGCCAGGGCCGCGACGTGGAACACCCACGCCACGATCGCCACGAGGATGCCGATCGTGAACCACTTGGAGCGAAACAGGCCAACCGCGCTGGCGATGGGGTGCCGCAGCGAGACGTCGGGCGCCGCGCAGGCACCGCGGTGCTTGAGCAAAAAGCCGACGTTGGTCGCGAAAGCGCAGACCAGCGAAAGGAGTATCCCGAGTTGGAGGCTCATCTAATGAGAGAGTTGATGGGGTGAGGCGGGCGGCCTTGGGGGCCCGCCACGAGTGGTACTTCGAGCTATCGGCGCACACGCCTCCCGCTTGAATGAGAAGGCGCACCCGTAGTCAAACCAATGATGCCGCAGTAACAACAAGACGAAACGTTGGAAAAAGGACCGTCACAACAACTCCCTGTCCTCTTCTTGGACGTCGACGGGGTGATCAGCCTCTTCGGCTTTGCCCCGGACACCGGCGATCTGCCTGGTCCCCTGCACTGGATCGATGGAGTTGCGCACTGCATCCCCGAGGCGAACGGGGACAGGTTGGTCACCCTAGCTGAACATTTCGAGCTCGTTTGGGCTACCGGCTGGGAGGAACGCGCCAATGATCATCTGCCCTACCTCCTGAAGCTCCCGTTCCGCGATCTGCCCTGTTTGACCTTCGACGGTCGCGCGGTCTTCGGCTCGGCGCACTGGAAGGTCGACGCCATCGACGAATACGCCGCCGACCGGCCCGCCGCGTGGGTCGACGACAACCTCAACGAGGCCTGCCGGCGCTGGGCGCAGGACCGCGCCGCGCCCACCCTGCTCGTGGAGACGAGCCCGCCGGTCGGGTTGACCGACGAGCACGTCTCGGAGCTGTTGCGCTGGGCGGACGGGTTGACGCGCCCGTTCAGGGCGTGATCATCGTGAACCCGTCATCGACGAAGGCCCCCGGAGCGGGAAGCGGGTCGAGCACGTAAACCGTGAACAGGCCAGGGGCCGTGTTCGTCACCGACACCATGTCGGCCTTGAATCCGGCCACCACCGCCGTGGCCACCGCTTGCGTCACCGGCGACCCGTTGAACCGCACCTCGTAGCGACCCATGCTGAGGCGCCTCGCCTCCACCGACTGGCCGCTGCAGTTGTAGCCCGCCACGGGCGTGAACGCAGCGGGGAAGGTCGGGCTCGCGGAGACCGTGGCCACGCCCTTGATCTGACCGCTCTCCTGGTTGCACTCGCGGCGAACGAAGCTGCTCAGCGGGACGCCGTTCTGGTTGCCCGGATTGGCTCCGGTGCCGCCGGCCAGTTCAGTGGCCACCTGCGCCCGTGGCACGGTCCCCAGCCGCGACTCCCGGATCTGCCTCCCAGTGAGGGTGTTGTTCTTCAGCTTCTTACCGGCTACCGAGCGGTTCTTGAGGTTCTTGCCGCTGAGCTGAACGGCGGCGTAGCCACTGCCGCCCAGCGCGACGAAGAGGGCCACGAGCGCGACCACCATCGCCGGCGAGGGCCTGCGGGCAAAGACACGGCGCATGAGAACGAGACCTCCAATCGGAGTTGGACCAGACTCCTGCGGTGCCATCCTCTGGCACCGCAGGGGCCCAAGTCAATCTCGTTTTCGGACTAGCGGCGCAGAACCGCAGCTACTTGTCGGAAGCGGCGTCGCCGCCGTCGGTGGCGGCGGGCAGGTCGGCCAGGTCGCCGAAGGCGTCCGCGCCGTCGCCGCCGTCACCGCCGAAGCCGAAGCCCTCGATCTCGCCGCCGTCGCCGAGGCCGAGCTCGGCCGCCAGCTCGGATTCGTCGAGCAGGCCGATCTCCTCCGGCGAGTGCCGGCGAATCGGCTCGGTGGGCTCGATCTCGAGCCGGCGATAGCGCCTCAGGCCCGTGGCCGCCGGGATCAGCTTCCCGATGATCACGTTCTCCTTGAGGCCCAGCAGCCGGTCGGTCTTGCCCTCCAGCGCGGCGTCGGTGAGCACCTTCGTCGTCTCCTGGAACGAAGCCGCGCTCAGGAACGAGTCGGTGGCCAGCGAGGCCTTGGTGATCCCGAGGATGATCTCCTCGGTCTGCGCCTGCTCCTTCTTGCCCTTCTTGAGCCCGACGTTGACCTCGATCATCTCGTTGCGGTCGACGAAGGCGCCCGGTAGGTAGTCGGTGTCGCCCTTCTGGTCCACCCGGACCTTCTTCATCATCTGCCGCACGATCACTTCGATGTGCTTGTCGTTGATGTCGACGCCCTGCGACTTGTAGACCTGCTGCACCTCGCGCACGAGGTACTGCTCGGTCCGCGTGCGCCGGTGGAGCTGGTCGTCGCCACCGTAGGCGAGGATGTCGTGCGGGTAGATCGAGCCCTCGTTGAGCTGGTCTCCCACCGCCACCTTCTCGCCGTCGGACACGAGCAGCCGCGTGCGGCGCGGGAACGAGTAGGCATGCTCGTCGCCGGCGGCGTCGCTCACCACCACCTTGAGGCCCTTCTCGGTGTCCTCCACCGCAACCGTGCCCTCGACCGTGGCCAGCTCGGCCAGGCCCTTGGGCTTGCGCGCCTCGAACAGCTCGACCACGCGCGGGAGGCCGTGCGTGATGTCCGCTCCGGCCACACCGCCGGTGTGGAAGGTCCGCAGCGTCAGCTGCGTGCCCGGCTCGCCGATCGACTGGGCGGCGATGATGCCCACCGCGTCGCCGATGGCCACGACCTTGCCGGTGGCGGGCGCCTTGCCGTAGCAGCGCTGGCATACACCCTCGGCCCGGCACTTGAGCACCGAGCGCACCGGTATCCCGGTCTGATCGCCGTACGCCTCGACCAGATCGGCCACGTGTGCGGCTGTGATCAGCTCGTCCTTGGGTAGCAGGGCCTTGCCCCGCTTGCCCTTGACGTCGATGGCCGTGAAGCGGCCCTCGAGCTGCCCGTTGGCCCGCCCGTCCTCGCCGAGCAGCGGCATCTCGATGTACTCGCCGGTGCCGCAGTCCTCGTCGCGCACGATCACGTCCTGCGCCACATCGACCAGGCGGCGGGTGAGGTAGCCCGAGTCGGCCGTGCGCAGCGCGGTGTCGGCCAGGCCCTTGCGGGCGCCGTGGGTCGAGATGAAGTACTCGAGCACGGTCAGGCCTTCCATGAAGTTGGCCTTGATCGGACGCTCGATGATCTCGCCCTTCGGATTGGCCATCAGTCCGCGCATGCCCGCCAGCTGGCGGATCTGCTTGAACGATCCGCGGGCACCCGAGTTGGCCATCATGTAGATGGGGTTGAGCGGGTCGAGGTTCTCCTGCATCGCCACGCCCACCTCATCGGTGGCGGCCGTCCACTGGTCGACCACGGCCTCCTTGCGCTCCTCCTCGGTGATCAGGCCCATGTCGTAGTTGTCCTGGATCTCGCCGACCTGGGACTCGTATCCCTCGAGGATCTCGTCCTTGGTGGGCGGGATCACGACGTCGTTCTTGGAGATCGTGATGCCGGCCTGGCTGGCGAAATGGAAGCCCAGCTCCTTGAACGCGTCCAGCACCAGAGCGGTGGCGTACGGACCGTGGATGTCCACGAGCCGCTCGACCACCTCGCTCATGTCCCGCTTCTTGAGCGGCCTGTTCACGAACTCGTAGGTGCTGGGGTCGAACTCGCTGCCCAGAGCCTCTTCGAGAGCCCGTTCCACGGCCTCGTTGAAGATGATCCGCCCGACCGTGGTCAGGGTGTGCTGGCTGGTGTGCCGCGGCCGGTGCTCGGCCAGGTCGTGCAGCTTGACCACGCCGGCCTCGTAGGAGAGCTGGGCCTCCTGGGCGGAGCGGAACACGTGCGGGCGCTTGCCGTGCTTCTTCTCATCCCACTTGCCCGCCTGCTCGAGCTCGCGCAGCTCGGCCAGCCCTTCCTCGTCCGGACCGTAGGTCAGGTAGTACGAGCCGAGAACCATGTCCTGCGACGGGGTGGCGAGCGGCTTGCCGTGCGCCGGCGACAGGATGTTGTTCGCCGACAGCATCAGCAGCCGCGCCTCGGCCTGGGCCTCGGCGGACAGCGGCACGTGCACGGCCATCTGGTCGCCGTCGAAGTCCGCGTTGAACGCGTGACACACGAGCGGATGCACCTGGATCGCCTTGCCCTCGACCAGCACCGGCTCGAAGGCCTGCAGGCCGAGGCGGTGGAGCGTCGGCGCGCGGTTGAGCAGCACCGGGTGCTCCTGGATGACCTCCTCGAGCACGTCCCACACCTCGGGGATCATCGAGTCGACCATCTTCTTGGCCGCCTTGATGTTCTGCACCGACTTGCGCTCGACGAGCCGCGCCATGATGAACGGCTTGAACAGCTCGAGGGCCATCAGCTTGGGCAGCCCGCACTGGTGGATGCGCAGCTCGGGGCCGGCGACGATCACCGAGCGGCCCGAGTAGTCCACGCGCTTTCCGAGCAGGTTCTGGCGGAAGCGGCCCTGCTTGCCCTTGAGCATGTCGCTCAGCGACTTGAGCGGGCGGTTGCCCGGCCCGGTCACGGGGCGGCCGCGGCGGCCGTTGTCGAACAGCGCGTCGACGGCCTCCTGCAGCATCCGCTTCTCGTTGTTGACGATGATCTCGGGCGCCCCGAGGTCGAGCAGGCGCTTGAGCCGGTTGTTGCGGTTGATCACGCGTCGGTAGAGGTCGTTGAGGTCCGACGTGGCAAAGCGCCCACCGTCGAGCTGGACCATGGGGCGCAGCTCCGGCGGGATCACCGGGATCGCCTCGAGGACCATGTCCTCGGGGCGGTTGTCGGAGTTGATGAAGGCCGACACGACCTTCAGCCGCTTGACCGCGCGGGACTGCTTCTGCCCCTTGGCGGTCTTGACCTGGTCCTCGAGCTCCTCGCGCTCGGCCTCCAGGTCGACCTGCTGGAGCAGGTCGCGCACCGACTCGGCACCCATGCCGCCGCGGAAGTACTCGCCCCATCCGAAGGGCGACCCGAAGCGGTCCTTGAGCTCGCGGAACAGCGTCTCGTCGGCGATCACCTGCTTGGGCTCCATCGCCTGGAAGAGGTCCCAGACGTCGCGCATGCGCTGCGAGGCGTCCTCGATGTAGGCCTCGGTGTCGGAGATGTCCGCCTCGAACTGCTTGCGGATCTCCTTCTCCATCTTCTCGCGCTCGTCGTCGGCCAGCTTCTTGAGGTTGACGTCGAGGGTGTCGGCCCAGAGCATGTCGTCGTCCGAGAAGCCGGTCTGCTTGCCGGTGCTCAGGTACTCAACGCGCCGCTCGAGCGACTCGCGCAGCTCGAGCACGCGCTCCTCGCGCTCGGCGTCGTAGGAGTCGATCGTCTTCTGGATCTCCTTCTCGAGCCGCGGGACGTCCTTCTGGCGCGCCTCGTCGTCGATCCATGTGACGATCGAAGCGGCGAAGTAGAGGACCTTCTCGAGCTCCTTGGGAGCCATGTCGAGCAGGTAGCCGATGCGCGAGGGCACGCCCTTGAAGAACCAGATGTGGGAAACGGGGGCCGCGAGGTCCACGTGGCCCATGCGCTCACGGCGCACCTTGGAACGCGTGACCTCCACGCCGCAGCGCTCGCAGACGATGCCCTTGTAGCGGACGCGCTTGTACTTGCCGCAGTAGCACTCCCAGTCCTTGGTGGGACCGAAGATGCGCTCGCAGAAAAGCCCGTCCTTCTCCGGCTTCAGGGTGCGGTAGTTGATGGTCTCCGGCTTGGTGACCT
>CAVSJF010000025.1:0-117682 GCA_963728155.1 uncultured Thermoleophilaceae bacterium | reverse complement strand
GCGCGGGGCAGCAGCGACGCTAAGCGCCGCCGCGGCTCTCCTCGCTGCGCATCCGGCGGGCCCGGAAGCGCAGCAGCTCGACGAGGTCCGCGCTGGGGCGGAAGGGATCGGCGATGGCCGCCCCCGACTCGATCTCGATTGCGGCCCACAGCTCGCCTCCAACCTCGGCCACGAGGGAGTCTCCGGCGGGCGGCTTTGCGCTGTCGAGCGCGGCGAGGCGGACGAGGGCGCCGGAGTCGGCGACACCGGCGCGGCGGATGGTGAGGCTCAGGTCGGTCATCACGGTCCCTTTCCTTTGAGTTCGACGATCTTCGAACCATTGTGGTCGGTCCGACCCATAAGTTCAAATTCGGCTTGCTGGTGGCTGCGATAAGCCGCTCTTACACCCGGTCCGACGGCAGACCTGATAGACCCCGCGGCGTGAGCGCCGCCGCGGACAAGATGCGCGCCGAGGGCCTGCCCGAGGACGCGATCGACACCTTCGTGCTGTACGAGGGCAAGCTGCGGGAGGGCGACACGGGCACGCTGCCCGAGTCGGAGATCGAGCCGCTCGACGACTTGCCCGATGCCGATGAGCTGCCCGAGCGGGCCGAGGGATCCGAGCTGGAGCGCGTGGTGGTGCTCAAGCTGAACGGCGGCCTCGGCACGAGCATGGGCATGACGCAGGCCAAGTCGCTGCTCGAGGTCAAGGAAGGCCTGAGCTTCCTGGACATCATCGTGCGCCAGGTGCTGCACCTGCGAGAGCTGCACGGAGCGCCGATCCCGCTGCTGCTGATGAACAGCTTCGCCACCCGCGACGACACCCTGGCGGCGCTCGAGCGCTACCCCGAGCTCCAGGTGGGCGACCTGCCACTGGATTTCATGCAGGGCAAGGTCCCGAAGCTCGTCGAGGACGGCTTCGAGCCCGTGGAGTGGCCCGACGACCCCGCGCTCGAGTGGGCGCCGCCCGGCCACGGCGACGTCTACAGCGCCCTGCGAACCTCGGGGATGCTCGAGCGGCTGCTGGCGGACGGGTACCGCTACCTCTTCCTGTCCAACGCCGACAACCTCGGCGCGGTGCTCGAGCCGCGCATCCTCGACTGGTTCGCGGACGAGGGCCTGCCGTTCCTCTCGGAGTCCACCGACCGCACGGAGTCCGACCGCAAGGGAGGCCACCTGGCGCGCAGCAAGCGCGACGGCCGCCTCGTCCTGCGCGAGACCGCCCAGACGCCCGAGGAGGACACGGGCTCGTTCGAGGACGTGTCCCGCCACCGCTTCTTCAACTGCAACAACATCTGGGTCGACCTCGAGGCGCTCGACCGCGCGCTGGACGCGGGCGACGGCGTTCTCGAGCTGCCGATGATCGTCAACCACAAGACGGTCGACCCTGGTGACTCCTCGTCTCCCGCCGTCGTGCAGCTCGAGACGGCCATGGGAGCGGCCGTCGGAGTGATCGACGGCGCAGCCGCTATCCGGGTGCCGCGCACGCGCTTCGCCCCGGTCAAGAAGACCGACGATCTGCTCGTGGTGCGCTCGGACGCCTACGAGCTGGCCGAGGACTTCACCGTGCGCCTCGCCCGGCCGCCGCCGCGCCGGCGGTGAGCCTCGATCCCGACCACTACAAGCTGCTGAGCGATTTCGAGGAGCGCTTCGCCGGCGGGCCGCCGTCGCTCGTCGGCTGCGAGCGGCTGGAAGTGGAGGGCGACGTGCGCTTCGGGCGCGACGTGACGGTGCGCGGCGAGGTGACCCTCGAAGGCCCGCGCCGGTGGAGGACGGCGAGCTGCTCGAGGGCTAGCGCCTAGCCGGCGCGCCGTCGAGCGCCGAGCGAACCGCCGAGAGCAGCGTTTCCGCGTCGAAGGGCTTCTGCACCAGGCGCAGGCCCTCCACGCCGTGGCGCAGGACGACGTCATCGGTGTAGCCGGACATGAACACCGGCTCGATGCCGATCCGCTCGGCCAGCTCCTTGCCCGACATCCCCGGCATCACCACGTCGGTCACCAGCAGGTCGATCTCGCTGCTGTAACTCGTCCCACGTGCTGAGTGCGTGACGCCCGTCGGGCGCCTCGAGCACCCGGTAGCCCTGGCGGGTGAGGATCCGGCAGGTGAGCCGGCGCACGGCGTCCTCGTCCTCCACCACGAGAATCGTCTCGCCGCCGGTGGCGGCGTCCTCGGCGGGGGACGCGTCGTCAGGCAGGTCCGGCTGCCGCTCGCTGGCGGGCAGCAGCACGCTCACCTCCGTGCCCTCGCCGGGCTTTGAGTCGATCTCGACGCTGCCGCCGGCCTGGGTGACGATCCCGTAGACCGTGGCCAGGCCGAGCCCCGTGCCCTGGCCCTTGGGCTTGGTCGTATAGAAGGGCTCGAAGGCGCGCTCCAGCACCCCGGCCTCCATCCCGTGCCCGCTGTCGCGGACCGTCAGGCGAACGCGGCGCTCCGCACGGGTGACGTCGTTGGCCAGGCCGATCGCGAGCCGCCCGCCGCCCGGCATGGCGTCGCGGGCGTTGACCACCAGGTTCACCAGCACCTGCTCGAGCTGGCTCGGGTCGGCCTCGACGGCCAGCAGTCCCTTCTCGATCGACACGCTGAGGGCCACGTCCTCGCCCAGCGTGCGCTCGAGCAGTGATCTGATGTCCTCGAGAACCTCGCCGAGGTCGATGACCCGCTTCTGCACCACGTCGCGGCGGCTGAACACGAGCAGCTGGTTGGTGAGCTTGGCGGCGCGTTCGGCCGCGCGGGCCACCTCCTCGGCGTCGCTTCGGAGGGCGCTGTCGTCGGGCAGCCCATCGATGATGAACTTGGCGTAGCCGCGAATCACCGAGAGGAAGTTGTTGAAGTCGTGGGCGATGCCCCCGGCGAGCTGGCCCACGCTCTCCAGGCGCTGGGACTGGCGCAGCTGGGCCTCGAGGCGCTTGCGCTCGGTCACGTCGCGGCTGTTGAGCACGATGCCCTGGACGTCGGGGTGCTCGAGCTGCCCCGCGGCGATCGTCTCCACGTCGAGCCAGCCGCCCGCGCGGGCCGGCCATTCGCCACTCGAGCGGAGCCGCGCAGCGGCCGGCGCGCGCGGCCTCGGCGAGAAAGGCGAGCGCCGCCTGGCGGTCCTCCGGATGGATCAGGTCGGCCAGCGTGGCGCCCTCGCGCAGCTCCACCGCGCGCTCGACGGAGGGAGAGACGTAGAGGATCCCCGCGTCGGGCGACGACCACCATGATCATGTCCGAGGAGTTCTGGACCAGAGCGCGGAAGCGCGCCTGGATGCGCTCGGCGTCGCGCTCGCGCATGGCCTCGATGCGCCGGCTGTCCGACAGGGCCAGGCTCGCGTGATCGGCGAACGCCTTGAGCATGTCCCGCTCGATGGCGGTGTAGCGGCGCCCCGGCTGGTAGGAGGCCACGACCAGGCTGCCGACGATGCGGCCGTGCTCGTGCACCGGAGCCGCCATGGTCGCCTCGATGCCGCGGTCCTTGAAGCGTGTCATCGCGCTCGGGTCCTTCTGGTAGTCCTCGGCCACCACGAGCCGGCCCTCGGCGATCGCGCGGCCGCCGATGCCCTCACCGGCAGGCCACAGCTCGCCGCGGGTGTCTCGTCGGCGTCACGCCCGATCACCTAGACCAGCTCGACCATCGAGGGATCCTCGGCCGACACGAGCAGCACCCCGGCCAGCTCGTCGCCCAGCAGCTCCCGCGCCCCGTGGGAGATCGCGCCGAGCACCTCGTCGCGCCCGGCCCCGTGGGCGATCGAGCGCTGGATGCGCGACAGGCGCTCCAGCAGCTCCTGGCGCTCCTGAAGGGAATCGAGTAGGCGCTGGTTGAGCTCGGAGTGGACCTCGGCGTCGTGGCGGTGGCGGCGTTCGTTGCCGGCCAGGCGGAAGAGCCGCAGCGAGAGCCCGAGGACCCGGGCCATCCCGCGGGCCAGGTGCAGCTCGTCGACGGCGAAGAGCTCGCCGGTGCTCCGGGCAAGCACGAGGCTCGTGGGCGTGTCGTCCTCCACCTCGATGGCCAGTGCCGCGCACTCGCCCAGTCCGGGCGCGTGCAGCGACGTGGTGCGGCCCGCCGCCACCTCGGCGAGCGCGCGCTCGAGGGCCGGGTCGCTGGGGAAGCCGATCGACACGTACACCTCGCCCCGGCGCAGCAGCGCCGCCACCTCGGCGTCGAGGGCCTCCGCGGCGCGCTCGACAGCGAGCCGGACCGCCGTGCGCTCGTCGGGGGCCGCGGAGACGGTGGCCAGGAACGCGGTCAGTTGCTGGGTCGACCAGTTGACCGGGGAGGAGTCGTCGGCGAATCGCCCGGGTCAGGCACGAGCCGACTCCGCCCGGTCCTCCAGGCGCTCGCGGCGGAGCTGCTCCTCCTCGCTCTTGGTGAGCGCGCGAACGAACAGGGCCACCATCACCAGCACGAGCGTGAACGACTGCTCGGCCATCATCAGCACGCCGCCGACGTTCTGGTCCTCCACCGGCGACAGCCCCCAGATGCGCGGCGTCTGCTCGTAGTAGGGGTAGAGCGCGGTCGAGCTCCAGGCCAGGTACAGCCCGAGCGCGGCGAGCCCCGCCTTGGCGGCGGCGATGTAGCCGATCGGCTCCAGCCCGGTCATCCTGCGCCGCATGGGCACGGGCTGGATAAGCGGCCACCACAGGCAGAGCCCGGCGACGAAGAAGGACGCGTGCTCGAGCAGGTGCACGAGCGCGTTCTCGGTGGCCGCGTCGTAGAGGGCGGGCACGTGCCAGAGGTACATGATGGCCAGCCAGATGGCGATGCCCACCACCGGGCTGGCCAGCCGCCCGAGCGCGCGCTCGACCCGCATCAGCCGTCGCGTGGCGGGCCGCAGGATCACGCGGCTGAGGCCGAGCAGGATCAGCAGCGGCGCGATGTCCCCCAGCAGCACGTGCTGGACCATGTGCGCGGAGAAGAGGTAGTCCTCGCCGAGGCCGTCGATGGGCGACACGAGCGCCGCGAGCAGCGCGAGCATGCCGCCCGCGAACGCTGCCGCCTGCAGCGCACCGGCGCCGCGCCCGTGCGCCTCCCGGCGCGCTCCGGCGAAGCGCCAGACGTAGATCGCGGCGAATAGCAGGAGCGGCGCCAGCACCGCCGGATCGGAGAACCACCCGATCTGGGGGTGCTGCGTAACCGCATTTATGCCTGGCACGGTCCCAATTGTCGCAATGGCGTGCCCACCTGTCGCGCCTTGCGCGCCACCATGCGCGCGTGCTGCTCTCACCGCCACTGTGCTGGAGCTGCCGCGCCGTTGCCGGGCGCGGCCGTCCGCTGTGCGCTTCCTGCCGCCGGCGGCTGCGCCCGCTCGGGTCCGCGGCGCGAGCGCGTCGGTCTGGGCCGCCGCTCGAATACGAGGGTCCGGCCCGGGCCCTGGTGGGAGCGCTCAAGTTCCGCGGAGCGCTCGCGCTAGCCGATTCGATGGCCGCGCTCATGGCCGCGGCGATTCCCTCCGAGCGCGTGCGCGGGGTGCTCGTCCCCGTGCCGTCTGCATCCCGCGCGCAGGCGGCGACGAGGCTTCAACCAGGCCGAGCGCCTGGCGCGCGCGCTCGGGCGGCGCACCGGGCTCCCGGTCAGCGACTGCCTCGTGCGCGGCGGCTCGAAGCTGCGCCAGGTCGGCCGCGGCCGAGCGGGCCGCCTGGCCGGGCCGGCGGGATCCGTCGGCGTTCGCGGGCCGGTGCCCGCGCGCGCGGTGCTGGTGGACGACGTCGTGACCACCGGGGCCACGCTGGCGGCGTGCGTCGGCGCGCTGCGCGGCGCGGGCTGTGACGAGGTGACGGCGCTGGTGTTCGCGCGGACGCTGGGGCGGTGACTCGTGCCTCGGCGGTGGTCGGCGGGATGCTTACGGCAGAAGAGAGGGGTGGGCAGGGTGCGCGTGGCGAGTTCTGCATCCAATCGGATGCAAAATCAGCCTCGGCCGCGGGACGACCGGCTCGTTGGCGGGTTTTCATCCCGGCGCACCGCTCCGGGCGCGCCTCCCTTTACCTGCTGTCGTTCGGCCACGCGCACGCCCCTCGGCGCCGCGGGCCCTGCCACCGGCCGTTTCGCCCCCCGCGCGCCACCTACTACCATCGAATCCACAACGCGTCCTCTCAAGCACTGCCTGAAAACAGCCGAGGAGAGCAACATGCGCATCCAGGTGAAGGGCCGCAACGGCGCCACCGTCGACGACGAGCTTCGCTCCCGGCTTGGAGAAGAAGCTCGGGAAGGTGGATCGTCAGGTCTCACCCCTGGCGGAGCTCGAGATCGAGCTCTCCGAGGAGCGCAATCCGGCCATCAAGGACTCCCAGGTGGCGGAGGCGACCCTGCACCTCAAGGGCGTCACCCTGCGCGCCCGCGAGGCGTCGAGCGACATGGGCCACTCGGTGAACATGCTGGCCGACGACCTGGCGCGTCAGGTCAAGAAGCACCGCGACAAGCGGCGCGCGCGCCGGGACGCCCGGGCGGGCTCTCAGGAACCCGCGGTTTAGCGGGTCCGGAGCCTCAGACCGCGTTGCTACCGTAGCTTCGATGTCCATTTTGGATCGCGCCCTCAGGGTCGGCGAGTCGAAGAAGTTCAAGACTTTCGAGAAGTCCGTAGGACGCATCAACGATTACGAAGCGGAGCTCGAGCTCGAGTCGGACGACGAGCTGCGCGAGCGCTACGAGGCGCTCCGGGAGCGCTCCCTGGCCGGCGAGTCGCTTGACGACCTGCTCTACGAGAGCTTCGCCCTCACCCGCGAGGCCGGCAAGCGCACGCTGGGCCAGCGCCACTACGACGTGCAGCTGATCGGCGGGATGGTGCTCCACGACGGCTCGATCGCGGAGATGAAGACCGGCGAGGGCAAGACGCTCACCGCCACGCTGCCGATCGTCCTCAACGGGCTTGCCGCCCGCGACGAGAACGGCGAGGCCGTCCGGGGCGGGGGTGTGCACCTCGTGACCGTCAACGACTACCTGGCCCGTCGCGACGCCCTGTGGATGAAGCCCATCTACGACCTGCTGGGCGTGACCGTGGGGATCATCCAGTCGGGGATGAGCGACGTCGACAAGCACGCGGCCTACGCGTGCGACGTCGTGTACGGCACCAACTCCGAGTTCGGCTTCGACTACCTGCGCGACAACCTGGCCGACACGCTCGAGTCGAAGGTCCAGCGCGGACACGGCTTCGGCATCGTCGACGAGGTCGACAACATCCTCATCGACGAGGCGCGCACGCCGCTGATCATCAGCGGGCGCCCCGAGCAGGCCGCCGACACCTACTACCGCTTCGCCAAGCTGGCGCCGCTCATGGAGGCGGGCAAGAAGCCCGAGGGCCTCGAGGCCAAGTCCAAGGAGTACGAGGCGGACTTCGACTTCGAGCCCGAGGAGAAGCACAAGACGGTCTCGGTGACCGAGCGGGGTGTGGAGAAGGCCGAGAAGTTCCTCGGCATCGACAACCTCTACCGGGCCGAGAACGGTCACCTCGTCAACCACCTCCAGCAGGCCCTCAAGGCGGAGTCGCTCTACAAGCGCGACGTCGACTACGCGGTGATCGACGGCGAGGTGAAGATCATCGACGAGTTCACCGGCCGCATCCTCGAGGGCCGTCGCTGGTCCGAGGGCCTGCACCAGGCCGTTGAGGCCAAGGAGGGCGTGGCGATCCAGGAGGAGAACCAGACCGTCGCCACGATCACCTACCAGAACTACTTCCGCAAGTACGAGAAGCTCGCGGGCATGACCGGAACGGCCATCACCGAGGCCACCGAGTTCATGAAGATCTACGAGCTCCAGGTGGTCGAGATCCCCACCAACCGCCCGATGGTCAGGGACGACAACAACGACCAGATCTACAAGACCAAGGAGGGCAAGTGGGCCGCCGTGGCCACGGAGATCGCCCACCGCAACGGACTGGGCCAGCCCGTGCTGGTGGGGACCATCTCCGTCGAGGTCTCCGAGCTGCTCTCCGGCGAGCTCACCACGCGCGGCGTCAAGCACGCGGTGCTGAACGCCAAGCCCGAGCACGCCGAGCGCGAGGGCGAGACGATCGCCGAGGCGGGACGCCCGTTCGCGGTCACGATTGCCACCAACATGGCGGGCCGCGGCGTCGACATCAAGCTGGGCGGCAACGAGGAGCACCTCACCCAGCTCGAGCTGACCCGGCGCGGGCTCGAGCAGGGCAGCGAGGAATGGGACAGCGCCTGGGACGAGCGGTTCCCCCAGGTCGAGGCCCAGGTGGAGGAGGACCGCGAGACGGTCAAGGAGGCCGGCGGCCTCTACATCCTCGGAACCGAGCGCCACGAGTCGCGCCGGATCGACAATCAGCTGCGCGGCCGGTCGGGGCGCCAGGGGGATCCCGGTGAGTCCCGCTTCTACCTCTCGGCGGAGGACGATCTGGTGCGCCTGTTCGCGGGTGACCGGATCTACCGCATCCTCGACAACAAGTTCCTGGCCCAGGCCGACGACGACGGCAACGAGCTGCCGATCGAACACAAGATGCTCACCAAGCAGATCGAGGGCGCCCAGAAGAAGGTCGAGGATCAGAACTTCCTGCAGCGAAAGCGCGTGCTCGAGTACGACGACGTGATGAACCAGCAGCGCGAGATCGTCTACGAGTACCGCGACCGCATCCTCGAGGGCGAGGACATGTCGGACATCGCGCGCTCCCAGATCGGCGACGCCATCGAGCGCCTCTGCAACGAGTACATGCAGGGCGACTACCAGGAGGACTGGGACCTCAACGCGCTGTTCACGCAGCTCGAGCAGATCTATCCCACCTCCTACGACATCGAGGACGTTTCCGCGGGCAGCAGCCGTGAGGTTCTCGTCGATCAGCTGCGCGCCGACGTCGTCGACGCCTACAACGAGCGCGAGGAGGAGCTGGGCGACGAGCTGATGCGCGCGCTCGAGCGCTTCATGCTGCTCCAGATCATCGACGAGCGCTGGCGCGAGCACCTGCACGACATGGACTACCTGCGCGAGGGCATCCACCTGCGCGGGTTCGCCCAAATCGACCCGCTGGTGGCCTACAAGAACGAGGGCTTCGAGATGTTCACGGAGCTCATGAACAACATCTGGGACGAGTTCGCGCGCTACATCTTCAACGTCGAGGTGGCCGTCGAGGCCGAGGAGCCGCAGCCCCAACAGCAGCAGGGCTCGCGCTGGACGCCTGGCGCCAACAGCAGCTCCACCGGCCGGCTCGACTACTCGGGCGGCCACGCGGCTCAGGGCCGCGACGCCATCGCCGCGGCGGCCGGGTCGGCCGTTCCCTCGGGTATGGCCGAGGCCGCCGAGCTGGCAGCCGACGAGGTGTCCGCGTCAGTGCCGGTGGTCGAGACCCGCCGCCTCGACGAGCACGAGAAGGTCGGTCGAAACGACCCGTGCTGGTGCGGGTCGGGCAAGAAGTTCAAGAAGTGCCATGGCGCTCAGTAGGGCAGGCAGCAATGACGGTTAGCGCCAGTGGCCTCCGCGACCAGCTGAAGCTGCTCGCGGACTATCTTTGACCCCGCTCAGCTGCAGGCCCGGATAGAGGAGCTCGAGGGGGCCATGCAGGCGCCCGGCTTCTGGGACGACCAGGAGCGGGCGGCCTCGGTGTCGGCCGAGCACGCGGCGGCATCGCGCCGGCTCGAGAGCTTTCGCTCGCTCGAGCGCGACATCGGCGACCTCGACACGCTGGCGGAGATGGCGGCCGAGGACGAGTCGATGGCCACCGAGCTGGAGGAGACGCTCGCGTCGATCGGCTCGCGGCTCGCGGAGCTCGAGGAGGCGCGCCTGTTCTCGGGCGAGTACGACGCCGGCGACGCTGTTGTGACCGTCAATGCCGGGGCTGGCGGCACGGACTCCCAGGACTGGGCGGAGATGCTGCTGCGGATGGAGATGCGCTGGGCCGAGGGGCGCGGCATGAAGCCCGAGCTCAAGGAGGCGTCGGCGGGGGAGGAGGCGGGCATCAAGTCGGCTTCCTTCATCGCCCGCGGGGATAACGCCTACGGCCTCTTCAGCGCCGAGAAGGGCGTTCACCGCCTGGTGCGCATCTCGCCCTACGACGCCCAATCACGCCGCCACACCGCCTTCGCGGGCCTCGAGGTGGCGCCGCTGGTGGAGGACACCGTTGATGTCGAGATCGAGCCCGACGACATCCAGATCGACACCTACCGCGCCTCGGGCGCGGGGGGCCAGCACGTGAACAAGACCGACTCCGCGGTGCGGATCACCCACCGCCCGAGCGGGATCGTGGTGCAGTGCCAGAACGAGCGCTCCCAGTCCTCCAACCGCGACACGGCCATGAAGATGCTGCGCGCCAAGCTGATCGAGCTCGAGGAGCGAAAGCGCCAGGAGGCGCTGGCCAAGGAGCGCGGGGAGGCCCAGGACGTCGGCTGGGGGTCACAGATCCGCTCCTACGTCCTGCACCCCTACACGATGGTCAAGGACCACCGCACGGGTGTCGAGGCGGGCAACGCCCAGGGAGTGCTGGACGGCAACCTCGACGAGTTCGTGCGCGCCGAGTTGCTGCGCCGCGCAGGCGACGGCTCCGCGGCGTAAGCCGCCGAGGCGGTCTTACTCGCTCGGCAGTTCGGCGATCGCCTCGATCGAGACGAGCAGGCCGTGGGGCAAACGGACGTGGGCTGGGGCGGAACGGGCCGGCGGCGGATCGGGCATGTGGCGGGCGTAGACATCGTTGAGCCGGGCGAAGTCCTCGACGTCGGCGTAGAAGATCGTGGTCTTGACCAGGTCGGCCATGGACGCGCCGGCGGCGTCGAGCACGGCGGCGAGGTTGACCAGCGCCTGCTCGGTCTGGGCCTCGATGCCCTCGGGGATCGTTTTGGTGTCCGGATCGATGCCGGCCATGCCGGAGCAGAAGACAAACCCGCCGGCGACGATCGCCTGGCTGTAGGGCCCGAGAGCTGCCGGGGCCTCATCGCTCGACACTGCCTGTCTCGTCATCGACCGCGCCTCCTGTGTGGATGGCCTGGCAGCGTATTCGAGGATTCATCGGCGTAAGCTCCCGCCGTATGAGACGTCTGCTGCTTACGACTTTCCTGCTCGGCGCCCTCGCCGCGATCATCCCGGGCCAGGCCGCGGCCATCATCCAGATCGACAAGGGCATCGCCGGAGTGCGCATCGACAACACCAAGCAGCAGGTGCGCGCTGCGCTGGGAACCCCGAATCGCGTGATCAACGGCACCAACGACTTCGGTTCCTTCACCGAGTTCCGCTACGCGGGGAAGATCCGCGTCCTCTTCGCGCGGGGCAACCGGGTCACCCTGGTGTCTACTCGCGGCCTCGGGGACCGGACGGCCCGAGGAGTCGGCGTGCGCTCAACGCTCGACGCGGTGAGAAACCGGGTGCCCGGGGTGAGCTGCGAGCCGCCCAGCGCGGGCCTGCGCGTGTGCCACACCAACGAGTTCGTGGGCGGTCAGCGCGTGACCTCGTTCATCCTCCGCAACGGCCGGGTGATCCGCGCCGACGTGGGGGTCGTGATCGACTAAGAGTCCTCTTCCTCGATCGCGTGGAGCGGGCCGGGCCCAACGGAATCGGCCTCCTCCAGCACGCCCAACAGCTGGCCCACTCGGCACACCAGCAGGCGCTCCTCCTCCACCTCGACCCACACCCCGGCCGAGGCGGGAAACACCACATGATCGCCAGCTCGGACGGGCATTTTCACTCCCACGCTGCCCCACCAGTCGAGGCCGGGGCCGACGGCCAGCACGATCCCGTGCTGCGGCGGAGGCTGGTGCTCGCCCGGCGGCAGCACGAGACCCGAGCGCCTCACCCGGTCGGGCTCGAGCTCCTTGATGACCACCTGGTCGAAGAGCGGACGAAGCTGCTGCCTCACACGGCCAGGATAGGCGAGCGCCCTTTAGGAAGCCCTATGGACGGGCTCTAAAATCGCTCTGGCAATGCCCGATCAGCGCACGCCGCTTCCCCCGCGCGACCCCGAGCGCTCCGACCTGCGGGTCCAGGGCGCGCCGAAGAAGCCGCCGATGCTTCCCTGGAGCGGCCGCCGCTTCGTGGTCATCCTGCTGGGGCTGTTCGTGCTCAACTGGCTGATCGTCTCGGTGTTCGCCCCGGCCGAGGAGCGCATCCGGGTTCCCTACAACCCGACCTTCCTCGCCCAGATCCGTGACGGCAACGTCAAGGAGATCTCCTCGCGCGGTGAGACCGTCCAGGGCGACTTCCGCAAGGAGGTCACCTACAAGGACAACTCGGCCAAGGGCTTCGAGACCGAGATCCCCACGTTCGCCGACGAGGACGAGCTGTCACAGCTGCTCGACGAAAACAACGTGACGGTCAACGCCGAGCCGCCCGACAGCCGCTCGCTGCTCGAGACCATCCTGTTCTCCTTCGGCCCGACGATCCTGCTGGTGGCGCTGTTCATCTTCATCGCGCGGCGCGCCGCGGGCGCCGGCGGCGCGGGCGGCATGCTCAGCCAGTTCGGGCGCTCGCGGGCCAAGCGGGTGGAGGCCGAGACCCAGACCGTCAACTTCGAGGACGTGGCCGGCATCGAGGAGGCCGAGGATCAGCTCGTCGAGGTCGTCGACTTCCTGCGCAATCCCGACAAGTACTCCAAGCTCGGAGCGCGCATCCCGCGCGGGGTGCTGCTCTCGGGCGCGCCGGGCACGGGCAAGACCCTGCTCGCTCGTGCGGTGGCCGGCGAGGCCGGCGTGCCCTTCTTCTCGGCCTCGGCCTCTGAGTTCATCGAGGCGATCGTGGGCATCGGCGCCTCGCGCGTGCGTGATCTCTTCGTCCAGGCCAAGGAGGCCGCGCCGGCCATCATCTTCATCGACGAGCTCGACGCCATCGGCCGGGCCCGCGGGGGCGGCGGCAACTCGCTGGGCGGCCACGACGAGCGCGAGCAGACGCTCAATCAGATCCTCACCGAGATGGACGGCTTCGACACGGCGGCGGGTGTGATCGTGCTCGGGGCGACCAACCGTCCCGACGTGCTTGACCCGGCGCTGCTGCGCCCGGGCCGCTTCGACCGCCGCGTGGCGGTGCAGGCCCCCGACAGCCTCGGGCGCGAGCAGATCCTTCGCGTGCACACGCGCTCGGTGCCGCTGGCCGACGATGTCGACCTCGGCCGCATCGCCTCGACCACTCCCGGAATGGTGGGCGCCGACCTCGCCAATCTGGTCAACGAGGCGGCGCTGCTGGCGGCACGCCGCGGTCACGACAAGGTGGTCAGCGCTGATTTCACCGAATCGCTCGAGAAGATCGTGCTAGGCGCCGAGCGAAAGATCGTGCTGGGCGACGAGGATCGCCGCCGGATCGCCTACCACGAGGGTGGTCACGCAATCGTAGGCATGCTCACGCCGGGCGCAGACCCGGTGCGCAAGGTGTCGATCATCCCTCGCGGCATGGCGCTGGGCGTGACCCTGTCCACGCCCGACGACGACCGCTTCAACCTCTCCGAGGACGAGCTGCGCGCGAAGCTGCGCGTGTCGCTCGGCGGCCGCGTGGCGGAAGAGCTCGTGTTTGGCGACATCACCACCGGCGCCGAGTCGGACATCCAGCACGTGACCCAGATCGCAAGGGGCATGGTGGCGCGCTGGGGGATGAGCGAGAAGGTGGGCTTTCTCACCGTGGCTCCGCAGGCGGGGCAGAACTTCCTTATGCCGGGGGCCGAATCGGTGTCGGAGGCCACACAGGAGCTGGTGGACCAAGAGGTGCGCCGGATCGTGGACGACGAGCACGAGCTCACCCGCCGGCTGCTCTCCGAGCAGCGCGAGCGCCTAGACGCGCTGGCCGAGGCGCTGCTGGAGCGCGAGACTCTCGACGAGCTCGACGCCTACGCGGTGGTCGGAATCGACCGCGCGCGCGAGCCCGTCTCCTAACGGCTCTTCTCGGTCTTGGCCTCGAGCAGTGCCAGGTCCGCCGCGGCCAACGCGTCCTCGGCCGGCATGCCCGTCTCGCGCTCGGCCGCTCCCCAGGTGAGCTCGATGCCGAGGCCGTCGCCCGCCTCGCACTCCTCGCGCGCGATCTCGGCCATCGGGCGAAGCAGCGCTTCGGCTCGCTCGCGGTCGCGGTCGGGCATCACGACCACGAACTCGTCGCCGCCCCAGCGAAAGCAGCGGTCGTGCGGTCCGACCGCGCGCTCCAGCACGCGCGCCACCTCGCGCATGCAGCGATCGCCCTCCACGTGGCCGTAGCGGTCGTTGATCCGCTTGAGATTGTCCAAGTCGACCAGGGCGATAACGAGGGGCCGGGCCTCCCGGTCGCTGTGGGCGATCGCCACCGTCAGAGCCTCGTCGAAGGCCCGCCGGTTGCCGAGGCCGGTGAGCGGGTCGACACCGGCCAGGCGGCGCGCCACCTCGGCCCCGGAGCGCAATCCCAGCCGCTGGCGGCGCACCGAGGCCTGGTAGACGGTCAGCAGGAGGCCGATGCTCACGAGGATGAGCGCCTCGGCCGCCATGTCCGTGACGACCTCGTTGCTCGTGCCCTCATAGGCGAGCGGAAGGCAGAGCGCGGCGAGCATGGTGGCCAGATGGACCAGGGCCCGCCGGGGCGGATGGGAGGCGCCCGCGGCCAGCCACAGCACGTACAGGTCCTCGTAGGCCGAGGAGCCACCTCCGGCGACGAAGTTGAGCGCAGCGATCCCCGCGATGCCCGCGTAGGCGACAACCAGCTGAGCGTTGAAGCTGGGCCTGCCCTTGGCCATCGCCACGGCGCCGGCGATCGCGGCCAGGCCGATACCCACCGCCACCGGCCAGCCGGCCGCGCCGATCTGCTCGTCGACCGGCTCGAAGGGGAGGAAGGCGAGCGCGAGCAGGCCGCACAGTCCGAGCAGGCCGGCCTGGAAGCGCCGCGAGACGTCGATGTCGGCGCCCGCGTAGGGGTCGGGACTGCGCTCGAAGAGCGCGCGCACCGAATCTCGGATCGCCTTCCGTGGCGGGGACACTCAGACCTCCATCGGCAGATCGGGCCGATCCCGTAGCGTGCTGGCCCGAATACCATGCTCGAGCTGATCGACCGCGCGCTCGCCGAGGACCTCGGGGAGGGGGACCTGACCACGCTGGCGGTGGTCCCCACGGCAGCGCGGGCGCGGGCCCGCATCGAGCAGAAGGCGCCCGGCGTACCGGCCGGGCTCGGTGTGGCCCAGGCGGTCTTCCAGCGCGTCGATCCAGGCCTGGGCTGGCGCGCGCACGTGTCGGAGAGCGAGTGGCGCGAGGGCGGGCTCCTGGCTGAGGTCGTGGGCCATGCCGCCGCGATTCTCGCCGCCGAGCGGGTGGCGCTCAACTTCCTCGGGCGCCTGGCGGGCGTCGCCACGCTCACCGCGAGCTACGTCCAGGCGGTCGAGGGCACCGGTGCGCGGATCCTCGACACCCGCAAGACCACTCCGGGCCTGCGCGCGTTGGAGAAGGACGCCGTACGGGCGGGCGGGGGGCTGAGCAACCGCGGCGGGCTCTACGACGCGATCCTTGTGAAGGAGAACCACGCGGCGCTGGCCGGGGGAGTGGCCGAGGCCGCGCGGCTGGCGCTGGACCGAGCGCCCGCGGGGATCGCCGTCGAGGTCGAGTGCGCGACCCTCGAGGAGGTCGAGGGGGCCTTGGCCGCGGGGGTGCCCCGGCTGCTGCTCGACAACATGACCCCGGATGAGCTGCGCCGGGCGGTGGCACTCACGGCGGGCCGGGCCGAGCTCGAGGCCTCCGGCGGCATCACGCTCGACACCGTGCGCGCGGTGGCGGACACCGGTGTGGACTACATCAGCGTCGGCGCTCTGACCCATTCCGCACCCGCGCTCGACGTCAGCCTGCTGCTCGACCCTGAGGTGGCCTGAACACCGCGAACGGGTCCGTCACCTCGAGATCGTGCGAGGTGAAGCGGTACAGCGACGCCGGCCGGCCTCCCTCGCGGCCCGGAGCGCGGCGCTCTCCCGTGGCCTCCAGCAGCCCGCGGCGCTCGAGCACCCGGCGCAGGTTGGTGGGGTCGACGGGGTAGCCCAGCGCGGCCGAGTAGATACCGCTGAGCTCGGAGAAGGAGAAGCGCTCCGGGGCCAGCGCGAAGCCGATGTTCGTGTAGGAGAGCTTGGCCCGCAGGCGCTCGCGTCCCGATGGCACGATCGAGCCGTGGTCGAAGGCCATCGGCGTGGGGAGGCCGTCGACCGGATGCCAGGCCGTGTCGGGGGGTAGGGCCGGATCGAGCCCGAGCGGGACGAGTCCCAGATAGGCGGTGGCCAGCTGCCACTCGCCGGGATGCCGGTCGGGGTCGCTCAGCGTCTCCAGCTGCTCGAGCCAGGAGAGCTCGGCCACGTCGACCTTGAGCGCGAGGTGGGCACGGATCGACTCGGCCAGCGTGTGATCGCGCTGCAGATATCCGCCGGGCAGCGACCAGGCCCCCTCGAACGGCGGGCGGCCCCGCTCCCACAGCAGCACGCACAAACTGCCTTCTCGAACCTGCAGCACCACGGCCAGTGTGACGTGGGACGGAGGGGTGCTATCCTTCTCTTGCATCGGTTTTCGATTGTAGAACAAAAACCTCTCTCTCATGAACCCGATCGAGCTTCCCACACTCCCCGCGCCCGGCGAGGCGCCCCTCGCCGCCGAGGAGATCGACGGCCTCCAGGGGGAGGTGCGGGCGCTGGCCCAGGAGCGCAACGCGGTGATCCTGGCCCACAACTACCAGGTGCCCGAGATCCAGGACGTGGCCCACTTCGTCGGAGACTCGCTGGGTCTGTCACGCCAGGCCGCGGCCACCGATTCCGACGTGATCGCCTTCTGCGGCGTGCACTTCATGGCCGAGACGGCCTCCATCCTCAGCCCGGGGAAGACCGTTCTGCTCCCCGACCTTGGAGCCGGCTGTTCGCTGGCCGATTCGATCACCGCCGAGCAGCTGCGGGCCTGGAAGGCCGAGCACCCCGGGGCGGTGGTGGTGATGTACGTGAACACCACGGCCGAGGTCAAGGCGGAGACCGACTACTGCTGCACGTCGTCGAACGCCGTGCAGGTGGTCGAGCACATCCGCCGCGAGCGCGGCGACGACGTGGAGATCCTCTTCGGGCCGGACATGTGGCTGGGCGCCTACGTCGAGCGCGTGACAGGGCGGCGGATGCACGTCTGGGACGGCGAGTGCCACGTGCACGCCGGCATCCGCCCCGCCGACATCACCGCCGTGCGCGGCGAGCACCCGGGCGCCGAGTTCATGATCCACCCCGAATGCGGCTGCACGACCCAGGTGATGGAGTACGTGGCCTCAGGCGACGTCGATCCCGAGCGCACGCACATGCTCTCCACGGGCGGCATGCTCGACTTCGCCCGCAGCTCGGACGCCGACACCTTCATCGTGGCCACCGAGACCGGCATGCTGCACCCGCTGGCCAAGGAGAACCCCGGCAAGCGCTTCGTCCCCGCCAACCGCAAGGCCGCCTGCCGCTACATGAAGATGATCACGCTGCCCAAGCTGCGCGACGCCCTGCGTGACCTGAGCCCGCAGGTGAAGGTCGACCCCGAGCTGGCCGAGCGCGCCCGGGTGCCCATCGAGCGCATGGTGGCGATCAGCTAGAGCAGCAGCTCGACGGCGATGAAGTACGCGCCGTCGGCGTCGATGTCCAGCTCCGCTTCGTGCACCCGCGCGCCGACCTCGAGGCGATCGAGCGGGCAGGCGTCCTCGTCGGCCTCCTCGTCCACTTCCTCTTCGTCCTCGTCGCCGAACTCGTCCTCGTCGCCCTCCGCGGAGTCGTCTTCCTCGTCCGCGTCGACGCCGAATTCGTCCTCGTCCTCCGGATCGCCGTCGTCGCTCAACAGGCCGGCAGTACGGCCGTGCGCGGACTTCGCCCACTCCGCCTCGGCCTCCCCTTCGGACTCGCAGAGCAGCTCGGTGTCCTCGTCCACCAGGCCGGTCACGCTTCCCCCGCGCGCCAGGCTGATCACCAGCTGCTCACCGTCGAAGGAGGCCACCACGCCGGCCTGCTCCCGGCCGTCGCTGATCCCATCGTCGTCGCTGTCGCGGTCGCGAGGATCGTTCCCGGTCTGGTCCTCGGCAGCGTTGTCGAGCTTGTCGCGATCGCTGTCCTCGCGGCCGTCGGGACGGCCGTCGTCGTCGGAGTCGCGATCGCGCGGGTGCGTTCCCTCCCGGTGTTCATTCAGGTTGTCGACGCGGTCGCGGTCGGGGTCGGCGGCGGCGCTCTTGGCCTTCGATGACAGTCCGTGTCGTTTCTCCCAGCGATCGGGAAGGCGGTCGTGGTCGCGATCGCGCGCCGCGGCGCCGGCCGGTGCCGACAGGACGAGCAGGGCGGTGAGGAGGCCGGCGAGTACTGAGGGTCTCATCCGATGATCGCTCGGCACAAATGGGACGATCACTTAGCTGCGGGTCGCCTGACGGGCACAATGTCCGACACAGATGGAGTTGCTCTTTCCCGAACGGCGGCGCACTTCACCGGCGGAGTTCGCCTCCGGACTGCGCCTGGGCGACAACGCGCCGCCCGAGCGGCCCTACCTGGCCCTGAACATGGTCTCGACCCTCGACGGCAGGGCCACTCTCGACTGGCGCACGAAGGGCCTCTCCACCGAGGTCGACCGCGAGCTCTTCCATCACCTGCGCACCCAGGCCGACGCGGTGATGGTGGGGGCGGGCACGGCCCGCACCGAGCGCTACGGGCGAATGGCCAAGTCCGGCGATCTGCGCGACAAGCGCGAGAGCGAGGGGCTTGAGCGCGACCCGCTGGCCGTGCTCGTGAGCGGCCGCCTGAACCTGCCGGCCGACCTGCCGCTACTCAACGAGCACGAGCAGCGGGTGCTGATCGCCACCGCCTCGGACGAGGTGGTCCCCGGGCTGGGCGAGCAGGTCGGGTACGCGCGAACGGGCGACGACCTGCCGCTGCTGATGGCGCGCCTGCGCGAGCAGTACCGCATCCGCTCGGTGCTGTGCGAGGGCGGGCCCACGCTCAACTCGTTCCTGCTCGCGGCGGGCCTGGTCGACGAGCTGTTTCTCACTCTCAACCCCAAGTTGGCCGGCGGAGAGGCGGCGCTGACCATCGTGGCCGGGCGCGAGCTAGTGGAACCGGCACAGCTGTCGCTGGTGTCGGTGGCCGAGGGTGGGGGAGACCTCTTCACGCGCTGGCGCGTGCAGAAACCCTTGCACCCATAGGGGTTCCGGCGGCCCATGCGTTAGATATGAACCCCCCAATGACCACCGCCAACACCCAGCCGACCAGGCGCTTCGCGCGCAAGCAGACCCCGCCGGTCGAAGTGCCGGTCGTCAGCTTCGACGACGTGACCAAGATCTACGACGGCGGCTCGGTCGGCTTGGAGGGCGCCTCGCTGAAGATCGGGCGCGGCGAGTTCGTGTTCCTCGTGGGCCCCACGGGTTGCGGCAAGTCGACCTGTATCCGGCTGCTGATGAAGGAGCTCGAGCCGAGCAAGGGCGAGATCGAGATCGCCGGGCGCACGCTCAGCGACATGCCGCGCAATCGCGTGCCTCACCTGCGCCGCAACATCGGCGTGGTCTTCCAGGACTACAAGCTGCTGCCCAACCGCACGGTGTACGACAACGTGGCCTACTCGCTCCAGGTGATCGGCGAGTCGCGCCAGGAGATCCGCCGCAAGGTGCCGGACATCCTGCGCCTGGTGGGCCTGTCCACCAAGCTCCACAACTTTCCCGACGAGCTCTCCGGCGGAGAGCAGCAGCGCGTCTCGATCGCCCGCGCCTTCGTCAACCACCCGCCGCTGCTGCTGGCCGACGAGCCCACCGGCAACCTCGATCCCGAGACCTCGATCGGGATCATGCAGCTGATCTACCGCATCAACCGCACCGGCACCACCGTCGTCGTGGCCACCCACGACAAGGAGATGGTCGACAAGATGCGCCGGCGCGTGGTCGAGCTGCGCGAGGGGCGCATCATCCGCGACCAGCAGTCCGGCCTCTACCGCCCCGACGAGTCCACCACCGAGTTCGCCATCCGCCTACGCGGCGAGCTGGGCGTGGGCGTCGAGGGCCACCCCAACTAGGGCTCCGATGCGCTTCGGTTTCTTCATGCGAGAGGCACTCCGCGGCCTGCGGCGAAGCTCCGCTCCGGCTCTGGCGGCGCTGCTCACCGTTCTCCTCACCGCCCTCGTGCTGGGTGTGTTCATCCCCATCGTGCAGGCCACCACCGGCACGGCCAACGAGGTTCGCAGCCGGGTGGCGGTCGACGTGTACGTGGCCGAGTCGGCCACCCAGAAGGACATATCCGAGCTCGAGAGCGCGATCGCGGGCACCACCAACGTCAAGTCGGTGGAGTTCATCTCCAAGGGCGAGGCCCTCGCGCGCGCTCAGGAGAAGAACCCGCAGGCCTTCCGCGAGGGGGCGGAGCTGCTCGGCTCCAACCCCCTACCGGCTTCCTTCCGCGTGGTCCCGGAGGACCCGGACAAGCTCGGCGTGATCGTCAGTCGCCTCGACGGCTCCGGGCTGGCCGCGATCGACGAGGTGCGCGATCGCGAGCAGGACACCGAGGAGATCCTGTCCGCCACCGGGCTGGTCAAGGCCCTCACGGCCGGGCTCGCGATTCTGCTCGTGTTCGCCTCGATAGCTCTTATCGCCAACACCATCCGCCTGTCGGTGTTCGCGCGCCGGCGCGAGGTCGAGGTCATGAAGCTGGTGGGCGCCACGAACTGGTTCATCCGCTGGCCGTTCGTGATCGAGGGCGTGATCGTCGGCTTCTTCGGCGGCGTGCTCGCGGTCCTGCTTCTGACGATCGCCAAGGAGACCTTCATCGATCCCCTCTCGGAGCGATTTGCCCTGCTGGCCGCACCCGAGACCATCGACTTCCCGCTGCTCGTGATCGTGCTGATGGCGGCCTGCGTCGCGGTGTCGGCGCTGGGCAGCGGCATCACGCTGCGTCGCTTCCTGAGGGTTTAACGGCCCTTAGGGGGGCGCCTCTACCCTCTCTTCGGTGCGAAACGGTTTCGTAGTCCTTATCAGTGCGCTGGTCGTTCTGACCCTCGGCATCTTCCTCGGGGGCCATCCCGAGCTGCTGCCCGGGTTTGCCCGCGACGCGCTGGTGGAGCAGGATCGCGCCCTGCGATCGGAGATCGTGGAGACGATCGAGGACAACTTCTACAAGCCGGTCGACGAGTCGAAGATCGACGACGCGTCGCTCAAGGGCATCGTCGACTCGCTGGAGGACCCCTACTCGGCCTACATATCGCCGCGGGAGGCCAGCGCCTTCCAGGAGGCGGTGACCGGTGAGTTCGAGGGCGTCGGCATGACCGTGGAGAAGGACGACCGCGGGCTGCGGGTGCTCGAGGCGTTCGAGGGCGCCCCCGCCGCGGCGGCGGGCATCCAGAAGGGCGACGTGATCCTCTCGGTCGACGGACGTTCGATCGCGGGCCTCAGCAGCACGCTGGCCACCGGGCGCATCAAGGGCCCGGCGGGCACCAGTGTGAAGCTCGAGGTGTTCTCACCCGGTGCCGAGGGCGCCCGCGCGGTCCAGGTCAAGCGCGAGAAGATCGAGGTCCCGATCGTCGAGGGCCGCATGGTCGAGCGCGACGGCCGCAAGCTGGCGGTGGTCGAGCTGCGCGGCTTTTCCTCCGGCGCCCACGGGGTGCTCCGAAAGGAGATCGACAAGCAGCTCAAGCGCGGCGCCGAGGGCATCGTCCTCGACCTGCGCGGCAACGGCGGCGGGCTGTTGTCCGAGGCCGTGCTGGTGTCGAGCATCTTCATCGAGGACGGCAAGATCGTGTCGGTGCGCGGGCGCTCGCGCCCCGAGCGCAGCGAGGACGCCGACGGTGACGCCATCGACGCCGGCGTGCCGGTGGTGGTGCTGGTGGACGGCGGCAGCGCCAGCGCCTCGGAGATCGTGACCGGCGCCCTGCGCGACACAGACCGGGCCACGGTGGTGGGGACGAACACCTTCGGGAAGGGTCTGGTGCAGGAGGTCGAGCCGCTCTCCAACGGTGGCTACCTCGATCTCACGGTGGCCAACTACTACCTCCCGGGCGGCAAGACGATCGGCAAGGGCGGCCTCAAGCCAGAGGTCAGGGCCCGGGACAACCCCGACACCAAGCGCGACGAGGCTCTGCCGGTCGCGCTCGACACCCTGGTCGACGAGTCCCGTTGAGCTCCTCCGTCCGCGGCCGGCCGGCGCAGCGGCTGGACGCTCCGCTCGTGGCCGTGCTCGAGAAGCAGGGCCGTTTCCTCGTCGGCGAGCCCCTGTTCGGCCGCGGCCCGCGCGTGGCGGTCGACCGCGCCGGCGCTGATGTTGGCGATCTGGCCCTGATCGGATCGGGCAAGCGCGGCGCCCGGGTGATCCGCTGCCTCGGCCGGCCCGACGTGGCCCGCGACGTGCTCGAGGGCCTGATGCTCGATCGCGGCCTCTACCGCAGCTACCCGCGCGCCGCCGCCGGCGAGGCCGAGGCCCCGCCGAACGAGGGCTCGCGCGCCGACCTCACCGCTCTGCCCACCTTCACCATCGACCCCGACGACGCCCAGGACTTCGACGACGCGATCTCCGCTCGTCGCGAGGACGGCCACACGCGGGTCTGGGTTCACATCGCCGACGTCAGCGCCTACCTTCGTCCCGGTGGCCCGCTGGAGCGCGAGGCGCTGAGGCGCGCCACGAGCGTCTACGTGCCGGGCGCAGTCGAGCCGATGTTGCCGGAGGCGCTCTCCAACCGCGCCTGCTCCCTGCGCCCGGGTGAGGAGAAGCTGGCGGTGACGGTCGAGATGGAGATGCACGGCACCGAGGCCCGCAACGTCTCCTTTCACCGCTCGCGCGTGCGCAGCGACCGCCGCCTGACCTACGGCGAGGTGGACAGGATCTTCGCGGGCGAGGAGAGGGCCGAGGAGCCCTGGGCCGCGCCCCTCGAGGCCGCGCGCGAGGTGTCGCGCGCGCTCCGGGAGAAGCGCGACGCGGTCGAGATCGGCTCCGCTGAGCCGGCCTTCGAGTTCGACTCCGAGGGCTTTGTGACCGGCGTGCGCTACGAGGCCCAGACCGAGTCCCACCGGTTGATCGAGCAGCTGATGATCCTGGCCAACGAGCAGGTGGCGGGCTATCTCGCGGACCACCGGCTGCCCACGCTGTACCGCGTCCACGAGCGCCCGGAGGCGACCGCGGTGGAGTTCTTGATCGAGCAACTGGCCAGCCTCGACATCTCGACGCCCCCGGCGCCGAAGAACATGACGCCCCAGCAGGCCGCCGACATGGTGTCGCAGATCTCGAGGATCGTGGCCCGTGAATCGAAGGGACGGCGAGCGATAGGCATCCTCGTGCTGCGCGCCCTCAAGCAGGCCTTCTACACCCCGCGCAACCTCGGCCACGCCGGCCTGGCCAGCCCGCGCTACTGCCACTTCACCTCGCCGATCCGCCGCTACCCCGATGTGGTGGCCCACCGGGCGCTGCTGCAGGGTCTGGGTCTCGACCACAGCGCGGCGCCCGCGCACGAGCTCGACGAGACCGGCGTGCTGTGCTCGGCGGCCGAGCGCGCCGCGATGCAGGTCGAGCGCGCCGCCGACGACATCTGCCTGGCCTTCCTGCTCGAGCGCCGGCTGGCCGAGACCGATCCCTCAGTGCCGCCCGTATGGGAGGGCGAGGTGATGGGCCTGATCGAGAAGGGCGCCTTCGTGCGCTTCGGCGAGGAGGGCTTCGAGGGCCTGTTGCCCGCGCGGCGCATGCGCGGCTGGTGGGAGCTCAACGAGGTGAACACCGCCCTCGTGGCCGGCGAGAAGCAGCTGCGGCTGGGCGACCGGGTGAAGGTGACGGTGGACCGCGTGGAGACGGCACGCGGCCGCGTCGACCTCTCCCCGGCCGAGTCATACTCGTAGGGATGGCCAAGAAGAGAAAGCGCAAGGCCGCCGCGGGCGACGTGGCGACCAACCGCAAGGCCGGCTTTCGCTTCAACCTGCTGGAGCGAATCGAGTGCGGCATCGAGCTGCGCGGTTCGGAGGTCAAGTCGCTGCGCAGCGGCTCGGTCCAGCTCAAGGACGCCTACGCCGAGGTGAGGGACGGCGAGGTCTGGCTGCAGAACATGCACATCGCGCCCTACGAGCCCGCGCGCGACGGCCACGATCCCGAGCGCCCGCGCAAGCTGCTGCTTCACCGGCGCGAGATCGAGCGCCTGATCGGCAAGACGGCGGAGAAGGGCTTCACGCTCGTGCCCACTCGCGTCTACTTCAGCGGGTCGCGGGCCAAGGTGGAGCTCGCCGTGGCGCAAGGCAAGGACCTGTACGACAAGCGGCGCGCGCTCAAGGACCGCGAGCAGAAGCGCGAGATGCAGCGGGCGCTCTCCGAGCGTTACTGACCGGGAATATGGTTCGCGCGGTGCTCGTGTCCCGGTCCGCCGGCGTGGCGCTCGCGCTCTTGGCTTCGGTGGCCCTCTCAGCTCCGGCGCCGGCCGCCGCCAAGTCCTCTCCGCGAGTGACCTTCTACTTCGGCCTGAAGCGCCCCGAGGCGAGCGCGCGCACGGCCTTCTGGGCTGTGAGCCAGCCGTCCTCGTCGCAATACCGTCACTTCCTCACCCTGCGCCAGGTGGCGAGCCGCTACGGCGCGAGCCCGCGGACGATCAGGGCCTTCAAGCGAGCCGGGCGCCGGCACGGGCTGGAGGTGACCATCGACCGCTCCCGGGTCTTCGCCCGGGCCAGCGCCACCGTGCGCCGCTTCGAGCGGGTCCTGCGAACGCCGGTCCAGCGCGACATCGACCAGGACGACGGGTCGGTGGGATGGTTGATCCCCGCCCAGCGACAGCCCCGCCTCCCACGTGACATGCGTCCGTTGGTCACAGAGACGATGGCGGGCTACAACCGCACGGCGCGCGACCCCGCGCCGGCGCGGGCGGCTCAGGCGCCAAAGCCCGTCAACGGCGGCACCTGGACCGGAGGCTGCGATGCGGCTCGCACCACCGGCTCCTACAGCTTCGACCAGGTGCGTACCGCCTACGGGCTCGGCTCGGTCGGCACCGGAAGCGGCGGATCGGCCGCGATCCTCAATGCCGGCGAGGGCGTGCCCGCCGAGGATGCCCGCGACCTGGCGAGCTGCTTCGGCCTGGCGCCGCTGCGGCCCCGGATCCTCCGCACGGACGGTCAGACCAAGCCGTTCGGCCGCCAGTCGTTCGAGCCCCAGGAAGACCTGGCGCTCCTGCGCGGGATGGCCCCCGGTCTCACCTCGCTGACCTACTCCCAGACCTGGGAGTCGGAGCAGTTCTGGTTCCTCGGGGTCGCCGAGACCCTCACGGCCGGCCCGCGTCCGGACGTGCTCTCCATCTCCTACGCGGTGTGCGAGCGCGACATGCTCGGGAGGAAGGCCGGACCCACCACGCGCGCGAGCGCCCGGCTGTTCAACGCCGCCGCCCTTCGGCTGGGCCTGGTGGGGGTGGGGACCTTCGCCGCCGTGGGCGATGCCGGCTCGACCTGCGACGGGGAGAGCTTCGCCGGGGTCGGCTGGCCCGCCGTGTCCCCGTACGTGACGGGCCTCGGCGGCACCAGGCTCGTCCTCGACGCCACCAACCAGCGCGTGGACGAGGTCGTATGGAACGACCTCGAATGGCTGTCCACCGAGAATGGGGGCGGCGCCGGCGGCGGCGGCACGTCGGCCTACTACGGTCGCCCGCCCTTTCAGCGTGACCTGACGGTCTCGGGCGGGCGGCGCGTGCTCCCGGACGTGTCGGCGCACGGCTCACTCCTTCCCGGCTGGCCGGCGGTCATCGGCGGCAACTGGCAGTCCGTCGCAGGCACCAGCGCCGCCACGCCGCTCACCGCGGCCGGCTTCGCCGTGCTCAGCGCTCGCGAGCGCGCCGCCGGCCGGCCGGCGCTCGGCCCGGTGAACGGCCTGCTCTACAGCCTCCAGGCCGGCACGCCGTCCACGCTGTTCGACGTCGTGTCCGGAAACAACCGCTACAGCTCCCGGGTGCCCGGTGTCAGCGCCGCGCCCGGGTACGACCTGGCGAGCGGCCTCGGCGTCCTGCGCTTCGATCAGCTGGCGGCGGCGCTGCCGCCCCCCGCCCCGTAGCGCTTTGGTTCGCTAGACGTCCAGGCCCCGATCGGTCGCCCAGCGAGTGAGCTCGTGCCGGCTCGACAGCTGCAGCTTGCGCAGCACCGACGACACGTGGGCCTCCACGGTCTTCGGCGAGATCTCGAGACGCAGCGCGATCTCCTTGTACATGTAGCCGCGCGCGATGTGTTGGATGATCTCGCGCTCGCGCGGGGTGAGGGCGTCGAGCTCGGTCTCGGGGTTGGGCGCCGGGCCGGCGAAGGCGTCGAGCACGAAGCCGGCCAGCCGGGGAGAAGACGGCATCGCCGTCGTACACGCGGCGCACGGCGTCGGCCAGCTCTCCGGGCGCGATGTTCTTGGTCACGTAGCCGCGGGCGCCGGCGCGGATCACCGCGATCACGTCCTCGGCCGCGTCGGATACCGAGAGGGCCAGGTACACCGGGCGCAGGTCGCGGTCAGCCGCGCGCCGGATCACCTCCACGCCACCGCCGTCGGGCATGTGGACGTCGAGCAGCACCACCTCGGGCTCGTCGCTCACGATGGCGGCCACCGCTTCGGCGACGCTTCCCGCCTCCCCGGTGATCTCCAGGTGGCGCTCGAGCTCCGCACGGACGCCGGAGCGAAAGAGCTGATGGTCGTCAACGATCAGGACGCGCGGGGAGCTCAAGCTCCACCTCCGTTCCCGTGGCCGGGCCGCTCGTGATGCGCGCGGCCCCGCCGTGCCTCTCCATGCGGCCCACTATCGACTCGCGAACCCCGCGGCGATCCGGCGGTAGGGCCGTCACGTCGAAGCCGGGCCCGCGGTCGCGGATGAACACGTGGAGCCGGTCGCCGTCGGATTCGGCGTACACGTCGATTGGCGAGCCGGCGCCGAACTTCGCCGCGTTGGTCATGGCCTCGCGTGTGGCGGCCACCACGGCCTCGCAATGGTCGTCGAGATCGCGGTCGCCGACCACGACCACCTCCACCGGCACGCCGTGGCGCTCCTCGACGTCGACCGCGGCGGCCTCGAGGGCCGGTGCCAGCCGCGCCGCCTGGCCGGGGGCCGGCCGTCCCGAGAGCCAGGCTCGCAGCTCGCGCTCCTGGCGGCGCGCGAGCGCGGCCACCTCCTGGGGATCGTCCGAGCGCTGGACCAGCGCCAGCGTCTGAAGAACCGAGTCGTGGAGGTGTGCCGCCACCTCGGCCCGCTCCTGCGAGCGGATCCGCTCGGCGCGCTCCTGGGTCAGCGAGCGCACCAGCCGCAGGATCCAGGGAGCGAAGATCACGCCGAGCACCACCACCACGGCGATCACGGCGAACAGCACGTCGCGCGCCGCGCTGAGTGCTCCCGTGGCCTGGAGGAAGGCGAAGCCGGCCGCCACCACCAGGGCGATGCCGATGCCGGTACGCGAGATCGCGGCCGCCCGGCGACTCGCCTCGCGGCGCGGCTCCTTGCGCGGGGGCTTGAGAAGGGCCGCGGCCGGTGCTTCGGCCGGGTCCGGGGCCGCGGGCGAGGATGTCGAACCGCGCCAGATCAGCGCACCGCCGCTCGCGATCAGAACGAGCGGCCAGACGATCGCGTCGGAGAACCAGATCCCGAGCCCGCGAAAGGTCAGCAGCACGCTCAGCAGCAGCAGGCCGGTGCCCAGTGCCACCTCGACCGCACCGCGGCCGGTGGGCAGGCCCCGCCGCGCCGTGCCCGGTCCGGCGGGGATGACCAGCCAGCCGAGCGCATAGAGGGCCACCCCGATCCCGCCGGCCGCTGCAGCGGCCACGAACGCCAGGCGGACCAGCACGCGATCGATCCCCAGGCGCAGCGCGATTCCGGAGCACACGCCGCCCAGCCAGCGGTCGGTCGGGTCGCGCCGCAGCGCCCGGCCGCCCGGGTGCGCGTCGGCGGTCATTCGCGGCGGCCCAGGCCGTTGGCCAGCAGAATCGCCCCCGTGGCCGCGCACGCCACGGGGGCGAAGAGGGCGAAGCTCAGCTCGAGCACGCCGAGCGCGTGCGCCAGCAGCAGCGCGCCGAGCACTAGCACCGCCAGGCCCGCGACGAGCGCCGGCACGTTCGGCTTAGCCGCTGGCACTCTGCCCCGTTGCCGCGCAGGCGGTGTTGCCGCTCTGGTTCACGTCCAACTCGTTGCCGTCGAAGCCGAACTCGCGGGTGTCGCGGTAGTCCTCGTGGCCCACCCTCAGCTCGCCGAGCCCGATCTGCGCGTCCAGAACGATCCGGGTCGAGTCGCCCTCGGCATCGCGGCGATCCTCGAAGTCCAGGTCGATGCCGCCGTTGTCGCGGTCGAAGAAGACCACCTCGCCCATGCCGATGTCCGCTGTGGCGGCCACGCACACGTCCTCGGGTACCAGCAGGCGCGCCTCGCCCACGCCCAGGTCGAGCTCGAGCGGCACGTCGCCGGAGGGCAGGTCGGTCTCGCGCAGGTCGACCACCAGCTCACCCATCCCCAGTTCGTAGCGATCCTGAAGCTGGCTCGCCGACGCGGGCAGGTACTCGCGTTCGCCCACGCCTCCGTCGAGGTCGATGCCGGCCGCCGAGACCGTGCCGGCCGCAAGGGCCAGGGCCACCGCCGGCAGGACCAGCCAGCGGACCGGCTTCAGGAAGGCGCCCGCGACGATGGCCGCTCCCGCGGCGATGACGACTGCTGCCACGACCCAGTCCGGACCGGTCGCGGCCGCGACCGCGCCGCCGAGCGCCACCAGTCCGCACAGAATGATGACCCCGATGCCCAGAGCAGCGCGTCGGGCGATGTCCTTGGGCTCGCCGCTCGGTCCTTCGCCGGAGACCAGCCACCATGCGAGTACGCCGGCGCCGACAAGAACGGCGAGCGGGATGAGAAGCGCTCCAGCGAGAAGCCCGCCGCCGACCAGAAAGGGCCAGGCGAACAGGAGAATGACGACGACGCCGGCGATGACGAGAGCACGGTTGCGTCCCTCGCCGGTCGCCGCCACCACCGAGGTGCCGGATTGCTCGTTGGGCATGAGCAGAAGGGCGGCCAGGTAGAGCAGCAGACCCGCGCCGCCGATGAAGGCCAGGGCGATGGCGCCGATGCGAAAGAAGATCGGGTCGGTGTTGAAGTAGCGGCCCAGGCCGCCGCAGACGCCGCCGAGCACCCGATCCTCGCGGGAGCGCATGATGCGCCGGGCGCCACCACCCGCCGGGGCCTCCGGGCCGCCGGCGGGCGCCTCGGGACCGCCGGCCGGGGCCTGCGGGCCGTCGTCTTCGGGTGTGTTCTGCTGAGTGGTGTCTTCGTCGTTCATGTCGATCCTCCGATGGCTTGTTTGCTTGCGCCATCGAGAGTGCCGTGCGGAGGACGATCCTCCAATTGGGAATGGTCCCTAAGGGATGACCCTGGCCGCGCTAGAATCCATAGGGCAACAAGGGGGCGAATCAGCTTCGACGTGGAGCGTGATTCCTCCGGTGTGGCGAGTCGAGGACTCCGGGTTGGCCTCGTTAAATGATCCCGGAAAACCATATGTGCGGACCGTAACCACGAGTTCGCTCTCGCCGCCTAACAGGCCGTGAGAGAGTCGCACCGGGCAGCCCGCGGCCCGGATCTGCGGCTTCATATAGCGGGATCACCCCGGTCACAGGACCATCGGTGGCCGGGGGACAATTCAGGATGGTATGGCGCCGGGAACGTACCCCGCGGACCGACTGACCCGGTAGCCGAGATCAGACTCCGACGGGAACGCTCGTAGCAAGCATCGGAGGGGTGTTCTGCGGACGCCGGGGCAGTACCGGCCGCCTCCATTCGAAGGCCCCGTCACGGGGCCTTCGTCGTTCTTGCCGAATCTCTCTAGGCGCTGAGCCGCGGCTCGAGCGCGGGCTCGCGGGCCACGAAGGGCAGCCGTGACGCCAGGCCGGCGCCGCCCAAGAGCACCGCGGCCAGCGCGCCGAGACCGGTCTCGAGCGAACCGGCGTCCTTGGCCGCGCCCACCACCACGGGCCCGAAGATGCCCCCGGTCACCCCGATGGTGTTGATGAGCGCGATGCCGCCCGCCGCCGGGCGCCCGGTCAGCAGCGAGGTGGGCATGGCCCAGAAGGCGGGAACGGCGCCCAGCAGCCCGAAGGCGCACACGCCGAGGGTCAGCGGCGCGGCCAGTGGGGGCAGGATCGCCGTGGCGGCCAGGCCGAGAACGCCCACCAGCATCCCGACCACCACCCAGCGGCGGCGGTCGCCGCCGCGATCGGACCGCCGCCCGATCACGATCAGCCCCGCCGAGCCAAGGGCCATGGGCAGGCCCGCCAGCAGGCCGAGCTCGATGCCCTCGATATCGGAGGAGATGCGCTCGATGATGTCGGCGATCCAGAAGATCGTCCCGTAGCTGGCGAAGTTGATGGTGAAGTAGACCGCGGCGCAGAGCAGGATCCGCCGGTCGGTCATGGCCCCGCGCAGGGTGAAGCTCGACGCCCGCTCGCGCGCCGCCGACTCGGCGGCCAGGCGCGCGGCCAGCGCCTCGCGTTCCTCGTCCGCCAGCCACGGGGCCTCCTCGGGCGAGTTGGGCAGCACCCGCGAGAACCCAGAAGCCGACGGCGATCGCGGGCAGGCCCTGGCCGATGAAGAGCCACTGCCAGCCCTCCAGCCCGAGCACGCCGTCGAGCTCGAGCAGGGCACCGGAGAGCGGCCCGCCGAGGACGGCGGCGATCACGATCCCGAGCATGAACACGCCCATGGCCCGCGCCCGGTCGCGCTCGGGAAACCAGCAGGCGATCAGGTAGACGACGCCCGGGAAGAAACCGGCCTCACCCACGCCCAGCAGAATCCGGGCCACGATCAGCGAGGCTGCCGTCCCACACGAACGCGGTGGCCGCCGCGACGATCCCCCAGCTGATCATGATCCGCCCCATCCACAGCCGCGCGCCCACCCGGTGGAGCACGAGGTTGCTCGGGATCTCGAGCGCCACGTAGGAGGCGAAGAAGATCCCTGCCGCCAGGCCGAAGGTGGTGGCCGAGAGCGCGAGGTCGTTGCTGATCTCGGTCTCGGCGAAGGTGATGTTCACGCGATCCGCGTAGGCGATCACGTGCATGAGCACGAGCAGCGGCATCAACCGCCGGAAGGCCAGCGCCACCGCGCGCCTGACCGGGTCGCGCTCCGTCACGAGTGCGGCCACACTATCCGGCATGGACGTACTCACCGGACTGGGCCTCTCGGGCGCCGCGGGGCTGAACGCCTGGCTTCCGGCGTTCGCCGGCGCGCTGCTCACCCGTCTCGGCGTGGTCGAGCTCGGCGAGCCCTTCGACGAGCTCTCCAAGACGCCGGCGCTGATCGTGCTCGGCGTGTTGACCACCGCGGACTTCGTGGGCGACAAGATCCCCGCCGTCGATCACGTGCTGCACTCGGTGGGCACCGTGATCGCCCCGATATCGGGAACCGTGCTCTTCACGGGCGAGACCGACGCCTCGCTGATCGTGAGCCTCATCGCCGGCGGGAGCACGGCCGAGGCGGTTCACGCGGCCCGCTCGGCGGTCCGCCCGCTCTCGACGCTCGGCACCGGCGGGATCGGCAACCCGGTGCTGTCGCTGCTCGAGGACATCGGGTCCGGGCTGCTGACGCTGTTCGCGTTCGTCGTCCCGGTGCTGGCCGTGCTGGCCGTCGTGGCCCTGCTGGTGCTGGGACTCGTCCTCTGGCGGCGGACCCGGCGACGCGGGCGGCCCGCGTCAGCCTGAGGCGGCCTTCTCCATGCGCTCGGCGAGGCGGTTCATCCCCTTCTCCCGCGCCGCCGCGGCGGCGCCCGCGAAGTCGGTCGGGCTGTCCTTCGGCAGCTTTACCTTCACCGTCTGAAGCGTCGCGATCTCTCGGAAGCGCAGCAGCTCTTCGCGGCTGTCGATCAACGCCTTGCGCACGCTGGGCTTCGACTCGCGCACGGCCCCGTCGAGCACGGCGTCCAGCGAGCCGCGGCGGCTCAGCAGCTCGGCCGCGGTCTTCTCGCCGATGCCCTTGGCACCGGGAATACCGTCGGAGGGGTCGCCGCGCAGCGCGATGAAATCGGGCACGAGCTTGGGGGCGATCCCGTAGCGCTTGCGCACCTCGGCCGGGCCGATCAGCTCCGCGCCCTGCCTGCCCGTGCGGACGTAGAGGACCTTCACGTGCTGGGTGGCGCACTGGAACATGTCGCGGTCGCCGGTCATCACGAGCACGGTGCCCCCGCTCTCGGCCTCGAGCTCGGCAAAGGAGCCGAGCAGGTCGTCCGCCTCGTGGGTCTCGCTCTCGGCCACGATCCAGTTGAACGCCTCGAAGAAGGAGCGCGACCCCGTGAACTGGGGCGCGAGGCCGTCGGGTACCTCGGGGCGGTCGGCGTGGTAGCCGTCGTAGAGCTCGAGGCGGTAGTCGGCGGCGTCGGGGCCGAAGCAGAGCACGACGGCACGCGGATTGTGTTCCTCGACCTCGCGGAGGATGAGGTTGGCGGTGCCGAGCAGCGCGTTCACCGGCTTGCCGTCGGCGCCCTCGATCGACTCGGGCAGCGCGTAGAAAGCGCGAAAGAGCATCGACGGCGCGTCGACCACCAGCAGAGGGCCCGGCATGCCGGCCACGCTATCGGGTACTCGTGAGCGGTGGAGCCCAACGACGCGACCCCGTTCCTGCCCGAGAAGCGGACGCTCGCGGCGCTGCGTGAGGCCGCCGCCGGATGTCGCGGCTGTCACCTGTGGCGCCCGGCCACGCAGACGGTGTTCGGCGAGGGGCTCAAGCGCTCACGCATGATGTTCGTGGGCGAGCAGCCGGGCGACCGGGAGGATCAGGCGGGCCGGCCCTTCGTCGGCCCCGCGGGCCGCGAGTTCGACCGCGGCCTCGAGGCGGCCGGCATCCCGCGCGACGAGGCCTATCTGACCAACGTCGTCAAGCACTTCAAGTTCGAGGAGAGGGGCAACCGCCGCATCCACCAGACCCCGAAGCGCTTCGAGGTCGAGGCGTGCAAGCCGTGGCTCGAGGAGGAGCTGCGGGTGATCCAGCCCGAGGCCCTGGTGTTCCTCGGCGCCACCGCGGCCCAGGCGCTGCTGGGCAGCTCGTTTCGCGTGACGCAGCACCGTGGCGAGCTGCTCGACTGCGACCTGGCCCCCAACGTGGCGGCCACGGTTCACCCATCGTCGATCCTGCGTCAGCGCGACGACGAGTCGCGCTACGCCGAGCGGGCCGCGTTCGCCGAGGACCTGCGCGCGGTGGCGCGGGCGCTCGGCCTGAAATAGGCTGCGCTGACGATGTGGGCTCGGGTGGCGCTTCTGGCGCTGATGCTGGTTGGGCTTGGAGCTGCCCCTGCGGCGGCCGCTCCGCTGAAGCCGTGCCGCGACGACAAGAGCGCGCGCTGTGGAACCGTCAAGGTGCCGCTGCACCGCAGCGAGCCGCAGGGGGCGAAGATCAAGGTCAAGTTCCGAGTGTTTCCCCGCACCGACCGCTCGCGGCCCGAGCTCGAGCCCATCGTGGCCGCCGAGGGCGGGCCGGGATACGGCTCGATCGGCTCGGCCGACAGCTACCGGTTCATGCTCGCCCCGCTTCTCGGCCAGCGCGATCTGATCGTGATGGACAACCGCGGCACCGGCACCTCAGGCGCGATCAACTGCCCGCGCCTGCAGCTCGGTAAGGGCGACTACGTGCGCGAGGTCGGCCGCTGCGGGCGCAGGCTCGGGAAGGCCGCAGACGCCTACGGCACCGGCGCCGCGGCCGACGACCTGGCTGACGTGCTCGACCTCCTCGAGGTCCCCGTGGTCAACATCTACGGCGACTCGTACGGCACGTACTTCGCACAGGCCTTCGCCGTTCGCCACCTCGCCCGGGTGCGCTCGGTCGTGCTCGATGCCGCCTTTGCCGTGACCGGCTTCGATCCCTGGGAGCGCGAGCAGATCGAGCAGATCCGTTTCGCGTGGCGAGCCGTGTGCGAGCGCTCGGGCGCCTGCACGGGCGATCCGGTCGCCTATCTGGGCGAGCTCGCGCAGAAGCTCGAGGCCAACCCGCTGGTGGGCGAGGCCCGCGACGCGGACGGCACCGTTCGCCAGGTGCGTGTGGACGGCCTCTTGATCGAGCAGATGGCGGGCGACGGGAGCTTCTACTACTCGATCTACCGCGACCTCCTGTCCGCCGGGCGTGCCTGGGAGCAGGGCGACCCCAAGCCGCTGCTGCGCCTGGGCGCCGAAGCCGTGGCCGCCTACGAGCCGAGCGCCGACCCCACGGGCTACTCCGAGGGCGCCTACTCGGCGGTGGCCTGCCACGACTACCCGAATCTGTGGGACAAGCAGGCGAGCTTCAAGGAGCGCCGCGAGCAGCTGGCCGCCGCTCGGGCGCAGCTGGCGCCGGACACCTTCGCGCCCTTCCCGGTCGACCTTTGGCTGAAGTCGACGGTCGAATACCAGCTGGTCTACGGCTGCCTGCGCTGGCCCGCCCCGCGCTTCGAGGATCCTGCCGTGCCCGCGGGCGCGACCTTCCCGGACATGCCGGTGCTGGTGCTCGACGGCGACCTCGACTCGGTCACCCCACTCGGCGACTCCGAGGCGGCCGCCGAGCTGTTCCCGAACTCGGAGCTCGTGGTGGTGCGCAACGTTGGTCACGTGACCGCGCTCTCCGACTTCGACCGCTGCGGATCGGTGCTCGTGCGCCGCTTCTTCACCGACCTCGACCCTGGTGACACGAGCTGCGCCGAGGAGATCCCCGAGCTGCACGTGGTGCCGAAGTTCCCGCGCCGGGTGGCCGACGCCCCGGCCGCCGAGCCCGGCACGGGCGACCGCTCCAACTCGCTCGATCGCCGCGCCGCCTGGACCGCTGCCCGCAGCGTCGGTGACGCCTGGTCGCGCTGGTGGCTGATCTACGGCGAGAAGGGCTACGGCCTGCGCGGTGGAAGCTTCACCGCGGGCGGCGCGGCCTACTACTCCTTCGGGCCGGTGCGCCTGGACCTGAAGCGCGTGCGCTACGCCGAGGACCTGGCGGTGAGCGGCGAGGCCGTCTGGGACCGTCGCGAGCAGCGCTACAGCGCGACGCTGCGCTTGGCGGGGACGCGCCGCGGTCGGCTGGTGATCTCGTGGCCGTCGGCGCAGAACGCCGTGGCCGAGATCCGCGGGCGCCTGGGTGGCCGCGTCGTGCGGCTGCGCACGCCGGCGCCCTGAGCGGCTAAGCCCGCACCTTCCCCGCGGGCTCCATCTCGGCCAACAGCCGCAGGTTGCGCAGGCCGCGCCCCACCAGCGTCACCACCATCACGCCGGCCACCGCCAGTCCGATCAGGTCGACCACCGTCAGTCCCAGCCCGCCGATCTGGAACGCCACTCCGGCGCCGAGGGCGATCAGGGTGTTGAGCCCGATCAGCGCCAGGCGCACCTCCGTCGGCCCCACCCGGCCGTAGCCGAGCGTGAACACGCCGAAGGCGTAGGTCTCCAGGTAGACGTTGATCGACAGCATCAGGTAGGCGACCACGATCACGAGCCCCACCGACAGCAGCATCCAGGGTGAGAGTCCGAGGCCCAGACCGATCACCGCGGTGGCCAGCGCGTCGACCAGGTGATCGAGGTAGTAGCCGTACTTGGGCCGCTCGATCTTGCGCACGCGGGCAAGAGTTCCGTCGAGGGAGTCGCCGAGCCAGTGCACGACGAGCAGCGCGGAGGCGGCCCACAGCCAGAGCTTGTCGCCGTTGGAGAGCAGGTACGCACCGGCGATCCCGAGCGCCGCCAGCACCCCCAGGGCAGTCATGTGATCGGGCATCACCCAGGCGGGCAGGCGCCGGGCGATCCACTCGAGGGCCCGGCCTTCGGCCTGGGCGAGAAAGAACTGCTTGTCACGCGGTGCGTCCATCGTCGGCTCCCTTTGTTGACCATCGGTCAACAAGACATATGCCGATGGGCTCGTTCGGTTACGCCAGCGACAGCACGGTGATGAGCGCGGCCGAAGCGATGTAGGCCCCGGTGAGGATCGCCAGGCCGCGCCGGTCGGCGCGGGAGGCTCTCGCCACGTCGCCCGTCGCGTCCACCCACGAGTTGCGCACGATCACCGCCAGGGTCAGCACGACGAAGGCATAGGAGAGGATGTAGAGCTTGTCGAGCAGCAGCAGGTAGTCGACCTCGGGCAGGCTCGAGTTGGACGTGATCTGCAGGGCCACCAGGGTCAGCAGGGCGGTGATCCCGATCCCGATGCGGCCCTCGACATAGCGCGGATGCACCGACAGCGCGAGAGCGGCAGTCAGGACCACCAGCAGCATGGGAAGGAAGAGCTTGGTCGCGTAGGGCCCGCGGGGGCGCACGACCGGCACGTTGATCAGCACGCGCGAGTAGACGGGGTCGTCGGACGTCGGGTCGCCGAAATCGGTGGCGTAGCGGTTGCCCACGACCTCGAGGCTGGGCTCCTCGAACTTCCAGCCCGGCAGCGTCAGGTCGTCGCTCAGCGCGATCGGACGGCGGTCGGGCACGAACACCACCTCCGAGTTGTCCGCGGTGGTGTTCTCGATCGCGACCACGAGGTCCTGGGTGTCGAAGGGATAGCGCTGCAGCGGCAGCTTGGCGTTGAACTTGCCCTGGTTTCGCAGCACCTGGTAGAGGGAGCCGTCCGGCAGCTTCTCGGGCTCCTCGGTCTCGTAGGTGAGGATGTGCCCCCAGAGCTCGAACGCGTTCATGAACTCGAACGAGCGCGAGGGGTCGATGTCCGGGTTGTCCCACTTGAACCACATATAGAGGTCCACGTTGTAGGAGTGCGTCTGCAGGTCGAGTTGCTGGATGTCGTTGACCAGCGCCCCCACGCGAACCTCGGTAGGTTTCGAGTCCTGGGCCAAACCGGCGGCGGGAAAGAGCAGACAGACGACTGCCGTACCGAGGGCGGCCAGAATCCCCCGCTTCATTTCGGGAGCTTAACCCGATAGGCGCTGTGCGCGCGAGCGCTCGGCCACCGGCTGCAGGAAGTCCGGCAGCTCACGCACCAGCCCGCGGCCGGTCTCGCGCTCCCAGATCTGCTCGAGCTGGGCCAGGTGTTCGTCCATCACCTCGTCGATCAGAGGGAAGTCAGCGGCCCGCACGGCGGCCAGCGTGCGCGCGTGGATCTCGATCGTCCACGAGGGCACGAGCTCGGCGTGCATCGCCATGTCGCGGGCGATCTCGAGCTGTCGCAGCAGGGTCTGCATCAGGCCCACGATCGTCGAGTTGCGCGTGGCGCGGGCCAGCCCCAGGTGGAACTTCATGTCGAGCTGGAGGAACAGATCCTCGTGACTGAGGAAGTCGTCCGACTCCGCCAGCTCGCGCTGACGCTCGATGGTGCGGGCCATGAGGGCGAAGTCGTCGTCGAGGGCGTGCACCGCGGCCAGCTGGGCCACGCGCGGCTCGAGCAGGCGTCGCGCCTCGAGCACCCCGGCGATCTCGCTGAAGCGGATCTCCTGGCGCGACTGGAGCAGCTCGCGCGGGATCAGCTCGGCGGCGACGAAGATGCCGCCCGACTGGCCCCTGTGCACCTCGAGCACGCCGGCCTCGGTGAGGGTCTTGATCGCTTCACGCAGGGTCGGCCGGCTGATGCGCATCTGGGCGGCGAGGTCGCGCTCTGAGGGCAGGCGGTCGCCCGTGTGCAGGTCGCCGCTCTTGATCTTGTCGGCGATCTGCTCCACCGCCTCTTCGAAGGTGCGGCGCGTGGCCACGGGCTCGAAGGCACCCTCCAGCCCGAGGGTGGAGCTCACGGCCTTGCCGCCTCCACGCGCTCGAGCGCCTGGCGCTCGGCGACCTCGAGTGGCGTCAGGCCCTCGCGCTCGGCCGTGGCCAGCGCGCGGTCGAGGCCGTCCATGGCCGCCTCGACGAGCTCCTGCTCGGAAGGACCTCCCCGGCCGCGGTACCACTCCGCTCCGACGTGGATGAGCCCGCCGCAGTTGGCCAGGAAATCGGGCACGTAGAGGATCTCGCGCCCTCTCAGTGTCCTGGCCACGTGCCGCCCGGTGAGCGGATTGTTGGCCGCACCGGCGATCACGCGCACATCGAGTGCTCGCGCGGTGGCCTCGTCGATCAGCCCGCCGGCGGCGCAGGGGGATAGGACGTCGAGCTCGCGGGCCAGCAGCGCGTCGACCGAGCGCGCGACGTTCACGCCGGCGTGCTCGGAGGTCAGCTGCTCGCAACGCCCCGCGTCGACGTCGTAGGCGAGCACCTGGGCGCCGGCTTGGGCGAAGGATGCGGCCAGGGCTCCGCCCACCTTGCCTACGCCGATCACGCCGATGCGGCGCCCATCCAGGTCGGCTGAGCCGTCGTGGGCGGCCAGGCCGCGGCGCGTGGCCTCGAAGACCGTCGCGGCGGTCACCGGCGAGGGATCGCCTCCTCCGCCGTTGCCCACCGAGCGGCCCACGCAGTAGCGCGTGAAGCGCGCCATGTGGTCCATGTCCGCGGTGGTGGTGCCGATGTCCTCGGCGGTGATGTAGGCACCGCCGAGGCCTTCGATCACCTCGGCCGCGCCGGTGAGCCGCGCCTCGCGAAGTTCGCGGCGCCCGTCGTCGATCATCACCGCCTTGCCTCCGCCGAGGTCGAGGCCCGCGGCCGAGGCCTTCAGCGTCATGGTGCGGGCCAGGCACATGACGTCCTCGAGAGCTTCGGTCAGCCCACCCGGGTAGGGCTTGATCCGCATTCCGCCCAGGGCCGGGCCGAGGATAGTGGAGTGCACGGCGACGATGAACCGCAGCCCCGTATCGGGGTCCTGGCGAATCACGATCTGCTCGTGATCGTCGTCGCGCTGGGCGATCGGCGCTTGAGCGAGAGTCCGAGCGGCAATGGTCATCTACCTTGACCTTATAGCCACAATTGGATGGCTTCAAGCGGCGGTCAATGGTAAGGTGCGCTAACCAATGGTTTCGACGGTCCCGCATACTCGTCCCATGCGGCCGGCCCGGCGCCGGCAGGTCTCCCTCGAGGACAAGTACCTGCTGGAGGACGGTCGCGTTCTCCTCACCGGGGTGCAGGGCCTCGTCCGCCTCGTGCTCGACCAGCACCGGGCGGACCGCGCCCGCGGCCTGACCACGGGAACGATGATCTCCGGCTACCAGGGCTCGCCGCTCGGCGGATTCGACCAGGAGCTGGCGCGCAACGCGGATCTCCTCGACCGACATCATGTGCGCCACGTGCCCGCGCTCAACGAGGAGCTCGGCGCCACCTCGGCCTGGGGAAGCCAGCTTGCCGCCCGGCTCCCCGGCGCCCGCTACGACGGCGTGCTGGGCCTCTGGTACGGCAAGGCGCCGGGACTGGACCGCGCCGGCGATGCCCTGCGGCACGGGAACTTCGTCGGCGTCTCGCGCACGGGTGGCGGCCTGGCGGTGGTGGGCGACGACCCGAGCTGCAAGTCCTCGACGATCCCGAGCTCGTCCGAGCCCCTGCTGGCCTCGCTGCATATGCCCGTCTTCTTCCCCGGCAGCGTCCAGGAGGTGCTCGACCTCGGCCTGCACGCCTACGCATGCTCGCGCGCCTCGGGCCTCTGGGCCGGCTTCAAGATCGTCACCAGCGTGGCCGACGCGGTGGGCACCGCCGAGGTCGCCCCCGGGCGGGTCGCTCCGGCGCTGCCCGACCTCGAGTACGTGCACGAGCCCACGGGGCACCTGCTGGCCCCTCAGTCCCTCGACATGGAGCGCACCATGCTGGGCGTGCGCACCGACCTGGCGCTCGCCTACGCCCGCGAGAACGGGGTCAACCGCATCGAGGGCGCACGCGACGCCTGGCTGGGCATCGTGGCCGGCGGCAAGCCGTACTTCGACCTGCTGCACGCGCTGCGCAACCTCGGGCTCGGCGAGAGCGCGCTCGACCGTGCCGGCATCCGCATCCTCAAGCTGGGCATGGTCTGGCCGCTGGAGCGCGAGATCGCGCGCGAGTTCGCCCGCGGCCTCGACGAGGTCCTCGTGGTCGAGGAGAAGGGCCCGTTCTTGGAGACCGCGCTCAAGGAGGCGCTCTACGGCGGCCCTCACACGCCGCGGGTGGTGGGCAAGCACGACGAGCGCGGAGAGCGCCTGCTGCCGGTGGAGCTGGACCTCGACGCGGACGTGATCGCGCGGGCGGTGGCCGCCCGCCTCGGCACGCGGGTGCAGCTCGACTCGGTCGAGGCGCACATCCGCCGGCTCGACGCGATCGCCGGGCGGCGAGCCGAGCTGCCGATGGCGTTGCGCTCGCCGTTCTTCTGCTCAGGCTGCCCGCACAACTCCTCGCTGCCGGCCCCGGAGGGCACGCTCGTGGGCGGTGGCATCGGCTGCCACACGATGGTGCTGCTCAGCCCCGAGGGCAAGGGCGAGCTCACCGGCATCACGCAAATGGGTGGCGAGGGCGCCCAGTGGATCGGGCAGGCGCCCTTCACGGACGACACCCACCTGGTGCAGAACCTCGGCGACGGCACGTTCCACCACTCCGGCTCGCTGGCCGTGAGGGCGGCGGTGGCCGCGGGCGTGAACATCACCTACAAGCTGCTCTACAACGAGCACGTCGCCATGACCGGCGGACAGGCCATCGAGGGCCAGCTCTCGGTGCCGGACCTGACCCGCTGGCTCGAGCTCGAGGGCGTCAAGCGCATCATCGTCACCACCGAGGACACCGATCGCTACAAGGGAGTTCAGCTGTCGCCGATCGCCGACCTGCGCGACCGCTCGCAGCTCATGGCCGCGCAGCAGGAGCTGGCGGCGGTGGACGGCGTGACCGTTCTCATCCACGACCAGGAGTGCGCCGCCGAGAAGCGCCGTGCGCGAAAGCGCGGCAAGCAAGCCGAGCCCGCCGAGCGCATCTGGATCAACGAGCGCGTGTGCGAGGGCTGCGGCGACTGCGGCAAGAAGTCGAGCTGTCTCTCGGTGCTGCCGGTGGAGACCGAGTTCGGGCGCAAGACGCAGATCCATCAGGCCTCCTGCAACAAGGACTACTCGTGCCTGGAGGGGGACTGCCCCTCGTTCCTCACCGTAGTGCCCGGCAAGAAGGCGAGGCACGAGACGCCCGCGCTGACCGTCGATCTGCCCGAGCCCGAGCTACTGGTGTCCGAGGAGGACTGGGCGGTGCGCATGATGGGCATCGGCGGCACCGGGGTGGTCACGGTCAACCAGATGCTGGGCATGGCGGGCCTGATCGACGGCCTGCACGTCTACGGCCTGGATCAGACTGGCCTGTCGCAGAAGGGCGGCCCGGTCACGTCGGACCTTCGCCTCTCGCGCGAGCCGCTGGCCGTGGCCCCGAAGGCGCCCGCCGGCTCGGTCGACCTCTATCTGGGCTTCGACCTGCTTGGCGCGGGCGACGCCAAGAACCTCGCGACCGCGTTCGACGATCGCACCGTCGCCGTGGTGTCGACCAGCGCGGTGCCCACCGGCCGCATGGTCATCGACACCGAGGAGCGCTTCCCCGAGCTGGCCTCTCAACTCGACCGGATCGACGCCGCCACGCGGCGCGAGCACAACCTCTACCTCGACGCGCAGGCGCTCTCGGAGCGCCTGTTCGGCGACCACATGATGACCAACACCCTCTCCCTCGGCGCGGCCTACCAGCGCGGGATGGTGCCGGTGTCGGCCGAGGCGCTCGAGCAGGCCATCCGCCTCAACGGCGCGGCGGTCGAGAAGAACCTGGCCGCGTTCGCCTGGGGCCGCGCCGTGGTGGCCGCGCCCGACGCCGTGGAGGCGGCCACGCGGGCGCCGGACTCGTCCGTGCCGGCCCGCGAGCTGAGCGCCGCGGAGCGAGAGCTGGTCACCTTGGCCGTGAACGGCGACTCCGGTGAGCTGCGCCGCCTGGTTGAGACCCGCGTGCCCGAGCTCGTCGCCTACCAGGACGAGGCCTACGCGCGCCGCTACGCGGAGATGGTCCGCCGGGTCCAGGTGGCCGAGCAGGAGCGCACGCCCGGCCACTCCGAGCTGGCCGAGGCCGTGGCCCGCCAGCTCTTCAAGCTGATGGCCTACAAGGACGAGTACGAGGTGGCCCGCCTGCACCTCGACGCGGTCGAGCAGGCCAGGCTGAGCGCCGAGTTCGGCGAGGACGCGAAGGTCTGGTTCAACCTGCATCCGCCGCTGTTGCGCTCCATGGGACTCGAGCGCAAGCTCAAGCTCGGCCCGTGGTTCACACCGAGCTTCAGCGCCCTCTACCGCATGCGCCGCCTGCGCGCCACGAAGCTCGACCCGTTCGGCCGGGCCGAGGTTCGCCGCGTCGAGCGCGAGCTGATCGAGGAGTACGGGCGCATGGTGGAGGACGCTCTGGTCCGGCTGAACCCGGACACCCACGCCACGGTCCTGCAGCTCTTCGAGCTACCCGACGTGATCCGCGGCTACGAGGAGATCAAGCTGCGCAACGTCGCGCTGTTCCGCAAGCGGACCGAGGCGCTGCGCAAGCGCCTCAGCCCTCTCGTCCCTAGCGAGCTCGGGGGGGAGGTGAAGGTCGTGACCCAGTTGTAAAAGGCGCGGCCAGTAGCGTCTGGCCCATGGAGACCTTCAACATCGGCGGCGATCTCGAGGTCAACCGCCTGGGCTTCGGCGCCATGCGCATCACCGGCGACGGCATCTGGGGCCCGCCCGACGACCCGGAGGAGGCCAAGCGCCTGCTCCGGCGCGTGGTTGAACTGGGCGTCAACCTGATCGACACCGCGGATTCCTACGGGCCCGACGTGAGCGAGAACCTGATCGCCGAGGCGCTGCATCCGTACCCGGACGAGTTGGTGATCGCCACCAAGGGCGGCCTGCGCCGCACGGGGCCCGGCGAGTGGCCGCGCGATGCCCATCCGAAGCGGCTGAAGGAGTGCTGTGAGGGGTCGCTGCGGCGCCTGAAGCTCGAGCGCATCGACCTCTACCAGCTCCATTCGCCCGATCCCGAGGTCCCGCTCGAGGACTCGGTCGGCGCGCTGCGCGAGCTGCAGGAGGAGGGCAAGATCCGTCACATCGGCGTATCGAACGTCTCGGTCGAGGAGCTGGAGCGAGCCCGCTCCGTGGTCGAGGTGGTGACCGTGCAGAACCGCTTCAACCTCGCCGATCGAAGCTCGGAAGACGTGCTCGAGGCCTGCGAGAGCGACGGAATCGGCTTCATCCCGTGGTTTCCGCTCGCCACCGGCGACCTGGCGCGCTCCGGCGGGCCGCTGGACGAGATCGCGAGCTCGCGCGACGCCACACCCGGTCAGCTGGCGCTCGCCTGGCTACTCGCGCGCTCGCCCGTGATGCTGCCGATCCCGGGCACCTCGTCGATCGAGCACTTCGAGGACAACCTCGCCGCGCAGGAGATCGAGCTGAGCGACGAGGAACTGGAGCGACTGGCCGCGGCAACTTGAGCGTCGTTCCCGAGCACCGCTTCGGCAGCGGCGACCCCTTCACGATCGGGATCGAGGAGGAGCTGCTGCTGGTGGACGGCGACGATCACTCGCTCGCTCACGTGGCCGACCAGGTCCTGCCCCGGATCGAGCTGGCGCGCGAGCGCGTCGACCACGAGGCCTTCCTGTGCGAGATCGAGGTCCGCTCCGAGCCGCGGCGGAGCGCCGGCGAGGCGGTGGCCGATCTCGCCGAGGGCCGCGCGGCAGTTCGAGCTGCCGGCGGCATCCCCATGGCCGTCGGGGTGCATCCGAATGCGGCCTTCGGCGACGTCCGGCTGGTCGACTCCGAGCGCTACCGGCGCGTCAAGGGCCAGATGCGCGGGCTCATCCGGCGCACGCCGGAATGCGCGCTGCACGTGCATGTGGCCATGCCCACCCCCGACGCTGCCGTGGCCGGCCTCATGGGCCTGCGCGAGGCATTGCCGCTGATCGGAGCTCTGGGCGCGAGCTCGCCCTACTGGTTCGGAATCGACTCCGGCCTGGCCAGCGCGCGCTCGGCGATCGTGCGGGCCTACCCGGGGCGTGGGCTGCCGCCGGTGCTGCGCGACTACGGCGAGTACGTGGAGGTGCTCGATGGCATTGCCGCGGGCGGCGGACCGCGCGAGAGCACGATGGTGTGGTGGGACGCCCGCCTGCAGCCGCGCCTGGGAACGATCGAGCTGCGCGAGCTCGACGTTCAGGCCGGGCTTGTGGAGGCGGCGGGCCTGGCGGCGCTGGTGCACGCTGTTGCTCGGCGGGCGGTGGAGGACCCGCCCGCCGAGCTTGCTCCGGCCGAGGCGCTGCACTGGTCGAGCTTCCGGGCGGTCCGGGATGGGCTCGAGGCGGAGCTGCTATTCGGCGGGCGGCTGAGGCCGGTGCGCGAAGCGGCGCGGGAGCTACTGGACTCGCTTGACTCGGACGACGCTCTGGACGGCGTGGAGAAGATCCTTCGTGAGGGCGGTGCGCCGCGTGTACAGCGAGCTGTAACGGAGCGGGACGGGATGCCCGCTTTGCTTCGGTCGCTGGTGGCTCGTACTGCCGAACCGCTCTAGAAATGACTGTGGGCCCCGGTTCGAACCTCAGGGGTTCGAACGAGGGCCCACACTCAGATTTCTTAGGCCGCGTCGCGCAGTGCGGCGACGGCGTCGTCCTTTGACAGCCGGCGCAGGGCCTGGTCCTCGAGCTGACGCACGCGCTCGCTCGAGAGTCCAAGGCGGCGGCCGGTCTCGCGAAGGGCCTGAGGCTCCTCGCGGTCGAGGCCAAAGCGCAGCGTGATGACGGTCCGCTCGTTGTCGGGCAGGCCGCCGACGGCGTCGCGCAGCGTCTCGAAGTCGAGCTCCGAGCTCACGTAGTCCTCGATGGAGGGGCCGTCGCCGGCGATTAGGTCGCCAAGGGCGGTGTCCCCGTCCTCGCCGACGCCCTGGTCGAGGCTCGTCGGGCCGCGGTCCGCGCGGCGGATGTCAATGACCTCGTCCATGGGCAGCTCGACGAAGGCGGCGATCTCCTCGTCGGTGGCCTGGCGGCCGAACTCGACGGCGAGCTTGCGCTCGGCGTCCGAGATCTTGCGCGCGCGCGCCACGATGTGCACCGGGAGACGCACCGTGCGGCCCGAGTTGGCCAGCCCGCGTCCGATCGCCTGCCGGATCCAGAGGGTCCCGTAGGTGGAGAACTTGAAGCCCTTGCGCCAGTCGAACTTCTCGACCGCGCGGATCAGGCCGAGCATGCCCTCCTGAATGAGGTCGCCCAGGGGCAGCCCCTGACCCTGATACTTGCGGGCCACGGAGATCACCAGTCGCAGGTTCGAGTTGACCATGCGATCCTTCGCCTCGAGGTCGCCGCGCTCGATGCGCTGGGCCAGCTCGATCTCCTGCTCGGCGTTCAGCAGCGGGTGCTTGCGCGCCTCGTTGAAGAAGAGCTGGAGAGAGTCCTCGAGCTCTGGCGTGAAGTCGTGTGTTTTCGTGTCAGTCGTGCTAGTAGCAGCCATAATCCGTTAGATAGTTCGAGGTTCATCGAAAGCATAGCGAAACAAAGGCCCGAAATAAAGACCTTTTCGGCGGAAAAAGCGCCAGAAGAGAGCAATACACCGTAGCGTGCAATTGGTTAAGGCGTGTCGCGCCGCTTTTCGCTGGGTAGGCGAAAATTGCAATGCATCGGCCAAGGAGACAGTGAATGCAGGTCACGGCCCCCGATCGCGACGAGGTGCGGCGACTGAGCGAGCTACGGCTGGACCGGCCCGTGGTGTTGAGCCTCTATCTCGACCTCGATCCGGCGGAGTTCGCCACGCCGCCGGCCCGCGCCACCGCCATCCGATCGCTGCTCGACGAGGCTGACCGCAGACTGCGCGACCGGGACGACCTGTCGCACGACGAGCGCGCTGAGCTCAACGCGAGCCTGGAGCGGGCCCAGACGCTGCTCGAGAGCGACCTACCGGCCGAGGGCGCCCACGGCGTCGCGGTGTTCGCCAGCCGGTCGGCGGACCTGTTCGAGGTCCTGCGGCTCCCGCGCCCGGTGCGCAACCGGGTGGAGATCGGGCGCTCGCCGCTGGTGGGCCCGCTGGCCCGGCTGGAGCGTCGCGAGCGCTGGTGCGTGGCGCTGGTCAGCCGGCGCGACGCACGGATCTTTCGCGGCTCGCCCGACGGCCTGCGCGAGATCGAGCAGATCCACGACACGGTGTTCGGCCAGCACGACAAGGGCGGCCTGGCCCAGGCCCGTTACCAGCGCGGGATCGAGAAGGAGAAGGACGACCACCTCAAGCACACGGCCGAGGCGCTCATGAAGCACCACAAGCGCCGGCCCTTCCAGCACCTGGTGCTCGGGGGAACGCGGGAGGTGGTGGCCGACTTCGAATCGAAGCTGCACGGCTATCTCACCGAGCGCCTCGCCGGCCGCATCGAGGTGGACGTGGACCATTCCACGCCCGAGCAGGTGCTGAGCGCCTCCGAGCCCTGCTTCGACGCGCTGGACGTAGAGCGCGAGCGAGAGGCGCTGGAGCGCCTGGGCGAGGGGACCCGGGCGGCGAGCGGCTTCGACGACACGCTGCGAGTCCTCAATGAGCGGAGGGTGGAGACCCTTTTGCTCGACGAGCAGTTCTCCGCCCCCGGTGTCAGCTGCCCCGAATGCGGCTGGATCGGGGGAGGGGACGAGCGCACCTGCCCGGCGGACGGCCGCGAGCTCGAGGTGCGTGAGGATCTGACCGACGCGGCCATCGAACTCGCCCTCCAGGGCGCGGCCGAGATCACGGCCATGCGACATTGCCGCGAAGAGTTCGAGGAGCGCACCGGCGGAATCGCCGCGCTGCTCAGATTCTGAACCCACTACAGGAAGGAACGAGACTCATGTTCAAGCTGCTGATAGGCGCCGTGCTGGGAGGCGTGGCGGTGTGGTTCCTCGACCCCGATCGGGGGGAAGGCCGGCGAGGCCAGGCGCTGACCTACGCCAAGCGGGGCAAGGACCAGGCCGCGCAGGCGGGGGAGAGCCTCGGCGAGACCGCCCAGACTGTCAAGGAGAAGGCCACCTCCGATGACTCGTCAGGAGAGGAGCGCGCGCCGGCGAGCGAACGGCTCAATGACCCTGCCCTCCAGGCCAAGGTGGAGAGCGAGATCTTCCGGCCCGACGACGCGCCGAAGGACAAGGTGTCGGTGAACGTCGAGGACGGCGTCGTCTATCTCCGCGGCGAGCTCGACGACCCGGCGGCGATGGAGTCGCTGCGCGAGGCAGCCGCGAAGGTGGAGGGCGTGCGGGACGTGCGGAGCCTCCTCCACGCACCGGGCGAGCCCGCTCCGGTCAAGGACGAGGGCAGGATCAGCTAGGCCACGGGGGCGGCGCTCGCCGCCCGCAGCGCGTCGCGCAGCGCCCGCTTGTGCTTGAGCGGGAGCTCCGCGATGGCGGGCGGCGGCGTGGTCATCTGGCGGTAGGCGGTCTCCCGCAGTCGCGCGCCCTCGTCCGTCAGCACGAGGAGCTTCACCCGCCGGTCGGTGACCGACGGGCGGCGCTCGATCAATCCGCGGGCCTCGAGCCGGTCGACGATGCCGGTGACGTTGGAGGCGTCGCAGAAGAGCATGCCGGCCAGCGAGCTCATCGGGACCCCGTCGCCCGGCTCGATCAGCCGCAACGCGTGCAGCTGCATCGGCGCCAGGCCCATCTCCTGCGCCAGTGCCATGAAGCGAGGCTTGTTGGCCTGCATGAGCCTCCAGAGGAGCTCCCAGGCCTCCTGCGCCGGATCGTCGTGATTGCTCATGGTCGAGCCTCATCATAGTCGAAGGCGCCGATATTTGGCAACCTCAAGCATTCGCTGGTAACGTGTTGGACCTATGAGTGAAGCCGCCATCGAAGCCAGGGATCTGGTCCGCGAGTTCAAGAAGGGCCCCCGCGCCGTCGACGGCATCGACCTGCGCGTGGAGCCGGGAGAGGTGTACGGCTTCCTCGGCCCCAACGGCGCCGGCAAGTCGACCACGGTCCACATGCTCACCACGCTTCTCCCGCCCACCTCGGGCACCGCGCGGGTGGCCGGTCACGACGTGGTCGAGGACGGCTCGGCGGTGCGTGCGTCCATCGGCGCCGCGCTCCAAGAGGCCGCGCTCGATCCCTACCTCACCGGCCGCGAGCACATGAAGCTGCAGACCGCCCTGCACGGCATGCGCGGCGCCGAGGCGCGCGAGCGCGCGGAGGCGCTGCTCGAGCGGGTGGGCCTGAGCCAGGCTGCCGACCGACGCGTGGGCGGCTTCTCGGGCGGCATGAAGCGCCGGCTCGACCTGGCGCTGGCGCTCGTGCACCGGCCCCGGATCCTCTTTCTCGACGAGCCCACCACCGGCCTCGATGTCCAGAGCCGCACCGCGCTCTGGGAAGAGGTGCAGCGCCTGGCCGCCGATCGCGGCGTGACCGTCTTCCTCACCACGCAGTACCTCGAGGAGGCCGACGTGCTGGCCGATCGCGTCGGGATCATCGACCACGGGAAGATCGTGGCCGAGGGCACTCCCGAGGCGCTCAAGGCCGAGATCGGCCGCCCCAGCGTGGAGGCGATCCCCGCCGAGCCGGGCGACCTAGGGCACATGAAGGACGTGTTGGCCCGCTTCGGCGAGGCGGCGACCGCGTCGCCTAAGGGCGCTGCGGTGCGCCTCGCCGGCGGTGACGCCCAACTGGCCGAGGTGGTGCGCGCCCTCGACTCTCAGAACATCTCGGTGGAGTCGCTTCAGCTTCACGCACCCACGCTCGACGACGTCTTCCTGGAGAAGACCGGCCGCTCCCTCGAGGGCGAAGCGGAGAAGCCGCAGCCCCAGGAGGAGGCCGAGGAGCCCGTGGCGGCGTGAACGGCCTGTTCCTGCAGGTAGGGATGCTCGCTCGCCGTTCGGTCGTGCGCACATTGCGCCAACCGGCGATGGTCGTGCCGTCGATCATCTTCCCGCTGATGCTGCTCTCCATCAACTCGAGCGGCCTCGACTCGGCCACGCAGATCCCCGGGTTCCCCACCGACTCTTACTTTCAGTTCGCGCTGGCCATCGCCTTCGTACAGGGCGCGCTGTTCTCGGCCAACAGCGCGGGCACCAACGTGGCCAACGACATCGAGACCGGGTTTCTGAACCGCCTGTCGCTCACTCCGCTGCGACGGGTGGCGCTGATGATGGGCCAGCTGTCGGGCATCCTCGCCCTCGGGCTGATCCAGGCGCTGACCTTTCTCGCCGTAGGGCTGATCTTCGGCGCGGGCATCGCAGCCGGGGTGGCGGGAGCTGTGGTGATCGTGCTGCTGTCGCTGACCATCTCCCTGGCCTTTGGCTGCATCGGCGCCTTCGTCGCGTTGCGCAGCGGTACTGGCGAGGCGGTGCAGGGCGTGTTTCCCCTCTTCTTCGCGGCCCTCTTCCTCTCCTCGATGGCGCTCCCGCGCAACCTGATCGAGATTGGCTGGTTTCAGACCGTGGCCACCTACAACCCGGTCTCGTACATGCTCGAGGGGATCCGCTCGCTGGTAATCACCGGCTGGGACGCCGAGGCGCTCGCGCTCGGATTCGCCTGTGCGGGCGGGCTCGCCCTGATCGCCCTGGCCGCGGCCAGCTCGGCCCTGCGCACGAGGATGGTGCGCACGTGAGCCGCGGCGGATTCCTATCCGTGGCCCGCGGCGTGGCCTGGCGCAACGTCCACAACTTCTTCACCAACCCGGCGATGGTGATCCCGGCACTGCTGTTCCCGCTCTTCTTCTTCACCGCCTTCGCGGGCGGGCTGTCCCGGGTCGATTCGGTCCCCGGCTTCGACTACGCGGCCGGCTACACGACCTTCGTGTACGGCTTCGTTCTGCTGCAGGCCTCGATGTTCGGCGGTGTCTTCACGGGCTTCGCGGTAGCCCGCGACTTCGAGTCCGGCTTCTCGCGGCGGCTCATGCTCGCCGCGACCAATCGCGGCGGCATCTTGGCCGGGTACTGGTTCTCGGCGCTCGTGCGCGCCCTGTTCACGATCGCGCTCATCACCGTTGTGGCGCTGATCGCGGGCCTCGACGTGAGCGGCGGGCCGGTCGACCTGCTCGGGCTTTACACGCTGGCGATCCTGCTCAACTTCGCGGCCGTGCTGTTCGCCACCGGCGTGGCGATGCGCCTGCGCACGATGCAGGCCGGGCCGGCGATGCAGATGCCGATGTTCCTGCTGCTCTTCCTGGCGCCCGTCTGGGTTCCCTACGACCTGCTCACCGGATGGGTGCAGGGGGCCGCGTCGTTCAATCCGGTCACCCTGGTGCTCGAGGCGGTTCGCGGATTCCTGGAAGGCGACCCGACCAAGGTGCTGCCCGCCTTCGGCGTGGCGCTACTGCTGGCGACGGTCAGCGCCCTCTGGGCGCGTGGCGGGCTGCGCTCCGCCGAGCGCGCGGCCTGACTCAGATAACGCCCCCTGCGCAGCCGGCAGAGCCGGCTGCTTCGGGCTACCCTGGCCGGCATGGCTGATGAGACCCACGAGGTGGTGCAGGGCGAGGGCTACGCCGTCGCGAACGTCGACGCCCTCTCCGAGGGGCCGGGATTTCGCAAGGTCCGCCGCGAGTTGGGCGTCACGGCCTTCGGGGTCAACGCGATCGAGCTTCCGCCCGGCTACGAGACCGGCAGTCACTTCCACGACGAGCAGGAAGAGCTGTACTTCGTCCATCGCGGGCGCATCGAGATGACCTTCAACGACGATTCGGCCCACGTCCTGGGGCCGGGCGGGCTCGCGCGCGTCGACCCGGCGACCGTCCGCAAGGTCAAGAACGTGGGTGAGGAGCCGGCCGTGTACCTCTGCGCCGGGGGCAAGGACGGCTACGTGGGCCGCGATGGACGGCTGCCCGAGGGAGAGACGAGGCGCTGAAACGGGCCCTCCTCCTGTTGGCCGCCGGGCTGCTCGCCGCCGGAGTCCTGGCGGCGCCCTCGACCCAGGGCAGCCGGCTGCCCGGCGCGCGGGCCTGCCCGGTGTTCCCCAAGAGCAACCACTGGAACCAGCGCGTCGACCGCCTGCCGGTGCACGCGAACTCCGGCGCCATCGTGCGCTCCATCGGGATCGACGACACGATGCACGCCGATTTCGGCTCGGGTCTTTACGAGGGCCGCCCGATCGGCATTCCTTACACCACCGTCGGCAAGGGTCAGGGGCGCGTGCCGGTGTCTTTCGAGTACGCGAGCGAATCCGATCGCGGCCCCTATCCGATTCCCGCCGGGGCGCCGATCGAGGGCGGCCGGAACTCCGACGGCGACCGTCACGTGATCGTCGTCGACCGGTCGCGCTGCCGCCTCTACGAGCTCTTCGCCGCCTACCCGCAGGACGGCGGTGCGCGCTGGAGCGCGGGCTCAGGCGCGATCTGGAACCTGCGCTCCAACCGGCTGCGCCCGCGGGGCTGGACCTCGGCCGACGCCGCCGGGCTTCCCATCCTTCCCGGCCTCGCTCGCTTCGACGAGGTCAAGCGCGGGCGCATCGACCACGCCCTGCGCTTCACCGCGTCTCAGACGCGGCGCGCGTTCGTCTACCCGGCACGGCATTTCGCCTCCGACCTGACCGACCCGAATCTGCCCGCGATGGGCCAGCGCCTGCGGCTTAAGCGCGGCTACGACATCTCGAGTTTCCCGCGCCAGACGCGTGTGGTCCTGCGCGCGCTCAAGCGCTACGGGATGATCCTCGCCGACAACGGCGCGCCCTGGTTCGTCAGTGGAGCGCCACACCCGGGCTGGGACAACGACGACCTCCATTCGCTGGACCGCGTGCAGGGCAGCGCGTTCGAGGTCGTCGACACGAGCGGCCTGCCGCGCCGGTGACCCCGCGGCCGCTGCGCGTCGGCTGCTCGGGCTGGAACTACGACAGCTGGCGGGGCCGGCTCTATCCCGAGGGGCTCGGCAAGGCGCGCTGGCTTAGCCGGTACGCCGAGGTCTTCGACACCGTCGAGGTCAACTCGACCTTCTACCGCCTGGCCTCGCCGAAGGCCGTGGCGCGCTGGGTCGAGCAGACTCCGGACGACTTCGTGTTCGCGGCCAAAGCCAGCCGCTACCTGACCCACGTCCGCCGCCTGGGTGACGTGGAGGAGGGCGTTCGCCGCTACTACGAGCACATCGAGCCACTCGCTGAATCACCCAAGCTGGGCCCGATCGTGTGGCAGCTGCCGCCGAACTTCCGGCGCGACGACGAGGCTCTGGCCAGGCTTCTCGTCCTGCTGCCCGCAGGGCGCCACTGCTTCGAGTTTCGCCACGAGAGCTGGTTCGATCCCGGCGTCTACGACATTCTGCGCGAACGCCACGCGGCCCTGGTGATCGCCGATCATCCGAAGTGGCCCTTCCAGGCCCGCGAGCTGACCGCCGACTGGACCCTGCTGCGCCTACATCACGGCCATCGGGGCCGGCGGGGCAACTACTCCGCCCAGGAGGTCGACGAGTGGGTCCGGCGAATCGCCGGGTGGCGGCGGCGAGCCGAGGTCTTCGTGTACTTCAACAACGACTGGGAGGGCTTTGCGGTGGCGAACGCCACCCAACTCAAGCGGCAGCTGCAGCAGTCTCAAGGCGCTTGAGCGCCCGCCGCAGCAGGCGCGACACGTGCATCTGCGAGTACCCGATCCGGTCGCCGATCTCGCGCTGGGTCAGATCGTGCATGAAGCGCAGCTCGAGGACCTGGCGCTCCACCTCCGGCAGCGCCCGCCAGGTGCTCGCGATCGCGTCGCGACTCTCCACGAGCTCGAACGCCCGATCTTCGCCGCCCAGCTGGTCGACCAGCTCGCCCGCTTCGTCGTCGTCGCGCGAGGTCGGGGCGTTCAGCGACGCAGCCTCGTAGCTCGCGGCCGCCTCCTGGGCCTCGAGCACCTTCTCGACCGAGCAGCCGAGCGACTTCGCCACCTCACAGACCCGGGGGGAGCGGCCGAGTGACTTGGACAGCAGCTCGGTCTCGCGATTCACGGCGAGCGTGCGCTCCTGGAGGTCGCGCGGCACGTGGAGCGCCCAGCCCTTGTCGCGGAAATGGCGCTTGAGCTCACCCAGGATGGTGGGCGCGGCGTAGCTCGAGAACTTCGTTCCCCGCCCGGGCTCGAAGCGATCGATGGCCTTGACCAGTCCCAGGCTTGCCACCTGGAGCAGGTCGTCGAAGGACTCGTCCGTGTAGCTGTAGCGGAGGGCCAGGTCACGGGCCAGCGGCAGGAAGCGCTTCGCCAATTCCTCGCGCGCGGCCAGGTCGCCGTCGTGGTGATAGCGGACGAGCAGCTCGCGCTCGACTTCCCGCTCCTCCTTGCGGCTCGAAGCCCCGCCGCGATAGAGCCGAAGCACCGGCGGGCCGGCAACCGCGACTGCGTTCATCTGTAGACCTCCGTCGGCATTTACCTGACGTTCGGTCCGAGTTGTGGCCCGTCCGACCAAGGCCGGCCACGCATCGTCCCCCTCTTACTGACCTGAGTGGATTGTGTCCCTTCGTCGCTGTTCCAAAACGGAAACTGGCGGGTTTTCTCAAGCCGGGTTCGGCTACTGCCCTACGCCGCGGGCGTGAGGTGTTCCATGGCGCGGCGTAGCACGCGTGAGATGTGCATTTGGGAGAAGCCGACGCGCTTTCCGATCTCGCGTTGGGGGAGGTCGTCGACCAGGCGCAGGGACACGACTTTGCGCTCCAGGTCGCTCAGCTCCCTCCAGTTGCCCGCGATCACTTCGCGCTCCTCGACTGCGGAGTAGGTGTCGTCGGGAGAGCCGATCAGCTCCACCAGTGAGCCCGCGTCGTCCTCGTCTCGGGCCGGTGGGGCGTCGAGCGAGGCCACGCTGTAGTGGCTGGAGGCCAGGGTGGCCTCCAGCACCTGCTCTGTGTCGCAGTCAAGCTCGGCGGCGACCTCGCGCACCGTCGGTGAGCGGCCCAGACGGCCCTCGAGCGCCTCCCGCGCCCGCCGCACGGCCAGGGCCCGCTCCTGCAGGTCGCGCGGTACGCGCATCGCCCACCCCTTGTCGCGAAAGTGGCGCTTGAGCTCGCCCCTGATGGTGGGGACCGCGTACGCGACGAAGCCGCTGCTGCGCTCGGGGTCATAGCGATCGATCGCCTTAAGCAGACCCATGTAAGCCACCTGGGTGAGGTCATCCAGCGGCTCCCCGCTGTTCGCGTAACGCGACGCGAGGTCGCGCGCCAGCGGCATCAGCCTGCGCGTCAACTCCTCCCGCGCGTGCAGATCGCCGTCGCGGTGGTAGCGAACAAGAAGCTGCTCCTCAGCTTCTCGGTCAAAAGATCGTGCTGCAGCCGACAAGGGGGACCAGACCTCCAACGCAAGGTTGAATTGCATGTCGGTCCGCCGCCCAGCCGCCACGACTCGCGAACGTCCCCAGGACCGGAAGTCTAGCCCATGCCCAGGCTCGCTCCCTAGGCGCAGGCCGCCAAAATGTCGCTCAGTCCTGGAGCCGCCGGAAGGCCCGCTCGCGCTTGGCCCGCTCCTTCTCGCGGTCGCGCACCAGGCGGGCCGCCTCACGCTGCGCGGCCTCGGCCTTGCTCAATGCGGCTCGCGCCGCGTCCACGCGATTCGAGGCCTCCTGAGCGGCCTCGTCGGCCTGGTCACGGTCCGCCTGGGCCTCTTCGAGCCGCCGCTCGGCCTCCGCTCGGTCGGCCGAGCGCTTGCTCTCCCGTTTGGAGGGCTCACGGGCCCCGGCGCGGCGGCCCTCGGAGGCCGCGGCCGGCGCCGAGAAGGCCGCTCCCAACCCCACCGCCTCGCGCTCGCGCACCAGGCGGCCGCGGTCCAGTTCCTCGCGGATGTCGTCGTCGAGTGCCGCCGCATGCAGCGTCGCCCGCACGCGTTCCTTTAGAGCCGGGCCGCTCTTCCCCGTCTCGCTGGCGATCGCCTCGGCACAGTCGGCCAGGGCCGCCGCCAGCTCGCGTTGATCGTTCATCGCCGCCCGCAGCTCCGCGCGGTCGCCGCCCGCCAGCAGGCTCGCGTGGGCGGCGCGCAGGCGCTCACCGGCTTTCAGCAGGGCGTCGGTTTCGGCACGCCTTCGGCGCACGGCCTGGTTGAGCGCCCAGGCCCCGGCGGTGGGCTTCCGAAGCGCTTTGACGGCGGCCGCGGCGTCTTTCTCGCCGTCGCCCCGCAGCCTCTTGGCCAGGGCGTCACGCTGGGCGACGAATTCGTCGAGCGGCAGGCCGTAGAGGCGATCTATCTCCGCGTCGGGCAGGGGATCGGCCAAGGGCCTCAGGCTACGCGGAGTCCTGGGGCGAGCGCTCAGCCGCCCGGTGCGCGAGCTGCAGGAAGTCGGAGATCGTGACCGCGACAAGGACGGAGGCGGCGAAGCGCGTCGCGCGCGGCGCGGTGAGCAGGCCGAGATGAAAGCCACCGGACACCCACATGCTCAGGCAGTACGGACAGGTCACGAGCTCGCCGAGCGTGCGCCGAAAGCCGGCCCCGCGGGGTCGCTCCTCCACCTGGCCCGGCCCGCCCTTGGCCTCGAACTCGGTGAAGGGGGCGCGGAGAAAGACGGTGACCTTCTCCTTGGCGAGCGTCCGGCTCAGCTTGTGGGTGGCCACGCCGACCAGCAGAAGGTCGCGTTCGTCGAGGCGATCGGGCAGTTCGTGGCCCGCGCGCCTCGCGGCGAGCACTCCGGCGGCAAGGCCGCCGTTGAACAGCGCCGCGAAGGCGGCGTGCGACGCAAACGACGGCCGTTGCTCGGGCGGGGCGTAGCCCGTGAACACTCCGTCCGCCAGCTTCTCGCCGGCCTCGACGCTCACGACTTGTTCTGCTCCATCTTGCGCGTGTCGCGCGGCTCCATGTAAGGCTCCTTGTCCTCCGGGCGCATGCCCTGCTCGATCTTGCGGCCGCGCTCGAGCTCCGCGTTGAACTCCGCCCCGAGCAGGATCATGATGTTCGAGATCCACAGCCACACGAGGAAGATGATCGGACCCGCGAGCGCGCCGTAGACCTTGTTGTAGGAACCGAAATTGCCCACGTAGAACGCGAAGGCCGCGGACGCGATGAGCCAGCCGATCACGGCCAGCACGGAGCCCGGGGAGATGAGCTTGAAGCCGGGCTGCTTGACGTTGGGCGCCGCCCAGTAGAGCACCGCGAACATGAAGCTGACGAGGAGCAGGAGGACGGGCCACTTGGCGATGTTCCACACCTGGATCGCGGTGTCGCCGACGCCGATGAGGTCGCCGGCCTCTCGGGCGAGGCCGCCGCTGAGCGTGACCGCCACCGAGCTGATGGCGGTCAGCACCATGAGCAGGACGGTCAGCCCCACCCGCACCGGGAGGGTCTTCCAGATCGGCCGCCCCTCCTCGATGTCATAGATCACGTTCGAGGCGCGCATGAAGGCCGAGATGTAGCCCGAGGCAGACCAGACCGCGGCGGCCAGGCCGACGACAAAGACGACCCCCGATGCTCCCGAGCTGCTCTGGAGGTTCTCGATCGCGTCGGTGAGGATGTCGTTCGCGGGCCCCGGGGCGACGGTTTCGAGGTTCTCGAGCAGCGGGTCGGTGGCCGAAGGCCCGATGAGCCCGAGAATCGACACGAGCACGATCAATGCGGGGAAGATCGACAGCACTGCGTAATAGGTGAGCGCCGCGGACCAATCGGTGAGGTTGTCCTGCTGGAACTCCTTGAAGGTGCGCTTGAGGACTCCGCCCCAGGACATCGCTAGCGCCTCCTGATGAGCCACAGCGCGACCAAGGCCACCCCGATGCCCGCGGCCACCGGGAGGACCGGCTTGTCGCGCAGCGGCTCGGGGAGCCTGCGCTGGAGCTCCTGTGCCTTGGCCTGTGCTTGGGCCTTGACGTCGGCCTTCTGGGCCAGCGCCTCGACCGTCTGCCCGAGCTCGGCGCGGGTGCGCTCGATGTTCTCGCGAATCCGGGCCTGTTCCTGCTCGGGGTTGGGCACTACCAGGGAGCCTCGGACAGGGCCGCCACCTCTCGTATCTCGGCCAGGTGCTCGAGCGCCTTGTGCTCGATGCGGCGCACCCGCTCCGGCGAGAGGCCCATCAGGCGGCCCGCCTCCCGCAGCGCGGTCGGGTCCTGGCCGCCGATGCCGTAGCGCAGCTTGATCACCCGGCGCTCCTGCTCCGGCAGCTGCTCCAGCGCCTCGCGCACGGTGCGGTCTCGCAGTCCGATCTCCACCTCCTGGTGGGGCTCGGGCTCGTTGCTCGCCAGCAGGTCGCCGAGCTCGGTCTGGCCCTCCTCGCCGACCGTGCGTTCGAGGCTCGTGATTGTGCGGAGGGCCTCGCGCGTCTCGTGCAGCTCGATCAGGGTGAGATCCGCGGCGGCGGCGATCTCCTCGTCGGAGGGCGGGCGGCCGTGCCGGGCCGCCAGCTCGCGCTCGACGCGAGCGATCTTTCGCTCGCGCTGGCCGATGTGCACGGGGATGCGGATAGTGCGGCCCTGGTTGGCCAGCCCGCGCTGGATCGCCTGGCGGATCCAGAAGGTCGCGTAGGTCGAGAACTTGTAGCCCTTACGCCAGTCGAACTTCTCGGCGGCTCGGATCAGCCCGAGGATGCCCTCCTGGATGAGGTCGAGCAGAGCCAGCTCGTGACCCTGGTACTTCTTGGCCAGCGACACGACCAATCGCAGGTTGGAGTTGACCATCCGCTCCTTGGCCTCGAGGTCCCCGCGCTCGATGCGCTGCGCGAGCTCCACCTCCTCCGCGGCGGTGAGCAGCGGGTGACGGCGGACGTCGCGCAGGAAGAGCTGCAGCGCGTCGCTGGTCAGCGTGGCGAGCGCGTCGTGGTTGTAGACCGGCCCGGCCGGCGGGCCCTGGCCGCAGTCGTCGGTCAGCACGACGCCGCGCGCCTCGAGCTGATCGTGCAGCGCTTCGTTCTCCTCCTCGGGGAGGCCCAGCTCGGACACCAGCTCCGAGAAGTCGGAGAGGTTCACGCATCCCCTGTCCTCGCCGCGCTCGATCAGCGCCTCGAGCCGGCGCTCGGCGGAATCGCCCGTCGTCGGCATAGGTTTGGTCTACCCCCGCCGAGTGCTGCTAAACGGGGGATCAGGCCAGCGCCCGCAGGCGTTTGCGGGGCTGCGACAGACCGCGCGCCTCGCCCTGCATGTCCGCCCAGGGATCGCCCTTGCGCCCTAGGCGCCGCAGCACCGTCCGGACCGTCCATCGATCGGGGCGCAGCTTCGAGTCGGACAGCTCGCTCCACTCGATCGGGGTGGCCACGGGCGCTCCGGCGCGGGGGCGCACGGCGTAGGGCGGCACGACGGTCTGTGCGTAACGGTTGCGCAGCACGTCGACCAGGATCCGCCCTTCGCGCTTCTCCTTGCGGAACTCGGTGGTCAGGGTGTCGGGATCGCGGTTGGCCAGCAGCTCGGCCAGCTCGTCCGCGAACTCCTTCACGTGATCGAAGTCCGCGCGGCGCTGGATCGGCGTCCACACGTGGATCCCCTTGGAGCCCGTGACCTGCGCGTAGGGCTCGAGGCCCACGTCGCGCAGGAGGTCGCCCGCACTGCGAGCGGCGCGCCGGACATCGGCGAAGTCGCTTCCCGGCGCCGGATCGAGGTCGATCACGAGGCGGTCGGGCCGGTCGATCCGGTCCGCGCGCGACAGCCAGATGTGCGGCGTGATGGTGTTCTGGTTGGCCAGGTACACCAGCGTCCGGGTGTCGCTCGCGATGGCGTGGGTCACGCTCCCGCCGTGCTTGGCCGCCTTCACGCGCCGCACCCACGCGGGGAAGTAGTCGGGCGCGTCCTTGTGGAAGAAGCCGCGCTGGCCTATTCCCGCGGGAAAGCGCTGCAAGCTGAGCGGCCGGCCCTCGATGTGGGGCAGCATCCACTCCGCCGCCTGCTCGTAGTAATCGGCCAGCTCCCCCTTGGTGATCCCGTCCTCGGGGAACAGCACCTTGTCGGGATGGCTTATCTCGACGCTCACGATGGAACTTCCCGTACCACCTCGGAGGCGGCCTTGTCGTCGCGCAGGCCCAGGTAGCGCGGGTGGCGCAGGCGCCCGTCGCGCGTCCATTCCGCGAAGGCGATCTGGGCCACCAGCTCCGGCTTGACCCAGTGCGTGCCGCGCGGGACGGGATTGACCTCGGCGAACGGGTTGTCCTCCACCTCGAGCTCTCGCATCGCCGCGCCCAGCTCGGCGAGGGTCGACTGTCCGAACCCGGTGCCCACCTTGCCCGCGTAGCGGAGCTGCTCGCCCTCGAAGTAGCCCACGAGCAGCGCGCCGAAGTCGGTGCGCGTCCCCTGCGGCGCGGTGTAGCCCCCGATCACGAGCTCCTGCTCGGCGTGGCACTTGAGCTTCAGCCAGTCGCGCGAGCGCGCGGACCGATACGGGCTGTCGGCCCGCTTGGCGATCACCCCCTCCAGGCCCTTGCGGCAGGCCTCCTCGAACAGGCGCTCGCCCTGCTCGTTGCGGTGCGGGGTGAAGCGGATCGGGTCGTGGAAGCGCAGGCCGTCGCGCAGCTGCTGCTTGCGCTCCCGCAGGGGCAGCTCGCGCAGATCGGTGCCCTCGAAGCGCAGCAGGTCGAACACGTACAGGTAGATGGCCACCCGCTCCTTGCCCCGGCGCTGCAGCCGCCCGAACCGCGAGATCCCGTGGCTGTCGAGGGCCACCACCTCGCCGTCGATCACGAAGTTCTCGCACGGATCGGCTTCGAGGGCCTCGGCGATCTCCCAGTACTGAGCGCTCATGTCGCGATCGGTGCGCGAGAGCAGGCGCACCCGCGAGCCGTCGCGGTGGGCGATGCAACGAACGCCGTCGAGCTTGCGCTCGAAGACCCAAGCAGGATCCGAGAACGGCTCGTCGGAGAGCACGGCCTTCATTGCGGCGTAGTCGCTCAGCTTTCCACCTCGTCGATCCTCCGCCCACTGACCACCGATTCGGGCTGGGTGCTGGTGGGCCGGCGCCGGGCGTCGGCCTCCTCGTCGCGGCGCTTGATAAGCAGCCAGCGCCGGCCGTCGGTGTGCCTCAGGGACCAGCCGCCGCGCAGCTTGTGGCCGTCGAGCCAGAACGAGGCGTGCCCGGCGGCCAGCGACTCGCCCATCGGCTCCTCGTGAAGGCTCTCGTAGCTGCCGCGATCCCACACGATCACCCGGCCCGCGCCGTAGCCCTCGCCAATCACGCCCTCGAAGTCGCCCCAGGAGATCTCGTGGTCGTCGACGGCCATCGCCAGGCGCTTGTCGCGCGGGTCGGTGGAGGGCCCCTTGGGCACGGCCCACGACTTGAAGGTCCCGTCCACCTCGAGGCGGAAGTCGTAGTGCATCGAGGTCGCATCGTGCTGCTGGATCACGAAGCGGGGCATTCAGACCCTGCCCGGCCGCAGCGGCTCGATCTCCAGCGGGCCCTCGTGGCGGGCCTCGACCTGAAGCGTTGTGTGTTCGATGCCGAAGCGCTCCTGCAGCAGCTCGGAGAGGCGGCGACGGTGCGACTGGGTGTCGCAGCCCGCGCCGACGGTCACGTGCGCCGACAGCGAGGGCATTCCCGAGGTGACCTCCCACACGTGGAGGTCGTGCACCTCCACCACGTGGGGCTCCGAGGCGAGCGTGCGGCCGATCTCCTGGGGGTCGAGGCCGCGCGGTGCGGCCTCGAGCAGTACCCGCCCGGACTCACGCAGCAGACCCCACCCGGATCGGAACATGAGCGCGGCCACGAGCAGCGCGGCTATGCCGTCGGCCTGTCCCCAGCCGGTCGCCAGGATGACGCCGCCGGCGACCGCCGTGGCGATGAAGGCGTAGAGGTCGGTCAGCACGTGCTGGAAGGCGCCCTCGACGTTGAGGCTGCGGCGGTCGGCGCCGGCGAGGACCAGGGTCGCGAGCAGGTTCACCCCGATGCCCGCCAGGGCGACCACCAGCACGGCCGTGCCATCGACGTCCGGGGGCGACACCAGCCGGCGAATGCCCTCGAACACGATCACCGCGGCCAGCGCCACCAGCGTCACGCCGTTGATCTGCGCGGAGAGGATCTCCGCGCGCTTGAGCCCGAAGGTGAAGCCGCCCTGCGCCGGCCTGCCGGCCAGTCGCGCCGCCACGAGAGCGAGCGCGATCGCGCCGGCGTCCGTGAGCATGTGCGCGGCATCGGAGAGCAGGGCGAGGGAGGAGGCGAGGATGCCGACGACCACCTCGACCGCCATGAACCCCAGGATCAGTGCGAGGGCGACGCCGAGCCGGCGTCCGTTCGCCGTGGCCACGTGGTCGTGGCCGTGGTGGTGAGAGCGCTGGGCCACCGGCGTCAATGGTGGCACGCGCTCTCGTCCGGTTGAGTCGCTCAGCGCGGCAGGGACTGCGCGAAGCGGACGAGCTTCTCGGCGTCGCGCAGCGGCGGGCCGTGCCCGAAGAGCGTCAACGCCGGCTGGAGGCGGGCCACGCGCCGGGCGGACTCCCGGTTGAGCGCCACGTCGGGGGTCACGACCCGCGGGGGCTCGCGCAGGCCGGGCCGGCCGGTGAGCGGATTGAGGTTGAAGAACACGTCGCCGCAGATGAGAGTGCGGTCGGAGTCGCGCCAGAACGAGAGGTGGCCCGGGGAGTGGCCGGGGGTCTCCATCACCGTGAACCCGGCCACCTCATCGCCTTCCTCGAGCTTGCGCGCGACCGTGTGGGCGGGCGGAAGCGGCAGCTTGGCCGCCAGTCCGCGACCCCGGCCCTCGCCGGTCGGCGGGCGCGCGCCCTCCACCACCGGCGCGTCACGCTCGCTGCACCAGAGCGGGATCTCGAGGGCCTCGCAGACCTTGTGGCTCGAGCCGTAGTGGTCGGGATGGGCGTGGGTGAGCGCGTGGGCGCTTACCTGGCGGCCCTCGAGTTGGGGCAGGATTCGCCTGTGCGCGCGGTCGGTTCCCGCGTCGATCAGCACGTCCTCGACCAGGTAGACGTTGATCACGTTGGGTGGCCGGCCCTTGAGCCGGAATACGTTCTCGGCGAGCTGGTGGATTCGCGCAGCCTACGCATCGCCCCGGCTAGGGCTGCGCACCCGGTGCCGGTGCCGGGGCCGGGGCCGGCGTCGAGCTCGTGGGCGGGGGAGTGGTCGCCGTGGGCGGCGGCTCGGTGGCGGGCGGCTCGGTGGTCGTCTCCCCGCTGGTCTGAGGCTCGCTCGGCGTAACGGTGGCCGACGGCGACTCCCGGGTGCTCTCGGACGGCGCCTGGCGCTGCTGTTCCTCTTCGGAGGTCGAGCGCTCGCGATCGCGCTGGAAGAAGGTGGTCCTGCTGTCGCTGCTGCCCACCGCGCCGCCGGCGATCAGCTCTGGCACGGTCAGCGCCACCACCGCGATCACCAGCGCCAGCGCGCCGGTGCCGAGCACGGCGCCCACCGCGATCCTGCGCCGGCGCGGTGGGGGTGAGCCGCTGCGGTACACGCGGATCGGCGCCTCGCCCGGCTCGAGCTCCCGCGGCGAAGGTTCGCGCTCGCCCCGCAGGGGCGGCCGGTCGGTGGTGAGGCGCTCGGCGATCTTCTCGGTCGGGCGGTGCAGCAGCTCGCTGACCAGGGCCACCAGCACAGGCGTCAGCGCCGCGGCGATCCAGGTGCCGGCGATCCAGAGCTGCGAGGTCACGACGGCCGCCGTGGCGGAGGCGGAGCTCGCGATCACGAGCGTCCGCAGGTTGAAACGCCGCTCCTTCTCGCGCTCGTCCTTGCGCGAAGAAGCCATCGCAAATCACACTATCGGGCGGTTCAGCGTGCGGCGTCGAGCATGGCCAGCATCACCCCGCCGTGGGCCGTCCACGCGATGGTGCGGACCCAGGTCCCGGCCACGAGGCTCTTCACGCCGTCCGGCGTGAGGGTGCGGTGGCGAGGCACCTGGATCGCCGCCGTGGAAACCCACGTGACCAGCGCCAGAGCCAGGCCGGCCCATGCCAATCCCGCCCCCACTCCGGCTGGGCGGTCGGCCACCAGCAGCGCCGAGCCGGCCAGCTCCACGACCATGGGCAGGAGGACGACCCGGGTCGTCAGCCGCGAATGGGCCTCGTGGTACCGGGGAAAGGCGTCGGTGCCCACCGACGCGAACAGCGGGTAATGCACCACCTGCACGAACCAGCCCACGCCGGCCATGAACCAAGTCGCGGCGGCGGTGGCGAGTACGCCTACTAGGCCATCTCCGCGTCGGCCGGCTCGTCGCCGTCGTTGCGCATAGTCGAGTGGCGGTACCCGTAGGCGGCGTAGATGATCATGCCGAGCACCAGCCACAGGCCGAAGCGCACCCAGGTCGTCCCTGGCAGCTTGGTCATCAGGTAGATACAGAGAAGGCCACCGATGATCGGGACGACGGGCACCAGCGGCACGCGGAAGCCGCGCTCCATGTCGGGCTTCGTCCGCCGTAGCACGATCACCGCGATGTTCACGATGAGGAAGGCGAAGAGCGTGCCTATGTTCACCAGCTCGACGATCTCCTGCAGCGGCACGAACGCGGCCAGAAGCGCTATGGGGATCGCGAACACGAGGGTCAGGATCACGGGCGTGCGCGTCTTCTCCCACACTACGGCGAGGCTCGAGGGAAGCAGGCCGTCGCGGCAGATCGAGAAGGCCACCCGTGTCTGGCCATAGAGAATGGTGAGCACCACGCTCGTGATGGCCACGAGCGCTCCGAAGGTGACGATGTCGGCGCCCCATTGGACTCCCGCCCCCTCGGAGAGAGCGACAGCCAGAGGCGCGTCCTGGCCGGCCAGCTGGTCGGCGGGCAGCGCGCCGACCGCCGCCACGGACACGAGGATGTAGATGATCGTGCAGATCACCAGCGAGCCGACGATCGCGATCGGCAGGCTCTTGGCCGGGTCCTTGCACTCCTCGCTGCCGGTGGAGACCGCGTCGAAGCCGATGTAGGCGAAGAAGATCAGCGCGGCGGCGTTCTCGATGCCGCTCCAGCCGTTGGGGGCGAAGTTGGAGAAGTTGTCGCCGTCGAACGCGGTGATCGCCACGAGGATGAAGAAGGCCAGTACCACCAGCTTCGTGATCACCATGATTGTGTTCGAGCGCGCCGATTGGCGAACGCCGAGGATCAGGACGCCGGCGACGGCCAGTATGAGCATGAAGGCGGGGACGTTGACGTTGCCGCCGTCGCCCGGAGGCAGGGTGATCGACTCGCTGAGCGTAACCCCGAACAACGAGTCCATCAGCTCGACGAAGTAAGCCCCCCAGCCCACCGCCACGGCGGCCACCGATACGCCGTACTCGAGGATCAGGTCCCACCCGATGATGAAGGCGAGCAGCTCGCCCATCGTCGCGTAGGCGTAGGTGTAGGCCGATCCCGAGACCGGAATCGTCGACGCCAGCTCGGCGTAGGACAGCGCGGAGAAGACGCAGGTCACGCCCGCGAGCACGAATGAGATGACAAGGGCGGGACCGGACTCGCCGATCGCCTCGCCGACGATCACGAAGATGCCCGTGCCGATGATCGCCCCGATGCCGAGCGCGGTGAGATCGAGGGTGCCGATTCCTCGCTGGAGGCCCGAGCCCTCCGCGGTCTTGAGGAGCTGCTCGGTGGACTTGGTCGCGAAGGGGCTCTTGCGAGCAGCGGTGGCCATGTGCGGTTCGTTACCCGAAAGGTCGTTTAGACCAAACCGCTCCCCGGTACACGAGGAGGTATCTGCGGTGACGGCCACGAAGGCAGTCTCCGCAGACCACGGGAGCCGGCTACGCCGACATGTGCCGGCCCCCGTCCCCCCGACCCGCGGCGAGGCGCTCCGGCGCCTCGCCGTCGTTTGGCATCAGGGCGGGCGCAGACGCTCTTCGCGTAGCGTGGGGTCGATGGTCGTGTACCAGATCTATCCGCGGTCCTTCCAGGACTCCGACGGCGACGGCATCGGTGACCTGCCGGGCATCCGCTCTCGCCTCGACCACCTGGAGTGGCTCGGCGTAGACGCCATCTGGCTCTCGCCCATCTACCCCTCCCCGATGGCCGACTTCGGCTACGACGTGTCCGACTACACGGACGTCGACCCGGTTTTCGGCAGCCTGGCCGACTTCGACGCGCTCGCCGAGGAGACGCACGCGCGCGGCATGAAGCTGCTGCTCGACATCGTTCCCTGCCACACCTCGATCGAGCATCCGTGGTTTCGCGAGCACCCCGACTGGTACATCTGGGCCGACGAGCCCAACAACTGGTCCTCGGCCTTCGGCGGCTCGACGTGGGAGCCCCTGAACGGCCGCTACTACCTGCACTCCTTCTATCCCGAGCAGCCCGACCTCGACTGGCGGAACCCCGAGGTGGTGGCGGCGATGCACGACGTGCTGCGCTTCTGGCTCGAGCGCGGGGCGGACGGCTTTCGGATCGACGCCATCGACCGCCTGCTCAAGGATCCCCAGCTGCGCGACGACCCGCCCGCGACTGAGCCCTTCGGCCTGCCGCTGAGCGACTACGAGGCGAGCCTTGCCCTGAGCAACTCGCGCAACGCGCCCGACACCGGTGAGGCGCTGGCCGGTATCCGCAAGGCGTGCGGGCGGACGGCGTTCCTGGTGGGGGAGGTCTATCTCCCGGCTGCCCGTTGGCAGCCCTACTCCGATCACTTCGACGCGGTCTTCGCCTTCGAGCTCTTGCACGCGCCCTGGGACGCGCAGGCGCTGCGCGGCGCGATCGAGGCCTGCACACACATACCCGGGCGCGCCGCGTGGGTGATGTCGAACCACGACTTCGGCCGCCTCGCGACCCGCTTCGGAGCCGAGAACGCGCGCGCCGCGGCCATGCTGCTGCTGACGCTGCCCGGCCCGGCCTTTCTCTACCAGGGCGACGAGATCGGCCAGAGCGACGGCCCGCCGGACGAGAGTCAGTTCGATCGCGCGGGGCGCGACCGCTTCCGCCACCCGATGCAGTGGGACGCCTCGCCGGGCGGCGGCTTCACCACGGGCGAGCCCTGGCTCCCGGTGGTCGATCCCCAGGCGCACAACGTCGAGGCCCAGCGCGACGACCCGTCCTCCTTCCTCTCCATGGTCCGCGACCTGCTCGCCCTGCGCCGGGTGCTGGGCGACGGGCTCGAGCTGCTCGACGCGGCCGACGGCGTGGTGGCCTACCGCCGCGGCGAGCACACGGTGGCCGTGAACACCACCGCGGAGCCTCTGCCGGTACCGATCCGGGGCGAGCCTCGGGTGGAGACGCACCCTGGGTCGCTGCGCGACGGGGAGCTGGCGCCCCACGCCGGCGCGATCGGGCCGAGCTAGAGCGGCGCGATCTCGCCCGATCCGCGGACGAGCAGCTCGGTGGGTATGAGCAGGCGCCGCGCGGGCCCGGTGGCGCCGTCGAGCCGGGCGAACAGAAGCTCGGCGGCCGCGCGGCCCATGCCCAGCGGGTCCTGGGCCACCACGGTGAGGCGGGGCTCGATCGCGTCGCCCATGGCCACGTCGTCGATGCCCACCAGTGCGATCTCGTGCTGGCGGCCGAGCGCCTGCAGCGCGTGAACGGCGCCGATGGTTATGTAGTTCTGGCTCGTCAGCAGGGCGCCGGGCGCTTCGGAGATCTCGAAGAGTTCGAGCGTGGCCGACCGCGCCCGCGGGCTCTCGTCGAGCTCCATGCGCACGAGCGCGTCGTCGTACGGGAGGCCGTGGCGCCGGAGCGCCAGGCGATACCCCGCCAGGCGCTCGCGCGCCGTGTAGATCTCTTCGCGATCTCCCAGGAAGGCGATCCGCCGGTGGCCCGCTCCGACGAGGTGGTCGACCGCTTGCTCCGCCGCGCCGGCGTTGTCGATCAGGACAGCGTCGGCTTCGATGCCTCGGGGCGGGCGATCGATGAACACCACCACCATGCCCGCCTCGAGATCGCGCAGCAGGTAGCTGTGATTGCGCTCGATCGGGGCGATCACGAGGCCGTCGACGCGGCGTTCGCAAAGGCCGTGCACCAGCTCGCGCTCACGCCGGGGATCCTCGTCGCAGCTGCCGGCGAGGGTCAGCACGCCGCGAGCTCGCGCCACCTCCTCCACACCTCGATGGATGGTGGAGAAGAAGGGATTGGCCACGTCCTCGATCACCAGCCCGACGCTGGACGAGGCTCGGTCGGCTCGCCGCAGGGTGCTGGCCGTGAGGTCGCGCCGGTAGCCGAGCAGCTCCACGGCCTCGCGGACCCGCTGCGCCATGTCCACCCGGACCGCACCCTGCTCGTTCACCACGCGCGAGACCGTGCTGAGGCTGACCCCGGCGAGCGCGGCCACGTCGATCATGGTCGGGCGCCGGCGCTCGCGCGTCGACCCTTCTGAGGGTGTCCCGCTCATATTCAGAAAACGTTCTTCCGCGCTCACCTTGACATGGCGCCTTGCTTCTGTCTAGGGTGCAGACAACGTTGTCTCGGCCCCTGCGCGGGCCACGAGGAGGGAGAACGCCCCGCATGCGCATCAATGCTGCCCCGACTGGGTACACGCCGCTCAGGTGATGGCCAAGGAGGGCACGAGAGGGTGGACCCGGACGCTGGTCGCCCTCTTGGCGACGGTGGTTTGCGCGGTCGCCACCGGCTGCGGAGTCGGCGGAGACGAGGGCGGCTCGGGCGCCCGCGCCATCAACTGGTACGTCTTCAACGAGCCGGGCGGAGCCTTCGACAAGGCCGTGGCCGACTGCAACAAGGAGGCCGGCGGCAAGTACCAGATCAACTACGTCAAGCTGCCGAACGACGCCAACCAGCAGCGCGAGCTGGTCGTCCGGCGGCTCGCGGCCGAGGACGACAGCATCGACCTGATCGGCATGGACGTGATCTGGACCGCCGAGCTGGCCGAGGCAGGTTGGATCCAGCCCTGGGAGGGCGAGCGCCGCAAGGCGGCCGAGGCGGGCCGACTGGAGGGCCCGCTCAAGACCGTGGACTACAAGGGCAAGATCTACGGCATCCCCTTCACCAGCAACACGCAGCTGCTCTGGTACCGCAAGGACCAGGTCGACCCACCGCCCGATGACTTCACCTGGGACGAGATGATCGACCAAGCCTCCGAGGAGGGCAAGGCCATCGAGGTGCAGGGCGCCCAGTACGAGGGCCTGACCGTTTGGATAAACGCCCTGATCGCCGGAGCCGGCGGCCAGGTGGTCGATCAGGACGGAAACGTGAAGGTCGACGCCAGCGCCACCAAGGCGGCCGAGATCGAGAGCAAGCTGGCCAACTCGCCGGCTGCGCCTCCCGGCATGTCCATCAACAAGGAGGACGAGGCGCGGCTCGGGTTCGAGTCCGAGCGCTCGAACTACCAGCTCAACTACACCTTCATCTACCCGAGCGCAGCCGCCATCAAGGGCTTCCAGGAGAAGATCGGCTGGGCCCGCTACCCGCGCACCGAGAAGGACAAGGAGAGCAGGCCTCCGCTCGGCGGGATCAACATCGGCGTTTCGAGCTACAGCAACAACAGCGATCTGGCCTTCGACGCCGCGGAGTGCCTGGCCAGCGACGAGCACCAGATCGTCGCGGCCGAATTGGGCGGCCTGCCGCCCACCACCGAGGCGCTCTATGAGGACAAGAAGGTCATCAAGGCCTTCCCCTTCGCCGACGTTCTGCGCGAGTCGATCGACGCTGCCGCCCCGCGCCCGGTGACTCCGGCTTACAGCGACATCTCGCTGGCCATCCAGAAGAGCTTCCACCCACCCGACGCCGTCGACCCCGACACCATGGAGTCGAAGCTGCGCGACCGCATGGAAAAGGCTGCCGAAGGAGCGATCTTCTAATGGAAGCCGCCCAAGCAGGGGCCGCGCCCGCCGGCACCGCCGCGGAGCAGAAGCCCAAGGGCAAGGTCACCGACCGCGCCAAGGCCGAGCGCAAGCTGGCGTGGATGCTGTGTGCGCCGGCGGTGGTCGCGATGCTGCTCGTGACCGGCTATCCGATCGGCTACGCGCTCTACCTCTCATTCCAGAAAATCGACCTGCGCTTCCCCGACGAGAAGGAGTTCGTCGGCCTTTCCAACTACGTCGACGTTCTGACCTCCACGACCTGGTGGTCGGACGTGTTCGTGACCCTCGTCATCACCGTGGTCTCGGTGTCCTTCGAGCTCGTGCTCGGGATGGCCATCGCGCTGGTCATGCACAAGGCCATCTTCGGTCGCGGCGGGGTGCGCTCGGCAGTGCTGATCCCCTACGGGATCGTCACCGTGGTGGCCGCGTTCACGTGGCGCTTCGCCTTTGACCCCACCGTGGGCTTCGTGGCCGGGCTGCCGCTCGTGCCCGATGACTACGCCCCGCTGACAAACCAGTCGGGCTCGATCTTCATCATCATCCTGGCCGAGGTCTGGAAGACCACGCCCTTCATGGCCCTCCTGCTACTGGCCGGGCTCGCGCTCGTCCCGGATGAGCTGCACGAGGCCGCGAAGGTCGACGGCGCCAGCACCATCCAGCGGTTCGTGCGCATCACCCTGCCGCTGATGCGCCCGGCAATCCTGGTGGCGCTGCTGTTCCGCACGCTCGACGCGTTCCGATTGTTCGACAGCGCCTACATCATCCAACCCGGCGGCGCCAACGGCACGGAAACCGTGTCCATCCTGGGCTTCAACATCCTGATCAACCGGCTCAACCTCGGCCTCGGCTCGGCCGTGTCGATCCTGATCTTCATCTGCGTGATCCTGATCGCAGTTCTGTTCGTCAAGGGGCTCGGCGCAAGCACAGCCGAGCAGACAGGGGGGGCGAAGTGAGCGAGACCACCGCGCGCGGCAAGCTGATGTGGCTCATCGGCATCCTCGTGGTGATCCTCTACGCCCTGATCCCCGTGGCGTGGATCGCCTCGTTGTCGTTCAAGACGCCGACCCAGGTCGCGGACCGCAAGTTCTTCTCCGGCTTCTCCTTCGACAACTACGAGGTCATCTTCTCCGACGACACCTTCCTTGCCGCGCTGATCAACTCGATCGGCATCGCCATGATCGCCACCCTCATCTCGATCGTGCTGGCGGCGCTGGCCGCGTATGCAACTTCGCGGCTCGACTTCAAGGGCAAGACCGTGATCCTGTCCGGCGCGCTCGCGGTGGCCATGTTCCCGCCCATCTCAATCGTCGGCTCGCTTTTCGACATGTGGCGCGCGATCGGGCTGTACGACACCTGGCCGGGGCTGATCATTCCGTACATGACCTTTACGCTGCCGCTGGCGATTTACACGCTGTCAGCCTTCTTCCGGGAGATCCCGTGGGAGCTCGAGCAGGCAGCGCAGGTGGACGGCGCCACGCCCTTCCAGGCCTTCACCAAGGTGATCGTGCCCCTGGCCGCGCCCGGCGTGTTCACGGCCGCCATCCTCGTCTTCATCTTCGCCTGGAACGACTTCATCTTCGCCAACACGCTGACGTCCACCGACGCTGCTCGCACAGTGCCCGCGGCGCTGGCCTTCTTCACCGGCGCGTCGCAGTTCGAGCAGCCCATCGGCGCTATCGCGGCGGCTTCCGATCGTGGTCACCATCCCCATCATCATCATGGTCTTCATCTTCCAGCGCCGCATCGTCGCGGGCCTCACCGCCGGCGCGGTCAAGGGTTAGCTCACAGGAGGTCTCACCGCATGGCCCAGATCACTCTCGACAACATCACGAAGCGCTATCCGGACGGCTTCGAGGCCGTCAAGGACATGAGCCTCGAGATCGAGGACGGCGAGTTCGTGATCCTGGTCGGGCCCGTCGGGCTGCGGCAAGTCGACCGCGCTGCGGATGATCGCGGGCCTCGAGGACATCTCCGACGGCGAGCTGCGCATCGGCGACAACGTCGTCAACGACAAGGCGCCCAAGGATCGCGACATCGCGATGGTCTTCCAGAACTACGCGCTCTATCCGCACATGACCGTGCGCGACAACATGGGCTTCGCCCTGAAGCTTCGCGGCACCGACAAGAGCGAGATCGACGAGAAGGTCGGCGAGGCGGCTCGCATTCTCGACCTCGAGCAGCATCTCGACCGCAAGCCCGCGAACCTCTCGGGAGGCCAGCGCCAGCGCGTGGCGATGGGGCGGGCGATCGTCCGCGATCCCTCCGTCTTCCTGATGGACGAGCCGCTCTCCAACCTCGACGCCAAGCTGCGCGTGCAGATGCGCACCGAGGTGTCGCGCATCCAGCAGCGCCTCGGCACCACGACGGTCTACGTGACCCACGACCAGACCGAGGCCATGACCCTCGGCGACCGCGTGGCCGTGATGCGCTCCGGCGAGCTCCAGCAGGTGGGCAGCCCGATGGACCTCTACAACGACCCCGTCAACCTCTTCGTGGCCGGCTTCATCGGCTCGCCGGCCATGAACTTCATGCCCGCGACGCTGGAGGGCGACACGGTCAAGCTTCCGATCGGCGACGTGAAGCTGCCGCAGGACGTGCGCGAGCGTGTGGGCCGGTCCGAGGGCAAGCAGCTGATCGCCGGCGTGCGGCCCGAGGCCTTCGAGGCCGCCGCCCTGACCGGTGACGCGCGCGACCGCGGCATGACCTTCAACGCTCACATCGAGGTGGTGGAGTCGATGGGCTCCGAGCTGTACGCCCACTTCAGCGTGGACTCCGACCAGAGCATCGAGTCGGCCGAGCTGCGCGAGCTGGCGGAGGACGCCGGCGGCGGCGAGGTGCCGAGCTCCGGCGAGGAGGGGCGCATCGTGGCCCGCCTGGACCCGGCCGCCGAGGTCACCGAGAACCAGGATGCCGAGCTATGGGTCGACGCGACACGCCTGATCCTGTTCGACCCCGAGGACGGCCGCAACCTCACCACCGACCAGCAGGGCCCCGCCGCCACCGGCGGCCAGGCCGCAGCAGGCCGCGAGCCCGAGCCGGCTCAGGCCGATGGGGGCGCCGATAGCGAGGGTACGCCGGGGGCGACGGGCGGCACGCAGTAGCTCGTCCGCCGGCGGCGCGGCGCTGCCGCTGAACGGCGGCTATAAGGGGGTGAGTTCGGTTGCAGTAGTCGACTTTGCCCCCGTATGAGGGGAAAAGTCGGCACTGTGGAGCAGAAGGCTGGCCGCTATGGCGTGGCGCTCGCACGGGGTGGTCACCCGGAGGGAGCTTCTGCGGGTCGGGATCCGCGGCAAGCAGATCGACCGGCGCCTGCGGACCGGCGCCCTTATTGCTGTCTTTCGCGGCGTTTACCGGGTGGGCCACACGGCGCCCAGCGTCGAAGCGCATCACTTGGCGGCGGTCAAGGCCTCCGGCGACGGGGCGCTGCTGAGCGGCCGGGCGGCAGCGCATCTACTCGGCCTGGTTAAGGGTAAAGCGCCACCTCCCGAGACCACTGTTCCCGCCAAGCGTGGGGTGAGGGGGGTAAATGTCCGCGAAGGGTGGCGCGAAGGCACGACCTGGCGCGGCATCCCCGTCACCACTCCCGCCGAAACCCTCATCGACCTGGCTGCTGCCGTAGACGAAGCAGAACTGGCCCGCGCCTGTCACGAAGCCGGCGTGCGCCACCACACCAGTCCCAAGCAAGTCGAAGCCGCGCTTGCTCGCCGACCCCGCGCAGCCGGATCGGCGACGCTTCGCCGCGTCTTGCGCGGCGAGGTCAGGGTCACCCTGAGCAACCTCGAGCGCCGCTTCCTCGAACGCCTACAACAAGCCGGCCTCCCATTGCCGCAGACCAACCGCCCCGCCGGCAGCAAACGCGTCGACTGCCGCTGGCCCGACCACCACCTGACGGTCGAGTTGGACGGCTACCGCTACCACCACTCGCGCCACGCTTGGGAGAACGACAGGCAAAGAGAACGCGAGGCCTACGCCCGCGACGACGACTTCCGCCGCTACACCTGGAATGACGTGACCGAGAACCCGGCGCCGATGCTCGCCGAGCTCCGCTCCTTGCTGCCTACTTGAGCTCCTTGCGCAGCGCGCGCACCATCGTGTCCTCCTCGATGCCCGGAGCGGCCAGGTCGCGCCGGACCGCCTCGATCACCTCGTCGTCCCATTCGTGGGTGCGCAGGATCAGGTAGCGCAGGTGGGCCACGCGCATGTAGGCCTCGGTCTCGGTCATGCCGCGGCGGATCAGCTCCGCCTCGCGCAACATCTCCACCACCGGGCGGTACTCGTCGTCGTACCACTCCTCGGCGACCGCGGAGCGGGTCATCAGCTCACCGCGGTCCTGGCTCACGCGAAAGCCCCAGGCCTCGATCGCTTCGGCCAGAGCGGCGTAGCGCCACTCGTCGGACAGCTTGATGTCGGCCCGCGCATCGGCCGGCAGGGGAACGCGCTCGAAGAACAGCCGCTGGTGGCTCTTGAGGGGTAGGTCGCCGAGCCGGATCTCGCGGCCGGCGCCGAGCTCGGTGACGATCTCGGTCACGTACGCGTCTATCTTGTCGAAGCCGAGCGCACGGGCCACCGACACGCGGTGGTGGCCGTCCTTGACGAAGTGCAGCTCGCCGATGCGGTAAACGTCGATGGGGGGCATCTCCTGCCCCTTGCGCTGGGCAGTGTTGATCCGCTCCCAGCGCGGGCGCACGCGGCCCGAGGTGGGGCGAAAGCTGCGATCGAACTCGCGACCGCGGTCGACCGTCCCGATGATCGAGTCGAGGTCGATGGTCTTGAGCCCGAGGCTGCGCTCGTCGCGCCTTCCTAGCGCGCGCACGACCTCCTCGAAGGGCAGGATGGTGCTCAGGTCGCCCTCGCGCCGCAGCCGGGCCGCTATCTGCGAGAGGGCGCGCTTGCGCCGCGCGCGCCCGAAGTCGAATTGGGCGTCGGTTTGGGGGAGACCCGTGTCGCGCGGCGGCATGAATTGAAGTTAGCGGGCTAGGGCCGGAGATCGAGTGGGAATTTGGTGATGACCTCGCAGCCGTCCTCGGTCACCAGCAGCAGGTTCTCGATCCTCACGCCGCCGTAGCCCTTGCGGTAGCAGCCCGGCTCCACGGCCACCACGTCGCCCGCCACCAGATCCCCGGTGCCGGTGCGACCGAGGGCGGGCTCCTCGTGGACCTCGAGGCCCACGCCGTGCCCGAGCGAATGGAAGAAGCCGTCGGCCAGGTCCTCACCCTCGGGCTTGGTGCGCTGCGTGAGCTCGCCCGCCTCCTCGAATACCACGCACGCGGTGTCGAACAACGCGCGCCCGGTCACGCCCGCGCGGACCTCGCCGGTCACGCGGACGAGTGCTTCGTGGCAGAGCTCATGCCAGCGGGCCACGTCGGGCGCCGCTTCGCCCCCGGCGACGAACGTGCGCGTCATGTCGGCCCAGCAGCCCGTGCGCTCGTCGCGTGGCCACAAGTCGATGATGATCGGGGTGCCCGCGGGCAGCGGGCCGGAGCCCTGCTCGTGGCCGCTGGCCCCGGCGGCGCCGCCGGCCACGATGATGTCCTCCGGGGCGGGGGCGCCGTGGCCGGCGCAGACCTCGCGGATGCGCTCGCGAACTCTCTCAGAGGTCAGCGGCTCTCCGCCCAGGGTGAGCGTGCCATCGCCGGCGCCGGCGCTGCGCAACAGCTCCGCGGCCGCGGCCATTCCCGCGTCGGCCGCGGCCTGGGCGCGGCGGATTCCCGCCAGCTCGACTGGGTTCTTTCGCCGCCGGCGCCGGATGAACTCCGACTCGTCGGGCACCACCTCGATCCCCTCTGCTCTCAGGCGGTCGGCCACCGCCACCCCCAGCGCGCCCGGCACCACGAGCCGGCGCGCCCCGAGGTGCTGGGCGGCGCGCAGGCACAGCTCAGAATCGAGCTCGTGCCAGCCCATGCCCTGGGCGATCAGCTCGTCGAGGCCAAGCGAATACGGGTCGAGCAGCTCCACGTCGGGCGCGGCCTCCTTCACGCGACCGGCCTCCATCGAGGCGATCTCGACCACCCGTCGGCCACCGATCTCGAAATAGGAGAAGGGGTCGATGATGCCCAGCGGCAGCTCGTGGCGCAGCGCCGCGGAGCTGTTGGTGTCTCCATGGATGAGAACGTCCGGCGCCATCAGCGCACCAGCGTGATCCGGCGCTGCACCTGCGCGGCGTTGCCCGACTCGTCCACCGCTGTGACCGTGACCAACAGCCGGGCGCCGCGCGCCGAGCGGGCGGGCAGGGTCAGCGTGACCGCCTCGTCCCCGGCCTCCACGGCCGCGGCGCGCCGCACGCGCCGAGCCGGCTCGGCCGCGGCCGCCGCCATGCACGCCTCGACCGGGCATCGGATCTTCAGCTCGATCGCTCCCCGCTGGCGCCGCGCGCCGCGGACGCGCACCACCGGCGGCGCGGAGTCGGGCGTGTGATCGCTGGGCCGGCAGGAGCCGGGTAGCAGGGCGTCGGCTTCCTCGAAGTAGGGCTGATAGCCGTCGCGGTTCTCCGGGGCGGGGCGCTCCACGTCGGCTATCCACTCGCCGAAGTCCGCCGCGCGGGCACCGTACGCCTGGCCGCTCTCGGCGATCTCGCGCTGCCGCACCGCCACCGCGGTGTCGGTGAACCAGCGCAGCTGCAGGTCAGGGTTCTTGGGAAAGCCCCGGTAGGGACCGGCATTCAGCGAGCTGTGCATGCCGAAGAAGCCGAAGAACGAGCCACCGGGGTGACGCAGGTTGCGCAGGCCCGACTCGGCTAGCCCGGCCATCACCGGGAGCTCCTGGGGCAGGTCCCGCATGGCCGCGCCGCGGGCCATCCAGCGGGCCGTTGCCTTCTGCTCGGCGTCGTCGCCCGGATAGGTCGCCGGGCAGGGGTCGCCGGGGCCGGGCACCGGAGTGCCGCCGGTCTGGGCCGCCGACGCGGGAGCGAGGACCGCCGGCAGCGCGAGCGCTGCGGCGACCATCCATGGTCGGAATCGCACGGCCGAGATCCTGGCAGACACCATGGCGAAAGGCGGTCAGCCGACGACGAGCGAGAAGGCATCGGCCTCGCCGCGGAACTGCGCCGAGCCGCTTTCCACGACCTCGCCGTCGACGTTGAACTCCGTTGTCGCCCGCAGCCGCACGTCCGCGCTCTTGCAGCGCGCGTGGCGCCCCCGCGGGTGTTCGCCCAAGGTGCCGGCGCGCAGGCGGTAGGCCAGGGCCACCAGGCCAGGACGCGGCCCGGCCTCCACGGCGATCACCTCGAGCTTGCCGTCGTGGGGGTCGGCCTCGTCGATGCGCGAACCCGCCCCGAAGGAGCCCGAGGCTGCCACCGTGACCTGCCAGGCGTCGCCCTCGAACAGCTGGCCGTCGTCGCAGGCCACCTCCACGCTGACCGCCCGCGCGATGATGCCGGCGAGCAGCGCGCCCGCGGCGTATCCCAGCGGGCCGAGGGGCTTCTTCCACGCCTTCGCCGTTCGGGCGGCCGGGCCGGGAAGCCCGGCGCTGGCCACGTTCACGAACGGGCGATCGCCCATCCAGCCCAGCTCGATCTTCTTGACCTCGGTCCCGCGTGCCGCCAGCCGCGCTGCAGGGCCCATGAGCGGCGGAATCCCCATCGCGCGTGCGAAATCGTTCGCGGTGCCCGCGGGCAGAACCCCCAGCGGGGTCGCGGCGCGCCCGGCCGCCGCGGCCACGGGCGCGATCGAGCCGTCGCCACCCGCCACCACCAACCGCTCGGCGCCGGCCGCGACGGCACGATCGATCTCGTCGATCGCGAACAGCTCCACCTCGGCCCCGAACGTGCGCAGCCATTCCGCGCACTGGTCGGGATCGCAGGTGCCGGATCCGGCGTTGGCCACCAGTGCCACCCTCATGGCGCAGTGACGCTAGCGTCCGGGCGTCATGGCTCGTGTGTTCGTGACCCGCCGCCTGCCCGGCTCGGCACTCGAGCGCCTCTCCGCAGAACACGAGGTCGAGGTGTGGCCCGAGCAGCTGCCTCCGGGGCGCGACGAGCTTTTGGCTCGCGCCGGCGACATCGAAGGCCTGCTCTCCCTGCTCACCGACCCCGTGGACGCTGAGCTGATCGAAGCGGCGCCGCAGCTGCGCGCGATATCCAACTACGCGGTGGGCACCGACAACGTCGATCTCGACGCGGCGAGCGAACGCGACATCCCGGTTGGCAACACCCCCGACGTGCTCACCGACTCCACCGCCGACCTGGCGCTGGCGCTCATGCTCGGCATTTCGCGCCGGCTCGCGGAGGGTGACGCCTACGTGCGAAGCGGCCAGTGGCGCACCTGGGAGCCGGGCCTGCTGCTGGGGCGCGACCTGCATGGGGCCACGGTGGGGATCGTGGGCTACGGGCGCATCGGCCGGGCCGTGGCGCGGCGGCTCGAGGGCTTCGGCTGCGAGATCCTGCACACGAGCCAGAGCGGCGGAGCGGAGATCGAGGAGCTGCTGGAACGCTCGGACTTCGTGACCCTGCACTGCCCGCTCACCCCCGACACCCGCGGCCTCATCGACGACCCGGCGCTCGGGCGGATGAAGGACACGGCCTACCTGGTCAACACCTCCCGCGGCCCGGTGGTGGACACCGGCGCCCTGGCTCGCGCACTGCACGCCGGCGAGATCGCGGGTGCCGCGCTCGACGTGACCGATCCCGAGCCGCTGCCCGGCGACCATCCCCTGCTCGAGGCGCCCGGCCTGCTGGTGGTGCCGCACATCGCCTCGGCCACCCACGCCACCCGCGAGCAAATGGCCGACATGGCGGTGGACAACCTGCTGGCCGGGCTGGCCGGTGACCCAATGCCCAACCAGGCGAACTGAGCTCTACTCGCCCAGCACCTTGATCACGAGCCGCTTGTCGCGCCGGCCGTCGAACTCGAGGTAGAAGATCGCCTGCCAGGGACCGAGGTCGAGGCGCCCCTCGGTCACCGGGACGATCACCTGGTGGTGTACGAGCAGGTTCTTGAGGTGGGCGTCGCCGTTATCTTCGCCGCCCCGGTGGTGGCGGTAGTCGCCCGGATCGGGCAGCAGCTCGCGCGCGACCTCGTTTGCCGGCTCCTTCCAGCTCGGCGGCGCCACCTTGTCGAGCCACTCGAGCGTGTCCTCGTGCAGCCCGGGCTCGTCGTCGTTGATCCACACCGCCGCCGTGATGTGCATGGCGGCCACCAGCACCAGACCCTCGGCCACGCCGGCCTCGTCGACGGCGCCCTGTACGTCCTCGGTGATGCGGACGAACTCGCGCCGCTCGTCGGTGTTGAACGTCATGTACTGCGTATGCGATTTCATTGGGGCGGTGAACCTCGGTCTCGAAGGGAAGGTCTGCGTGGTCACGGGCGGCACCCGCGGGATCGGCGCCGCCACCGCGGGCATGCTCTCGCAGGAGGGCGCTCGCGTGCTGACCGTGGCCCGCCACGGCGCCGACCTCGAGCTCGACGTCACGGCCGGCGATGCGGCCGAGCGGGTGCTCGAGGCTTGCGCCGAGACCCCTTGGGCGCTCGTGAACGGCGCGGGCATGAGCCGAGCCCGCCCGCTGGAGGAGCTGACCGACGCGGACTGGCAGGCCCAGTGGGAGCTTCACGTGATGGCCCCGATGCGGCTCATGCGCGCCCTCGCGCCGCGCATGGCGAAGGAGGGCGGGGGGCGCATCGTCAACCTCAGCTCCTCGTCGGGCAAGCGCCCGTCCGCGAACCTGGACGCCGCCTACTCCGTTACCAAGGCGGCCCAGCTCTCGCTCAGCCGAGCGTTCGCCGACCTGTGGGCGGCGGAGGGCGTGCTGGTTAACGCGGTGGCGCCGGGACCGGTCGAGGACGAGCTGTGGACCGAGCCGGGCGGACTGGCCGACCAGCTCGCGGCCCGGCGCGGAATAGATCGAGAGGAGGTACTCGACGCCACCCGCTCGAAGCTACCGGTGGGCCGCATGGGCACGCCGGAGGAGGTGGCCGCGGCCATTGTCTTCCTGTGCTCGGAAAGGGCGTCGAACGTGAGTGGTGCCAGCTGGTCGGTGGATGGCGGGTCAGTACCGGTGAACTTCTGATGAGCAACGTCGTGATGGGCCTGATCTTCTTCCCGCGCGGGGGCTCGGCCCAGGTGGCGCGCTATCTCGCGCGCTCGCTGGCCGACGACGGCTGGGACGCGACGGTGGCCACGGGGTCGCTCGGTGCGCCGGGGGAGGAGTCCAACGCGGAGACCTTCTACCGCGACGTGAACGTGTGTGCGCTCGACTACACGGAGGCCGCCGCGGCGCCCAACCCGCTCGCCGCCGACCCGCCCTTCCAGCCCTCCTTCGAGGACCGTCCGGGCGCGCCCGACCAGGTGTTCACCACGGTCGACGACGGCGACTACGAGCGTCTGGTTGCCGTGTGGGAGAAGCAGCTCCAGCGCGCCGGAGCCGGTGAGGCGGACGTCCTCCATCTCCATCACCTGACGCCCATCAACGAGGCCGCCGAGCGCCGCTTTCCCGACGTGCCGCGCATCGGCCACCTGCACGGCACCGAGCTGCTGATGCTCCAGGAGATCGAGGAGGGGCCGCCCGAGAATTGGACCTACGCCAGCCAGTGGGCCGAGCGCCTGCGGCGCTGGGCGAATGGCTGCGAGCGCCTGCTGGTGCTCTCGCCCGACGCCATGCGCCGCGTGCCCGATCTGCTGGGTGTTGATCCTGAGCGCCTCGTGTGGGCCCCCAACGGCTTCGACCCCGCCGGCTTCGATCGCCGGCCGCAGGAGGGCGACGCGCGGCTGGCCCAGTGGCGGCGCTGGCTGGTCGAGGAGCCGCGCGGATGGGACGAGTCGGGCAAGCCGGGCAGCGTGTCCTACACCGAGGAGCAGCTCGAGGCGTTTCGCGGCGGCGGCCCGGTGATGCTCTACGTCGGGCGCTACACCGAGGTCAAGCGCATCCCGCTGATGATTCGGGCCCACGCCCGCGCACGCGAGCGCTTCGCGCATCCGGCCCCGCTGGTGCTGCTCGGCGGCTTTCCCGGCGAGTGGGAGGGCGAGCATCCACTCGACGTGGTGCGCGAGACCGCCGACCCGGACGTCTTCCTGGCCGGGTGGCGCGGCCACGACGACCTGCCCGAGGGGCTGAACGCCGCCGACCTGCTCGTGCTGGCGTCGGTGCGCGAGCAGTTCGGCGCGGTGATAGTCGAGGCGATGGCCTGCGGCCTGCCCGCGCTGGCGATCGACGCCTACGGGCCCGCCGAGATCATCGACGCCGGGGACACCGGCTGGCTCGTGCCTCCCGACGACGAGGAGGCGCTCGCCGATGCCCTGGTGGAAGCGGTGAACGACACCGCGGAGCGCCGGCGCCGCGGCGAGCGGGCCTACGAGGTGGCCCGCGGTCGTTACTCCTGGCCCGCGCTCGCGGCGGGCCTCGGCAGCATCTACCGCGAGGTGGCGGAGGGCAAGCCACCGTCCGCGGGCGCCCGTACTCTGACCGAGCCTTGACGTCCATCCCATACCGCATACGGCGCTCCCAGCGGGCGCGCCGTGCGCGCATCCTCGTGGGCGGCGACGGGGTCGAGGTGGTGGTGCCGCCCCGCTTCCCGCTGGCCGAGGTCGAGCCCTTCGTCGAGGAGAAGCGGGCCTGGATCGAGCGCACTCTGCTCCGCATGGAGGAGACCCACGCGGAGTTGCCGCCGGCGCACCTGGCCGACGGGGGAGAGCTGCCGTTCCTGGGCCGCCGGCTGACCCTGGCCGTGACCGTCGAGCCCGGGCGGGTGCGCGAGCACTCGGTACGCCGCGGCGACACGCTGCACGTGACGCTGCCCGCCGACGCCGACCTCAGGGGCGCGGTCGAGCGCTGGTACCGGCGCCGGGCCCGCGAGGAGGTGGAGCCACTCCTCGAGGTCGCCTGCGCGCGCGCGGGAACGTCCTATGCGGGGCTGCAGATCCGCGGTCAGCGCACCCGCTGGGCCTCGTGCTCCTCCACCGGCGTGATGAGCTTCAACTGGCGCCTTCTGCTCGCCCCGCCGGAGATCCTGGCCTACGTGGTCGAGCACGAGGTCGCCCACCTGGAGGTGCTCGACCACTCGGCGGGCTTCTGGAACCTGCTCGCGGCCCGGTGCCCGGAGTGGGAGGCGCACGAGGCGTGGCTGCGCAGGCACGGCCACGCGCTGCGCCTCTAGCTCACTCCCAGCGAAAGAAGCGCACGGCGAGCACGACGCCGGCGATGGTCCACGCGCCTAGGATCGCCGCGGCCACCGCCGCGCCGCCCGTGCCGCCGACGATCGCCTCCGAGAGCCCGTCGATCAGATGCGTGAGCGGCAGCACCTCGGCGATGGCCTTGAGCGCGTCGGGCAGGTCCTCGGTGGAGTAGAAAACGCCCGAGATGAAGATCAGGGGCAGAAACACGGCGTTCGTATAGGCGGGCGCCGCGTCCTGGTTGGGGATGGCGTGCGAGAAGGCCACGCCGAGGGAGGCGAAGCAGGCCACGCCGAGCAGGGTGAACATCGCCAGCAGGAGCGGCTGCTCGGGCCAGTCGGCGCCGTAGGCGAGGCTGCCGATCCCCACCACCATCGCCACCTGGACGAAAGCGTTGAGGGTGACCGAGCCCATGATCCCGCTCAGGTAGGCGCCCGCGGGAATGGGCGTCCCGCGCACCCGCTTGAGCACCCCGTCCTCGCGTAGGACCGTGAGGTTGAAAGCGAGCGAGGTGAAGGTGTTGGCCAGCACGCCCATGCCCGCCACGCCGGGGATCAGGATGTCGAGCCCGTCGTCGCGGACCCCGAACGCCGTGGCAGTGAGCACGAGCAGGAGCAGCGGCAGGAGGAAGTTGAAGAAGGCGGCGCTCGGATTGCGCCAGAAGAGCTTGCGCTCGAAGCGAAACTGCTCCCAGGCCAGGGCCGTGCTGCTCATACCGAGTCGGCCTCCTGGGTCAGCTCCAGGTAGACGTCCTCGAGGGTCGGCCGGGCCACCTCGAGCCCCTCGAGCCGCTCGCCGCGGGCGAGTCGCATCGCGGGTGAGGCGGTGGAGCAGGTCGGTCGGGTCGTCGGTCTGATGCTCCACGCGCCGTCCCTCGGACACGTAGGAGATGCGGTAGCCGGACGTGCCGGGGCGCAGCTCGCTCGGCGGGCCCTCGGCCACCACCAGGCCGTCCTTGACGATGGCCACCCGGTCGGCCAGTTCCTGGGCCTCGTCGAGGTAGTGGGTGGTGAGCAGGACGGTCTTGTCGAGCTCCTTCAGGCGGCGCACCACATCCCACGCGATGCGCCGCGCGGCGGGGTCGAAGCCCGTGGTGGGCTCGTCGAGGAACACCAGCTCCGGGTCGCCCACCAGCGCCAGGGCGAGGTCGAGGCGGCGCTTCTGGCCGCCCGAGAGCGACCGGGTGCGCGCGTCCGACTTCTCCTCGAGCCCCACCAGGGCGATCGTCTCGCCCGCGTCCCGCGGCCTGGGGTAGGCCTTGGCGAAGTGCTCCACGGCCTCGCGCACGGTCGCGCGCGTGTAGAAGCCGCAGCTCTGCAGAACTATCCCGACCTTCTCCTGCAGCGCCCGGCTGCGCTCGGCGGGGTCCTGGCCGAGCACCCGAACATCGCCGGCGCTACGCCGGCGGAACCCCTCGAGGATCTCGACCGTGGTTGTCTTCCCGGCGCCGTTGGGGCCCAGCAGGCCGAATACCTCGCCTCGCTCCACGGAGAACGAGACCCCGCGCACGGCCTCCACGTCGCCGTAGGACTTGTGCAGGTCGGTGACCTCGATGACCGGGGGCATCGGGGTCGAGACTAGACCCCGGCCCCAGCGCCGCCGCGCCCTTCGCCCGAGGCAAAGCGCGAGGCGCCGGCCCAGGCGGTGGCGAGGGTCGGCTGGGCGGCGCGCGCCTCCAGGCGCATGCCGTCCTCGAAGGGCAGGCCGATGCCCTCGATCGCCGCCGAGCGGTCGGCCAGCATGGTGTCCTGGGGAAACGCGGCGAGCGCCTCGGCATACTCGAGCGCGCGGGCGAGGTGCTGACCGGGCGCGACTGTCTCGGTCACGAGCCCGATGTCGCGCGCCTCCCCGGCCTCCACGATCCGGCCGGTCAGGATCATGTCGAGCGCCCGGCCCAGCCCGACGATCCGGGGCAGACGCTGTGTGCCCCCGTCGATCAGCGGCACTCCGAAGCGCCGCTCGGTGAAGCCCAGCTTCGCGTCCTCGGTGGCGATGCGCAGGTCGCACCACAGTGCGAGCTCCAGCCCGCCGGCGAGACACCAGCCCGAGATGGCGGCGATCGTCGGCTTGGGCGAGATCAGGCGCGAGAAGCCGAGCGGCCCGTCCTCGAGCTCGAGGCGCGGGCCGAAGGTCTCGATCGCCTTGAGGTCGGCTCCGGCGCAGAAGGCGAGGTCGCCGGCGCCGGTGAGCACTAGCACGCGCGCGTCGTCGTCAGCGACGAAGGAGCGGTAGCCCTCCGTGAGCAGCTCCGCCGTCGGTCCGTCGATCGCGTTGCGGCGCTCGGGCCGGTCGATGGTCAGCACGGCCGCGGCGCCGCGGCGCTCGTAGGTCACGGGATCGGGCATCGGCGGCGAAGCTTCTCAGACTGTTCACACCGTGCCTCGCCCGCCGCGCCAGAGTGAGCCGTGCAGATCCCTCCTCGCGCCCGCGGCCCCGCTTAGGCGGGGTCGCGGCCTTGTGTGGCCGCCGCGGCGCTACCAGCCGACGCGCTTGCGCAGCTCGGTCGCCTTGCGTTCGTTCTTGCGCTTCTCCAGGCGGCCCTGGATGAACGAGCCGGTTATCACGACCAGCAGGAAGAACAGGATTACGCCGAGCGAGAAGAAGGTGATGATCTTGTCGTCGGTCTCTCCCACGAGACCCTCCCCGTTGTCGCCCGCGAAGGCCGGCGCCGCGGTGAGCAGGAACGTCGTGAGGATGACGAGGGGCGCGAGGAGCCGCACGCCTTCAACGATACCCGTTCGGTGAGATGCGCCGGGCGTCACTAGTCTGGCTCGGCTGTGTCGGTTTTCGAGGCAATCGTCCTCGGGATCGTGCAGGGGATCACCGAGTTCCTGCCGATCTCGAGCACTGCGCACCTGCGCATCATTCCCGCGTTCGCGGGCTGGGAGGATCCCGGCGCGGCCTTCACCGCGGTCACCCAGCTGGGGACGATGGCCGCCGTCCTGCTCTATTTCCGGGCGGACCTGTGGCGGATCGCCAAGGCCTGGACGCGCTCCCTGCGCGACCCGGCCGCCCGGCGCGAGCTCGACGCCCGCCTGGGCTGGTACATCCTCCTGGGCACGATTCCCATCGGGGTCTTCGGTCTCATCTTCAAGGATCAGATCGAGACCGGCGCCCGCGACCTCTACCTGATCGGCACCACCCTGATCGTCCTCGGCTTGGTGCTGCTGGTGGCCGAGAAGGTGGGCAAGCGCGACCGCTCGGTCGAGCAGATCACCGCGCGTGATGGCGTGGCGCTGGGCTTCGCTCAGGCGCTGGCGCTCGTTCCCGGCGTCTCCCGCTCTGGCGCGACGATCACCGCGGGGCTGTTCCTCGGCCTCGACCGTGAGTCCGCTGCGCGCTTCTCCTTCCTGCTGTCGATACCCGCGGTGGTGCTGAGCGGGCTACTCGAGCTGGGCTCCATCGCGAGTGGGGAGGAGGGCGAGAACGTCGGGACGGGCGCGCTGATCATCGCCACCTTCCTGGCCTTCGTCGCCGGATACGCGGCGATCGCCTTCCTGCTCCGCTTCCTCGTCACCCACACCACCGTGGTGTTCGTGGTCTACCGCGTGGCGCTGGGCATCCTGGTGTTGGTGCTGGTGAGCTCGGGCACGATCGAGTAGCTCGGCTACATGCCTTCGCGTCCATGCAGTTCGCCTGGAAGTTCGGCGTCGTAATGCTGGTCGCGCTCGTGATCGTTCTGCTGCCCGGCGGCGGCAACGCGCTGGACGTCGTACTGACGCTGCTCTCGATCTCCTTCCTCGCCGCCATCGCCTTTCTCGGATACCGGATGTTCCGCCAGTACAACATCGAGATCGAGTCGCTCGAGCCGAACATGCGGCTCGCCCTGTACGGATCGATCGGGCTCGCGATCATCACCTTCGTGGGGACCGACCGCCTGTTCGACGCCGGCGGCCTCGGGGTGCTTCTCTGGTTCGCGTTGCTCGCCCTCTGCTCGTACGGGCTCTACTGGACCTGGACGCGCTACCGAAGCTACGGATAGGTCGCGGCGCGGTCCGCCTCCGCGCCTTTTGACCTGGTCGTAGCTCTTTCGTAACCCGGTCGCGTTGTCTCGCAACGCGTTCGGCGGCAGGCTCCGTCGACGATGAGCTCACCCCGCCGCCGACAAACGATCCCAGCGCGGGCAGGCGTCAGTCGAGCTCGTGGCGGTGGTGCCGTTCGTGTTGTTGATCGGCGCCGTCGTGTGGCAGCTCGCGCTGGCGGGCCACACCGCCTGGCTCACCGCACAGGCCGCGCGGGCGGCGGCGCGGGCGGACACCGTGGGTCGCGACGTCGCCACCGCCGCGCGCCGCAGCCTCCCGGGCTCGATGGAGCGGGATCTCGAGGTGGGGCGCCTGCGGGAGGGCGGAGTCAGGGTCTCGGTGCGTGTGCCGCTGCTGCTGCGGCGCTGGCGCGCGCCGGTACGGGTCGAGGCCACGTCGTCGATGGGGCGCGAGAAGTGAGCCCGCGCACGGTCGCACGGCGGCCCGGCGCGAGTCGGGGCAGGCCGCCGTGGAGCTCGTCGGACTTGTTGCCGGCGATCGCGCTCGTCGGCCTTGTGCTTCTTCCAGCTGCTGGCCGTGGGCTACGCCTCCGTGCTGGCTGGAGCGGCGGCCGAGGCCGGGCGCCCTCGCCCTGGCCGCCGGCGCCGACGCTCGCGCGGGCGCGAAGGAGGCCCTTCCCGGCTGGTCGCGGACGCGGACGCGTATCGCGGTCTCGGGCGGCCGGGTTGAGGTCCACCTCAGGCCTCCCTCGCCGTTGCGCTCGGTCTCCGAGAAGCTCGAGGTCGACGCGCACGCCGCGGTGGAGGCCCCGTGAGCGGTGCGGCGTCACCGCGACGGCAGGCCGAGTCCGAGGCGGAGGATGCTCGGCCGGAGCTCCACGTGCTCACCGGTGGCCGCGGCGGACGCGCGGCGGGCCTGCTGGCCGGGGCCGTCGGGGCCGCCGGTGCCTGGCTGGTCGAGCCCGCCGCGCCCGCGCCGCAGTCGCCCGGATTGGCCCCGGCGCGGCCCCGGCCGGTGGTCGCGGTGTTCGGGCTGGCCAAGCGGTGTGGAGTCACGGTCGTGGCACGGGCGCTCGCCGCCGAGCTGGCCCGGCGCGACAGCGACGGCGCGGCGGCGGTCCACTGCGACGCCCGCGCGGCGGGAATACCGCTCGCCACCCCGGCGGCCGGCCGGCTGGCGAAGTGCCTGTCGGGGCTCCCCGGTGCCGACCCGCGGGCGGTCGGCCGGCTCTGTCTGATCGCCGGCGGGGAGGTGACGGCGGTGGGCCACGCCACCCGCGAGCTGGCGCCGCTCGTGATCGACGCCGGCTCGGCGGCGCTCGGCGGCAGCGTTGCCGCGGTGGCCGACCGTGTTCTGCTCGTGGCCACGCCCGCCGTCGAGCCTGCCCTGGCCGAGGTGGGGTCGAGTTGCCTGGCGCGGCTCGGCCACGCTCCGCTGGTGGTGCTCAACCGCGCCGAGCCGGGCGGCGCCGGCGGCGAGGAGGCATGGCCACCGGGCGGCAACCGGCGCGCGCGATGGGCGGCCCGCGGCGTCCACTTGCTTCCGGAATCCCGCATGGGCGCTCAGCTCGGCGTCGGGCGGCCGGGAGGCGCGCGGCGAACTCGGGCGGGCCATAGCTGAGCTGGCCGACCTGTGCGCAGCCTGTGTAGCTGGTGCTCACCTCGACGACCGGCCGGTGCGCTCAGGCGCCGTCCGCCCACAGCACCTCGAGCGGGTCACCCGCGCCGGCCTCTGCCTGTTGGGTGGGCAGCATCTCGCGCAGCCGGCGCGCGCGGTTCGCGCGCCGCTTGTCGCCGAGCGAACCGTGGCTTCGCTCCAAGCCGAGCAGCGCGGCCCAGGCAAGTTCGTGCGCACAGTGGCGGCGCAGCTGCTCGGGGTGGGGGAGGTCGCGGTCGTCGCGGGTCTCGACGATCCACAGGCCGTCCGCGTCGCTGACGCCGGCGTACCAGGCGTGAGGGGAGGAGAACACGCCGGTGCGCATCCCGGCCCGCCGGCCTGCCTCCGCCATCGCGACGGCAAGCATCAGTGGATGTCCGACCCGCCGCGCCAACACCTGGTCGAGCATCAGCGTCCGCGGATCGCGGTGATCTACCGCGAAGCAGGGGTCCTCGGACAGCAGGGCGCCGAGCCGAGCTGCCGCTTCATGAGCAGGCGCGGCCGACGCGTCGAATAGTCGCCGGCTGAGATCGTCGAGAGCGAAGTCGACGGTGCCGGGTATCGGCCGGCCGTCGACGGTTGCGCCGAGCACCGACAGCAATTCGCCTCGGGGTGGGTTGCCCGCCGTCGCCAGCCGCTCGAAGCCCTCCGTCGAAACCGGCCCTGGATCTCGGTTGTCCACAGCGCGTCGCTCCAGTATTAGGGTGCCCTAACAACCTGCCGGCGCGAGTGATATCAGACTTCGGCGCTAGGTGTTAGGGAACCCTAACTGCGTCGAGCAGGCGCTGGACGAAGCGCCGCGCCGCGTTCGCGTTTTCCACGCGCCAGTCGAGCACCAGCCGCTCGAGCCCGGTGGCGGCGCTGTGGGCGCCGGCGAGGCCCTCGGCGATCGGCTCGAGCTCGCGCGCCTGCGACTCGAGCAGGGACTGTGCGCTGTCACCCCGCCGGGCCAGAAAGGCCAGCTTGAGAATCAACATGTGCCGGAGATCCCTCACGTGCTCGACCGGTGTGGCCAGCCACTCCGAGAATGCCTGCGCTCCGCCATCGGTGCAGCCAACCCGGGTGCGGGCGGGCCCACTTCGCCCGCTCTCCGCGCCGATCTCCGTCACCAGGCCGAGGGCCTTCAGGCGCTCGAGCGAGCGGTACACGAGCGAACGCCGGACGGTCCATACCTGGCCGAGCTCGCCGTCGGGCGCTAGGAGCTTGGCAGCGGCAAATCCGTGTGTGGAGCCCTCGGTGACTATCCCGAGAACCGCCCATTCACTGAGGGTGAGCGAATCGGTGTCGGCTTCGCCTGCGCGCAGGGCGTCAGTCTCTCGGTCCCGTCACGTAGATCAGCTCGCCGTTGCGCAGGCGGTAGACGGTGCCCACCCGCTCACCCCGACCGGCCACGCGCTCGCCTGGGTCGTTCAGGGGCCGGGCCTGCTCGCGGGGGCGCAGCTTGATCAGGTCACTGCCCTCCTCCTGGCCGGTTCGTTGAGAGATCTCGAGGCCGGTCACCGCGACCAACAAGAAGGCGATCGCCAGGACGATGCCCAGGTCGAAGAGGTTCACGAGGCCGTCCAGCGGGTCGCCCGCGCGGTCACCGGTGAGCCGCACCCGGCTGGAGACTCGCGGGCTCACTCGCCGGCTCACGATGCTCCCTCCGGGCTGAGCGCGGCGGCGGCGTACTCGAGATCCGAATGGTCCTGGGCGTACAGCCGCTCGCGGACCAGGGACACGCCGAAGGCCAGCAGGCCGATGAGGATGCCGATCACCGTGATCCCGAAGGCCACCTGGAGCGCGTCCGAGAGCTGTTCGAGATCGCCGCGTCCGAGAGCGCTGAGCGCGGGCGACAGCGGAATCAGCGTTCCCATCAGCCCGAGGCCCGGCCCGGCGCGGACCAGGATGCGGCTGCGCTCGAGCCGGCGTAGCGCGTGCAGGTCGAAATCGGCGAGCGACTTGGCGATGCGGTCGTCGGCTCCGGGTTGGCCGTGCTCGGCGACCATGAAGTCGAGCACCGCCGTCATCGACCCGCTCGGAGACGAGTCGGCGAGCACCCGCTTGGCCTGCTCGCGCTGGCCCTTGGCCAGGAGGGCCTGGGCTTCGGCGCTCCTGACGAAGAGGGTCGGCGACCCGCGCCGCCGGCGCCGGCGCCAGAGCTCCACCGACAGCTCGCCGACCTGAAAGATCGCCACCGCGAGGGCGGCCAGCCCCAGGGCGAGCACCGGGTAGCGAAGCGCCTCGGCGATGGCAATCGCCGCGTCCTCCACGCTACGCCCTCCTTCCCTCGCGCCACACGCCCAATGCCAGGAGCACCACCGCCGCGATCAGGCCGGTCGGGACGGTGGCCGCACTGCGCTTCGGGGCCTCGCCCCCGGCCCGCGCGGCGGGGAGGGAGCCGGTGAGCTGAGCGGGCCGGGCCTGCCCGCCGGGAGCGATGCGCAGGCCGGTGACCACTCCGCTTGGCGCTGAGTTCTCGCCGTCGCTCGGCTCGGGCCGCGGCGCCGGAGGGCTCGTGGGGGGAGGAGCCGATGGAGCAAGCGGAGGACTCGGCGTGGGCAGCGGCGCGACCGGTGCGGGTACTGCCGCCGGGGGCGGGGCGGGCGCCGCGCCGCTTGGGCTCTCGCCCGTCTGCGGGCCGCTCTCCGGAGCCCCCGGCTCGGTGGAGTCGCCGTCGCCCTCGCCCCGTTCCCGCTCGCTCGGCTCTCCCACCTGGACGGACACCGGGTCAGAGGTTCCGCCCGAGTCTCCGTCCCCGGTCACCCGCAGGACCACGTCGAAGCCGCCGGCCTCGTCGAACACGTGGCGCACCCGCGTGCCGGCGGCGGTCGTCCCGTCGCCAAAACGCCACTCGTAGGTGAGCTGCTCGCCTGGGGCCGCCCCCGTCGCCTCGCCGGAGAACACCACCGCACCGCCCGCGCGCACGCGCCGGCGGCCTCCCTCGGCGGACACCGTGAGCTGGGCCCCGGTGCGGGCCACCACGTTCAGCGCCGCTCCTCCGGAGATGCTGAACGAGTCGCGTTCGTTGGCGTCGCCTGGCCCGGCGCTGGGACGTATGAAGCCGACCACGCCCTTGTCGACCCAGACGAGCGGAGCGAGTCCCACCGGAGGATCGATCGCGTCGCGTGGAAGGGCCAAGGAGCTGCCGTCCGGCCTAGTGAGCTCGAGAAACGAGACCGCGGCCGGGTCGACCCCGGCCAGAGCCAGGACGCTGGCGAGACGCGTGCCCGTCTGGAACACCGATTCCTCCTGCCCACCCGCCGATCGCAGGACATATTCGGTCACCGGAACGTCGGCCGCCGCCGCTATGTCCCGGGCCGCGACGAACCGCTCGCCCGCGCCACCCGGCAGGCTCACCGTCACGCCAGAAGCCGCTTGGGCGCTGCCCGCAAGCAGGCCCAGGCCGAGCGTGGCCGCGATCACCACGGCCGCCGGGCGCCTAACCGCGCGGAGTGAACCGGACCACATAGGGAAAGTCGCCGAACGCGACTTCGAGGAGGTAGCGGCCGGAGAGGTCGACCCGGCGCTCGCCCCGCGCCGCCGCGGTTCGGAACAGCCGGACGCGCCTGCCCCTGTCGGAGCCGGATGTGCCGACGAGCGAGGCCACGAAAGCCGTCTCAGCCTCGAAGTCTCGCTTCGGATCCTCCGGGGCCCATTGCTGGAAGCGGACGAGGTAGCGGCCGCGCAGGTCGGCCGGCTTGTGCGACCGCGGCGCGTACGCGCCGCGAAAGACGAACTCCCCTTCAGCCGGCCGCTCCGTCGCCAGCGGGGGGTCGGCAACGAGCCTCTTGGGCGCGGCCGGCGCCTCGGTCTCGGATGAGCAGGCCGTCAGGCACAGCGACGCGCTCACACCGAGCACGGCGACGACGGTGAGGGCTCGATCGACTTGACAGGCGCGCAACATATACGACAAAGTAGTCACCCGCTGACTACTGGCCAGAAGGAGAGGATGCGTGGGCGCTGTTGGGGAACGATCCGGACGCTGGCTCGCGATTCTAGTGCTGGCCGGGGTCCTGGCCTCCTCGTCGCTGGCCACGGCGGCGGCGCCGCCCGCGCCGGCGCCGTTCGAGGACGACTACAACTTCCTGTTCCTCGGAGTGATGAGCGAGCGAATCACGCTCGAGCTCTACTCGAGCGCGCTGGCGCAGGACGGCTGGACCCGCGCGCAGAGGCGCATCCTGAGGGCCGTGCGTCAGGCCGACTACCGCCAAGAGCGCCAGCTGACCAGGGCGCTGGGAGCCGAGGCGCCGGGGTCGGGTGAGTTCGAGGTCGAAATCCCCCGGAAGTCGCTTCGCTCCAAGGCGGCGGTGCTGGCGCTCGCGCGCCGGCTCGAGCGGTTGAGCGTGGGGGTCTACACCGCCGGCGCCCAGGACGCGCTCGACCCGGGTACTCGCCTGGTGCTCGCCAGGTCGCTGGGCCGAGACGCGCAGCACCTCTCCGAGATCGCGGTCCTGCGCGGCGCTTCGGCGATCACGCCGCTGCCGAGCGGGATCAGCTCCGAACGCGCCGGAGCCACGATCGACAGCTTCCTGCGCGTCCCCGCCGCGCCCGACATCCCTGACGAGTAACCACCCGGAGGAAATCCAACCGTGAAACGCCTTCGCATACTCCTGTTCGCGGTAGCCGTCACGGCTGCGCTGGCCGTGCCCGCCAGCGCCCACGCCGCGAACGTCTTCGCCGCCGCTTCGCTGCGTGAGGCGTTCCCTGCCCTCGACGCCAACCAGACCTACAGCTTCGCCGGGTCCAACCAGCTGCAGCTTCAGATCGAGCGGGGCGCCCCGGCCGACGTGTTCGCCTCGGCTGCTCCCGAGGAGGCCCAGGCGCTCTTTGCCGCGAACCGCTGCGAGCGACCGGTGACCTTCGCCACGAACGTGGTCGTGCTCCTAGTCCCGCGCAGCAATCCGGCGAACATCGACTCGGTCTACGACCTCGTGCGCGGTCCGGCCAAGCGACTGGCGATCGGGTCGGCCGGCGTTCCGATCGGCTCCTACACGCGCAGGCTCCTGCGCCGGCTGGGGCTGAGCCGTGTGCTCACCCTCAACACCGTCTCGACCGAGCCGAACGTGTCGAGCATCACCTCCAAGGTCGCCCTGGGCTCGGCCGACGCCGGCTTCGCGTACGTCACCGACGGTCGGGTCGTGAGCGATCGCGTCAAGACGATCAGGCTGCCGAAGTACGCCCAGCCGCCGGTGCGCTACCAGATCTGCATCGTCCGGCGGGACGGGGTGGACCGCACCGCCGCCGATGCCTTCATCAAGCGCGTGGTGAGCACCACCGGGCGCCGCGTTCTAAAGCAGTTCGGCTTTGGGCTTCCGCCCCGCAAGAAGAGCTAGCGGCCGAAGGCGGCCCGCCGAGCGGGTCGCCTTCACCGCACTCTTCTCGCTGTGCCTCGGGTTGTCGCTGGGTTTCCTGGCGATACCGCTGATCGCGCTGTTCAGCGAGGTCCCTCTGGAGGAGCTGCCCGATCTGCTGACCAGCCCCGTGGTGCGCGAGGCGCTCGAGGTGACCGCTCGCACGAACCTGGTCGCCAACCTGCTGATCGTGGGAGTCGGCACGCCGGCGGCGTACCTGCTGGCCACGCGTCGCTTCCGCGGACGAGCTTTGATGGTGACGCTGGTCGAGCTGCCCCTCGTGCTGCCCCCGGCAGTGGCGGGGATCAGCCTGCTCGCCGCCTTCGGGGCCGGAGGCCTTCTGGGGGGCGAGCTGGCCTCCGTCGGGATCGTGCTCCCGTTCTCGGAGTGGGCCGTGGTGCTGGCCGTGACGTTCGTGGCCTCGCCCTTCTATGTTCGCCAGGCGATCAGCGCCTTCGAGGGAGTGGATCGGTCGCTCACCGACGCGGCGCGGACTCTCGGCGCGGGCCCATGGCGGACGTTCCGGCGGGTCGCGCTGCCGCTTGCCCGCAGCGCGCTCGTGGCCGGCTGGGTGCTGGCCTTTGCGCGTGGGATCGGCGAGTTCGGTGCGACGATCGTGTTCGCCGGGAATGTCCTCGGGCAGACCCAGACCCTTACCCTGGCCGTCTACGAACAGCTCGAGGCGGATTTCGACGTCGCTCTGGCGATCGGCATCCTGCTGGTGCTGACCAGCGCGGCGATCCTCGTCGCCTACAAGCTCGTCGCCGGATGGCAGGACTCCACAGCGAAATCAAGACTCGGCTTCGGTCCTTCGACCTAGACCTGTCGCTCGCCGTGGAGGGGGAGACGCTGGCGCTCGTCGGCCCGTCGGGCAGCGGCAAGACCACGGTGCTGCGCTGCATCGCCGGGCTGCACCGGCCGGATACGGGCCGGATCCTGGTGGGCGAGCGGCCGTGGTTCGACGGGGCTAAGGGCATCGATCTTGCGCCAGAGGAGCGCTCCGTGGGCATGGTCTTCCAGGACTACGCGCTGTTCCCGCACATGACGGTGCGGGACAACGTGGCCTTCGGAGGCACGGGACAGGCCGACGAGATGCTGCGGCGCCTGCACATCGACCACCTGGCGGGAGAGCGCCCGGGCCGGATCTCCGGAGGCGAGCGCCAGCGCGTGGCGCTGGCTCGCGCCCTCTCCAGCGAGCCCGACGTGCTGCTGCTCGACGAGCCGCTCTCGGCGCTCGATCCCCACACCCGGTCGCTGCTGCGCCATGAGCTGCGCGAGACCCTCGTCGCCGCGGGCCTGCCCACCGTCCTCGTGACGCACGACTTCCGCGAGGCGGCGGCGCTGTCACAGCGCATCGCGGTCATCTCCCGGGGGCGCATCCTTCAGGTGGGAACCGCGCAGGAGCTCGTGGCCGGCCCGGCTGACGCGCTGGTGGCGGCGTTGATCGGGGCGACCGTGGTCGTCGGCGCGGCCTCGCCGGATCCCGCGGGGGGCTCGACCGTCGCCCTCGCCGGCGGGCAGGTGCTTCGCATCGAGCAGCGCGCCGAGGGGCAGGTGCAGCTCGCCGTGCTTCCCTGGCTCGTCGGGCACACCCCCGGCGGGGCGGCCGGAAGGTGGGGGACCGAGGGCGAGATCACGGGAATCGTCCCCGAGGGCATCCGCACCACGGTCGTGGTGGGAGACATCAGGAGCGAGCAGCCCGCCCATGCGGTCGAGCGCCTCGGCCTGCGCGTGGGCCAGCGGGTCTGGCTCGACGTGCCTCCGGGAGCGGTGAGGGTTCTGACCGATTCACTGGCGCCGGGAGAGAGACCAAAGTAAGACGCCGAGTGGCTACGAGGGAGGCTCGCCGAGACGGGCGAACGCGCGCTTCGCCAGAGCCGCCGCAGCCCGCCGCGAGCCCGAGTCGCCGAGCCCGGCCACGTTCACCCGCAGACGCAGGATCTTCTTCGCCTCAAAGGCCACCAGCATCGATCCCGAGCGGGTCCACCATGCGCCGGCGCCCCCGTAGGCACTGTCCCGGCCCACTCCCTTGATCTGCCGCGGCTTGCGCTCCGGGTCGGCGTTGTGGAACTGCAGCTGCTCCGCCAGCTGGTTGAAGAAGCGCAGCTCTGCGCTCGGGGCGGCGTCGACCAGCAGCTTCACGAGCCCGACACCCTCGCCGCGCCAATCGCAGATCGAGAGGTTGAGCGAGTCGTTGGCGGCCGCCTTCAGCTCAGGTCCCGGCCGGCGCACCGCCCGGCGGACCTCCGCCGGGGTGACGAGGTCGCAGGCGCGATGCCGCAGAGTCCCTGACCGCCCCGCCTTGTCGGGCCGCAGGAGGCGGGGTCGCACGTCTTCCGTGTTGACCCTCGGGTCAGAATCGTCGTCGCCGCCGCAGCCGGCACCGCCCAATGCCAGGCCTACGCCGGCGACGACGCACAGGCGCCGGAGCGCCCAAGAGCGGCGAGCTGCGGTCAGGCGGCCACCGGCGCCTTGCCCTCCTCGGCGAGAGCCACGTGGGCCCGACTGTCGCTGCCGCGAATCAACACGAACGTCAGCACCAGCCCGATTATCGCGATCGCCGCAGCGCCGAGGAACGCGGACTGAAAGCCCTCGACCAGCGCGCCCGGCACCGCTGCCCGGTCACCGCCCGCGTCGGCGATGAGCTGCTCCGTCTGCGAGGTCGCGATGGTCGCCAGCACCGCAAGCCCGAGGGCGCCGCCGATCTGTTGGGAGGTGTTGATCAAGCCGCTGGCCAACCCCTGCTCGCGGTCCTCGATGCCCGAAACCGCGGCGATGGTGGTGGTGACGAAGGCGAAGCCCAGGCCGACCGCGGCCAACAGCGAGGGCCCGAGGATGTCGGTGGTGAAGCTGCCGTCCACGGAGATCTGGCTGAACCAGACGAGTCCGGCCGCGACCAGCGCCAGCCCCACCGCCATCACCGGCTTGAACCCGACCTTGGTCACCAGCTGCGAGGCCACGCCGGCGGAGGCGATGATCGCGATCGAGAGCGGCAGGTAGGACAGCCCGGCCTTGATCGGGCTGTAGCCGAGCACCTGTTGCATATAGAGCGTGATGAAGAAGAACATCGCGAAGAGCGAGCCTCCGACCATCAGCCCAACCGCGTTGGCGCCCGTGAGGGTGCGTTTGCGGAAGATGCTGAACGGCACGAGCGGCGCGTCCGAGCGCAGCTCCACCGCGGTAAAGGCGGCGAGCAGAGCGATCGCGCCGGCAAGCAGGCCGATCGTCTGCGTTGAGCCCCAGCCGGCGCTCTCGGCATCCACGATCGCGTAGACCAGCAGGGATAGGCCCGCCGTGACGGTAACCCCGCCCGCGACGTCGAAGTGACGGGTCTGCGACTCGGAGCGGCTCTCCGGAATCAGCCGCCGAGTGAGGGCCAGCACGAACAGGGCAACCGGCACGTTCACCCACATCACCCATTCCCAGCCGAGGCCGTCGGTGAGCACGCCGCCCAGCAGCACACCGGCCGCTCCGCCTGAGCCGGCCACCGCTCCCCACGCCCCCAGCGCCCGATTGCGCTCGGAGCCGTCGCGGAAGATCGTGGTCACGATCGAGAGGGCACTCGGCGCGATGATCGCGGCGCCGAGCCCCTGCGCCGCCCGGGCGGCGATCAGGACGCCCTCGCTGGAGGCGAAGCCCGCGAACAGCGAGGCCACCGCCACCACGACGAGCCCCGCCATGAAGACGCGCCTCCGGCCCAGCAGGTCCGCCATGCGCCCGCCCAGCAGGAGGAAGCCGCCGAACGTCAGGACGTAGCCGTTCACGACCCAGGAGAGGTTCTCCTGCGAGATGCCGACGTCCTCGCCAATCGTCGGGAGAGCGATGTTCACGATCGATGCGTCGAGCACGACCATGAACTGCGTCATGCACAGAAGAGCCAGCGCCCACCAGCGCCGCTCCAGGTAATCGCGTTCGTCAGTCATGTGTGCACCTTGTGCCTTTGCGCCTCGTTCGGGCTATAGTGGGAAGCGGAATTCCGGTTCATGTTGCACACTATACGGAATCGGCGTTCCGTTTGAGGACTTGAGGTGACGACTTCCAAAACCAGGCAGCCGAGCCTCGTGGCCCGGGGATGATGCGGGCGGACGCCCGGCGCAACCGGGACGCGATCGTCTCCGCCGCCCGCGATCTGTTTGCCGAGAAGGGCATCGACGCGCAGATGGACGAGATCGCGCGCCGGGCCAAGGTCGGCGTCGGCACCGTCTACCGGCACTTCCCTGCCAAGGAGGATCTGCTCGACGTATTGATCACGCGCCGTTTCGAGAGCCTCGCCGAGCGCGCGACCGAGGCGGTTCGCGTGGCCTCGCAGGGGGAGCCGTGGGAGGCCTTCCGTAACTACATCGAAACGGCGGCCGCCCAGCAGGCTGCCGACCGGGCGCTCTGCCAGGCGATGGCCAGCCGATCCGAGCGCATGCACGCCGCGGCGGTGGCCTCGGGCCTCATTACGCAGCTCGAGCTCCTGCTCGACGTCGCGAAGGGGGCGGGCGCGCTGCGCGAAGACCTCGCCGTCGACGACATCCCGGCGATCGTCTGCTCGATCGGCTCGGTGGCGGAGGCCGCTGCGGAGAAGCCCGGCTGGCGGTGGGACCGGGTGCTCGCAATCTGGCTGGACGGAGTCCGGACGCCCGGCGATAGGGCGCTGCCTCCCCTGCACAGCTAGACGGAGCCGCCGCTCAGGGGAGCGCGAGCCTCGCGTTCGATCCGTCGCATCATCGCCGGGTACACGATCAGACGCCGGAACGGGGTGATAGCGGCCATGTACGAGGTCCCGAGCAGTCCGTTGGGCTTGACCAAGACGGCCATCCGGGCACGGAAGCCGCCCGTCCCGTCCGGGACCCGTCCGATGTGCAGCACGCCGTGCACGGTCCGGTTGGCGGTCTCCGCCGCCCACTCGTCCTCGAGCAGATAGAGGGACTTGAAGGGGAGCGAGGCGAACTCCGGGCCGGGCGGTGCCTCGCGCAGGTCCTCGGGTAGCCGGTCGCGCAGCGTGGGCACCCTCGAGCCGAGCCCGCCCGCCTCATCGTCCAAGCCGAGCAGCTCCCCGAGCTTCCAGCGGATCACCCAGAGCGCGCGGACGGGGCCCGGGGCACCCTGCGCCGGCTCGGCCGAGGCAAACTCCTCCACCAGCCGCGCGAAATCGTCCGGGCCGCCCGTGACCGGCAGCTCCCACACGTCCTCGAGGCGGAAGTCGGGTGCGACCTCGTGGATTCGCCACGGCTGAGCGGTGTGGGCGCTGTTCGGCAGCCTCATGCGGGCACCTCGGCGCGCATCGCCTCCGCGAGCGCGAGCGCCGCCGACAGCGGGCGGACCATCACGGTGAACTCGTCGATCAGCCCGTCCTCGCCGATGTGGAGGAAGTCGCACCCCTGCAGCTCGCGGTCTCCGACGCTCGCTCGGAACAGGAGGGCATGGTCCTCGGCTCCGTCGGAACCGATCTCGCGTTCGTAGCGGAAGTCGTCGAACACGCGCGTGACGGCACGGAGGATCACCCCGAGCGTGTCACGCCCGTGGTAGGGGCGAAACACCACCGGGCTGCTGAACACGACATCCGGCGAGACCAACTCGAGCACGCCGTCGATCTCGCCCGTCTCTACCGCCTCGCGGAACGGATGCATGGGAAGACCGCCTTTCTGTAGGAGATTCGCGTGATCACGGCGCCAGCCCGAGCACACCGCGGGCCGCGCGTGCCGTGAGGACCTCATCGTGCGGCACCTGCCCGGCGACCTGTATGACCGTGCCCTCCATGGCCCCGACAAACGCAAGCGCGACGGCTCGGGCCGGGGGGCCGGCCGGGATCGTCCCCGCTCTGCGCCCCGCGCGGATGAGGCGGGTGCAGCGCGTGACGAGGCCCTCGGACACCCGCTCGAGGTGCCGCCCCACGGGGTGGTCGCGACCGCTGAACTCCAGCCTAAGCGCCATGGCCACCCGGGCGACGTCCCGGCGACAGTAGACGGCGTGACCGCGAGCGAGGGCCATCAGCGCGTCCACCGGCTCGGCCTCCTGCTCCACGAGCCGCCCGACCTCCTGTTGCCACGTCTCATCGACCCAATCGATTACCGCCAGCGCGAGGTCCTCCTTGTCCTCGAACTGGTGATAGAGCGCCCCGCGCGTGTAGCCCGCGTCGCTCGCCACCCGCTCCAGGACCAGGTTGCCGTATCCGTAGCGGGACAGCCCCCGGGCGGCGGACTCGAGCAGGGCGGCGCGGGTGCGCTCGCTCCGCTCGGCCTGGGTCGCCCGGGGGCTGGCCCGACCTATAGATACATGCATGCCTGTATGTTAACGCACAGCGCTCCCGCGCGTCACTTCAAACCGATCCCGATGTTGACCGGGTTGGTGAGCACCGCCGGCCCCTTCGCGCCGGAGCGCTCGACGACCATGCGCCCCAGCGTCTTCCGGACCGCGGCTTTCTGGTCGCCGGTCAGGTCCAGCTCGGAGAGGATCGCTCCGGCGATGGGGTTGCTGTTCACGAGCCAGTCCCACAGGTGCTCTCCGGACCGGAACTCGAGCGCCTCGGTGATCGTCTCAACCCGAACCTCCCGCAGCCCAGCGGCCGCCAGTTCGTTGCGCACTCGCTCGGGATCCTGGAGCTGGAAGGGCAGCGGAGCGGGGTCGGTGGGGGGACCCTCGAACCCGGGGACCACGGACTGGATGGCAGCCACGAAGAAGCCGAAGAACTCGACCTCGTGCGGAGCGCCGTAGACGTTCATCAGCACCCGGCCGCCGGGCCTGACCGCCCGGGCCATCTCGCTGATGCCCTTCGGCATGTCGGGAAACAGCATCACGCCGAACTGCGAGCCCGCGAGGTCGAAGCGGTTGTCGTCGAGATCGAGTGCGTGGCCGTCCATGACCCGGGTCTCGACGTCGAGCCCCTCGTCTCGCGCGCGCTGCTCGAGGCGCTCCAGCATCCCCGGCGACAGGTCGGTGGCGAGCACCTGCGCGCCCAGGCGCGCGGCGGGGATGCTGAGAGCGCCGCTGCCCGGCGGCCACGTCGAGGAACCGCATCCCGGGGCGCAGCCCGGCGCGGCGCAGGCCCTCATTGGCCAGCCACATGTGCGAGGGCGTTACGAACTCGTCGTAGCCCGGCGCGATCTCGTCCCACGCGGTGCGCGTCTGTGTCACTTCTTGGGTGGTCATGCTGTGCTCCTTCGTTGGGTTTGCAGTGCGTCCAGCCAGGCTTCGCGCTGCTCGATGTGCGGAACGTGGCCCGCCCGGTCGATCACACGCAGCGGCCAGTTGAGCCGGGTGGCGGCGGCCTCGCCCAGGGCGAGTGGGACGAAGCGGTCGTGCCGGCCCCAGAGCAGCGCCGCCGGGGCTTCGATGCGCCGCAGCTCGGAATCCGGGACCTGCTTGGTGCCGGCCTTCAACAGCTGCGCCATGGCGCGCTTCACGTGGGGTACGGCCGCGCGGAGTCGCGAGTACTCGCTGAAGGCCGCGAACCACTCCGGATCGCGGCGGCGGGCCACATCGAGATCGAGGAACGCGAAGCGCTCGAAGCGCTCGGCGTTGGCCTTGGTGGGTCGCAGGCCGAAGCGCAGCGCGACCACGCGCAGCCCCAGCGGCACGCGGTATGGACCTACGGCGGGCGAGGCGTAGATCACGAGCCCGCGCAACCGCGCGCCGTTGCGAGCAGCGAAGCGAGCGGCCAGGCCGCCGGTCAGAGAGTGAGCCACCACCACCGGCGGCTCATCGCACGTCGCGGCCAGCAGCGCCTGAAGCCACCTCTCGAAGTTCGAGGCGTCCAGGCGCTCTGCGGGCTCGGACTCGCCCAGCCCGGGCAGGTCGGGCACCACCACGCGATGGGTCGCGGCAAGGGCTGGTATGGCCGGCGCCCAGACGGCGCCGCCGCATTCGATCCCGCCGTGCAAGAGCACCAGCGGGGGGCCTTGCCCACTCTCCAGGACGACCGTCCCGACGCCGGCCGCGTCGAAGCGGCGCTCGTCGGCGTCGAGCCCGGCCAGAAGTCGGCTGCGCGGGCTGGTGATCGCTTGGGTCGTTGTCATGGCACCGGCGACCGTACGGGCGCCGGCGGCACGCTTCATCGCGCGATATGACCAACTCTCGAGGCAGTCGTGTGGTTGATCTTGACTAGGTGAGCCCGTGCTCGAAGGCGAACGCGCCCGCGGCAGTGCGCGAGGACACGCGCAGCTTGGCGAAGATGTTCTGCAGGTGCCGGGCGACGGTGTGCTCGCTCAGCACGAGCTCCGTGGCGATCTCCCGATTGCTCTTGCCCGCGGCGACCAGTCTCAGCACCTCGAGCTCGCGGGCGGTCAGGCCGTGGACGTCACCGCCGCCCGCGGCATCGATGAGCGACTCCACCCGCGACAGGTCGCGCGCCGCGCCCAGCCCGGCGAAGACGCCGCGGGCCGCCTCGAGCTCGAACGCGGCGCCCTCGTCATCTCCCAGCGCGCGGCACGCCTGGCCCACCAGCGCACGCGCCCGCGCGGCTTCGTAGGGCGCCTGGAGCACCTGCCACTGCTGCGCGGCCCGGCGCAGGGCCGGCAGGGCGGCCCGCGGATCGCCCGAGCCGAGGCTGACCGCGCCCCGCGCGCCCGCTGCCATCGCGCCGAGCATTGCGCTCTCATGAGCGTCGGCGATCTGCTCGAGCTCCTCACAAGCCGCCCGGGCGCCCGGCACCTCGCCCGCGGCCAGCAGGATCTCCACGCAGGCGGGCAGCAGCCGCGCGCGCAGAGGGGGCTCGGCGGTTTCACCGAGAGCGCGGCGGATGGCGGCCGCGGCGGCATCCGTTTTCCCTTGACTCAGGCGCAGCAGCGCGAGACCTGGCTGCGGCTCGCGCCCCCACTGGCCGGCCCTGCGATAGGCCGTCTCCGCGGCGTCGTGGGCTCCGCGCAGGCGCTGTATCTCGCCCTCGAGGTAGACCGCCTCGCCGCCCGCGTTCGGGTTGTGGCTCTCCTCGCACCGGATTCCGGCCCGGCGCGCCTCTGCGAGCGCCTCGGCCCAGCCACCTTGCAGGCACATGATCTCGGCCCGATGGGTCAGGCAGCGGCCGGTGAAGGCCACCATGTCCGGCTGCTGCTCGCACCACTGCGCCAGCGCGGCGGTCCACTCGCGCGCGCGGCCCGGCTCGAAGGCCGCCTGGCAGCCCAGGATCACTCCGCAGTAGACCAAGCCGCTGACGATCGGCGACAGCTCTCCCGCCGTCACCGACACCATCGCCTCGTCCATCAGGCGCAGACCACCGTCGACCTGGCCGGCCATCACCAGGAGGCCGCCCTGTGCCTGCGCGGCGAGGGCGAACAGATCCCTGTCGCCGAAGCCCTCGGCGATGGCAGCGGCCTTCGCCGCTACCGCGACCGCGGCTTCGTAGTCGCCGGCGGCCTCATGCTGGAAGATGAGCGGCATCAGCACGTAGCCCCGCTCGACGCAGTCGTTCTCCTCGGCCTCGACGAGCCGCCGCGCGCGACCTATCCACCCGCTCCCGGCGCCGGCCTCGCCGCGCAGCATGAACGTGATGCCCAGCCAGAATCCACAGCGTGCTGCGCGCATGGTCTCACCGGCTTCCAGATACTCCCGATGGGCTCGCTCGAGGAGGCGGACGTAGTCGTCGTCGCGACCGAGCATGTAGGCCGACGTCGCCAGCAGCTCCAGATACTCGGCATCGAGCGGCGCCTCGGCATCGGCGCGCGACAGCGATTCGTAGGCGAGCGTCCACTCCCGCCTCGCATGGGCGTCGCGGCCGCGCTCGAGCTCGACGGCATTCACCTCGAGGCGGATCGTATCCCCGCGATCGCCTAGAGGAGCTGAGCGATCCTCTCCGCCGCCCGTGCCGCGCCGTCGGTCTCCACCGGCCGGTACTGGACCTCGCGGCCGATCTCCTCGGCGATCGCCTGGGCGATCACGTCCGGAGTGGATTCCTCGAAGTCCATCCTCCGCCCGGAGCCGTAGCGGCAGAGCCGATGGTGCACATGGAAGTTCTGCTCGAAGTGGTGGCGCAGCGGGAAGTAGAGAAATGGCCGGCCGTTGGCGGTGAGCTCCATGGCGGTGGTGAGTCCTCCCTGCACGACGGCGAGGTCGCACGCGGCGAGATGGCGATAGAGGTTGTGCACGTAGGGCCGCACCTCCAGGCCCTCCACGGGTGAGAGCGAGGCGGGATCGATCCTGGGGCCGCAGACCGCGATCATGCGCAGGTTGGGCACGCGCTGCCTGGCCGCCGGGAAGGCCGCCGTGACGCGCTGCAGGAGATCCGCGCCCACGCCCGAGCCGCCGACGGTGACGATGCACACCCGCTCGTCCTCGCGGTAGCCGAGCTCGTCGCGCAGCCGCTCGCGGTCCCGGAACTCGGCCGGGTCGAAGCCCTGGACGTAGCCGACGAAGTCGAAGTGCTGATCGGTCCAGTCGCCGATCCGCGGCAGATCGGCCCCGAACGAGTCGTCCACCACGTCCTCCCGGTTGCCCACGAACAGTGCCTGGTCGCGCACCCGCGGATAGCGGGCGATGTGCTCGATCATCTCGGCGTTGTAGTCCGCGGTTAGGTGCTGCTCGTGGTCGCCGCCGTCCCGCATCGGCAGCCAGCCGACGAAGTCGGTCAACCACACGTATGCGGCGCGCTTCTGCTCCGGGTTCTCGTGCAGGTAGTAGTCGAGCTCCCAGGCCTCGTCACCGATCCAGACGTCGTAGCTCTCCTCGCTCACGAGGTCGTGGAAGACCATGAAGTTCGCGAGCAGGATCTCGTCCATCCGACGCCAGGCCTGGAAGCAATGCAGGTCGTGCTCGGCCGACTCCGACTCGAAGTGGCGCGACTCGTTGGCCAGCTCGCGGCTCAGCGGATGCACGCGCTCGCCCTCGGCGTCCAGCACCCTCGTCACGGGATCCTGAGCCAGCCAGTCGATCTCCAGATCGGGCACGCGCTTGCGCAGCTCCTTCGCTATGGCCACGTCGCGCTGCGCGTGCCCCAGCCCGATCGGCGAGCACACGTACAGCGCGCGCCGGCGCCGGCTTCGTCCGCGGATCCAGGTCCGGGCGGCCGGGCGCTGTGGCTCGGCGAAGCCGCGCACGAGCAGGTTGACCGTCACGGGGTCGCGGACATGCGGACAGTGTCCCGAGCCCTCCAGGGTCACCAGCTCGCCGCCGATCTCCTCGGCGAACGCCGCAGCCTGGGAGTGGGGCCGAACCTCGTCGCAGTCGCCGTGGATCACGAGCACCGGGCACTGCACACGGGCTGCGTACTCGCGGAACGATTCGCGGTCGAATTGGTCGGCTCCGTCGTTGGTGTCGATCAGCGTCTCGGGATCGGTCTCCAGACCCCAGCCGACGCAGTCCTCGATCTGCTTGGTGGAGTGCGGCTCGCTGAAGACCCTGCTGAAGAAGAACTCGAGGAAACCGCGGTAGTCGCGCAGCCAGTAGTGGCGGTTGAACTTGGCCCAGCCCTCGTCGGTCTCCAGCTCCCTCTCGAAGTCATGGGCGTCGCGTTCGATGGTTATCTCCGAGTGGGGAACGGCGGAGCCGATGTAGACCACGCCGTCGACTCGGTCGCCATGGTCGGCGGCGAGCATCGTGGCCCAATGGGTGCCGCGGGAGAGAGCCACCAGCAGAGCGCTCTCGGTGCCGGTGGCGTCCATCACCGCAAGGGCGTCGTCGGCGAACTCACGCGCCAGGTAGGCCTCCGCTCCGCTTGGGCGGTCGGAGCGGCCGTTTCCCCGGCCGTCGAAGGTCACCACCCGGAAATGGCGCGCGAGGTACGGAATCTGAGCCTTCCAGTGGCGCGAGTGGATGATCGACCAGGTGGGCAGGAGCAGGATCGTCCGCTCGCCCTCGCCGTAGACCTCGTAGAAGATGCGCACGCCGGAGCGCTCGACGTACCCCTCGCTGTCCGGGTAGCGGGCCCGGGACTGCTCATTGCGGGTAGCTGTTTGCGTCGCCGTGCTCATCGTTGCTTCGCCTCCTCCTGTGATTCAAGCCAGCGATCGACTGCTTCGAGCAGCTCGCGGTGGCCGGTGTCCACGCCGGACAGCCGGTCCGCCTCGAGACCCAGGTTGAACGTGTAGACCAGCGTGACCCATGCACGCGAGCGGAAAGTCGTCTTGGTCGAGCCCGTACTCGTCGAGGCCGCCGGCGAAAGCCTCCGACAGTACAGTGCGCCATTCGCCGCTGACGCGCGCGACGCGCTCGCGGATGTCGGGACGGTTCCAGCCCAGCGCCTGCAGCTCGAGCCAGACCTTCGGGTAGCCGGAGGCGAGGTCGTCCTCGATATAGCCCATCGCCGCCCGCCATTTCTCGATGAAGGGAACGTCGCGGGCGTACATCGCCCGCTGCCGCGAGATCAGCCGCTCGGTGAACCGCTCGAGCACGCGCACGAACAGGTTCTCCATCGAGCCGAAGTAGTAGTGCACGAGACCGTGGTTCGCGCCCGCCTCCTCAGCCAGCCGCCGGGTGCTTATCTGGGCGTAGCCGACCTCGATGAGCAGGCGCTCCGCCGCGTCCAGGAACGCCTGCTCGGTCTCGGCCCGCGGTCCGGGCTGCGGCGCTACGGTCACACGCGTCGCCGGCGGCGCAGCGCCTGCGTGAGGCGCACGCGCAACACGAGCAGGCTGCCCGACAGCAGGCCGCTGCCCAGGGCGGCGGCGAGGACCACCTGCTCGCCGGCATGATGCGCCACGGGGATCATTGGAAGATCTCCGTCGTGCAGTCGCCGCCCTCGAGGCGCACCTCGTGGGCCCGAGCGGGGCCACCCGGCCGGTCGTGGAAATCGACGAAGAAGTCGGGATCCACGCTCATGCCGCCGGCCGGGTCGCAATCGACCTTGAGTAGCCACGATTGGAGCTCCGGATAGAACTGGTTGTCCCAGGTCGAGTAGAGCGAGTTGGTCACGTACAGGCGCCGGCCGTCGAGCGACAGCTGGATCATCTGCGGCCCGCCGTTGAGCTCGCGGCCCGCGTCGTTGCTCCTCCCGAGGATTCCACCGAGCCAGAGCTGACCGGTGAGCTTGGGGTTCGCCGGATCGGAGACGTCGTATTGGCGTAGGTCGCCGTGCAGCCAGTTCGAGAAGTAGAGGAAGCGGTCGTCCATCGAGAGCACCAGGTCGGTGATCAGTCCCGGTACACCGCCGGGCAGCGGCCAGCCCTCGAGCTCCTCGTTCTCCACGTCGATCACCGGCTCGGCCGCGAACGAGCCGTTGGAGCGGTGAAAGCGGAACATGTTGCTGGACAGCGCCGCTCCCACGAAGCCCTGCTCGGCGTCGGGGTCGTGCAACCAGCGGACCTCGAGCGGGATCAGCCCAGCGTCGCCCAGGTCGAGGGTCTGCTCGAGGCGCCGCTCGGCGAGGTCCCAGAAGTGCAGATTGCGCCCGTAGCGGCCCGCGGCCACGTCCGCCGGGTCGAAGCCGCCCTCGTAGGCGTTGGGCTCCCCGAACTCCGACGAGATCAGCACGTTCTTCCGCGGCTGGTACCAGAAGTCGTAGTTCAGCGGCGGCTTGCTCCCGCCGTTCTCCCAACGGCCCTTGATCTCGAAGCTGCGCGCGTCGAGGCAGGCAAAGCCACCCGAGCCGCCCCCGTCGCGGTCACCCAGCATGCTGATCACCACGTTGTCGCCGGGCATGCAGTGGACGGTGTGCGGGCGGCTGTAGCCGGTCTGCTCGGCCAGCTCCTCGGGCTCGATCACCTTCTCGATCCGCGGCCGCCCCGGGTCGGAGCTCACGTCGAGGATGTGGATCCGCGACGAGCGAAACCCGGGCACGATCAGGTGAGAGCGATCGGGTCCGTGGCAGGCCGAGCTGCAGCGGTTCCAGCCGAAGTGATGCAGCTCGTCGCCCACGTTCGGCATCGGCGTCTCGTGGACGATCTGGCCGTAGGTGTCCGAGTCCGGGCTCGGCGTCCACCACCGCGACGAAGTCCGGTTCATCCACCCCGGTGCCCTCGTGCAGGCAGGCCAGATACAGAAATCTCTCGGCCGGCGCCTGCGTCGCCTCGGCGGGCGAAGCGTGGAAGGAACGGGCGCGCTCGCTCTGGTCCCCGATCTCATCGGACATGACCTCGGCTCCTTTCGGTCAGCGCCCCGCGTTTGAGACGCTTAGTCATCTGTATTGGACAGTTGACCAAATTCGCCGAAGCGTGTCAAGCGAGCGCGGTCGGCTACGCCGCCTCGGAGTAGGCGGGCTAGGTGTGCGCAGGCTGCTCGATCGGCCAGCCCTCGCGTTTCCACCTCGGCACGCCGCCGTCGACCACGTGCATCACCTCGCGCGCCCCGTAGCGTTGGGCCAGGCTGGCTCCCACCGCCGCGCGCTGCCCAGAGGCGCAGACGACCCCGATGGGCCGGTCGGGGTCGATCCCTTCGGGAAGCTCCTTGATGTCGTGGTAGGGCTCGTGGATCGAGCCGGGGATGCGCCCTGCGTCCCACTCGGATCGTTCGCGTACATCGAGCACCTGGATCGTGTCGCGGCCTGCCCCCCAGCGCTCGTGGAAATCGGCCAGGGCCACGCGCTCGATGCGCTGCACCTCGCGCTTTTCCTCCCGCCACGCGGTCATGCCGCCGCTCAGGTAGCCGGCGATGCGCGTAATCCCCACCGCCGCGGCGAGCTGGGCGGCGCGACGGCCGTCCTCATCGTCGCGACCGATGAGCACGACGTCTTGGTCGGGCTCGGCCAGCCACGCCAGCTTGCTGCCGAAGCCGGCGCGGAGCATGGTGTTGCTGACCGCGCCGGGGATGTGGCCGTCGTCGAACTGCAGATCGGTGCGAGTGTCGATCAGGAGGGCGCCGCTCTCGCGCTGCTGCTCGATTTGCCGGGGCGCGAGCGGGTGGGCCTCGACCCCCTCGCGGCGCAGCGGGCCACGGTTGACGGCGACGATCTTCTCGAAGTTCGGCGGCTGAGGGCCGAGGCCGGCCAGCGCCTGGGCGACGAACTCGTCCTCCTCGGCGATGCGCAGAACCTGGTTGTGGGCGAGCTCGAACCCGATCGTCGACGAAACCTTCAGGTCCATGCCCGGCCCTCCGCACAGCGAGCCGCCGAGGTGGCCGGGCCAGACCTCTACCTCGGCGGGCAGCGAGAGCAGCTTCTCGTGCAGCGAGCGGAAGATGCCCCGCGCACCCTCCTCCTTGTCGATCGCGAGGTCCGGGCGGGCGACGTCGCCGACGAACAGCGAATCGCCCGTGAGCACCGCCCACGGAGCGTCGTCGCCCCGGCCGGCGTCCACCAGCAGCAGTGCGGTGTGCTCGGGCCGGTGGCCGGGTGTGTGCAGCGCCCGCACCCGCAGGTCGCCGAGCTCGAGCTCCCAGCCGTCGTCGAAGGCCTCGTGGTCGTAGTCCGGGCCGGCGTCGCGGTGAATGTGGATCGTGGCGCCGGTGGCCGCCGCGAGACGCCCGTGGCCCGAGACGTGGTCGGCGTGGTTGTGGGTCTCGACGATGTGCTCGATCCGCACCCCGAGATAGCGGGCCAGGCTCAGGTAGTCGTCGATGTCGAGCTTCGGGTCCACGACCGCGGCCACCCCCGCACTCTCGTCACCGATCAGATACGACGCGCAGCCGAGGTCGTCGTGGATCACCTGCCGGAAGATCACGCCGGCCCGCTCGGGCCTCAGCCGCCCGCAGGTTTGCGGCGGATGGCGAACAGCGGAGACCCGCACTCAGGGCAGTGGCCCTCCCAGCCGGGCCGGCCGTTCGGCAGGGTCAGCTCGCGCGGGTCGGCGATCGTGACCTTCTGGCCGCAGACGCACCAGCCCTGTGGGCCGGCTTGGGGTACCTCGTCGGTGTGCGGCTCAACCATGCGCGACAACCATACTTCGAGGGTCTCAGCCACCAACAACCGATGGGAACCCAATGAGCGCTGATTGGCCGCTGGTGAAGAGAAACACGAAGGGGATGGCCGTGAAGGCCTTGCAGCGGCTGCTGCTGCATCGCGGAAGCGAGGTGACCGTCGACGGCAAGTTCGGACCGGCGACGGAGAAGGCGGTGAAGGCCTTTCAGTCCGCCAACGAGCTCGACGCCGACGGCGTGGTGGGGACCGACACGTGGTCCAAGGTCGTGGTCGCGGTTCGCAAGGGTCAGCGCGGTGAACCCGTCCGCGCTGTGCAGGATCTGCTCGGCATCAGCGCGGACGGCACGTTCGGGGCGGACACCGAGAAGGCGACGCGCCGCTTTCAGAAGCAGGCGCACCTGGACGTCGATGGAGTGGTGGGGCCCCACACCTGGCAGCTCCTCATCCTCGAGAGCCAGGGCGGCTGAGCGCTCGCTCAGCTGAGCGGCTGAAGGCGGGTCTGCTCGACGCGGGCGAGCTTGCGACGCAGGCGCACGTACTGGCGCTGCTGCTCGGCGGTGCGCTTGTGGCCCTTGTAGGCCAGGTTCACGCGCTCGAGCGGGTCGGTCTTGAGGTCGTACATCTCCCACTGGTCGGGCACGTTGCCATCCGCGTCGTAGTAGCGGGCGAGCTTGTAGCGCTCCTCGCGGATGCTCGCGATGTGGTTGGGCGGCTTGGGGTAGGGGCCGCGTGACTGGCCGGACTGCCAGTCGTCGTAGGTGAAGACGGTGTAGTCCTGGGGCGGCTTCTTCGGCGAACGGCTCAGGATCTGGTCGGAGTAGTCGACGCCCTGCCAGGAGTCGCGGGCGGCGGCGGGTGCGTCGACGAGGCTCGCGAGCGTCGGCAGGAAGTCCACGTGCGACACCAGAGCCTTGCTGCGCTGGGGCCTCTTGAACAGGCGCGGGTTGGAGTAGACCAACGGGACGCGGGTCGCCTCCTCGTAGAAGTTGAAGTTCTTCTGGCGCATCCCGCCGTGGGTGGTGCCCATCTCGCCGTGGTCGGCCGTGGCTATCACGAGCGTGTTGTCGAGCAGGCCGGACCTCGCGAGCGTCTGAATGATCTTCACCAGATAGGCGTCCGAGGCCTTCATGAGGTTGCCGTAGAAGTTGAGGTAGTTGCGCTTCATCTGCTTGGTCGGGATCGGCCCGGACGCGTTGAAGAGCTTCAGGAACTGCGCCTGCACGCTCGGCTTGGTCGAGAGGTCCTCGTTCGCCGTCGCCGGCACCTCGATCTCACCCTGCAGCCAGGACTTGTCATAGCCCCCGCTGGCGTAGGTCTTCGGGTAGAAGAGCACGTCGTGCGGGTTGACCAGCGACACGACCATGAAGAAGGGCTGGCTCTGCGCGGCGGTCGAGCTCAGGTATTGGACCGCCCCCTCGTTGCCGTCCTCCGGCGTCCCCTGGGAGTTCATGAAGCGGCCGTCGTTGTCGTAGACCCCGCCGCCCTCCTCCGAGACGTCCTGGTTGGCGCCCGCGTCCGGCGGATCCCAGCGGGTGAAGCCGTATTGGTTCACGTCGGAAGGGACCCAGGTGGAGCCGTTCGCCGGCTTGTTGCAGTGGAACTTGCCCTTGTAGACCGGTGTGTAGCCGGCGGCCGCCACCACGCTGGCCGGGTTCTTGAACGTGGTGGCGAGCTCGACCTGCGGGTACTGCGGGGCGGGCATGTCGGTCTCGAGCGTGTACTTCACGCCGTGCTGGGCAGGGAAGTAGCCGGACATGAAGGTAGACCGCGCCGGCGAGCACATGCACGCGTTCGTGAACGCGTTCTCGAAGCTCAGGCCGTGGCGCTGCAGGCGAGTCAGGCCGGGCATGTTGCGCTTGGCCCAACCGCGCGGGAAGTGCTGGATCGCGCGCTGCTGGTCGGTCATGAAGATCAGCACGTTCATGCCCGCGACCTGGCGGGGGCGCGACGCGCGTCGCGGTCGCGCGGCGGCACCGACAGCGCGGCCGCCCAGCAGGAGACCCGGCGCGGCAGCGCCGGCGGCCTTCAGCAGGTCGCCACGAGTGATCCCATCGGTGTCGGTGCGCTTCATCTCAACCCTTCCCTGATCGCGTCTTGGCAATCCGCTTGAAGACGCCGACGGAGTCGCTCCCGAAGGAACCTGAATAGACGTGCCTGCCATCGGGGCTGACCACGAGTGAGCTGGCGCCGCCCAAGGCGCGCCCGCGGGCGCAGTCGCGTCGCCCGCTCCCCGTCAGGCAGCCGGCGCGCCGGGCCTTCTGGATGACCGCACCTGTATCGGCGCTGCGGTTGAACACGTCCACGGCACCCGATTTGAACGCAGCCGTGTACACGCTCGAGCCGTCCGACGACACCGCGAGGCCTTCGGGCCCGTTGAATGCCCGGCCGAGCGAGCAGCCGACCGAGAGAACGAAGATCACGCAGGCGGACGTGCCGGTCTGCTGGGTGAGCTGGCCGGTGGACGGCGTGCGATCGAAGGTCGTCAGGCTGTTGCTCAGCAGCGAGGTCACGTAGACGTTGTCGTCATCGGCGCTGACCGCCACGGCGTTGGCGCCGCCCAGCTGAGTGCCGGTCGTGCAGCCGGCCAGGGCGGCTGTTCACGATGCATCCAGTGCCGTCGGCCGCCTGCGTCAGCGCGCCGGTGGAGGGGTTGCGGTTGAGCACACCGAGCGCGTTGCTCACGGCGGACGCGATGTAAACGTTGTTGCCGTCCGCGCTGATCGCCAGGCCCTCGGGCGCGGCCAGCGCGAGGCCGGTGGTGCAGCCGTCGGTCGGCGTGTTGACCATGCAGCCGGTGGCGTCGGTGGGCTGGGTCAGCGCCCCGGTCGACGCATCGCGGGCGAACGTCGCGACCGCGTTGCCGATGAAGGCGCCCACGTAGACGTTGTCGCCGTCGGGGCTCACCGCGATCACGTCCGGACCGTCGAGCGAGCGACCGGTGGCACAGCCGGGTACGGGTATGCCGGCGATGCAGCCGCTCGCGCCGGGCGCCTGCGTGAGCGCGCCGGTCGACGAGTTGCGGCGGAAGATGCTGACGGCGTCGCTCTCGAGAGACGTCGCGTAGACGTTCTTCCCGTCGGGGCTCACGGCCACCGAGTTGGGGCCGTTCAGCCCGCGGGCCTTTGCGCAGCCCTTGGCACCGCCGGCCGCGACGCACCCGGCGGTACCCGAGCGCTGGATCAGCCTGCCGGTGCGCGCGTTGCGTCTGAAGACGGCGATCGCGTCACTTCTCGACGCAGCGACGTAGACGTTCTTCCCGTCCGGGCTGATCGCGACCGCGTTGGAGCCGAGAAACGGGGCGGGTCCGTCGAGCGCCCGCACGGGCTTGCATCCCCGGCGTGGCTCGGATCGATCGACCAGGCACCCCTTGCCCCCGCTCAGCTGCGCGAGCGTACCCAGCGCCGTTACCGATGGAGCGCTTCGCTGCGTGGCGGGCGCACCCAGAGCAGTGGCTGGGTTGGGCTGGGTGAGCGCCAGGGCTGGCGGCGAAGACAGCGGCCACTGGGGCCAGGGTCGCGAGGGGCGGTCGCATCCGCTCTCAGGTATCGGCAGGCTGGAGCGGTTCTTTAGCCGATGCGCCGGAATCGGCCAATCGTCTTGCCATGCACCGGGTCAGCGGGCTCGTACTCATCGTGCGCCGGCACGTGGCGGTAGGCCGCCGTGGGTCCGTTCAGGGCGATGTCACGGAGGGCGTCGGTCAGCCGGTCCAGGTCGGCCGGCGTTGTGCCGAGCCCGAGGCTGGCCCTCACCGCGCCGGGCATCGCCGGCCGGCCGCCGGCCGCGAGCGCCGTTCCAAGCTCGCGGAGCTCCTCGTCGGAGATCCCGAGTAGGTGGGCGATGAGGGGGTGCGCGCAGAAGCAGCCGTGGCGCACGCCGATCGCGTGCTCGGCGCTGAGAATCGCCGCGAGCTTCGGATGGCGGTACCCCGGCAGCTGGAAGGCGGCGACACCCACGCGATCGACATCGCCGCCGGACCAGAGCGCGAGCGTCTCTAGTCCGGGCACCTGGCGCAGGCCCGCGCGCAGGCGGGCTGACAGTGCGCGCTCGTGCTGAGCAATCGCGTCCATGCCGAGCGCGGCCAAGCTGCGGCAGGCGGCGCCGAGCGCGATGACGCCCACGACGTTGGGCGAGCCCGCCTCGTGGCGCTCGGGCCCATCGGCCCAGATCACGTCGTCCAGCGTCACGAGCTTGATCGCCCCACCGCCGCGAAGCAGCGGCGCCGTCTTGGCAAGCCGGCTGAGGTCGCCGACCAGGGCGCCCGCGCCGAAGGGCGCGTAGAGCTTGTGACCTGAGAACGCGAGCAGGTCGATCCCCATGGCGGCCATGTCGATCGCACGGTGCGGAGCGAGCTGGGCGGCGTCGACGAACAGCTGCGCACCGTGGCGGTGTGCGATCTTCGCGAGCCGCGCGAGCGGCCATACCTCGCCGGTGACGTTCGACGCCCCGGTGACCGAGACCAGGTCGAACGGCGTCCGCGCCGCCCCAAGCTGCCGCTCGCAGGCCTCGCACAGCTCATCCGTCGAGCCCGGGAAGGGCAGCGTTTCGAGGTGGTGGCGGCGCCAGGGGAGCATGTTGGCGTGGTGCTCGACCGGGGTGCCCAGCACGCGGGTGCCGTCGGGGAGGGCGGCGGCAAGGACGTTGATCGCCTCGGTGGTGTTCCGAACCAGCGCGACCTGGTGGTCCGGGCGCGCCCCGACGAACGCGGCCACTTCGCTCCTGGTCGACTCGAACGCCTCAGTCGCCAGCCGCGACTTGAGTCCGCTGCCCCGATGGACGCTGCTGTACCAGGGGACAAAGGCCTCGACGGCGCGCCAGACCTCGGGTAGCGCGGGGGTGCTTGCGGCGTAGTCGAGGTTCACGTAGCGCCGCCGGCCGCCATCCCCGCACGACACCTCGGCATCGCAGCCCACAAGCCGCACCGAGGCGCAAGCGGCCGCCGCGGAGACGTCGGCTGCCCGGAGCGGCTGGACCAGGGCCTGGTCGCCGGAGCGCCTCATACTGATATAGACGCGTCCGTGCGCGGTTTATTTCGCAAGCACCTCGCTGGAGGGAGGCACGGGGATGCCAACGGAGAAGTCTGTAGTCGCGATGCCGCCGATTTACCGGGCACCAATGCGCGCCCGCGATCGGGACGACGTCCCGGCCGGGGCGGGCGCCGAGTTCGGTCTCCAGCATGGGGTCGTCGGCATCGGCGACGCCCTGCCCGCCCCGCCGGCCACGTTCGACGACGCGGTCAGGGCGGCCGTCGCGCAACACGGCGAGAAGGCCGGAAGGATGCTGCGGCGTTTCGCAGACCTACCGGTCGCCTCGTTCGTCTGGACGCGCACCACCGACGGGATGTTCCACCTCGGGCGCATCACCGGCGGCTGGCGCTACGACGATTCGCCTGCCGCCGAGGCCGTCGGCATCAACCATGTGAGGCTCACGCAGTGGTTGGACCGGCCGTTCGGCGCGGATGAGGTCCCTGCCGCGGTCGCCGACACCTTCGGGCGCGGCGGCCGGAACCTTCAGCGCACGCAAGACGAATGGGCCGAGCGCCGAACGGTCGATCTCTGGACCGACGATCGTTAGCGCCGGGTCGCTTCAGTGCGACCGTGAGGGGTAGGTGGTCAGCACACCACAACTGGAGGTACCGAGATGGCTGACCTTACTCCGCTGGATGAGAAGCTTGCCGAGGTGCTGGGACTTGCGCAGGCGGCACAGAAAGCCACCGAGCACGTCGCGGGGATGGAGGGCGCAGATGACTTCGCCGACCTCCTCGGGCGCATGGGCGACGAGGCCAAGCAGACCGAGCAGAGCACCGATGCACTAGTGGACACGATCGAAGGCAAGAAGACGGCCATCCGGGAAAAGGCCCAGGAGACCAAGGGCGAGGCCGTGGAGATGATGCAGACGTACCTCGCCGGCGAGGACGAGGCGCTCGACGGATTCGAGTTCCTGACGATGGCGGAGGCCGGCGAGCTCGGACATTGGGAGATCGTCCAGACGATGGGGAAGGCGGTAGGCGAGCGCGAGGTCGTGGAACTGGCCGAATGGGCCGTCGGCGTCCAAGCACGACACTTCGAGGACGTGCGCAAGGCCGGCCTCGAGCTCGCCCAAGAGGAAGTCGCGGCGGCGACGTAGTAGTACGGGCCGCTCGCTGCTCAGCCTGGCGGGTAGATCCCGTTGAAGGCAGTGCGGTAGCTGTATTGGGCGACGGGGGACGGGGGGCCAGGCGTGACGAAGTTGGTCTTGCCGTTGCCGCCGTAGGTGGTGCCGATCAGCTGAAAGAGCGGCGTGTTCTGCGACAGGGTGAGGAACACGCCGCCAGGCCCCCGGTTGTCGGGGTATCCCAGGCGGGTGAACAGGTCGACCTGAGCCATGTAGGGCGCGTCGACGAAGGTCCTCGTGTTGTCGTCGCCGTCCACGCAGGCGAGGTAGACGAACCCCGGCGGCGCGGCGACGTTCGGAAGGGCGAACGTCGAAGGGGGATCGAAGAGGTAGCGCTCGGCGAAGGTGGGGAAGTCCTCTTCGGCCACGGTCCGCCCGTCGGCTGGGAGCCAGTGATTGTCGCTGACGGCCGACACGGGAGTGTCCCCCAGCGCCCAGAGCGCCAGCTCTCCCGTCGGGCAGTTCGGCATCCGGCGGAAGTTCGGGTTCGCGCCATCCGAGCACACCTGCCAGGACATGCCCGGCAGCGGGGGTGGCAGGCTGGGCGCGCGAAACGTCTGCTGGCCGTCGCCGCCGAACTGCGTCCCGTAGAGCTCGAACAAGGCCGGGTACCTGGCGATCGGCAAGAGCCGACCGTCCGCCTGAATGTGCGAGGAGTCGTCGACGAGTCGGGAAAACCCCAAGAGGCGGGGCTGCCCGACGATGCACGAAGTGGACGTGACGCTGTCGATGAACAGAGAGGCCCCGGCGAAGTGCTTGGGCAGACGCCGGTCGAGGCGCCGGTTGAGGTGCGACAGACCGGGCCCCAATCCCGGCAGCACCCGGGCCCTGAACCGCGCCGTCCGGCGCCGGCTGTCGCGGCTGCGCAGCCGCAGCTCCAACGCCACCGTGTCCCGCGCCCTGACGCCCACCGTCGAGCACAACGGCGGCGTTGGGTGGTTCCGCGGCGAAGCCCAAGCGCCTCCACGACCCCAGCAGGGAGCGCGTCGTCACACGGCCCGCCTCCCGCCGCGGCCGATCGGTGAACCACGTCGTGCCCCGCGCGACCCCCCGAAGGGCCAGCGTGTATTGCTGAGGCCGACCGGGCACCCGGGTGAAGCTGCCACTACTCGCCTCGAGCGCGAACAGCACCGAGGCGCGGCTGGGGAGCGAGGCGACCGTGTCCGCGGAGGCCGATGGGGCGGCGATCGCGAGCAGCGCGATCACCCCTGCGATGGATCGGCGCATGCCTCAATCGTCGCAGGGGGTGAGGATGGCGGCGCCGCAGGCGGCCGCGACACTCTCGTCGAGCACCCCGCCGAAGCGAGTAGCGGCGCTAGACTCCTCCCTACGGGTCGGGCTTCCGTTCGACCGAAAGCAGTGTTCCGCGTTTCCGCAGTTGTTGCCTCGAGCACCCTCCGCGTCTCGCCGTGCACATACCCCGGAGGGGAACGACATGGCAACAGGAACCGTGAAGTGGTTCAGCGACGAGAAGGGCTTTGGATTCATCACACCGGATGAGTCCGGCAAGGACCTGTTTGTGCACCACAACGCGATCCAGAGCGGCGGCTTCAGGTCGTTGACCGAGGGCGCGAAAGTGAGCTACGACGCCGAGCAGGGCCCCAAGGGCCCAGCAGCCGCAAACGTCCAGACGCTCTAGAGCGCGGGTCGCCGGCACCCGATAGACAACGGGAGGACAGGATGGCGTCAACCGCCAAGAGGAAGACCACGATGGCAAAGCTCAACCGTGAACGCAGGCTCGTCGAGAAGCGGCTCGAGAAGCAGGCCAAGAAGCTTGCGAGGAAGCGTGCCGCGGCAGATCACGCGAGCGGGCCCGGCGAAACGCTGACCGCCGGCGGAGGACCCGAGCTGTCCAACGAGCTCGGGTCCCCAGGCGGCCCCTAAACGCCGGCGACCCTACGGTCGACGGACTAGGACGTCGACACCATGAAGGTCTCCGTCCCCTGGGATGAGTAGTCCGAATTTATCCCGGCCCGTACCTTGAAGGCACCCACGGCCTCCAGAACGTCTCCGTCGTCCTCGGTCCATCCGCCCGGGAAATCGACTCGTATCTCTCTGTTGAGTGGGTCCGCTTGGTCGGTGAGATTCTCGCTCACCGATTGGGTGTCCAAGATCGTGGACTTGGTCAGGTTGCGGACGGCCACCCGCAAATCGAAGCCATCGACGTTCTGCATGATGTTCGCGCCGACCTCTACGTTGGCGATCACATCGAACTCGTCGCCGACGTTCACCGAGTCGACGGTGAAGAACGTCCCGTCGTCTACCGGGTAGAGAAGCTTGATGTTGGCGTCCCACTGATTCGGCATAGCAGCCTGCCTTCCCTGGCGGGTTTGCGCGCGAACTGGAGTGGCGCGGCGCGTGCCGAGCGAGATGGTCGCCCACCCCGAGCAGCGCATGACAAACCGACACTAGACAGACGGTTTGCTTTGAGTCAAGGCTGGGGCAGAACGTCGAGTCCTCGGACCTCGCCCCACCACTCGCCATAGGCCACGATCTCGTCTGCTGACAAGACCGGGACGCCGTACCTGTCGGCGACAGCATCCATTCGGCCCCTGGGTAGACATGATTCACGGAGCGCGATGATCTTTGCGTGCTCGGCGCGAAAGCCGTCCACGCACTCGACCACGCGCCCCCAGCAAACGACTGCGCCGCTGATGTGCAAGCCGTCCTCGCACGGCTCGTAGTAGGCGTAGATGCCGCAGTGGCACTCGCGCTCAGGAGGGGTGCAAGGCGTGCTCGTCCTGCTGTACCTACGAGGCTGCGCTTCGCGCTCGCGCGCGTGCCAGTCACAACGAGCGCTCAGGACGGGAGTCCGCCAAGGCACCAGGACCTGGTTCACGACCGAGTGCAGAACCCCGTCGCTCTCCACCATCCAGGTTCGAAACCCAACCAGGGGCTGTGAGCAGAGGACCGGCTCGGTGATCACGCAGGAACCTCGACGGGCTCCCGCTCTGGAGCCGGGGCGGGAATCGGAATCTTCAACGGCTCCGGCCGCTCTGTCTCACGGACGGGGTCCCCTATCTCGCTCATGCTGCCTCCTCGCACTGTTGATTGGCTCACCTGCGGGAGAGGGGCCGGTCACGCGGATACTCGTGTCGAGACCCTCGACGCACACTCAGTGCTTCATCGGCACGGCGGCAACGGAACAAGAGCGGTTCTAGTGTGCCTTGAAGTGCGCCGCCGCCACGTTCGTCCTGTCGACTCCCGAAATGTGGTGGCCGCAACTGGGGCAGACGACGACAGGGCCTTGCAAGGCGTCAGGTTCGTCGTGCCTGTGCCGTCGCCTTGGCCGGCCGTTCGACGGTCGGGTCTTCGAAAGGTCCGCTCGCGCCGCGACTCGGCGCTGTACGGCGCGCAGCTCGGAGCGCAGACTCCGCACCGACAGATTGCCCGCCTCCACTCGCTGCAGCCACAGCTCCTGGTCGTCTGCGGGTAGTGCGGCCAACGCGGCATGGTGGCTGAACGACAGGTTTTCGCGGCGACGAGCCACGTCGAACCGGCCAGCCACATAGGCCATGTTGGTCAGGGTGTGCGCGTCGTAGCCGGTGAGCTCTGCCGCTGCCGTGTACTTGTCGCCGTAGCGTGCGTTGCCGTAGCGGATCCAGTCGCCGAGCCACCAGCCGCTGGCGTGTCCGAGCGCCCCGAGCAGACGTCCATGCCTCAACCACTCGCCGATCGGAAGTTCACGCCCAGGAGTCCAAGAGGTCGGCAGCAGCCCCGAGCGTCGTCCGCCGAGCCCGACTTCGGGAGGGAGGACGGAGGGCGGGTGCGAATCCGTTGACGTGGCCTAGCTCCTTGCCTGTGGAAGGCGCGTCGCCGTCGGAGTCAAGCTAACACGGTGGCCTCTTAGTTATCAACGCCGCCAGAGAGCAAGGCGCTGCCCGCAAATGTCCCGGCGTCAGGATGTTCGTGACCCGTGATGGAGGTTTACCGCAGCCTCAGCCGTGGGAACCTGCGCGTTTTTTGTGGCTGTCGCGGGACCCGCCTGCGCAGCTCAACAACGCAAGCCACCGGTCGATTACGCGACCATGGACATCCGTCCGCACCGGCGTCACGGCCTGGTCCGAGCGATTGCCAGGCTTACCGGCGTCCTGGCCCTTGCGCTCCTTGTCTGCGGGGTGTCCGGCTACGCGATCGCCCAGTCCGGCCAGGCCACGAAGCCGATGAAGGGCTGTGCGAGTAAGAAGGGCGGCGCCCTGCGTTTGGCCAAGAAGTGCCGCAAGGGCGAGCGCCGCGTCACCTGGGCGAAGCGAGGTCCCGCCGGCCGTACGGGGTCGCAGGGCCCTGCCGGTTCGGTGGGTTCACCTGGTCCGGCCGGCCCGGCGGGCGCAGCCGGCGCGCCGGGAGCACCTGGCACCAACGGCACCTCGACGGGGGAGACCCTCTTCGCGACGGCGAACGCCGGCACCAACTTCGGCACCGGGCCGTGTACGACCACTCCGTTCGGCGGGCCGAGCATCACTTTCGACGCTCCAGCCGGCTCGTACGTTCAGATCATGGCCTCCGTGAGCATGCAGCGCACCGGCGGCGCCTCGAACGCGGTGTGCCTCCGCGTCGACGGCACGGACACCGTCATCGCCCAATCGTCGACGCTGTTCGTGGAAACCCGCTACCTCGCGCAGGGTGACCCCGCGGGGACCACGGACCCGCTCAGCTCCAGGCCGATCGTCGCTCCGCTGAGCGCCGGATCCCACACGGTGAGCCTCCGATACTCCTCCGCTGGCGGCCCGTCCCAGTTCTCCAACAGGAACCTCTGGGTGACGCTGTTCCGTCCGGCGGGCTAGGCGGGCGACACCG
>CAVSJF010000024.1:0-111649 GCA_963728155.1 uncultured Thermoleophilaceae bacterium | reverse complement strand
CGGCTTGCCGGGCGCCGCGGTGGGCGCCCGGCAGTGAGCACACCGCTCAGCGACGACGCGCCGGACGTCAGACCGGATGGTGATCCTCGTCGTGCTGAGCGTCTGCGCTCCGCGGTCGGAGTGGCGCTGGCTGATCGTCAGCCCGCGATCCGCAGCCGCCCCGGTCCGCGCGACGTGGCGCGCGCCGTCGCGGTTGAGCCTGAGTGTGACGGTACGGGTCGCGCCGGCCGCCACCGTGAACCGTGCCGAGGTCACCGCCCTGCGCGCGGCCGGCCCGGTGACCTCGCCGCGGCAGGTCCGCCGGTGCAGCGGACGGTGAAGCGCACGCGGTTACCGCGAATGACGGCCGGTTTGCGCACGATCTCCAGGCGCGGTGCGGCTGCCGTCGGCGCGGCGGTCGAGGGAGACGGCGCGGCGGGCAGCGTCGGCTCGACCGAGGCGTTCGGCGCGCCCTCCCTGGGCGCGGCGGGCAGCGTCGGCTCGGCCGAGGCCTTCGGCGCGCCCTCCCGGGTGCGTGGGCGCGGCCGCCGGCGTCGTGGCCTCGGTCACCCGGAGACAACCGGTGCAGGTCGCGCTGTCGGCGCCCTCGGTGACGGTCACGTCGTAGGCGCCGACCGGCACTCCTGCTCGGCACCGTGACCCGCGCCGTGAGCTTGGTGGCGTCTTCGATGGTCGCCGCGGAGAACGCGATCCGCTGGTCGGACGCGGCCAGGACCGCGTTCGGCAGGAACCGCTTGCCGGTCAGGGTGACCGCAACCTGGTCGCTGCCCGCCTGGATCGCATTCGGCGCGACGCCCGCGATCGCGAGCGTTGACGCGTTCACGATCAGCTCAAGCGGCGTCCCCGCGATCTGGGGCGGCGTGCCCGAGTCGGTCGCGCGGACGAAGAACTCGGCGGTCCCGGCGGCCGTCGCGGTACCGCTGATCTTGCCCGTGGCGCTGTCGAGTTCGAGCCCGGCGGGCAACGCGCCGGTGCTCGTCGACCACTTGTAGGGGCCGGCGCCACCGTCGGCGGTCAGTGTCGCCGAGTACGGCCGGCCGACCTCGGCTGCGGGCAGGTCGCTCGTCGCGACCGACAGTTGCGCGACGACGCGCTGGATCAACTGCGGGGAGAGCGCGCCGGCGAACACGCGGTCGCCCGAGTAGGAGACGTAGATGTGGTGAGTGCCCTCCGGCAGGGTGGTGGTGACGCTCGCGCGACCCCCGCTCACCTGGCGCGGGCCGCCGATCGAGCTCGCGGTGTCCTCGTTGATGAAGAAGACGGAGCCGCTCGGAGCCGCTCCGGCGGGGGCGTCCGCGCCGGTGAGGGTCGCGGTCAGCGTCACCAGCCGGCCGGCGACGGCGGGGTTGGCGCTGGCCTCGATCGCGATCGACGTCGTGACGGCCTCGATCCAGTCGATCCGGACCTCACCGCTGCGAGCGAGCGAGTTGCCGAGCGTGACGTCGCGCGCCGAGGCGAGCCAGGCGGAGCTGCCCGCGCCGCCGCCGCCGGCGGAGAGCGCGCAGCTGCCGCCCGTGCACAGCTGGCCGGCGCCGCCGCCGCGGACGCCGCCTCCGCCGCCGCCGCCGGTCCCTTTCGCGTTGTTCGTGGTGCCGTCGGCCTGACGCTGTTGCGGCGCTCTCGCCGTTCGCGCTCCCCGAGGCGGCGAAGCGGCCGCCCGCGCCGTTCGCGGCGCCCGAGCTGGATCGCCCGGAGCCGTAGAAGCCGTCGCCGTCGGCCGCGCTGCCGGTCACGAGCGGGCTGCCCGCGTTGCCGCCGGGGCCACCGTTGGCGCCTGCGATTGACTGCGCTACCGCCGCCGCCGCCGCCCCCGCCGCCCGCGGTGACCAGGGTGGTCGCGGTGCTCGTGTTGATCACGCGCGTGGCGCCACCGCCGCCGCCGCCGGTGCCGCCCAGGTAGCTGGGGAGACTCGGGGGGCAGGCTGTTGCTGCCGGTGACCGCTCCGCCGCTCCCGCCGCGGCCGGCGCTGCTCGACCCGCCGGGCCCGCCGGGGATGTGGACGCTCGAGTCGTCATTGAAGACGCCGCCGCCGCCGCGCCCGCCCGCCTCGATCGCGAGGTTGTCGCCCGGCCGGACCGCGACGCGCTGACGGATCGCCGCGCCGTAGCCGCCGCGCGCGGGGACGCGCTCCGGGCCGGGGGAGCCGGCGCCGCCCGCGCCGCCCGTCGCCAGGATCGTCAGCTCCGTCACGCCGGCCGGCACGATGAACCGGTCGCCGTTGCCGAGGGTCCTTCGTAGCGGCACGCCGGCGGGCGGAGCCGCATCCCACGAGACGACGACGCCGCCGAAGCTCGGCCCACCGTTCGTGACCACGACGTTCGACGGCCGACACCGCGACCAGTAGGACGTGCCCGCGCCGCCGCCACCGCCGCCACCGCCGCCATGGCTGCCGGCGCTGCCGCCGTTGCCGGCGGAAAAGCCGCCGCCGCCACCGCCGCCGGTACCGGCGCCGGTCGCGGGGATCTCGCCGCCCCCGCCGCCGCCGGCGGGCCCGTTCTGCACGGCAGCTGCCCCCGGCGCCGCCGCCGGGGCCGTTGCCGTAGGTGCCCGGATGCGGTGTTCGGCTCGCACGAGCCGCTCGCGGTCGCGCCGGCGTCGCCGCCCTGGCCGCCGTTGCGGCCGGCCAGCGCGCCGCCGCCCCCGCCCCCGCCGCCGCCGCCCGCGACGAGCAGCGTGGTGCCCCGCCGCGCCGACACCGTCGTCGCGCCGCCTCCGCCGCCGCCGGCGGTCCCGTCGAACTGCGTTTCGTTGACCGTGCCACCGGTACCGCCGCGGCGCGCGCTGCCACCCGCCGTGGCTCCATCACCCGCGGTCTGGAAGAAGCCGAGGCCGCCCCGGCCGCCGACGTCGATCTGCAGCGTCTCGCCCGGGTTCACCGGCACGTCGGTGTCGATCTTGGCGCCGAGCCCGCCGGGCGCCGCATAGAGCCCTGGCGCGAGCCGCCGGTGCCGCCGCTGCCGCCCCAGGCGGTGAGGTGGACCTGGTGGACGTCCGCCGGGACGGTGAAGCGCTGGGTGATGTTGTCGAAGCCGAACGACTGCGACTGCGGCGCGGCCGAGGCCGACGCCGCGGGGACGAGCAGCACGGCTGCCGAGCGCGAGCGCGAGCGCCCGCAGGCGATACCTGAGGAACATGGGAAGACTCCTGGGGAAGTTGGAGGGGCGAGGAGGGGCGGGGCGGGCCCGCCGTCAGGCTCAGGCCGCGCCGATGGGGCGCGGCTGGAAGCCGGTCAGGTCACGGTCGGCGCTGGGGATTGGCGACTGATCATGGGCGCTTTGTCGCGCCCGCCATCCGGAGCGTTACGGAGCCATTTCGCGATGTCGCCTCGATGACAACCGACGCGGCGAACTCAGCTTCGATGAGGAGCGGGCCGGTAGGTCGCGTCGCGGACCGCCTCGTCGCTCTCGATCAGCGACCCGAGCGCGCCGCCGACCGTCGCGACCGACGCTGCGAGCCACGCAACCTGCGCATAGTCGAGGACGCCCGGCGGCTTGCCGGTCTCCCGCTGCAGGGATTCGGGCGGGATCATCACGCCCGCCGCGAGCGCCATCAGGATGAACAGCGCGAGGTAGAGCGTAACGACGCCGATCGCGAGCGTGATGACGGTGACGATGTTGAACAGCACCACGCGCTCGCGCGCCGCCGGGTCACGCGCGCGCTCCCACAGGCCGTGCGCCACGACCATTGCGACCAGGATCAGCACGATCGACACCACACCGATCCCGAGCAGCCGTAGCCAGCTGCTTTCGTGGGCGACGCTCCACATGCTGGCCGAGCTGACCGCGTAGGCGCCGGTGCCGAGCGCGGCCGCGGCGGAGCGTGACAGCCGCGCCATGACGCGCGCCGGTCGGTTGGCGCGGATCATCCCGGCGAGCAGCCGCAGATTGGCGAGGACCGCAAGGCTGGTGAAGCGCACGGTGCCGTGGCCCTGGGCGTCAGCGGAGAGCTCGTCGCCGCGGTCGTCAGCGAGCAGCCCTTCGACGACGTCGGCCGCGACCTGGCGCAGCTTCTCGGCGCGACGGACAGCGCCGAGCGCAGGAATGCTGACGAGCCCGACGCGATGCGAGGCACTGGCGTGCGTCGCGACCGGTCGCCGCCCGTTGCGCAGTGGCAACTCGGTGAGTCCGAGCCCGTCGTCCAGCCGCCGTCCAGCATGCATCGCCGCACCGCCTCGACCATCTCCGACGCGCTCGCCGAAGCGTCAGCCGGGTCGGTGTCACGGACCTCGGCGCGCCACTCGGCGCCGCCGTCGACGCGGTCGCGCAGCGCGTCCGGAAGCGTCTCGGCGAGCGCCTCGGCGAGGTCACGGTCCTCGTGGGCCGTGACCAATCCGATGATGACGCCCTCGCCGCCGGCCATTACGGGTATCGCTACCCGCTGGCCCGTCGCTGAATGTCTCGAGATGCTTGTCTGGCAGTCGATCATGCCGGCGCGGCCATCACGGCCGGCGAGCCGTCATAGATCTCGCGGTGAGGCCGCGGCTTCGTAGACACGGCGGGCACTCCTGGGCGAGCTTGGCGGGGTCGCCGTCTTGCTGGCCGTTCCTGCCTCCCAGAACTTGCGCATGATCGGGAAGCACTGGCTTCACGCGCGACCCGCGAGTACGTGCGTCACTTCTCGCGTGTCGAGGACAGCGGCTGATTGCTGGATGGCCGGGCGCCGTGAGACCGGCGTGCGTCGAACGGCTTCGGCGATCTCCTGGTTGGTGAGCACGCGACGGTAGCGGCGGAACGTGATCTCGTTCGCGCGGCGGGATCGGAGGGTCATGAGCCGACCAGCGCGCGCCACCAGTGCCGGCCGATCGGGGCCGGCCGCGACACGCGGACTGGAAGGTGCAGGACCGCGTCGAGGGCGAGCTGCGCGCGGGCGAGGTCGCGGGCGTCGAGCCCGAGGTCGCGTGCCAGCGTCGCGTCGTCCCACGCCGGTGCTGCTCGTTTGAGGAAGTGTCGCTGGAGCACTGCCATCAGGACGATCGAGTCGACCGGGCAGCCGCCGTCCTCCAGTTCGGCCGGGTGCCCCGGCCACTCGGGCGCGAGATAGCGACCGCAGGTGTTTAGCGCTGCCAGGAGCCACACGCGCGCGACGATCGGCGGTGCCTGCGCCGGCGTACTCGGGACGACGTGCCACCCGCGCAGCGAGTAGCTCATCGTCACAACGTCACTGTCCGTCAGGCCTGCATCGTCGATCCCGAGCGACGCCAGGTGCTCGCGGGCACTGCGGGCGTGTTCGACATCGCGCTAGGTCTCCGGGATCAGGCCCAGCTGCTGCAGGACCGTGACGCCGTCGTCGAGGCCGACCTCCTCGGCGATCAGGTCCGCGGTCGCGCCGAAGCCGAGATCCGGGAAAGCCTCACGGAAGCGCAGCGCGAACTGGCGTACCGCGTCGCGGCCCTGCAGCGGCTGGTGCAGCGAGTACTCGAAGTGGATCGGGCGCGGCCGCTACTGCGACGCGTCATTCGACATCACCGTGGCCGCGCCTTCGCTGGTCGCCGGCGCGGAGCATCGACGCGTCGCTCCTGCCGCCTCGCGGGATCGCGCCCGGCGGCGATTCGGGGTGGCCCGCCGATTATCGCTTTCCACATCACGGCCGCGCGCTTCGCTCGTCGCACGAGCGACGACGGGCACGTATGTCGGGCGTAGGCTTCAGAGTGGCCGTCGCCGCCCTCCCGATGGCTAGGTAGATGAGACCCTGTCCGTTGGGGACGGGGACAGATTCGGGGTCAGATGTGAGAGCAAGTTGGACACAACTGACGACAACTCAAATGGCTTCACAGAGCCGGAGAACAACTCAGAAGCACCCGAACTCCCGGGTCCGGACGGTTCCGCGGGGACGAGCCCGAGCTCTGCCTCGGTTCAACCACGAGCTCGTCAAGCTGATCTACGAGGCATCAACTCGCGACGTCGATAGCGCTGTGAAAAGCAACAATCCGCTTCTCGCCGAGCAACTCGCCTACTATCGGGCTCGCGCTCGCGAGTACGACAAGTGGTTCCGTCGCGAGGGGCTCCATGATTTGGGCGAGGAGCGCAATGCGAGATGGCGTCTTGAGCTCAATAGTGTGTTTTCAGCACTCGATGCGTTTGCGCCTCGTGGAGACGTCCTCGAGCTTGCCTACGGCACGGGTGAGTGGACGATCCGTCTCGCGGAGTCCGCGACCAGAGTAGTCGGAGTCGATGCAGCGCCGGAGATGCGCGAACTCGCTCTGGCGAAGCTGCAGGATGCCGGCAAGCGCAATGTCGAGCTCTCGGTTGACGATCTCTTCAGCTGGCAGCCAGATCAAGACTATGACGTCGTCTTCTTTGCGTTCTGGCTTTCGCACGTTCCCGAGAGCCATACCGACCGGTTCTGGCGCAGCGTCCACGACGCGCTTCGCCCCGGAGGCCGCTTCTTCCTCGTGGATGCCGCACGTGCGGTCCTGGAGAGGAACGTCATTCACGGTTCGCGACTGCCCGATCGCGAGAGCGCGACTGAGCTCAGGCGACTCGAGGACGGTCGGGAGTTTCGGATTTTCAAGCGTTCGTTCGATCCCGACCGGCTCGCGCGAGATCTTCGTGACCACGGCCTTGACGCGAGCTTTGTCGAGACGGGCGAGTTCTTCGTCTACGGACTCGGCCGACGTGCCTAGCCCGACCTGGGACTACTCACGCGGAGCCCGTGTGCAAGCAAGACATACGACCGGCCTCGACAGTTGTCCCGCCCGGTAAATCGTCGGTAGCGGTCCTGGCTATGCGATATGTGACTTCTCTGGGCTGTGGACGACCGTCGGCTGGGCGTCAGCCGCTGGTGGCGGTCGGGGGCGTGCGGGCCGCTTCCGCCTCCGGAGCCGGTGTGCCCTGCGCCGGGACCGCCGGCGCCGGCGGTGTCCGCCGCGCCGCGCGCAGCACCCCGATGGCGGCGCCGATGAGCCACAGCGCGAAGGCCACGGACGCCATGCCCCCGCTCCAGAAGCTGGACAAGCACAGCACGGCGACGGCGTAGGACACCCAGACGGCCCACGTCGGCAGGGCGCGCGCCTGCTGGGCGATCCGCGTCGTCACGGCGACCAGCGCGGCGCCGCCGGTCAGCCCAGTGAGCGCGACGACGAGCCCCGCCGTGCCAAGCACGCGGGCGGTGTCCGGGTCGGGGGTGAACTCGTCCGACCATGCCGTGAACGCGCTCGACACGTCGAGCGACACCCCTGTGATCATCAGCCCGCTGAGCAGCGCCGCCGCCGGCACGATCGCCTGCGCGAGCGGATCGCCGCCGGACAGCCGGTCCAGCATCCGCCGCAGCCCGATGGCGAACCAGAGCAGCAGCGCGATCCCCGCGCCGAGCACCGGCAGCCCGATGCCGGCGGCGGCCTGCCGCGCGCCGTCGTCGAGCCTCTCGAGAATGGCGGCGTCCGACATGCCTGGGTCGTCGACGCCGACCGGCACGCACAGCGCCACCCCAACGACGAGCAGAACGACCGAAGTGGCGCCCGCCCATCCCGTGCGCTGAAGTGCTCGTGACTCGTCCATGTCGCCTACCACGGCCAGAGACGACATGGCCGCCTACCTCCGGTCGTTCATTTGGTGGCGGCGACGCTGAAGGTCGCGGCGAGCGAGCGCGGCGGCAAGGACGAGCACGAGGAGCGCCCCGAGCGGGTGCAGCCCGCCCGTCCAGCCGTGGGCTTCGGCGAGCGCGATCTGCGTCGTGCCGAGCAGCGCCATCAGCAGCGAAAGGCCGGCGTCGGCGCGCGGGAGCCACGCGACGAGCGCGACGAGGAAGAGCAGCACCTCGAGGCCATGGACGCTGAAGCCGACGGCGCTATGCGCGTCGAGGGCATCGCTGCCAGCGCCGAAGATGTAGGCGCCGATCAGGTAGACCTGCAGGAAGACGCCGAGCGCGATCGCCAGCGCGAGCGCGAGGTGCAGCCAGGCCGCGCCGCGCCGCAGCACGGCCACCCCGCCCGAGCGGTGCGCGGGTGGCAGGGGCTGCGTCGCTGACGACATGGCGCGACGGTATCCGCCGCTGCGGCGCCCGCGCATCCGTGGCGGCACTGTGCCTGCCTACGCGCTGGCACTGACGTCCGCGCCGTGGCGGCACGGTTGCCGCGCCGCACCAGCGCTGAGAGGATCGCCGCATCGTGCAGACAAGCGTCCGTCCCGCCGTCGCGCTCCTGTGGGGGCTCACCGTCGCCGTGGCCGTGGCGGCGGCGGTGTTCATCGTGCTCGGGCCCGGGCAGCCGCTCCGCGAGGACCCGTTCGGCGGCGTCAGCGGCGCTGTGTGGCTGATGCTCGCGCTCGCGTACGCGACGGTCGGCGCGCTGATCGTGTCGCGCCTGCCGGGGCACCTAGTCGGGTGGCTGTTCGTGGTCCTGGGCCTGCTGCTCGCGCTCAACGGCCTCTCCTACTCGTACGCGAGCTGGGGCATCTACGCGCAGGGCGGGGAGGTCCCCGGGCTCGCCACCGCCGCGATCGGCTGGGGGCAGGCGATCTTGCCGTTGATGGGCCTCTCGCTGCTGCTGTTCCCCGACGGGCGCCTGCCGTCGCGCCGCTGGCGCCCGGTCGCCGCCATGTCCGGCCTCGCGATCGTCGGCTTCGTCGTGGGGGCCGTGCTGCGCCCGGGCCCGTTCGACGCGCCCTTCGACCCGGTGTCCAACCCCCTGGGCGTGCCGGGCATGCGCGAGGTGATGGACGAGCTCAGCAGCACCTGCTGGCTGCCGACCTTCCTCGTACTGGGACTGGGCGTTTGCGCCCTCGCGCTGCGGCTGCGCGGAGCGCACGGTGACGAGCGTCAGCAGCTCAAATGGGTGCTGACGGTGTGCACCGTGGCGGGCGCCGCGACGGTCGTGCTCATGGGGTCGTGGATGATCTGGGAGGGGGACGATCAGTGGCGCATGGCCGTCTGGGGCGTCGTGTTCATCGCGTTCCCGCTCGCCACCGGCATCGCGATCCTGCGCCACCGCCTCTACGACATCGACGTCGTCATCAACCGGGCCCTGGTTTACGGCGCCCTCACTTTGCTGCTGGGCGCTGCCTACGCGGCGATCGCGCTGCTGATCGGTGTGGCGCTCGGTAGCGGGTCGGCGCTGGCGACCGGCGTTGCCACGCTCGCGGTCGCGCTCGCGTTCCGCCCGCTGCGCGGCCGCGTGCAGGACGCGGTCGACCGGCGCTTCAACCGCGCCCGCTACGACGCGCTGCACCGCGTCGCCGGCCTTCCTCGAGCAGGTGCGCGCTGGCACGGCGGCGCCGGAGGGCGTCGAGCAGCTGCTGCGCGACGTGCTCGGCGACGCGCGGCTCGAGTTGCGCTTCCTCCTGCCGGAGGGCGGCGGCTACGTCAACGTCCGCGGCGGCCCGCCGGTCGACACGCCGGGCGACGCGCGCGAGCGCACGCCGATCGAGCGCGCCGGCACGCAGCTGGGCATGGTGCTTCACGACCCCGCCGCCACGGAGCACCCGGATCTGCTGCGCCGCGTGATCGAGGAAGCGGGTCTCGCGATCGAGATCGCGCGCCTGCGCACGGAGCTGCGCCGCCAGCTCGACCAGGTCGCCGCCTCGCGGGCGCGCATCGTCACCGCGGGCGACGCGGAGCGCCGGCGCATCGAGCGCAATCTGCACGACGGCGCGCAGCAGCGGCTCGTCTCGATCGGACTGGCGCTACGGCACGCCCAACACGAGCTCGACCCCGAGGCGGCGGCGCGCGAGACGCTCGACGGCGCGCTCGCCGAGATTGGTGACGCGATCGGCGAGCTACGCGAGCTGGCCCGCGGGCTACGGCCGCCGCAGCTTGACGCAGGGCTGGCACCCGCGCTGCAGGAGCTCGCGGGCCGGGCAGCGATGCCCGTGGCGGTCGACGCCACCACGGAGCGCTTCCCCGACGCTGTCGAAACCGCCGCCTATTTCATCGCGTGCGAGGCGCTCACCAACGCGACCAAGCACGCCCACGCCTCGCGCGTCTTGCTCAGCGCGCAGCGCCGCAACGGCAGCCTCCTCATCTCCGTGGCCGACGACGGCGTCGGCGGCGCCGCGCCCCGGAACGGCACCGGGCTGAGCGGCCTGCGCCGACCGCGTCGGCGCCCACGGCGGGACGCTGCGGATCGAAAGCGAGCGCGGCGCCGGCACGCACCTGATCGCGGAGCTGCCGTGCGAGTCGTGATCGTCGAGGACCAGGTGCTCCTCCGGGCCGGACTTGAGCGGCTCTTCGCCGACGGCGGCCATGAGGTCGTCGCCGCGCAGGGCGACGCGAGCCACCTGCTGGCCACCGTCGCCGGCCACCGACCAGACCTCGTCGTGCTCGACATCCGCATGCCGCCGACCTTCACCGACGAGGGCGCCCGCGCCGCCAAGGCCGTCAAGGACGCGCACCCCGACATCGGCGTGCTCGTGCTCTCCCAGCACGTCGAGACCTCGCATGTCGTCGACCTCGTGCGGCTGGGCGGCTTCGGCTACCTGCTCAAGGACCGCGTGCTCGAGGTGCCGGAGTTCCTCGCCGCGGCCGACCGCGTAGCCCGCGGCGGCTCGGCGCTCGACCCGGAGGTGGTCGGCCGGCTCATCGCGCCGTCGGGCGCCGACGGCCCGCTCTCCGAGCGCGAGCGGGAGATCCTCAAGCTGATGGCCGAGGGGCTGACCAACAGCGGGATCGCCAAGCGGCTGTTCGTGAGCGAGCGCACGGTAGAGGCGCACGTCCGCCACCTGCTGAGAAAGCTCGACATCCCCCAGAGCGAGGACGGCCACCGCCGCGTCCTCGCCGTGCTGGCCCACCTAAGCGCCGCCCGCGATCAGCGCTAACGCGTGTGGCGGCAGCGCGCTCGCCATCGCCCGCCCCTGATGCCAGCCACCAGGGCTCCCGTGCATAACCAGCACCGGCGCACCTTCGCCGGCGATGTCGTACTCGATCGGACCGCGCGCGGTCTCGGCGATCTGCTCAACAAGCTCTTTGCCTGTCCGGCTTAGTTGAGGATGGCCCGCAGCGAGTTCAGTTGGGTGGTGAGGGCATCTCTGTCGGGCTCACTCATGGGGAGCGCGAGGCGCAGCTCGGCGGCGCGGATGGCGCGGGCGAGGTCTGCTCGGCGCTGGTAGGAGCCAACCAGGTTGTTGAGCATCCGAAGCGCGGTCTCGTGCGAACCCCAAGGCTCGAGCGGGCGCTCAGGCCGCGCCAACGGCGTGCCGCCGTCGAAGGGGTCGAGCAGCAACGGCGGCGCGTGCCCGAAGTGGCCGACGACGAAGTGGCCCGGCAGTCCGACGCCGCTAAGCGCGATCCCGGCACGTCGGGCGACCTCTACGTAGACGACTGACAGCAGGATCGGTAACCCCTTGCGGCGCTCGAGCACGAGGTCGAGCATCGAGTTGTCTGGATGGTCGTACTCGCCGCGCTCGCCTACGAACCCGTGCCGCTCGCCCAGCAGCTCGCGCATGGCCTCGGCCTGGAGCGCCGGCCCGTCGCCCGCGGCCGGCGCGAGCTCCGACCCAAGCCGATCGAGCTCGGCAAGGGCGGCGTCGGCGTCCACCGGCCGGAACTCGCCCGCCAGCGCAAGCGCCAGCTCGTCGAGCGAGGGTGCGCTCCGCGCGGCCAGAGCTGAAAACGCTTCAACGGGCACGGCGCCATTCTGGCGCTATGGCCACAGAGCGAGCGCGCGGCCGGCAGCGCGGCGAGTCGGCGTCGTGCGTATCTCATCCCGAAACGCTGCAAGGCTCCGCGGGCGTCCTCTAGCAAAACCCGTCACACCGGACTGCTGCCATGCGCGAAGGAGAGCAGCCAAAGCCGCGGGACTCGCTATCCAAGCCGGCGCCCGAGTGACGGCACGCTCTCTCTGTTCAGGCGCGTGGTTGGTCGGCGGGGGATGCCCGTGACAGCCCGACGGCCGCGCTCACCGCCCCGAGGAGGAGGACTGCCATGCAGACGGCAAGGCCCCACCGGGCCGCCACGTCGAAGCTCGCGACGGCGTCGTTCAGAAGGTCGGCACGTGCCGCGCCGTGCAGGCGGTTCGCCACGTCCGTTGCGTCCTCGATCGACTCCGTCGCGCCCGCGGGCACGCGACTGTCTTGATTGATCTCGGCGGCGTAGACCGCGGCGAACACGCTCCCCACGATGGCCACGCCGAGCGCGCCGCCGACCTGTCGCGCGACTTGGTTCACGGCGGCCCCATCGCCGGCCTTCTCCGTCCCCAGGTCGTTCATGATCACCGCCGTCACCGGCGGGGCCATCGCGCCGATGCCGCAACCGACGAGCGCGGTGCCGAGCAACACGAGCGCGGCCGAGCTGTCAGCGGAGAGGAACAGCAGCGGCACGAAGCCGGCCGCCGCGGTGAGCAGACCCGCAAGCAGTACGCCAGCCGACCCGAACCTCGCGACGAGCCGCCCGCTCACCGCCGCGAGCAGGCCGAGCCCAAGGCCGAACGGCGCGACCTCGACGCCCGAGGCCAACGCTGAGCCCTCCTGGACGTACTGCGCGTACTGCGGGAGGACGAACAGCATGCCGAGCGTCGCGATGTAGGCGGCGAGGAGCACGAGAGCGCCGGCCGCGACGCGCCGGCGTGCGAGCACGCGCACGTCGAACAGCGGGTGGCGACGGCGAAGCTCGATGGCCACGAACGCGACGCCGGCGGCTACGCCCGTAATCGCAGCCATGATCACGACCGGGCTCGCCCATCCGGCGTCGACGCCTTCGATGAGTGTGAACACGATGCCGCCCAGCGCCAGCGTGGAGAGGGCCACACCGGGGATGTCGAGTGGAGGCGTCCCTGGGCGGCGCGACTCCGGCAGCCAGCGCAGCCCCAAGGGAGCCGCGAGCAGCACGAACGGAACGTTGACGAGGAAGACCCATCGCCAGCCCGCAGCGTCGACCAGCACACCGCCCAGGACCGGTCCCAGCGCAAGCCCGAGCCCCGCGACCGCAGACCAGACACCCGCCGCCCTCGACCGCAGCTCAGGCGGGAAGAGCACAGCCAGCAGCGACAGCGCCGGAGGCATCACGCAAGCGGCGGCCGCGCCCATCAGGACCCGCGCAGCGATCAGCTCGCCCACCGTCGCGGCGGCCGCCGCCAGCACCGACGTGACCGCAAAGCCGAGGAGCCCCAGCAGGAACACCCGCCGGCGCCCGAACCGGTCTGCGAGCCCGTTGCCGACGAGCAACAGACCGGCGAGCGAGACGAGGAACGCGTCGAGCACCCACTGCAGCTCACCGATGCCGGCGTCGAGGTCGTTCGACATCTCCGGCAGCGCGACGTTCACGATCGTCATGTCCATCGCGCTGATGAACATTGCGACGCAGATGACCCCCAGGCCCCACCAGCGCTTGCCCTCAACCCCCTCCTGCGCCAGGCGCGACGGTGTGAAGTGGATGAAGTGAGGAGCCTCGATGGCCGCTTACCCGCCGGGCGCGCGATAACGGACGCGTGATACGGCGGAGCTTCTCACAACCGCCCGACACGGCTGACCGATGACTCGGCCGCGGGCACCATCACGTCGGCCGCTATCGCAACGCGCGAGGAGCACCGCGTCTGACCTACGGCGCGGGCGGCGCGGTGTCCTCCGTCATGAGCTCGGCGTTGATGGCGTAGGCGGCGCGAGCTCCGCTCCCGGCGGCCACGGCGACCGACTGCACCGGCACTCCGGCGTCACCGGCTGCGTAGAGGCCGGGAACCGAGCTCTGTCCGCTGGCGTCGGTCTCGACGCTTCCGACCTCGGTCAGCGCCGCGCCGAGCGAAACCGCCAGATCGCTTGTGAGGGACAAGTCCGGCCGGATAAACAGCGCATGCCGGGCCAGCGAGGGCCGGCCGGTGGTGAACTCGACGCGGAGCTCTCTACCAGTCTCTTCAACTCGCTCCACTTGATCGTCGACCAGCTCGACGCCGGCTAGGTCGAAGCGCTCTCGCTGCTCGGCCGTAATCTCGGGGTCTCCGTCGCAGAGGAGCACCACGTCGTCGCTGAGCGCGCTCAGCAGTAGCGCCTGGTGCACGGACTTCTCGCCGCAGCCGTAGACGGCGATGGGACGGTCCCGCACCTCCCAACCGTGACAGTACGGGCAGTGAAAGATGCGCTCGCCCCAGAGCTCTGACACCCCGTCCAGGTGGGGAAGGCCGTAGCGCATCCCGTGCGCGAGGAGCAGGCGTCGGGTCGTCACGTGCGAACCGTCGTCAAGGGCGATCTCGAACTCACCGGAAACGCGGCCAGCCGACCGAGCGGCCACCGTGCGGCACTCGACGGTCTCGTAGCGCTCGAGCTGCTCAACAGCGACGCGGCGCACTTCGGCCGGCGGGGTACCGTCGCGCGAGAGGAAGCCGTTCATCGCCTTGGAGACGGCGTTGGCGGGTGCGTCGGTATCGAGAAGAAGGACGTGGCGGCGCATGCGACCGAGGATCAATGCCGCGCTGAGGCCGGCAGGGCCACCGCCTACGACCACCACGTCCAAGCTCTGCTCAGTCATCAGCTCTCCGCAAGATCTGGGACTCTGACGCGACCACCGCGCGGCGATGGCTCAGGACATGATGAAGGCAATCGTCCATGACAGGTACGGCTTACCCGACGTCTTGCGACTCGAGGACGTCGAGCGGCCGGTCGCAAGCGACGATGAGGTGCTGGTTCGCGTTCAGGCGGCGGCTGTCAATATCGGCGACTGGCACCTGCTGAGAGGCACGCCGTACGTCATGCGCATTGCGACCGGGCCGTTCAGGCCAAGGCACCACGTCCCGGGAGTCGATCTGGCGGGTCGAGTCGAGTCGGTCGGCAAGGACGTGACGCAGTTTCGACCGGGCGACGAGGTCTTCGGCTGGTGCAGGGGCGCCTTTGCCGAGTATGCGTGCGCTCGACAAGACAACTTCCTGCCCAAGCCGGCGAACCTGACCCTTGAGCAATCCACAGCCGTCGGAGACTCAGCTTTCACTGCCCTCAATGCTGTTCGCGATCAAGGGAAGGTCCAGCGTGGGCACGAGGTGTTGATCAACGGGGCGTCGGGCGGCGTGGGCACGTTCGCCGTGCAAATCGCCAAATCATTCGGAGCGACAGTGACGGGCGTTTGCAGCACGAGGAACATGGACCTGGTCCGAGCGGTCGGAGCAGACGAGGTCATCGACTACACCCAGGAGGACTTCGCCCAGGGCGGACGGCGTTTCGACGTGATGGTCGATCTGGTCGGGAGCCGTTCACTGTCCGATTGCAGGCGGGCGCTGACCTCCCGGGGGACATACGTCCTGGTTGGGGTCGCGGACATGGGTCGCTGGTTCGGACTCGCTCGTCAGATCAAGGTGCTCTCGTTGTCGCCGCTCATGCGCCAGAAGATGCGTGTGTTCTTCGTGCGGCATAACCAGGAGGATCTGGTGGTTCTAAAGGAGCTCGTCGAAGCCGGGAAGGTCGTGCCGATCATCGATCGCCGGTACGACTTGAGTCAGGTTCCTGAAGCTCTCCGATACCAGGGAGAAGGACACGCGCGCGGAAAGCTCGTCATCACCGTGTGAGGCGGGCCGCCGTACAGACCACCGTAGGTCGGCAACCAATCGCTTCCGCTTTGCGCGAAGTCCAGCAGTCCGCAATCCGCGGCTGCCGCGGGTAACAGGTTGATGGTCCTCTTTTCTGCTGAGAATGCCGGCCGCAACACTGGACTCGGCCGGGCCGCCGGGGATGCGCGCGAGCATTCCGGCCGGGTTCTCAGTGTCGTGGGTGGCCGGGCGGGGGAGCGGTGGTGGCGCGGGCGATCAGGTGGTGCGGCAGGATCTCGGCGTCGGCGTGTGGGGCGCCGCGTATCCGATCGAGCAGCAGTTCGCAGGCGCGCTGGCCCTTCTGGGTGTGGTCTTGGTGGACGGTGGTGAGCGGCGGGCGCGCGCGGGCGGCAGCGGTGGGGGTGTCGTCGAAGCCGATGATCGAGAGCGCTTCGGGCACGGGCAAGGCTTGTTCATGAGCGGCGTCGAGGGCGCCGAGTGCGAGTTCGTCGCTTGTGGCGAGTAGCGCGGTCGGGCGCGGTGAGGATTTGAGTAGTTCGGCGGCGCCCGCGGCACCCAGTGTCCGCGAGCTGCCGCGACATTCGTAGACGGGGACGTCGGCCCAACGCAGCCCAACGGCAGCCGCGGCGTCGGCGTAGCCGGCGAGGCGAGCGCGGGTCACAGGGTATGACGCGGAGGCTTGGCGCGTGGCGTCGGCGAGGCCGTTGCGCGTGTCGGGGGTCAGCCCGAAGCTCAGCACCGCGAGGCGGCGGTGGCCGAGCGCGAGCGCGTGGCTGGCGGCCGCGGCGGCCGCGGCGCGATCGTCGATGCCCACGAACGGGACGTTGCGGAGGCGGGGCTGATCGACGATCACCGTTGGCAGCCCGCGATCGAGGACGGCGGCGAGCAGGGCGTCGCCGGCCGCAACCGAGTAGATCAGGAAACCGTCGACGATGGCCGCGCGAACCGGCGTCGTGTCGCGCTGTTCTGGCTTGGTGCCGGGCACTAGCAGCAGGCCCAACCGATCGTCCTCCGCAGGCTCTCCGACTCCACTGAGAAATGCACTGGCGGCCGGGTCGCCCAGGGCGTACGTCAGCTGCGTGTCGTAGATCACGCCGATCGCGCCCGCACGGCCCGATCGCAGACCGCGCGCGACCGGGTCGGGGCCGGTGTAACCGAGCCGCTTAGCAGCGTCCGCGACACGGTCACGGGTCGGCGGCGCGAGTTGCTCGGGGTGGTTGAAGGCGTTCGAGACCGTCATCGGCGACACGCCCGCCTGAGCGGCGACCTGGGTCAACGTGGGGCGCCCTTTAGCCACTTTTTGTAACGTTACAACACGTATGCGGACGGCTTGGCCCGCACTCACGTTGCTGTGCGTCGCGCAGTTCATCGACGTCCTCGGGGTTACGGTCGTCGTCGTCGCGCTGCCGTCGATTCGCCGCGAGCTGGGCTTCTCGAACGAGGACCTGCAGTGGGTCGTCAGCGTCTACGCGCTGGTGTTCGGCGGTTGCCTGCTGCTCGCGGGAAGAGCGGCCGATGTGTTCGGCGCGCGCCGGCTGTTCATGCTCGGCCTCGGCGGGTTCGGCGCGACGTCTCTGGCCTGCGGGCTCGCGCCGTCGCCACTGGCGCTTGTGATCGCGCGGGCCGCTCAGGGCCTCGGCGCGGCCATGGTGGTCCCGGCCGCGCTAGCGCTGCTCATCACGACCTTTCCGCAAGGACCTGTCCGTGACCGCGCCCTGGCGCTATGGACAGCGGCCGCGGCCGGCGGCGGCGCCGCGGGCTTCGTCCTCGGCGGGCTGATCACCGCCTCGCTGGGATGGGAGTGGGTGTTCCTGATCAACGTGCCCGTCGCGCTCGTCGCCCTCGCGCTCGCTCGTCGCGTGCTGACCGCGACCCGCGACGCCGGCCGCCGGCGTCGCCTCGATGCCTGGGGAGCGGTCACCATCACCGCAGGCCTGCTCGTGCTGATCTATGGACTGACCGTGGCCGAGGACGCCGGGCCCGCGGCGCTGCCCACCCTGGCCACGCTAGCGGCCGGCGCCGCGCTGATCGTCGCCTTCATGGTGGTTGAGAGTCGGGTGCCCGAGCCCCTCGTCCCGCTCGGCATCTTCCGTCGCCGCGTGCTCGTCGGCGCCAACGTGACCGCGCTGGCCCTCACTGCCACGACCGGCGCGGCCGCCGTGCTGGCCACCTCGCACCTGCAGCAGGTGCTCGACCAGTCCCCCACGGCCACGGGGTTCGTGTTCCTGCCCTTCAGCCTGTGCGTCGTCGCCGGCTCGACCGTGGCCCCCGCGCTCATCGCGCGCTTCGGCACCGGGCTCACCGCGGCGTCCGGCCTGCTCGGCGTCGGCGCCGCCATGCTCCTCTTCACACGCATCTCAACCGCCGGAGGCATAGCCCCTCTCGTCGCCGGCCTCTCCCTGGCCGGAGCGGCCCTCGGCTGGGCGTCTGTCGCCGCCACCCGCGCCGGCACCGCACAAGCGCGCACCGGCGAACAAGGCCTGATCGCCGGGCTGCTCAACACCGCCACCCAACTCGGCACCGCGATCGGCATCGCCGTCCTCACGACCGCCGCCGCCGCGCGCACGGCCGCCATTGGCGACACCCCCGCCGGACTCGTCAAAGGGTTCCAGACCGCGTACCTCGCCGCGGCCGCGCTAGCCCTCGTCGGAGCGTTGGTCGCCGCCGCCCTGCTCAGACCAGAGCGGGCCCCACCACGACCGTGACCGCTAGATCGTCCGCCGACGACCCGGCGGCATCAGCATCCCAATGCCACGGCGCTGACCGGGTATCACCCCTTCCGGATGAGGTAAAACAGGCGCGGTCCGGCACGATGGCCTTGTGGTCGCTGGCGGTTTTCCCCTGACCGGAGGCAGCGCCCACGTCGTGACTCGCAAAACTGACTAGGAGGACACATGAGTGATCTGATCGCCATCGCCTATCCCGACCAGGCCACCGCCGAACGCGTGCGCGGCCGACTCGCCGAGGCTGTCAAAAGCAAGATCATCGCGCTCGACGACGCCGTCGTGATCACGCGGGAGGCCGACGGGAAGGTCAAGCTACATCAAACGACCAGCGCCACCGGGGTCGGAGCGGCGGGCGGCGCGGTGTGGGGCGGGCTGATCGGCCTGATCTTCCTGGCGCCGCTGCTGGGCATGGCGGTCGGCGCGGCCGCAGGAGCCGCCGGAGGCGCCATGGCCGACTACGGCGTCGACGACCGTTTCATGAAGGAGCTCGGTGAGAAGCTCACCCCCAATAGCGCGGCGCTGATTCTGCTCGTGCGAAGCATGACCGCGGACAAGATCCTGCCGAACATCCAGGAGCAGGGCCATGTCATCCAAAGCTCGCTCAGCAACGACGCCGAGGGTGAGCTGAACGATGCGCTCGCCGCCGCCGGCTCGCGAACTGACTGAGTCGAGACCCGGCGTATGACCGCGCGTGACTGAGGGAGCGACCACGGGCGCCCCACCGGGGAAGGCGGGGAGCCCGCGGCTGTCGCTCCTGCTGGCGGCGGCGATGTTCGTGCTCGTTGTCGACACGTCGCTGATGAACGTGTCGATCTCGGCGGTGGTCAGGGATCTCGACACGACGGTGAGCTCTGTCCAGAGCGCGATCGCCCTCGAGGCCCTGGTGTCCGCTGCGTTCATCCTGATCAGCAGCAAGGTGGGCGACCTGTTCGGGCGCAAGCGGGCGTACGTGGTGGGTCTCGTGGCGTATGCGACGGGGGCTCTGGCGATGACGGTCGCCCAGAACCTGGCGGCGATCATCGTCCTGTGGGCGATCGTGGGTGGCCTCGGCGCGTCGCTGTTGCTGCCGGCCATGCAGTCGCTCATCCATGGCAACTTCGAGGGAGCTGCACAGGTGAAGACGTATGCGCTGGTCGGAGCCGCGGCTGCGATCGCCGCCGCGGTCGGCCCGCTCCTCGGCGGCTTCGTCACCACCTACCTGTCCTGGCGCGTCGGCTTCCTGCTGGAGGCCGTGATCATCGCGGTCGTGCTGTCGCAGATCGGGCTCGTCAAGGACGTCCCGTACACGGGAGCGCGCCAGATCGACGCCGTTGGAGCTGTCCTGTCCGTGCTGGGGATGGGCGGCGTGGTGCTGGGCATCCTGGTGTGGCAGGAGGGCGGCGACTACGTCGTGCTGCTGATCGCGATCGGCGCGCTCGCGCTTTGGGCGCTGGCCCGCTGGCTCGTGCGGCGCCATCGCGACGGAGACGCCACGCTGCTCAATCCGGAGCTGTTCCGGCTCCCGCACTTCAGGGTCGGGATCACCGGGCAGATGCTGCAGAACATCACGCTCGGCGGGGCGATGATCGCGCTGCCGATCTTTCTGCAGATCAAGCTCGAATACGACGCCCTGGAGACGGGCCTGTCGATCGCCCCGCTCTCGCTGACCATGTTCGCAGTGGCGATCCTCGCCGGCCGCAGGTCCGGTGGCCGGCGCCCCTCCAACATCATCCGGTCCGGGTTCGCGCTGAGCACGCTGGGCATCGCGCTGATCGTTCCGCTCGTGCCCGAGGCGGACTCCGGCTGGTACCTCCTCATCCCGCTGGTGATCGCCGGAGCGGGGCTCGGCCTGCTGGTGTCCCAGCTCAACAACTACACGCTCGCCCCGATCGATGAGGAACGTGTCAGCGAGGCGGCCGGGGTGAACTCGGCGTCGGGGTCGTTTGGGCTGTCTTTTGGCCTCGCGATGGCCGGCGGCATCCTGCTTGCGACCCTCTCGCTGGCATTCACCAATATGACGAACGCCAGCCCCGACATTCCGTCCGCACAGCAGCAGCAGATCGCAGAGACGCTGGAGGACGACGCGCAGGTCGTGAGCAACACACAGCTCGACGAACTGCTCGCCGACGAGCCCCCGGCCGTGCGGGAAGAGATCCTCGACATCAACAGCGACGCGACGAACCTCGCCCTTCAGGTGGCGCTACTCGTGCCGATCCTCGCGGGCCTCCTCGGGCTCTTCAACTCGTTGCGCATGGTGCGCCTCCCGGACGTCGAACCGTCGGCCTCCGTCGAAGCAGCCGCATTGGGCTGATCTCCGCGTGAGAGAGTTGCGATGTGCGCGAAGCGGGCGACATCGCCGCGGAACTCGAGCGACACGCGGAGCTCCCGCCGGGCTCCGGGGACCGGTTTCTCGGCTACGGGGTCATGGGCCTTCCCTTCCGCTCGGGGCACATCCTCGGCCTGCGTCGTTTCCCCGCGTCCTCGATCGGTCCGGGCTATCGGGCGGTCTGGCACCGCGATCCCGGTGCCTCGACTGGACCGGGCCGAGCGCCTTTCGGGTCAGCGCCGGCTACGGCGAGGTGGAGTGGACGGTCGAGGTTGGGTCGACGCCCGTCACGCGCGTATTCAACCGGGTGTGCTCAGTCGTGCCCGCGCGTGCCTGGCGCTCGCGTCCGGCGCTGGACGTGATGTCGCGCGTCGCCGGCACCGCGCTGCGCGCCGGCCGCGTACGCCTGGTCGGGGTGGCGCCGAATGGGCAGCGGTTCATCGCCAACCCGCTGTCCGTGTGGGTGGTCACAAGCACCCGGGCGAGCGTCCGCGGGGTCGACCCGGGGCCCATGGGGCCGGTCGCCGAGCAGGCGCACCTCGGCGACTTCGCCATGCCTCAAGAGGCATGTTCATGATCGGGCGCGCGATCTTCACCGACCGAAAGGTGACCCTCACGCCAGCTCGAGCACGTGGGCCGCGTGGGGGCGGACCCGGCCCTCGAGCACGTCCAGCCAGGCGCTCTGAACCGCCTCCATGCGGTGGCCGCGTAACACCTCGAGCCAGCCGCCGGCCCACGCGCAGAAGGGGTGCCAGGCGTCGGCGACCCTCGCGTTGAGCTCCGCGCCGCCCCAGTCGCCGCTGCGCTTGGTCACTCGATCGGGCGCGAAGAAGAGGGCCGGGGCCGGCCCGGGCAGCTCTTCTGAGCCGGCGCCGAAGCCCTCCCAGTGCGTCGCCCCGACGGCCATGCTGTGCAGCAGCTCGTCACCGAAGTGGGAGTGCACGGCGAAGCGGACCCCACCGTCGCCCGCCACGTCGACGAAAGTGGCGGGCCCGTGCTCCAGCGAGTCGATCGCGTCGTAGGTGACGGTGCGTCCGTAGATCCCCAGACCCTCGACGAACTCGGCGTTGCGAGGCGAGGTGAGCCCCACGCACTCGACTCCGTCGCGCCGCGCCAGCAGGAACGCCGCGGCTATGGCGGTCTTGCTTGACGCGCTCGAGATGAGGACCGGCCCGCGTTCGGCCAGGCCATCGTCGGCGAGCTGGTCGTCGATCAGGAACGAGGTGAAGAACAGCGGGCGCAGCAGCATCTGGATAGCCTCGGTGTCCGCGCTGTAGAACGGGTCGGAATCGGTCGCCAGATAGCGCTGGTACACCGAGGGGAGCGAGGCACGATGGGGCGCCCCGTCGTCGAACCCGTGCGCGCCGGCGCCCGCGGGCGTGACGACGAGGTGCGAGGACGGGGGCAGGTAGCCGTACACCCGCGCGCCGGGCTCGAGCCCCGCGGTCTCGCTCTGCTCAACGGAGGCGAAGCCCCACATCGGCACCCGTCCCCAGCCCTCCTCGGCGGGGAAGAAGTTCCAGTAGGACATCGCCTCGCCGAAGACGGCGTAGGTCACGTTGTTGGCGGTAAGCCCGAAGGTCTCAACCCGCAGGAGCGCCTGGCCGGACGCGACCTCGGGCGGGTCGGACTCGGCGATACGGGACTCGCGCAGTTCGCTGCGCTTTACAAGGAGGTCGGCCATCGGCTAGACACTAGGCGTGGTCTCGCTTCGGCCGCTCAACGACTCGAACCGTCGCGCGGTCGAAGCCCTGCGGGTCTCGCCACAACAGGGGAACTTCGTCAGCGACGTCGCCGACTCGCTGCGCGAAGCGGCCGAGGAGCCGGACGGTCGCGCCCTCTACTGGGCGGTCTACGCCGGCGATACACCGGTCGGGTTCGTGATGATCAGCGACGAGGTCGGCGGTCCCGGCTACATACCGCACTACCTGTGGAAGCTGCTGATCGACGAGCGCCACCAGGGGCAGGGGTACGGGACGGCGACGCTCGACCTGATCGTCGAGTACTTCCGCGACCGTCCCGGAGTCGAGGTGCTCAGCACGAGCGCGGGCCAGGGCCCCGGCAGCCCGATCGCCTTCTACGAGCGCTACGGCTTCGAGCGGACCGGCGACATCGTGTTCGACGGCGAGGTGCTGCTGCGCCTGCCGCTGCGCTGACTCACCGCCCGTCCATCAGCGTCAGTTCGGCGCTCTCGAAGGCCCGCCCGCGAGTGTCACGCACGATCGAGGTCATTCCGCTGGCGGCCAGTGCGTCGGCGTGGCCCGGATGGTCGGCGTTGCGCAGCCGCGCCTCGGCCGACTCCCACAGCTGGAAGAGCACGATCCCGTCTTCGGTGGGGGCGACGATCCGTAGCTGCAGGCCTTCGGGAACGGGCAGAAGGTCCTCCAGCTTCTCGGCCGCCTCGAGCAGAGCGGCCGTGTCTCCGTCCAGCTCGAGCATGGCTAGTACACCCACTGGAGAGGAGGGTATCGGCGTGATATTTTTGCCGGGCGGCGCGGTCCCGCGCCGAACCTCCGATTCCGGCGCTCACGCCGCCGGCTCCGCGGAGGCAAAGGGGGCTCGAGCCTTCGGGACGCCGGTCGAGCTGCCCTTTCCGGCGGGGCGCCGTGAGCGTGAGTTGCGGGGTCGCCGCCTTCCGAGAGGAGCACCTGATGACCAGGCAGAGATCATTCAAGCGCCTCGTTCGCACGCGGATGGAGAAGACGGGCGAGAGCTACACCGCCGCCCGCGCCACCCTGCTGGCGGCCGAGGAACCGAAGCCCGGGGAGCGGCCGGTCATGACCATCTCCGAGGAGGCGATCGTCAACCGCACCGGCCACGGCTGGGAGCACTGGTTCGACCTGCTCGACGAGTGGGGCGGCACCGAGCACTCGCATCCCGAGATCGTGAAGTGGCTCACCGCCGAGCACGAGGTGGGCGGATGGAACGCCCAGTCGATCACGGTCAGCTACGAGCGCGCCCGCGGCATGCGTGCCGTGGGCGAGAACGCTCGACGGCTTCGCCGTGACCGCCTCGAAGACCGTGGCCGTGCCCGTCGAGCGCCTCTACGACGCGTTCACCGACGAGTCGCTGCGCCGCCGCTGGCTTCCCGACGGCGAGCTCAGCGAGCGTACGGCGACGAGGCCGAGGTCGGCCCGATTCGACTGGGGCGACGGCCGCACGCGCGTGATCGTCGGCTTCGATGCCAAGGACGGAGCGCAGGAGCGTCGCCTCGCTTGTCGCACGAGCGCCTGCCCGATGCCGAGGAGGCCGAGCGGATGAAGGCCTACTGGCGCGAGCGGGTCGGGACGCTGAAGGAGGTGCTGGAGGGATGACGGCCATCACCAGGCTCGGGACCGTGATCGTGCCCGTGAGCGATCAGGACAGCGCGCTCGAGTTCTTCGTGGAGACGCTCGGGTTCGAGACGCGCATCGACGGGGAGTTCGCCGAAGGCCAGCGCTGGCTCGAGGTCGCGCCGCCCGGCGCCGACACGACCATCGCGCTCGTGCCCGCTCAGGGCGCCGGGCCCGGGGGACACGGAGGTGAGCTTCGCCACCCGTGACGCGGACGCGGACCACGCCGCCCTGCTGGCGGCGGGGGTGGACGCCGACGCCGAGGTCATTCGCATGGGCGACTACGTGCCACCGATGTTCACCTTCCGCGACCCGGACGGCAACCGCTTCCGGGTGGTCGAGCGCGACTGATACCGGACGGGGGGCGCCGCCGGGGACGGCGGCGCCCCATGCCGGTCAATCCGAGGCCAGGCGCTCGAGGACGGCGTCGAAGCGGGCGTAGGTGTCGTTGAGGCCGCCCTCCATGCCCGACGCGATCATGCCGTCGCGCTCCTCGCCGGTGTGGAACAACGACGTGGCGACGACCCGGGTGCGGTCGCCGAGATCGATGAACTCCGCGGTGTCCACCGACACGTGGCCCGGCATGCCCTCCCACTCGAAGGTCTGCACCACGCGCTCCGGCGCCGTGACCTCGCGGTAGGTCCCGCGGAACCCGGTCTCGCTGCCGTCCTCGCTCTTGATCACGAAGCGCCAGCTGCCGCCGGTCTCCGGCTCCATCCGGTCGACGGTCGTCGTCGTCCCGTGGGGCCCCCACCACTCGGGGATGAGCTCCGGGTTCATGAAGGCCGCGAACACCTGATCTCGCGGCGCGTCGAACTCGCGCTCGATGTGGATTTCGCGGTCGCCGGGGGTGGTGACGGTGGCGGTCCGCGCCTGCTTTTGGTCACTGTTCATGGCCCTGCTCCTTCTGTCGTTGGATCAGCTCCCCGAATCTGTCGAGGCGCTCGTCCAGCATCCGCCGGTACATCTCCACCCACTCCTGCACATCCTCGAGGCGACGCGGCCCGAGGCTGCACTGGCGCGCCCGTCCCACCTTCTCGGTGGTCACGAGCCCGGCGGCCTCGAGCACGCGCACGTGCTTCTTCATTCCGGTGAGCGAGATCCCGAAGGGCTCCGCCAGCTCGCTGATGGTCGCGCTGCCGCGGCCGAGGCGTTCCAGCACGGCCCGGCGGGTCGGATCGGCGAGCGAGGCGAAGGTCCGGTCGATCTGTTGATACTGAACCACTTGGTTCAGTGTAGCACGACCCTGCGAACCACGGTCAGCCGGTGTCGGCCCGTCGCATCACCATCAGGCCCACGAGGCGGGACACGACCATCGCCACGTACGCCAGGCCGGCCAGCTGCTCCATCATCACCAGGCTGCGCGCGAAGGGCTTGACCGGCGTGACGTCGCTCAGGCCGGTGCTGGTGAGGGTCGTGAAGCTCAGGAACAGCAGCTCCATCCAGGTGCGCTCGGCCTCGGGGTCGATGGCCGCGGTGAAGCTTTGCGGCGCGATGGCCTGGCACACGATGTAGAGGTAGGCGAACGCCCAGGCCACGAGCGTGAAGGTCGCGCCCACCGCCCACAGCTCGTCGCGGGTGATCTCGTGGTCGGCGATCATGTAGCCGATCAGCGCGGTCGCGGCGTAGAAGTAAAGAACCGCCTCGAGCGCCGAGGAATAGGGGAGGAGCGTGTCCTCGCCGGTCACGGCCTGGATCAGCAGGAGGACGGTGGCCGGGGCGCCGAGCAGCACGCCGAACCAGGTGGAGGCCGTCGAGCTGCGCACGGCCAGCACGACGAGGCCGAGGATGGCGATGCCGAAGACGCTGAACAGCGCTCGGCCCACGGCGTTGCCCTCCATGAACGGGTAGAGCAGCACCGCTCCCAGCTGAGCGATCAGGAGGACGGCCGAGGGCTGTCGCTGGATGGTGCGCAGCACGGCGCCAAGTTAGCCCCCGTGCCGGTCGCTGCCCGTTCGCGGAGGGGGCCGAGCGGCGATACTTCCGCCGTGACCGAGCGCAACGTGTTGGGTGGCGAGCTCGAGGCCTGCGGCGTCGAGCCGCTCACCGGTTTCTTTCGCGACGGGTGCTGCCGCACCGGTCCTGAGGATCGCGGAAGCCACACGATCTGCGCGGTGGTGACCGCCGAGTTCCTCGAGCACCAGCGCCGCATCGGCAACGACCTCACCACCCCGATGCCCCAGTACCGCTTCCCCGGCCTCCGACCGGGCGACCGCTGGTGCGTGACCGCGGTCAACTGGCTGCGGGCCCACCACGACGGAGCGGCGGCCTGGGTGGTGCTGGCCTCGACCCACGAACGGGCCCTCGAGAGCGTGCCGCTGGCCGCGCTGCGCGAGCACGCCGTCGACGTACCGGCGGACCCGAGCGCTCTGGGCGACTGAGCTCGGGCACAATGCGCCCGTGGCCTCCTATGCACTCAACGACAAGGCCGTGGCGCACGCCCGGCAGCTCATCGACGCCCGCCAGTACGTGCTCGACAGCGACTGGGGCGACGTCCAGCCCGGCGCCGAGGCCGAGAACGCCTTCCTCGACACCAACTCCTGGAACGAGTACGCCGAATGGCACCTCGGGCTCACCGAGGGGGCCACGGACGAAACCAAGGCGCGCTACGGCTTCGTCTACGGGGATTTCCGGCGCATCCACCGCAGCGGCCTGATCGCCTGTCAGTACCGGGCCGCGGAGTGGCGCCACAAGGCGGTGGAGCTCGCCGCCCACGAGCTGCTGCAGCGGCTCGACAAGAAGAGCGCCTGAAGGTGCGCATCGGGATCCAGCTGCCCGAGGTCGAGCGCGAGGTGCGCTGGCCCGAGCTCGCCGCCATCGCTCGCGCGGCCGAGGTGGGCGGCTTCGATTCGATCTGGGTGCCGGATCACCTCCTCTACCGCGCCGATGGGCGCCCCGAGCGCGGGCCCTGGGAGGCGTGGACGCTCCTCTCGGCGCTGGCCGCCGCGACCGAGCGCGTGGGTCTCGGCTCCCTGGTGGCCTGCGCGAGCTTTCACCCGCCCGGCCTCCTGGCCAAGATGGCGGCCACCGTCGCCGAGGTGAGCGAGGGGCGCTTCATGCTGGGCCTCGGCGCCGGCTGGAACGAGGCCGAGTATCGCGCGTTCGGCCTGCCGTACGACCGGCGGGTGTCGCGCTTCGAGGAGTCCTTCACCATCGTTCGCACGCTGCTGGCGGGGGAGCGGGCCACACTTGCCGGGCGCTTCTGGCAGGCCGACGATGCCGTGCTCCTGCCCGCGCCGGTCCACTCCCCGCCGCTCATGATCGGGAGCAACGGGCCGCGCATGCTCGCCATCGCCCTTCCCCACGTCAACGCGTGGAACACCTGGTACGAGGGCTTCGGCAACACCCCCGACGGCTTCGCCCGCCTCAACGAGCGGATCAGCTCGGCCGCCCGCGACGCCGGCCGCGATCCGGCCGAGATCGAGCGCAGCGCGTGCGTGCTCGTGCGCCTCGACCCCGACTCCGCCGAGCGTCCGCATTCCGCGGACGCCCCCGCGCTTCACGGCTCCCCGGAGCGTGTCGCGGCCACGCTGCGGGAGTTCGGCGAGGCCGGCGCCGATGAGGTGATCATCGTCGCCGACCCCATCACCGAGCGCTCTGTCCATAACCTCGCCGAGGTCGTGGGCGCGATTGCGAGATAGTGCTCGAAACCACCAGGCGAAAGGGAGCGAGCATGGGCCAGCCGGTTGTGCACTTCGAGGTCATCGGGAAGGACCCGGAGGCGCTGCAGAACTACTACTCCGAGCTCTTCGGCTGGGAGATCGACGCCGACAACCCGATGAACTACGGGACCGTTCAGCGCGAGGGGAACACCAATCCGGACGGGGTCGGGATAGGTGGGGGTGTCGGCCCGGGCCCGGAGGGCTATGAGGGTCACGTGACCTTCTACGTCGAGGTTCCCGACGTCGAGGCGGCGCTGGCGAAGGCCGAAAGCCTCGGAGGCACCCGGATGATGGGCCCGGAGGAGCCCATGGAAGGGGTGGAGATAGGCCTGTTCAACGACCCCGAGGGACACGCTGTCGGAGTGGTGCGGACCGCTTCCTGAGCTAGCCTCAGGGCATGTGCCGCAACATCCGCCAGCTACATAACTTCGAGCCACCCGCCACCACTGAGGAGATCCGCTCCGCCGCGCTGCAGTACGTGCGCAAGATCAGCGGCTCCAGTAAGCCCTCGCAGGCCAACACCGAGGCCTTCGAGCGCGCCGTCGACGCCGTAGCGGCGGCGTCCGCGCGCCTGCTGGACGACCTGGTCACCGCGGCGCCGCCCAAGGATCGCGAGGTCGAGGCGGCCAAGGCGCGCGCCCGCAGCGCCCAGCGCTACGCGGGCGCCGCGGCCGCCGGGTAGCGGGCGGCTACGCTGGGGTGGGCAGCCGCACATGCCCTTCCTGGCCTACATCCACGCCCAGGAGCCGGACCCCGAGCCGGAGAGGCGGCCCTGGGAGCCGAACTGGAAGTTCTGGCGCTGGATCGTGGCGGCGGCGTTCGTCACCTACGGCGCCACCTACACCGACGGCGTCCTCGGCGCGGTGTTGGTGATGGTCATCTTCGCGCTGGTCTGCCGGGCGCTGCTCGAGCTGATGCCCGACGGCGACGGCCTGCGCGACTACCACCAGTGATCAGTCGGGCCAGAAGCCCTCGACCGTCTCCACGTCGTCGCGCGGGTCCTCGGTGCGCACCGAGCACATGATCAGCACCGCATCCTCCGGCCCTTCGTTCCACACCGACCGGAGCACGTGCGGCGCGATCCGCACGACGGTGCCCTCACCGAGCTTCATCACCTCGTCCTCGATCTTGAACTCGAGCGTGCCCGAGGCCACGAAGTAGATCTCCTCCGCGGTCAGATGGCGGTGGCCGTAGCCGCCCTTGCCCCCGGTACGCGCCGGCATGCGCCGCCAGGTGAAGGCCACCTGCTCGTTGCCCAGATCCGAAGCGGCGCTCATGCGCATCTCGCCCGGATAGTCGCCCAGGACGTCGGGGATCTCATCCAGCTTCTTGACGGTCCAATCGGTCATGCCACAACGCTAGCCCGGCACGAACGCTACGACCAGCTGTCCCACGCTTCGAGCGAGGGCAGCGGGTCGAACGGCTTGCCGCCGTCGTACCAGCCCGGCTTGTTCCACAGCTCGAAGTGCAGGTGGCAGCCGCGGGCGTTGCCGGTCTCGCCCACCGCGCCGATCACCTGGCCGGTGTAGACACGGTCGCCGGTCCGGAACGGAGAGGGCTCGGCGAGGTGCATGTAGACGTAGTCGATCTGCGTGCCGGCGCCGTCGATCACCACGTAGTTGCCTGCCGCAGCGTGAAACTGCTTGAACTGCACACGCCCGCCGCGGGCGGCGACCATCGGCGTTCCGCACTTGGCGAACACGTCGTGGCCCTGGTGGGAGTGGCCGGCGCGCCCCGAGCCGAAGTCGGCCTCCGAGCCCCCGAAGTCGTGCTTTCCGCGGACGGGGAAGATGTGGTCGTAGAGGTCGAAGGCGTCGCGCTCGAGGTCGTCGGTCTGAGCGCTGTGTGCTGCCGCGCCGGTGGCCGAGGCGGCGGTGAGACGGAAGGCGTACCGGCCGGGCTTGGCCCCCACCCCGTCGACTCGGCCGTCCCAGGACACGCTCTGCACTTCGCCCGCCGGCAGCGGGTCCGGCGTCCAGCTCATCACGGTCAGACCGTCGGATGCGCGCACGAGCAGAACGGTCAGCGCCGACGCCGATGCGCCCGACACCCGGTAGGAGAAGGTGACCGCCGGCCGCGCCCCCACGAAGGCGCGTGTGCGGCTGGTGCCGGTCTCCACCTCGGGGGCGCCGGGGTCGTGGGGCCCGGGCACGGGGCTGAGCACGGGATTGGGGGTGGGCGGCGGTGGGGGCAGGATGGCCACGGGCACCGTGGGCGGCGATTCGCTGCCCTCCGCGGTGGCCACCGTCAGCGGCCCGGTGACCGCGCCCACCGGCACGCGAGCCTTGGTGCGGCTGTCAGAGCCGGAGATGACCGCCACCGCCTGGTCGTCGCCCTGTCCAAAGCTGCCGTGGAAGACCACCTCTTGGGCCGAGCCGAGCTCGGTGCCGGTGATCTTCAGCAGGCTCCCGCCCTGAGCGCGCCGGTGGCTGGCGCAGTCGCGCACGCAGACCACCTTCTCGATCTTGGGCTCCGCGAGGTAAACGCCGCCACCCCCCGAGTCGGGCTCCTGCGCCGCCGCGCCGGGCGCGGATGCGCAACTCAGCAGGGCGAGTGCGCCTAGGCAACGCACTGCGACACGTAGATTGTCTCGCAACCTCTTCCGGCCTCTCTCTTCCTCGCGGCCTACGGGGTTAGCTGACGGGCTCGCGCCGAAAGAGCGGCGCTACTACCGGGACAATCCGGTCGATTCGCCCCCCGGAGACCTCTTTCGACGGTCTCCGAACGGTTCCCCCGCTCCCCTCGGGACCCGGTCGTGACCGTCGGGGATTCGGCAGGCTCTAATTAAGGCGGGCACTATATACCCGCTCGGGGCGCGAACCGATCTCTACACTGTTCGTCCGGCCGCCGGGGGGCGGTCGCGCTATGTCATGAAGACCTACGTGGCCACACCACTCACGCGCGAGCGCAACTGGCTCGTCGTCGACGCGACCGGGCAAACGCTCGGCCGGCTCGCCACGCAGATCGCCGATGCGTTGCGCGGCAAGCGCAAGCCCACGTACACGCCGCATGTGGACACGGGCGACTTCGTGATCGTGGTCAACGCCGAGAAGATCTCCGTGACGGGCAAGAAGCGCGAGGAGAAGCGCTACTACCGACATTCGGGCTATCCCGGAGGCCTGCGCAGCCGCAGTCTGGCCGAGATGCTCGATCGACGGCCCGAAGAGGTCATCCGCCATGCCGTGAAGGGCATGCTGCCCCGCACCCGCCTTGGTCGCGCCCAGATGCGCAAGCTGAAGGTGTACGCCGGGCCCGACCATCCCCATGCCGCCCAGAAGCCCGAGCCGATGGAGGTTGCAGCCTGATGTTCGCCGAAGAGCGCGACGAGTCTCGCCCGGACGAGGAGCCAATCACGCCCGAGGAGGACACGCCGGCAGCCGATGAGGTGGGGCCGGAGATAGAGGGCGCGGAGGAGCTGGCCGCCGCCGGTGCGGAGCCCGCGGCCGAATCCGAGCCCGATCCCGCCCCCGAGCCCGAGCCTGAGCCGGCGCCCGAGCCTGAGCGCCGTCCCGAGCCCGCCGCGCGCGAGGACGCCGCCGGCGAGGAGGAGGTCATCCCGGGGATGCACCTCGAGCCCGACCTGGTCCTCGAGGAAGCCGCGGCCCAGGAGAGCGAGTTCGGCGCGTACGCCGAGGAGGGCGACGCCGCGGGCGAGGCCCCAGCGGCGGAGGGCTCGGATGAGGCTCCGGCGGAGCCCGAGGAGGTTGCACTAACCCCTCTCGACCTTGCCGCCGACGCTCGCTACCGCGCCACCGGCAAGCGCAAGCGGGCGGTGGCGCGCGTGATTCTCAAGCCGGGGGAGGGCACCTACAGCGTCAACGGACGCCACCTCGACGAGTATTTCCCGCGCGTGCGCCTTCAGAGGACGGCCACCCAGCCGCTCGATGCCACGGGCAACAGCTCGCGCATGGACGTGGTGGCCCGCATCCACGGAGGCGGCACCGCCGCCCAGGCCACAGCACTGCGTCACGGCATCGCCCGCGCCCTGGTCGAAGCCGACCCCGCGCTGCGCAGCGAGCTCAAGCGCCGCGGCTACCTCACGCGCGACCCGCGCGTGAAGGAACGCAAGAAGGCAGGCCTCAAGAAGGCGCGTAAGCGGCCGCAGTTCTCCAAGCGCTAGCCCACGCCGTGGCCGGCGGCGTGTCCGAGGGGAGCGTGACTCACGCTCCCCGCAAGCTCTTTGGAACCGACGGCGTGCGCGGCGTGGCGGGCGAGTTCCTGACCGCCGAGCTGGCCACCGGGCTGGGCCGCGCGGCCGCCCGGATATCGGAGGCCGATACGCCGCAGGTGCTCATCGTGCGCGACACGCGCGAATCGGGCGAGATGCTCGAGGCCGCGCTGGCCGCTGGGGTGGCCGCGGGCGGCGGTCACGCGTTGCTTGGCGGGGTCCTGCCCACGCCGGGCGCGTCGATCCTGGTGCGCCGCTACGGCTTCGATCTGGCCGCGGTGGTGTCGGCCTCGCACAATCCCTACGAGGACAACGGGATCAAATTCTTCGGCCCCGGGGGCACGAAGCTCGGCGACGACGAGGAGGCCGCGATCGAGGCCCTGCTCGAGCGAGGGACCGCCTCGGAGGCCATCGGCCGCGTGCGCGACCTTCACGGCGCTCCCGGCGACTACCTGCGCGAGCTCGAGTCCCGCTTCAGCGCCCTGCGGCTCGACGGCCTCCGGGTCCTGCTGGACTGCGCGAACGGCGCGACCTACCGGGTGGCACCCGAGATCTTCCGGCGCCTGGGCGCGGACGTCGAGGCTCATGCGGTGGAGCCCGACGGGCGCAACATCAACCGCGATTGCGGCTCCACCTACGTCGAGCGCCTGGCGGAGCGCATGAGCGGACAGGACATCGGTTTCGCCTTCGACGGGGACGGCGATCGCGTGCTGGCCGTGGACCGCAACGGCGTGGTGGTCGACGGCGACGAGCTCATGGCCCTCGGCGCCCTGCACCTGCGCCACCAGGGCCGCCTGACGGGCGATGGGGTGGCGGTGACGGTGATGACCAACTACGGCTTTCACCGGGCGATGGGCGATCAGGGCGTCGAGGTGGCGACCACCCCGGTGGGCGACCGCCACGTGCTCTCGGAGCTGCTGCGACGCGGATGGACGTTCGGTGGCGAACAATCAGGGCACATCATCGACACGGGCTTCGTTCCCGCGGGCGACGGGACGGCCGCCGCCCTGCTCACGCTCGAGGCGCTGGACGGCCGCGATCTGGCCGGCCGCGACGCGATGGAGAAGCTCCCTCAGCAGCTGGTGAACGTGCCGGTGGGCGACCGCGACGCCCTGGACGGGGCCGAGGAGGTATGGGCGGCGGTGGCGCGGGAATCCGCCCGCCTCGAGGGCCGTGGGCGCGTGCTCCTGCGCTCCTCGGGCACCGAGCCGCTCGTGCGCGTGATGGTTGAGGCGCCGCGCGAGGACGAGTGCCGCGAGATCGTTGATCGACTGGCGAAACTCGTCAGGTCGAGGCTAGGCTGAAACCGAGCTCATGTGCGGAATCATCGGATATGTGGGGCCCCGCGAATGCCGCGAGCTGTTGCTCGCCGGACTCGGGCGCCTGGAGTACCGCGGCTATGACTCGGCCGGCCTTTCGCTGATCACCAACGGCTCGGTGGGCAGCGTTCACGCGGTGGGCAACCTGCAGCACCTGCGCGACGCCGTGGCCACCTCCAACGGTCACCTCCACGGCCAGACGGGGATCGGCCACACGCGCTGGGCCACCCACGGCCGGGTGACCGAGGCGAACGCACACCCGCACTGGGATACCACCGAGCGCGTGCACATCGTGCTCAACGGCATCGTCGAGAACTGGACCGAGCTCAAGGAGCGGCTCGCCGCCGAAGGCGCGGAATTCACGTCCGAGACCGACGCCGAGGTGGTGGCTCACCTCGTGTCCTCCCACCTGAATGGCGACCTCACGGAGGCCGTGCGCAACGCCTACAACGAGCTTCGCGGCCACTACGCCTTCGTGGCTATGTCCGCCGATCATCCCGGCGTGCTGGTGGCGGCCCGCAAGGAGTGCCCGCTCGTGGTGGGCCTCGGAGAGGGCGAGAGCTTCATCGCCTCGGCGATACCGGCCTTCATGGCCCAGACGCGGCGTGTGCAGCTGGTCGAGGACGGCGAGATCGTCGAGCTCTCGGCCGCGGGGGCCCGGTTCGTCTCCCCGGGTGACGGCAGCGAGATCCAGCGCGAGATCGAAGAGGTCGATTGGGACGACGAGGCCGCCGAGAAGGGCGGCTACGAGTCCTTCATGCTCAAGGAGATCCACGAGCAGGCCGATGCCGTGGCCGAGACGCTGGCCGGCCGCCTGCACGACGACCACGTGGACCTGGGCGACATCGGCCTGTCCGACGAGTTCCTGCGCGACATGCGGCGAGTGATCATCGTGGCCTGCGGGACCTCTTACCACGCCGGCCTCGTGGGCCGCTACTCGATCGAGAGCTGGGCGCGGGTGCCGGTCGAGATGGACGTGGCCTCCGAGTTTCGCTACCGCGATCCGGTGCTCGACGAGCGCGACCTCGTGATCGGCATCACCCAGTCGGGTGAGACGGCCGACACCCTGGCGGCGATGCGGCTGGCCCGCGAGCGCGGGGCCAGGGTGCTGGCGGTGACCAACATCATGGGCAGTCAGGCCACGCGCGACGCCGACGATGTCATCTTCACCCGCGCGGGCCTCGAGATCGGCGTGGCGGCCACCAAGACCTTCGTGGCCCAGGTTGCGGCCATGCAGCTGTTCGCCCTCTACCTCGCCGGGCGCTACGGCACGCTCGAGCCCGGCGTCACTCGCAACCTCATCGCGGAGATGCGCGAGCTGCCCCGGCTGATCTCACGTGTGCTCGAGGAAAGCGACGAGCCCGTGAGGGCGATCGCCGAGCACTGGAAGGACGCCGGTTTCTTCCTCTACCTCGGCCGCCATGTGGGCCTGTCGATCTGCCTCGAAGGGGCGCTGAAGCTCAAGGAGATCTCCTACATCCCCACCGACGCATACGCCGCCGGCGAGATGAAGCACGGCCCGATTGCTCTGCTCGACGAATGCACGCCGGTGGTGTGCGTGGCCACCGACTCGCCCGTGCTCGAAAAGGTGGCGTCGAACATGGCCGAGGTCCAGGCGCGCGGGGCTCACGTGATCGCGGTGACCACCGAGGGCTCGAGGGTCGACGCCGAGGAGACGATCCCCGTGCCGCGCACCGACTGGCTGCTCCAGCCCGTGCTGGCGATCGTGCCTCTCCAGCTGATGGCCTACTACATCGCGCGGGCGCGCGGTCTCAACGTGGATCAGCCGCGCAATCTCGCCAAGACCGTTACCGTCGAATAGGTAGCGTGCCGCCGGTGAGCGGCGTGGGCATCGACCTCCTGGACGTCGAGCGCTTCGAACGCGCCCTGAGGCGCCGCCCGCGCCTGGCGGAGCGGTTGTTCACACCCGCCGAGCGTGAGTACGCGGCCACGCGTGCGCGCCCGGCCATGCACCTCGCGGCCCGTTTCTGCGCCAAGGAGGCGGTGGCCAAGGCGCTCGGCCTGACCGGCTGGAGCTTCCGCGACGTCGAGGTGGTGGCCACGGGCGCCGCGCCGCTGGTGCGCCTCAGCGGCAGCGCGGCTCGCCGCGCCGATGAGCTGGGGGTGAGCGCCAGCGTGTCGCTCACCCACACCGACACCCTCGCCGGCGCCGTGGCCCTCGTGCAGTGAGGCCCTGGCTCGACCCGCTCTTCGAGGCCGCGGAGATGCGCGCCGTCGACTCCTGGGCCATCGAGCAGGCGGGTGTGCCCTCGCTCGACCTGATGGAGCGGGCCGGCGCCGGACTGGCGCGGGTGACCGCTTCGGCGGCGCGGCCGGGACCGGTACGGGTGGTGGTGGGCAAGGGCAACAACGGCGGCGACGGGCTCGTGGTGGCTCGGATGCTGCGCGAGGACGGCCACGAGGTCGACGTGCTCGCCACGGCCGGCCTCGACGAACTGCGCGGCGACGCCCGCGTGAACCTCGAGCGCCTGCCCGGGGAGGCCCCGGAGCCCTTCGGCGCCGATCGGCTCGAGGGCTCGGGCGTGATCGTCGACGCTCTGCTCGGCACCGGCTTCGAGGGCTCGCCACGCGAGCCGGTCGCCTCGGCCATCGCCGCCATCAACGAAACCGACGCGCCGGTCGTAGCCTGCGACATCCCCAGCGGAGTGAACGCGAACTCGGGCGAGGTCGAGGGCGAGGCGGTGCGGGCCGCGGCCACCGCCACCTTCCACGCGCCCAAGGTGGGCCTCTACGTGGCGCCGGGAAAGGACTGCGCCGGCGAGGTCGAGACGGTGGACATCGGCATTCCCCGCGGCGCCCCCGGCGCCGGGGCGGCGGGCCTGATCTCCGCGCGGGTGATCGAGCTCTTCCCTCGCCGCGAGCGCAGCGGATCGAAGTTCACCTCGGGAGTGGTGGTCGTGGCCGGCGGCTCGATGGGGCTCACCGGGGCGCCGTCCATGGCCGCGCTCTCGGCCGCGCGAGCGGGAGCCGGCTACGTGCAGGTGGCGGTGCCCGCCCCGGTGCAGCCGGCGATCGACCTGCGCCTGCTCGAACAGATGAGCCGCGGCCTGCCCGACGCCGGGGGCTTTCACACGCCCGAGGGCGTATCGGTGGTGGAGGAGATGGCCGCGCGCGCGGGAGCGGTGGTGCTGGGGCCGGGCCTGGGGCGCGACGACGGCGCGGCCGAATTCGCCCGCCAGGTCGCGCGGGTGGTGCAGGTTCCGCTTCTCATCGACGCCGACGGGCTCAACGCCCACGCGGGCCGGCTCGAGCTGCTGGCCGCGCGCGAGGCGCCCACCGTGCTCACGCCCCACGAGGGGGAGCTGGGCCGCCTGCTGGAGATCGGATCCGAGGAGGTGAGCGCCCACCGGCTGGCCTGGACCCGTGAGGCGGCCCGGCGCAGCGAGGCGGTGGTGCTGCTCAAGGGCGACGACACGATCGTGGCGCTGCCCGGCGGCGAGGTCGCGCTGAGCCCCGGCGGAACGCCGGCGCTGGCCACCGCGGGCACGGGCGACGTGCTGTCCGGGCTGATCGGCGCCCTGCTCGCGAAGGGCCTCGGGCCCCTCGAGGCCGCCTGCCTGGGAACGGTGGCCCACGTCGGGGCCGCCGAGGCGGCAGCGGAGCGCTGGGGCGCCGACCACGTGCAGGCGGGCGACGTGATCGACGGCCTGCCCAGCGGCCTAGCGCGCTAACGTGGCCTCCCCAATGGCCGACACCGTGAGCGACATCATGGACTCCACCCCCGCCACCGTTACGGTCGACACACCCGTGGACGAGGTGGTGAAGACGCTGCGTACGCACGAGCTGCCCGGCGTGCCCGTGGTCGACGGCGAGGGCCGCTGCGTGGGCATCGTCACCGAAGCCGACATGGTGCTGCCCGACGACGACGGCGACCTCCACATCCCGCACTACATCAACCTCTTCGGGGGCACGGTGTTCCTCGAGCCGCTCGGCCGCTTCGAGGAGCGCCTGCGCAAGGCCTTCGCCTCCAAGGCCGAGGACATGATGACCGCCGATCCGGAGACGGTCGCGCCGGACACGACGGTGCGCGAGGCGGCGCGAATCATCCACGAGTCGGGTCACAACCGGTTGCCGGTGGTGGACGGAGATCGCCTCGTGGGCGTGGTCACGCGCGTGGACGTGCTCGGCGCCCTGGCTGCGTGAAGCCAGTCGAACGCGCCGTAGCCACCATCGACCTCGGCGCGATCGAGCGCAACTGCGCGCGGCTTCCGCTAGAGCTCTGCGCGGTGGTGAAGGCGGACGCCTACGGGCACGGCTCGGCACCGACCGCCGAGGCGGCGCTGGCGGGCGGGGCCTCGTGGCTGGCGGTGGCCACGGCGGACGAGGCCAAGGAGCTGAGAGACAACGGCATCGGGGTGCGCGTGCTGGTGATGGGCGCGCTCACGCCACAGGAGCTGCGGACCGCGGAGGAGGCGGAGGCCGACGTGGTGGCCTGGACGGCGGAGGTGGCCGAGCGGGCGCGGCGCGTGCACGTGAAGCTCGACACCGGCATGGGCCGCCTGGGCACCAAGGACCGCGACGAGGCGTTGCGCCTCGCCTCGGGGCCGAACGTGGCCGGCCTCATGACTCACTTCGCCACCGCCGACGAGCCCGGGGACGACCACTTTCCCGCCCAGCTGGAGGCGTTCCAGAGCTTCGTGGAGGAGGTGGGTCGCGACGACATCGTCATCCACGCCGCCAACAGCGCCGCCGCCCTGCGCGACCCCGCATCGCACTTCGACATGGTGCGCTGTGGCATCGCCGTCTACGGCATGGACCCCTTCCACGAGAATCCGGCCGAGCGCGGCCTCGAGCCCGCCCTGACGCTGCGCTCCTGGGTCGCCGCGGTGCGGCGCTTTCAGGCCGGCGACACGGCGGGCTACGGCCGGCGCTGGACGGCCGGCGAGCCCACCTGGGTGGCCACCGTCCCGATCGGCTACGGCGACGGCTGGCGGCGCGGGCTTACCAACGACTGCGACGTGCTGATCGGCGGCCGCCGCCGGCCGCTGGTCGGGACGGTGAGCATGGACAACGTGACGGTCGCGCTCGGGGACGAAACCGACGTGCGCGTGGGCGACGAGGTGGTGCTTATCGGACAGCAGGGGGAAGAGCGCATACTTGCCGAGGAGGTGGCCCGGCGACTCCACACGATCAACTACGAGATCACCTGCGGCCTCTCGGCGCGGGTGCGCCGCGAGCACGAGCGGTGAGCGGCGCCTGGGTCGTCGGCGGAGCCCTGCGCGACGAGCTCCTCGGGCGCCCGGTGCGCGATGTGGACATCGCCGTTGCCGGTGATCCCGAGCGCGCGGCGCGGGAGGCCGCTGCCGAGGTCCGGGGACCGGTCTTCCGGCTCTCGGAGGCCTTCGGAGCCTGGCGGGTGATCGACCGCCGCGCCGGCCGGGTGTTCGATTTCTCCGCTCTCCAGGGCGACACGATCGAGGAGGACCTGGCGCGGCGCGACTTCACCGTCAACGCCATGGCCAGGCCGCGCGAGGGCGGTGACCTGATCGATCCCTTCGGCGGCCGGGCCGACCTCGAGTCGCGGACGCTGCGCGTGCTGGGGGCGCAGGCCTACGAGAGCGATCCGCTGCGCGCGCTGAGGCTGGTGCGCCTCGCCGCCGAGCTCGGCTTCACCAGCGACCGGGAGACCGAGCGGCTCACCCGCGTGGCGGCCGCGCGGGTGCCGGAGGCCGCCGGCGAGCGCGTGTTCGCCGAGCTGCGGCGCCTGATGATCTCGGACGGGGTGATCGAGGGCCTGGAGCTGGCCGACCGCGCTGGGCGTGCTCGCGAGCGTGCTGCCGGAGCTCAGCGCGCTGCACTCCGTGGAGCAGAGCCATTACCACCACCTCGACGTCTACGACCACACGCTCGAGGTGCTGGCCCGGCTGATCGAGCTCGAGCGCGACGTGTCACCCCCGCTGCGCGCCGTGCTCGACCAGCCCTTAGCCGACGAGCTCACCCGCGGCCAGGCGCTGCGCTTCGGAGCGCTGCTGCACGACATCGGCAAGCCTCCCACCCGGGAGGTGCGCGAGGACGGCGCGCGTGACCTTCATGCGCCACGACCGCATCGGCGAGGAGATGGTGCGAACCGTTTGCCGGCGCCTACGCACGAGCGAGCGCCTGTCGCGCTTCGTGGAGGCGCTGACCCGCCACCACCTCGTGCTTGGCTTCCTCGTCCACGAGCGCCCGCTCGATCGCCGCCAGGTCTACCGCTACCTGACCCGCGACCGAGCCCGGTGGAGGTGGAGGTGACCCTGCTCTCCTGCGCCGACCGCCTGGCCACCGGGGGCCGCAACGCCGAACGGGCCACCGAGGCCCATCTCGAGCTGGCCCGCGAGCTGATGGACGCCGCGCTTGACTGGCGCGAGCACGGGCCGCCGCGGCTGCCGCTGCGCGGCGACGAGCTGGCGGCCGAGCTGGGCATCACCCCGGGCCCCGAGCTGGGTCGCCTGCTCGGCGTGCTGGAGGAGGCGGCCTACGCGGGGGAGGCGAGCACGCGGGCCGAGGCCATCGAGCTGGCCGGCCGGCTCTGGAACGCATCCTCAGGCTGACCCGTTGCGGTCGCGGTGCTTGCACCCCGGCCAGCAACAGGGCCGGCGCTGGCCCTCCTCGAGCTCCTCCCGCGTGCGGCGGATGCGGCGGTCTCTCGTCTTGTCCTGCTTGGCATCCTCGACCCAGCAGATGAACTCGTTGCGGGCCAGGGGCGTGATGTCCTTCCAGGCATCTAGCGCCGTGGCGTTGGCTATCAGCGCCTTGCGCAGGTCTGCAGGGAGCTTGTGCACCACCCCACCGGGCACTCGCTGGCTGCTCACAGGGCAACGGTACCGGGCCGTGGGCCAATCTGCTTCACGTCATAGGCTTCGGGGATGATCGTCGATTGCGCCGTCTACCGGGAGGGTCGCCGCGACAACGCCGATCGCTCGGTGCACGATGCAGTCGATGTGTGCCGCCAGCCGGGTGCCTTCGTCTGGATCGGGCTCTACGAGCCGAGCGAGGACGAGTTCGACTCGATCCGGCGCGAGTTCGAGTTGCACGAGCTGGCTGTGGAGGATGCGCTCGACGCCCACCAGCGGCCGAAGCTCGAGGTCTACGGCGACATGGTGTTCGTGGTGCTGAAGACCGCGAAGTACATCGACCCGCAGGAGGTCGTGCGCCTCGGGGAGATCCTGATCTTCCTCGGGGAGGACTTCATCATCACCGTGCGCCACGGGGAGGCCAGCGAGCTGCAGGGCGTGCGCGACGCGCTCGAGGCACCAGCCCGAACTGCTGAGCCACGGGCCCGGGGCCGTGCTCCACGCGATCGTCGATCAGGTGGTCGACGACTATCTCCCCGCGCTCGCAGGGCTCGGCGAGGACATCGACGAGATCGAGGACGAGGTGTTCTCCAGCAAGCGGAGCAACCCCGCCGAGCGCATCTACAAGCTCAAGCGCGAGACGCTCGAGTTCAACAAGGCTACGGGCCCGCTGGTTGATCCCGTCGACCGGCTGGCCAAGGGCCACTACGACCTGATCCACCCCGAGGTGCGGGCCTACTTCCGCGACGTCAATGACCACCTGATCCGCGATCCACGAGCAGCTCGAGAGCTACCGCGACCTGCTGACCAGCGTGCTCGAGGCCAACCTCGCCCAGGTGACCGTGCGCCAGAACCAGGACGTGCGGACGATCTCGGCGTTTGTGGCCATCCTCGCCGTGCCCACGATGGTGGCGGCGATCTACGGGATGAACTTCGAGCACATGCCCGAGCTCGAGTGGACGTTCGGGTACCCGCTGGTGCTTGCGGTGATGGTGATCGTCTGCTTCGGACTCTTCCGCTACTTCAAGAAGGTCGGCTGGCTCGAATAACCTGCCGGCTCATGGCGGACGACTGCATCTTCTGCAAGATCGTGGCCGGGGACCTCCCGTCGGAGATCGTCCAGGAGGACGAGCACACGATCGCCTTCATGGACATCAGCCCGTGGACGCGCGGCCACGCGCTCGTGATCCCGCGCCGCCACTCGCGCAACCTCTACGAGATCGCGGACGAGGACCTGGCCCACGCGGTCGCCGCGGCCCGGCGCCTGGCGCTTCGGATGCGCGACGCGCTCGGCTGCGACGGGGTCAACCTCCTCAACTCCTGCGAGCCCGCCGCGTGGCAAACGGTCTTCCACACCCACATCCACGTGATCCCGCGCTACGAGGACGATCCGCTGCGCCTTCCCGGGCAGCCCGGCCGGCCCGGGGAGGGTGAGCTCGCAGGGGTCGCTCAGGAGCTGCGGGGCTGGTAGCGTCTGGCCTGTTGGGCCGGCCCGGAGCCGGCGAGTTTCACAGCACACGCAGGAAGGGGTAAGGCAAGTGCCTACCGGAACCGTCAAGTGGTTCAACGACGAGAAGGGGTTCGGCTTCATCACTCCCGACGAGGGTGACCGAGACCTGTTCGTCCACTACAGCGGCATCGACGGCGGCGGCTTCAAGTCGCTGTCCGAGAACGCCAAGGTCGAGTACGAGGAAGAGGCGGGAGACAAGGGCCCCAAGGCGGTGAATGTCCGCCTCATCTGAGGCGTCCCGGCCTGTGTCCAAGGAAGAGAAGATCGAGATGGAGGGCGAGATCGCCGAGGCCCTCCCAAACACGATGTTCAGGGTGACCCTCGACAACGGTCACCAGGTCCTCGGGCACATCTCGGGCAAGATGCGGCGCCACTACATCCGCATCCTGCCCGGCGACCGAGTCAAGATCGAGTTGTCCCCCTACGACCTCGACCGAGGCCGGATCACCTACCGTTACAAGTGATGACACCGAAACTCGGTCGCAGACCGGGTGTTGGAAAACGGTCATGAAGCGAATTCTCCTGCTCATACCCGCCCTTGTCGCTGCGCTGGCGCTCGCGCCGGCCGCATCCGCCCGCGTCGTCGAGCTGGGCGCGGTGGCCGACGCCGTCAACCCGAGCTGCCCCGCCGATCCGTGCGAGGCGGCCGTGCGCGTGACTGGCCTGCAGGGCCGCTCGGCGGGCGGGCCGAAGAACCCGTACTACATACGCCGCAACGGCTACATCGTGGCCTTCACGGTCACCCTCGCCGCTCCCACCCAGGAGCAGATCGACTTCTTCAACGACAACTTCGGCTCTCCCGCCCAGGCGGGCCTGTCGGTTCTGCGGAAGGGCGACACGCGCAAGACCCGGCTGAACTACCGGCTCGTCAACCAGTCGGAGCTCTACGAGGTGGAGGACTACTTCGGCTCCCGCTCCGACCTTCGTGCTCGACCAGCCGTTGCGGGTCAAGAAGACCAACTGGATCGCGATCACCGTCCCCACATGGGCGCCGATCTTCTCCAACAACCTCACGCGCGCCGACTGGTGGCGCTCCTCGCGGGCCAAGAACAGCTGCGAGACGCCGCGCAGCCTGCGCCAGTTCGCGCTGACCGAGCTGCGCGAGGTCAACGTGTTCGGCTGCACCTACAGCGGCGCTCGGCTGCTGTTCACAGCGACCTATGTGCCCGACCCCAGGCCCACGGTCGAAGAAGAAGCCGACCCTCAGTAGCCGAAACTAGGCGTGCTGGACCTTTTCCAGGCTCCCGACCCGCGCTAGCATCGAGGCGTGACCACGGAGGGGTGGATCTTCATGGTCGGTTTCCGCGTTTTCGACGTGGGCCTGCTGATCGTGTGGCTGATCTGGTTCTTCCGCCTGCGCGACGACGATGACGATTCTCGCGGCGACGACGGCGGAGGGGGCGAAGGCCCCGATCCGCGCCCGGGCCAGGACGGCCCGGGAGGCGACGGCATCCGGCTGCCGCTGGGCCGCTATGGCCTCGGCCGCGGGCGCGACCGCTCTCACGGCGGCCCCGAGCGCCCGGGAAGAAAGCGCGGTCCCGAGCCTCCGCTGCGAAGGCCGCTGCCCTCGCGGGTGCGCCGGCCGCGCTCGCCGTTGCCCACGCGCCGGACCTAGCGGGCGGCATTGACGCCCGGGCCTGGGGCGTGAGAGGCTCGCCCGCGGTCGAACAGGAGACGGGCATGGAGAAGCACGGTTCCGAGAGCTACTGGGTCGAAGGCGAAGGGTTCCTCACGGAGAGCGCCGAGGGGCGGGCGATTGTCAAGTCCGATATCCGCGGGCTGGAGGCGGCCCCGCCGTTTCGCTTCTCGCGCATGGGCCCCAGCGGCGCCAACCGCCAGCTGGGTGAGTCCAGCCGCAAGAAGGTGGCCAACGAGATGGCCGCCGGCGGCGGTGGCCCCGGTCAGATCCCGTCCGGGTTCACCTACCTGGGCCAGTTCATCGACCACGACCTCACGATGGACAAGACCAAGCTGCTGCTGAAGGAGCAGCGCTCGCCGGCCCAGCTGCAGCAGGGCCGCTCGCCGGCCCTGGACCTCGATTCCCTGTACGGAGCGGGCCCTCAGGATCCCGGATCGGCCAAGTTCTACGAGGCGGACGGCATCCACTTCAAGATGGGCAAGACCAAGGCGGCCGGCGGCTTTCCGGCCATGGAGGGCTTCGATCTCCCGCGTGGGCTGGGCAACACGACCGCGAAGAGGCGCACGGCGGTGGTTCCCGATCTGCGCAACGACGAGAACCTGGCCGTGGCTCAGACGCACCTGGCCATGATGCGCTTCCACAACCGCGTCGCCGACGGCCTGCCCGCGTCGGTCCGCCGGCGCAGCGCTTCACCCAGGCGCGTGAGCTGGTGACCAAGCACTACCAGTGGATGATTCGCCACGACTACCTGCCCCGCATATGTGCGCCGGGCGTGATCAGCAACGTCTTCAACCAGGGCCGCAAGGCGTTCGAGGTGGGCGTGCCGGCGATCCAGATGCCGACGATGCCGATCGAGTTCTCGATAGCCGCCTTCCGGCTAGGGCACGCCATGATCCGCGCCGCCTACAACTGGAACAAGGCCTTCGACAACGGCTCGGGATCGCTCTTCTACCTGTTCGACTTCTCGGCGGGCGGCGGAGAGCTGGGCGGCGCGACGCGACTGGCCAGCGACTGGATCGCCGACTTTCGCCGGCTCTATGACTTCGGAGACGCCAACCGGCCCGATCTCGAGGTCCCCGCGGCCAAGTTCAACCGGGCCATGCGCATCGACACCACGATCGTCAACCCGCTGAAGAACCTGCCCCCGCAGAGCTTCGGCGGTCCGGGCGTGGACTTCGACGACCCGCGCGCGAATCTCGCCTTTCGCAACCTCACCCGGGCGCGGATGGTCAGGCTCGCCACCGGCCAGCAGATGGCCACGTTCCTCCAGAGCAAGGGCGTCAGCCTCACCACCCTGACCAAGCCCCAGATCCGCAACGGCAGCGGCGGAGCCGACCTGAGCCTGCTCACGCAGACCCAGCTCGAGTCGTTCCTCAAGAACACGCCGCTCTGGTTCTACATCCTGCGCGAGGCGGAGCTGAACAACGGCAAGCTCAAGGGCGTGGGCGCGCGCATAGTGGCTGAGACCTTCCATCGTGCGATGGAGGGAAGCCAGTTCTCGATCGTCCGCGACACGACGTGGAAGCCCACCCTGGGGCCCAACAACTCGACCTTCCGCATGGTCGACCTGCTGCTGTTCGCGTTCGAGGGCAAGAAGAACCTGCTGGCGCCGCTCGGCTAGAAGCGCTCAAGCGGCCACCACTCCGGCGATCGCCGCGTTGGCCAGGTTGACCATCGAGCCGGCCAGCAGCGCCTTGAGCCCCAGCTGCGCCACGTCACCCCGGCGTTCAGGCGCCAGGCCGCCGATCGAGCCGATCTGGATGGCGATCGAGGCGAAGTTGGCGAAGCCGGCCAGCGCGAAGGTCGTGACGATCACGGTCTGGTCGGAGAGGTTCTTGATGTTGGGCCCGAAGTCCGCGTAGGCCACGAACTCGTTGAGCACGGTCTTCTCGCCGATGTAGGTGCCGGCCTGGGCCGCCTCGTCCCACGGCACGCCGATCAGCCAGGCCACGGGCGCGAACACCCATCCGAGCACCCTCTGGAAGGTGAGTCCCTCGTATCCGAACCACTCGCCCACGCCGCCCAGGAGGCCGTTGGCCAGGGCGATCAGGGCGATGAAGGCGATCAGCAGGCAACCGACGATCACCGCGATCCGCCCGCCCTGGAGCGCGCCCCGCGCCGTGGCGTCGATCACGTTGGCGGATTCGGTGTCGCGGACGTCGCGAACGCCCTCGTTGCTCTCCGACTTCTCGGTCTCGGGGAAGATCATCTTCGCCATGTAGAGCGACGCGGGCGCGTTCATCACGGTGGCGGCGAGCAGGTAGGGAAGCGGGGCGCCGAGCAGGGCGTAGCCGACCAGGGTCGAGCCTGCGACGGAGGCAAAGCCGCCCGTCATCACAGCAAACAGCTCCGAGCGCGTGAGGCGCTTGAGGTAGGACTGGATCATCAGCGGGGCCTCGGACTGGCCGAGGAAGATCACCGTGGCCGCGTAGAGCGACTCGACCTTGCTGGTGCGCAGCAGCCAGGCGATGGCGCCGCCGCCGATGTCCACCACCCACTGGATCACCCGCAGGTAGTACAGGAGGCCGACGAGCGCGCCCAGGAAGATGATCACCGGCAGGACCTGGAGCGCGAAGATCGTCGCCTGCTCGTCGGCCACCAGCTTGCCGAACAGGAACTCGATGCCGGCGTTGGTGTACTCGATCAGAACCGTCACCTGGTCGGCCACGAACTCGAGGGCGTCGCGGCCCACCGACCAGCGCAGCACAAGGGCGGCGAAGGCCACCTGGATAGCCAGTCCGACCGCCACGGTGCGCCAGGGGATGCGTCCGCGGTTGTTCGAGACCAAGAAGGCCACCGCGAGGATGGCGGCGAGGCCCAAGAGTCCGCGGAGATCGCTCACGTGGCCGGTGTCCTACCCAGACCAGGACTGGAGTAGGCTCGCGCCGGCATGAGGCTTGCGAGGGCCGTCGCCCTGACCGCGCTGCTTTCTTTGGTAGCCGTTCCCTCGGCCGGTGCTCAGCTGCCGGTGGGGGAGGCCGACGGCGTGCGCATCTTCAAGAAGCGGGCCGCGATCGTGATGAAGTTCACGCCACGTGCCGACCGGCTCTGGCGGCGGGTCGCGGGCCGGAGGTTGCTCGTCTCTTGCGTCGATCTCCCCGCCGACCCTCGAGACCGGAATCCCTCCTTCAGCTCGGAGGCCGGCTTTCGGGCTCCCAAGCGCGGAAGGACCCTTCGAGTGCGCATCGGCCAGAGGACCCCTGGGATCGATTACTGCGCGGTGTTCCTCGACCGGCGGATGCACCCGCGCATCGCGACTCTCGCTCTGACCGAGTTGGGAGCCGTTTACCTCGACGAGTCGGCGAAGGCCAACTCACTCGCAGCCGTCTTGTACAACGCCGGTCGCGCGGCCGAAGAGGCGGGATTGGAAGGCTGTCCAACCCACTCGCAGCTCCTGACCTTCTGGGCGGGCCAATCAGGAGCGCCTCCGCTCGAGCTGCTGGCGCGCGCAATCGTCCCTCTGGCCGGTCCCGACGCGACGCCACTGAACGGAGCGATCGGTTACTACGGCGACGCCGGCCGAGCCGCTGCGGTGGTGGTCTCGGGGCTCGGGCGGCGACTGTTCATCCAGTTGGAGCCTGATGAGGTTCAGCGTACGAACGTGTCCGATTTCATCGGTCCGCTGGGGGGGTTCCTCGAGTTCTGCGACCCGTCGAACTGATCGCCGCCAAGCGCGACGGGCGCGAGCTGCCGGCTGTGGAACTCCACGATTTCGTCCTCGCCTACGCGCGCGAGGATGTGCCCGACTATCAGATGTCGGCCTTCCTCATGGCCGGCTACCTGAAGGGCTTCTCGCGCGACGAGGCGGTGGCCCTGACCCACGCGATGGTGGAGTCCGGAGACCGGCTGGACCTCTCCCGGCTCTCGGGGCCGACCGTCGACAAGCACTCGACGGGCGGTGTGGGGGACGGGACCACGTTGGTGGTGGCCCCCCTCGCCGCCGAGCTCGGCATGCAGGTGGTCAAGCTCTCCGGCCACGGGCTCGGCCATACCGGCGGCACGCTGGACAAGCTGGACGCCATCCCGGGGATGCGCACCGAGCTCTCGAGCGACGAGCTGATCTCCCAGGTGGAGGAGATCGGGCTCGCGGTGTGCGCGCAGACCGCCGATCTCGTGCCGGCGGACAAGGCGATGTATGGGCTGCGCGACGTGACCGCCACGGTCGACAACATCGCCCTGATCGCGTCCAGCGTGATGAGCAAGAAGCTGGCGGGCGGCGCCGAGGCCATCCTGCTCGACGTGAAGACCGGCTCGGGCGCGTTCATGGAGGACCTCGAGGGCGCGCGGGAGCTGGCCGAGCTGTGCGTGGCCCTGGGCGAGGAGGGCGGGCGGGCCACCGGGGCGCTGATCACCGACATGGGCCAGCCGCTCGCCGACGCGGTGGGCAACTCGATCGAGGTGAGCGAGGCGATCGAGGTCCTGCGCGGCGAGCGCAGCGGGCGCTTTGCCGAGCTGTGCGTGACGCTCGCCGGGCACATGGCGGTGCTCGCCGGCCTCGCCGGAGATGCCGACGAGGGCGCTGAGAAAGCGCGCGACGCTCTGGGGAGCGGCGCCGCGCTGGAGCGCTTCCGGCGTTTCGTCGAGGCCCAGGGCGGCGATCCTCGGGTGGTGGAGGACGAGTCGCTGCTGCCCCAGGCCCCGGTGCAGCACGAGGTCAAGGCGGGGCGCGACGGCTGGCTCGAAGCGGTCGACGCCGAGGAGATCGGCCACGCCGCGGCCCGCGTGGGGGCGGGCCGCCTGCGCAAAGGCGACGGGATCGACCTGGCGGTGGGCCTGCACTTCCTGGCCGAGATCGGGGACGAGGCCGATCCCGAGACCGTCGTCGCGGTGGTGCTGGCCAACGATCAGGACGCGGCCCACGAGGCCGCGGCGGACATCCAGGCCGCCTTGAGCTGGTCGGAGGAGCCGGTCGAGCGTGCCCCGGTGGTGCATGAGGTGGTGGGCGAGCGGCTCTCGTGAGCCACATCGCGGTCTCCAACCTCGCGTACGCCCATCCTGGTGGCGACCTTCTCTTCGACGGCGTTACTTTCCGGGTGGCGCAGAGGGGCCACGCCGGTCTGATCGGCGCCAACGGCGTCGGCAAGAGTACGCTGCTGAGAATTCTTGCGGGTGAGTTGGAGCCCGCGGAAGGCACCGTCGCCCACGGCGGAGAAGCCGCCTACATGGCTCAACAGGTCGTGGGCGGCGAGGGCAGCGTGCGCCGGCTGCTGCTGTCGGTGGCTCCGAAGCGGATGCGCGATACGGGGCTGGCAATGCTCCGAGCGGAGCGCGATCTGGCGGCCGGTGACGACGCCGCCGGGGTGCGGCTCGGAGAGGAGATCGGCACGTGGGCCGGCTTGGGCGGCTACGAGCTGGAGGGTCAGTGGGATGCCGCCTGCCGGCGCATCGTCCGCGCCGGTCTCGGCGAAGTTGGTGATCGGCCCGCAGCCACGCTCTCGGGCGGTGAGCGCAAGCGACTCGTCCTCGATCTGCTGTTCGCCTCCGAGGCTGACGTGCTGCTCCTCGACGAGCCCGACAACTTCCTCGACATCCCGGCCAAGCGGGCCCTCGAGGCGCTCATTCGTACGACGCGCAAGACGGTTCTGATCATCTCGCATGACCGTGAGCTGCTCGCTGCCGCCTGCGACTCGATCGTCACCCTCGAGGGTTCGGGCGCGTGGGTGCACGGCGGCTCCTACGCGACCTATCCGGAGGCTCGCGAGCACCGCCAGAGGCTGATGGGCGACCGTCTGGGACGCTGGCAGGAGGAGGAGAAGCGCCTGCGCGATCGCGTTCGCATCTTCAAGGAGCGCGCGCGCTACGCGGACAGCTGGGCCAAGCGCGCCGATGCCGCCGAGACGCGCTGGAAGCGGTTCGTGGCGGAAGGCCCCCCTCCCAAGCCGGTCGGCGACCACCAGATCAGCGTACGCCTGCGCGGTGGCGACTCCGCTCGCCGCGTGCTCGACCTGCGCGCTGTGTCGATCGAAGGGCTGGTCCGGGCGTTCTCGGAGGAGATCCACTACGGCGAGCGGGTGGGCCTGATTGGGCCAAACGGATCGGGCAAGACACATCTGATCCGCCTCCTGGCAGGCGAGCCCGTGGCTCACTCCGGCGATATCGTGGTGGGGCCGCGCGTGTCGCCCGGACTCTTCACGCAGCTCAACGCGCGCCCGGACTTCGCGCGCCGCAAGGTCCTCGACATCCTCGTCGAGCGCCTCAAGGCGAGGGAGGCGACGATGCGCGCCCTCGCCCGCTATGGCCTCGCGGACGCATCCAACCGCAGCTATGAGACGCTCTCAGGCGGGGAGAAGGCGCGCCTCGAGATCCTCTGCCTGGAGGCCGAGGGCCACAACCTGCTGCTGCTCGACGAGCCCACCGACAACCTCGACGTCGACTCTGCCGATGCGCTCGAGTCGGCGCTCGACGGCTTCGAGGGCACCGTCGTTGCGGTATCTCACGACCGCGCGTTCCTGCGCTGCCTGGACCGCTTCCTGCTGCTCGAGCACGACGGACGCGTCGCAGCGCTCCCCGATGCCCGCGCCGCCCTCGAATCGGTGGTCTGAGGTCCTACCCGCAGGCGCCCGGATTGTCGTTGCAGAACTCCTCGAAGCGCTCGGCCGGGCTGTCCTCGGGCGGCGGGGTGTCGTTCTCGGGGGTGTCGGTCGGCTCCTCGGGCTCGGGCGCCGTGGTGCCGCCGTCATCCTCCGGCGGCGGGGTGGTCTCGGTGGGCTCGGTCGGGGTGGTTTCGGGCTCGGTCTCGGTGGGCGGGGGCTCGTCGTAGTCCCTCTGGGGGACCGTCACCTCGGGCACCGTGACCGGCCGTTCGGGCTCGGGCTCGTCGTCACCGCCGCAGCCCAGGAGGGCTCCGCAGGCGGCCAGGGCCGCCACCAGGCTGAGAACCCGTCGCAGGGTCAGCGCTCGACGGCCGGCAGGCGGCGGCCGCAGTGAGGGCAGTCGTTCAGGTCCTTCTGAACCAGCTGCTCGAGCGAACACCCGCACAACCTGAGGTTCTCGACCGAGTAGGGCAGGTCGCTGGGCGACGGCGCGAGCGGCAGCACCGCCCCGACGACCTTCAGCTCCTCGCCGCTCTCGCGGTCGACGTAGCGCTTGCCGGCCTCGGCTTCGCGAAGGATCTCGCGGTCCGAGCGGGCCCGCAGGCGATACTTCTGACGCTCAGGCATCGAGGCGGACAATAGCGAGGGCGACGGAGGGCAATGCGGATACAGATATTCCACGGCTACCTGCTGCGCGGGACGGGCAGCAACATCTACAACGTCAACCTCGCCGAGGCCCTGGCTCGCCTTGGCCATGAGGTCGACATGGTCTGCCAGGACCGTGCCTGGGAGCCGCCCGAGGGCGTGACCGTCCACAACCCCGACATCGGGCGCATCCTCCCCGTTTACGTAGCCGACGAGTACGAGGGCTTCGAGGCCAAGCCCTTCTCCGACCTCACCGACGCGGAGCTCGACCACTACATCGAGGCCAACGTCGCCGCCGTGCGCGATCTGCCGGCACCCGACGTAGCTCTGGCCAACCACCTGATCATGGGGCCGCTGATCCTGGCCCGGGCGCTGGCCGGCCGCGCGCCCTACGCGGTGAAGGTCCACGGCAGCGCCCTCGAGTACACCGTGCGCCCCAACCCCCGCTTCCTGCCCTACGCCCTCGAGGGAATACGCGCGGCCTCCGGAGTTCTGGTGGGGTCCCACCACACGGGAGCGAGCCTCTGGGAGGTGCTCAAGCGACGAGCCCAGCCTGCCCGAGCGCACGCGCCTCGGCCCTCCCGGAGTGGACGTTCACTCCTTTCGCCCCGGCTCTGCCGACCTCGAGGCGCTGACCGCGAAGCTCGAGTCCGGCAGTCACCGCGTCGTGGGGAGGTGAGAGCGGCGCGGCCGAGGCGGTGCGCGCGCTCGACCCCGAACGCGACCGTATCGTCAGCTTCGTCGGCAAATTGATCGTGTCGAAGGGCGTCGACCTGCTGCTCGCCGCGTGGCCCAGCGTGGTGGCCGAGATTCCCGACGCGCGCCTCGTGATCGTCGGCTTTGGCAACTACCGGGACACCATGCGCCGGTTCGTGGACGCCATTCGCCGGCGCGACCTCGACGACCTGCGCGACATTGCCGCCCGCGGGCGCGAGCTCGAGGGCGGGCCGCCCGGGCAGCTTCGCTACCTGAGCGATTTCCTCGGGCGGGTGGATGAGGCGTGGCTCGCCGCGGCACCCGCCGCCGCCGACCGGATTCACTTCACCGGGCGCCTGGAGTATGAGGACCTGCCCGATCTGCTTCCGGTCTGCGAGGCGCAGGTGATGCCGAGCACCTTCCCCGAGGCCTTCGGCATGGTGGCGGCCGAGGCGGCGGCGTGCGGCGTGCTGCCTCTTTCGGCCCATCACTCGGGAATGGCCGAGGTCACGGCCACGCTCGCCCCGGCCCTCCCCGAGCACCTGCGGCCCCTGCTCTCCTTCCAGGTGGGGCCCGACGCCGTGGACCAGATCGCCGCCAAGCTGGTGGCCTGGATGCGGCTCGATCCGCAGGAGCGCGAACGCGCCAGGGCGGCGCTGGCCGAGCAGGCCGCGGCGCACTACGCCTGGGAAAGCGTCGCCGAACGGGTGATCGAGGCCGCCGAAGGGCGCCTTGACGCTCTTCCCTATCCGGCTTCTCCAGCGGATAATGTTCCCGCCTCTTGAGCCTTGCCCGGAACACGACCGTGCCGCTTCTCGTGGCAGCGCTCGCGCTGCTCCTGTCCGCCTGCGGGCGTGAGGAGGACGACCTCGCCAACGGCAAGGCGCTGTTCACCGAGCGCTGCGGCTCCTGTCACGTGCTGGCCCGCGCGGGCACCCAGGGCAAGACCGGTCCCAGCCTCGATGCCTCCTTCCGCACCGCGCTCGCCGACGGGGAGGGTCGCAAGACCGTGGAGGGGATCGTCCACGCTCAGATCCTCCATCCGCGCAAGAGCAGCCAGATGCCGGCGGGGCTGGTCGAGGGCCAGGACGCCAGCGACGTGGCGGCCTACGTCGCCTTCGCCGCCTCGCGCAGCGGGGAGGACGACGGCGCGCTGGCCCAGGCCGGGCTGGCCGGCGCCACCACCGGGGAGCAGATCTTCACCGCTGCGGGTTGCGGCGCCTGCCACACGTTCGGCAAGGCGGGCACCAACGCCAACATCGGGCCCAACCTCGACGAGCTTGCCGCGCAGGCCGGCAATCGCACCGACCTGTCCGCCGAGGAGTACGTATCCGAGTCCATCCTCAAGCCGGAGGCCTACACCGTTGAGGGCTTCCAGGCGGGCGTGATGCCGGCGTACGAGGGCCGCCTGAACGAGAAGCAGACTCAGGCGCTGGTCGAAGTATCTGCTGGGCAACTAGGCGCCCTCGGAAACGCTTAGGAACCCCGAATTTGGGGAATAATTCCTTCTCAGGCGGTATCGATTTACGCATCCGGAACGAGCGCGCGTTCTCGCGTGCCAGAGGAGAGAGAACACATGGCTGTAGCTGTAGCCCGCGAGCCCCAAGCAGAGAGCTTTGTCGCTGCTGACCACAACCTGCTTATCGGCGGGGAGTGGGTGCCCGCAGCGTCGGGGAAGACATTCGAGACGCTGAACCCGGCCACCGAAGAGAAGCTGGCCGACGTGGCTCATGGAGAGTCCGAGGACATCGAGCGAGCCATCAAGGCCGCGCGCAAGGCCTTTGCCGACGGCTCTGAGTGGCGGACCATGAACGCCTCGGACCGAGGCCGGATCCTGTGGAAGATCTCCGAGCTGATCGAGCAGAACGCCGACGAGCTGGCGATGCTCGACTCGCTCGACAACGGCAAGCCGTACGCGGTGGCCCAGGCGGCTGACGTGCCGCTGGCGGCGGACCTCTTCCGCTATATGGCGGGCTGGCCGACCAAGATCCAGGGCGCGACGATTCCGATCTCGGCGATCCCGGCACCGGGCGAGTACCACGCGTACACGCTGAAGGATCCGGTGGGCGTCGTGGGACAGATCATCCCCTGGAACTTCCCGCTGCTGATGGCGGCGTGGAAGCTGGGACCGGCGCTGGCCGCCGGCTGCACGGTGGTGCTCAAGCCCGCCGAGCAGACTCCGCTGTCCGCGCTTCGCCTCGGCGAGCTGATCCAGGAGGCCGGGCTGCCCGCCGGCGTGCTGAACATCGTCACCGGGTTCGGTGACGCGGGTGCCGCACCTGGCCGCCCACGACGACGTCGACAAGGTCGCCTTCACCGGTTCCACCGAGGTCGGCAAGCTGATCGTGAAGGCCGCGGCGGGCAACCTCAAGAAGGTCACGCTCGAGCTCGGCGGCAAGTCGCCGAACATCGTGTACTCCGACGCCGACATGGAGAGCGCGATCGCGGGCGCGGCTCACGCCGTGTTCTTCAACCACGGCCAGTGCTGCAACGCCGGCACACGGCTGTTCGTGCAGAAGGACTCGTTCGACGAGGTCGTCTCCGGCGTGGCCGACGCGGCCAAGCAGATCAAGGTCGGCCCGGGCACCGAGGAAGACAGCCAGATGGGCCCGCTGATCTCCGACGAGCAGTTCGGCAAGGTGCTCGGCTACCTCGACGCCGGCAAGCAGGACGGCGCCCAGGTGGCGGTCGGCGGCGATCGCTCCGGTGACCGCGGCTACTTCGTCCAGCCCACGATCCTGACCGACACCACGCCCGACATGTCCGTGGTGCGCGAGGAGATCTTCGGGCCGGTGGCGTGCGCGATCCCGTTCGACAAGCCCGAGGACATCGCCAACAGCGCGAACGAGTCGGATTACGGCCTGGCCGCGGGTGTGTTCACCCGTGACATCTCCAAGGCCCACCGCACCGCGAAGCTGCTGCGTGCGGGAACGGTGTGGATCAATACGTATCACGTGTTCGATGCCGCAATGCCGTTCGGCGGGTACAAGGAGTCGGGCTGGGGCCGCGAGATGGGCGGCCAGGTGCTCGATAACTACATGGAGAACAAGTCGGTAGTGGTCGCCCTCTAGGTACCGCCGGTTGGTGAGCGGCCCTGCGGATTCTCCGCGGGGCCGCCCTCACCGACCAGCTCGGCGAGTTGCCCGAGTAGCTCCGGGTTCGCCGCCGCGATTACTCCCGGCGGCGTGCCTGCGAGCGCCAGCACCGAACCCCCCGCCTCCTCCACCAGCAGCTGCCCGGCCGCCAGGTCCCAGGCCTGAAGCCCGCGCTCGTAGAAGGCGTCCACGCGGCCCGCGGCCACCCAGGCCAGGTCGAGGGCCGCCGCTCCGGCGCGGCGGATGTCGCGCACCCGGGGCAGAAGGCGCCCCAGCACCTTCGCCTGCTGCGCGCGCCGCTCGGCCTCGTAGGAGAAGCCCGTGGCCACCATGGCCCGGCCGAGCCCGCCGGTTTCCCGCACCCGCAGGGGGCGCTCACCCAATCGGGCCCCCTCGCCCCGCACGGCCTTGAAGGTCTCGTCGTGGACCGGTGAGTGGACCACGCCCACGGCCAGGCCCTCGCCGTCCTCCAGGGCCACGCTCACGCCCCACGCCGGAAAGCCGTAGAGGAAGTTGATCGTGCCGTCGAGTGGATCGACGATCCAGCGCCTGCCGCTGTCGCTCGCGCTGCTCGAGCCCTCCTCGGCCAGCAGCCCGTCGCGCGGGCGCTCGGCCTCCAGCAGCTCCCGGATGGTCTTCTCGGCCTCTCGGTCCGCGTCCGAGACCATGTCGGTGTCCGAGGACTTCGAGCCGAGGCCCTCGGGCGCCCGGCCGTAGTAGCCGAGCAGGACCTCGCCGGCCGCGCGGGCCGCCCGCTCGGCCAGCTCGAGGTCGGGATTCAAAGAAGGGCCCGCAGCAGGAAGAAGATCGCCAGGACGACGGCGACGAAGACGATCACGTAGAGCAGGAAGCGAAACGCCTCCTGCTCGGAGCGCAGCGGGTTGAGCACGCCCCTAGAGCAGGTAGAGCGTCGAAAACACGAAGACCCACATGACATCGACGAAGTGCCAGTAGATGCCGGGCACCTCGACGCCGCGGTGCTCCTTCGCGCTGAAGTGGCCTCGGAAGGCGCGCACCGTGGCGAACGTGAGCAGCGTCAGGCCCACGAACACGTGCGCGCCGTGCAGGCCGGTCAGCCCGTAGAAGATCGAGCCCTGAGCGTTGTCGGAGGGGGAGAAGCCGAGGTGGATGTACTCGTTGACCTGGATGCACAGGAAGGTGAGGCCCAGCATCGCCGTGGTCAGAAGGCCCACCTCCAGCCCGCGGCGGTTCTCGTTGCGGGCGGCCTCGAGGGCCCAGTGCATGGTGAAGCTCGAGGAGATCAGGATGGCCGTGTTGATGCCCGCGATGAACACCGGTAGCTCGACGCCGTCGATCGGAAACCACTCGGCCTGGTTCACGACCCGGATGAAGAAGTAGGCCGTGAAGAACGCTCCGAAGAGCATGATCTCGGAGATGATGAAGAGCAGCATCCCCAGGTACTGCGCCTCCACCCGCGAGGAGCGGTTGGCCGGGGGCGGACCGTGGTGCTCGTGGTGGTCCTGGGCGGCGGCCCCCGCCGTTATCGAGGCGGACTCCATCAGGACTCATCTCCCTCGGCGCTGACCACGTGCTCGACGGGCTTGCCGCTCGCCTCCTGGACGCGGCCGATCAGATCGGAGCGCAGCCAGCCGGAGCGGGTCTCGGGGAAGGTCGAGATCACGATGTCGTCCGGCGCGTAGAACTGCAGCGCGTTCTGGACTGCGGTGTAGGGGTCGGCGTGCGCCACCTGGCCGACAGCCTGGAGGCCGGCGTCCTGAAGCTCGCCGAGCATGTGGGCCAGCCGCTCGTGAGCGTCGGTTCCACCGTCGCCGTTTTCGCCGTCCTCGTCGGGCGACTGCGGGCAGATGACGATGAAGCCGCGCGGGCCCTCCTCCGCCTTCTCCTTGAGGTGGTCGATCAGGGCGGTGCCGCCGACGGTCTGGTTGGCCACGACGAGCGTGCGCTTCACGTCGTCGCGATCGGCGTCGATGTCGACCACCACGTGCTCCACCGGGCGCCCGCTGGCCCGGTGCACGCGGTCCACGAGGCCTTGACGCAGCCACCCCGAGCGCGTCTCGGGGTGAGTCGAGATGATGATCTCGTCGTAGGCCTCCTCGCCGAGCGCGTCCATGATGGCCGAGTAGGGATCGGGGTCCATCACCTCGCCGTCGGCCTCGATGCCCTCCTCGCGCAGCTGGGCGAGCGTCAGCTCGAGGCGGTTCTCGGCGGCGTCGCGGACGTGGTCCTCGTTGATCACGTAGCCGTGCCGGGGCTGATTCTGGGGGCAGATCACGTGTACGTGGGTGTCCTCGCCCTCGGCGCGGCGCTGCACGGCCTCGATCAGGGGCCGCCCCGCCACCGTCTCGTTGGCCACTACGAGGATGCGCTTCATAGATCGGTGGGCGGAGGCGCGCCGCCGCCCGCGGGCGCGGGCTGGGCGCCGGCCGGAGCGCCGGCCGCCGCCTTGTCCTTGTCCTCGTCCTTGAACACAGCGTGCACCGCGCCGGGCACGCCGTACTCGTAGGGGCCGCCCACCACGGTCGGCACGGAATCGAAGTTGAACACCGGCGGGGGCGAGGAGACCTGCCACTCGATCGAATGCGCTCGCCACGGGTTGGCCACGGCGAGCGGCCCGTTGCGCCACGAGGCGATCATGTTGTAGAGGAAGATCAGGAACGACAGGCCGAAGAGGAAGGCCGAGACCGAGATGATCGCGTTCCAGGTGGCGAACTGGTCGGCGTAGTCGGCCACGCGCCGGGGCATGCCGTCGATGCCCACGAAGTGCATCGGCCCGAAGGTGAGGTTGAAGAAGACGAAGGAGAGCCAGAAGTGGATCTTGCCGAGGGTCTCGTCGTACATCCGCCCCGTGATCTTCGGGAACCAGTGGTACAGCCCGGCGAAGATCGTGAAGACCGAGCCGCCGAACAGCACGTAGTGGATGTGGGCGACGATGAAGTAGGTGTCCGATACGTAGATGTCGAACGGCACCACCGCGAGCATGATGCCGCTGATGCCGCCGAGGGTGAACATCGTCAAGAAGCCCAGCGCGAACAGCAGCGGCGTTCTCAGGTGGATCACACCTCGCCACAGCGTGGCCAGCCAGGAGAAGATCTTGATGCCGGTGGGCACCGCGATCAGCATCGTGGTGATCATCATCGGGACCCGGAACCAGCTCCACATGCCCGACACGAACATGTGGTGGGCCCAGACCGAGAAGCCCAGGATCACGATGGCCACGAGCGAGAAGGCCATCATCCGGTAGCCGAAGATGGGTTTGCGCGCGTGGGTGGAGACCACCTCGCTGACGATCCCGAAGCCAGGCAGCATCATGATGTAGACCGCGGGGTGCGAGTAGAACCAGAAGACGTGCTGGTACAGCAGAACGTCGCCGTTCGCGCCGGGATTGAAGAACTGCATGCCCAGCGAGCGGTCGAGCAGGATGAAGAACTGCGAGCCGGCGATGAACGGCGTGGCGATCACCACGAGCAGCGAGGTGGTGAAGTTGGCCCATACCAGCAGCGGCATGCGCCAGAAGGTCATGCCCGGCGCGCGCATGGTGATGATCGTGACCAGGAAGTTGAGCGCGGTGGCGATCGACGACGCGCCCGCGAACTGCACGCCCATGGTGAAGAACTGCTGGCCGAGCGGGGTCTCGGTCGATAGCGGCGCGTACGCGGTCCAGCCGGTGGCGAAGGCCCCGCCCTCGGCGAAGTAGCTGCAGATCATCATCACGCCCGCGATCGGCAGCATCCAGAACGAGAGCGCGTTCAGGCGCGGGAAGGCCATGTCCGGGGCGCCGATCATGAGTGGGATCACGTAGTTCGCGATCCCGGCGAAGACCGGGATGATGAACAGGAAGATCATCAGCGAGGCGTGGACCGAGAACAGGCCGTTGTAGGTGTTCGGATCCACGAACTGCGTGCCGGGCGTGGCCAGCTCGGCGCGAATCAGCATCGCCATGATCCCGCCGGCGATGAAGAAGAAGAACGTGGTGACGATGTACTGGATCCCGATGACCTTGTGGTCGGTGTTCACCCGGAAGTAGTCGCGCCACGAGTAAGCGCCGTGGCCCGTGTGGTCCTCCTCGATCGTGGGCGCGCCCGAGGCCCAGCGGAACCAGTAGTCGAAGCAGCCGATGCCCACCAGATAGCCCAGCGGCGCGGCGACCAGGGCTCCGACGGTGATGATGGAGTCCCATTCGAAGAGCGGGTCCCAGCCGTACGCCGCACGGCCGGCGACAACGATCCCCATGCCCAGCAAAAATCCCAGCGCGGCGCCGAGCGCGGCTCGGTACCAACCCGGTGCGAGAAGGCGATGGGCAATCGTCATCGGAGGGTCTCCTGAAGGTACTTCATTACTGGGCCGCTCCCGCCTCGGCTGCCTGCTTTTGTCTCTCGATCCAGGCGTCCCACGCAACCTGCGGGACCACCCTCACGTTCTGGCGCATGGCGGCGTGGCCGATCCCGCACAGCTCGGCGCAGACCACCTGGTAGCGGCCCACCCGGTCGGGGGTGAGGCGGACGTCCGTGGTGAGGCCGGGGACGGCGTCGGATTTGAGGCGGAACTGCGGGACCCAGAAGGAGTGCAGGACGTCCTCGGAGTTGATGCGGAAGTGGACCGGCTGGTTCTCGGCCAGCACCAGAGCGTCCGAGGTCACCTTCTCAGCGGGGTACTCGAAGGTCCAGGTGAACTGCTGGCCCTTGACCTCGACCACCAGCTCATCGGGTTGCTTGGCCTCGATGTCGTCGAGCACGACCCATCCGTACACCGCGAGCGCGGTGACCATGAGGAAGGGGATCGTGACCCAGATGACCTCGAGGCGGGTGTTGCCGTGGATGGGCGGGCCGTCGCGCATGTCGCCGGGCTTGGCGGCGAAACGCGTGACCGAATAGATCACGATCGTCATCACCAGCACGAAGATCGGGACCGAGGCGATCAGCAGAACGTCGTACACGGTGTCGATCTGGCCCGCGGCGCCGGCCGCGTTGACCGGGAACCAGTCGATGTAGAGCGATATTGCGACGCCGATGATCGACGCGATGCCCCCGTAGGCGAGCATCTTGCCCACAGGGTGCTTCTCGCCCTCGATCCGCGGGTCGTCCTGCGGAGGCCCCTTGGTGCTCCCCGCCTCTGGGTCCTTCTCGCTCATCCGGCGCGCGAGTTTACGGGACGCGACGGCCGGGCGGGAGCCGGTTGGCGCCTTAGGCGGCTATGCGGACCGCTACGCCGCGCATCTCCGACGGCGGACAGCCGTGGTGGCGGCGAAAGGCCTTGGAGAACTGCGCAGGCTGGCGGTAGCCAACCGACCGGGCGACCGCGGACACCGGCGTCTCGCCTTCCTGAAGCAGTTCGGCGGCCTTCGACATGCGCACTCGCTGCAGCTCGGCCCGGAAGCTCGTGTTGCGCTCACCGAACACCCGCTGGAGCTGGCGCCGCGAGGTGGCGATGGAGCGAGCTACCGCGCCGAGCGAGAGGTTCTCGTCGGCATAGTCCTGCTCGATGACCGTGAGCGCCTCGGCGAAGAGGGTTCTGCGGCGGAAGAGGGTGGTCTGTCTCACCACCCTCTACTACGGACGAAACGGCGATGTGGATGTCTCGAGTTGTAGGCTGCTTCTCCGATGCAGGTCAAGGCCGGAATGAGCGAACGGGTTCTCACCGTGAATCCGGGTCGCTCGCTGCGCGACGCGTCGGCGGCGATGGCCGAGCGCCACGTGGGCGCTGCGGTGGTCATCGACCCCGAACAGCCCGGTCCGGGGATCGTGACCGAGCGCGACATCCTCGGCTCGATCGCGGCCGGCCAGGACCCCGATCGGGAGTTGGTGTCCGACCACCTCTCGGCCGACCTCGTCTTCGCCGCCCCCGACTGGTCGCTGGAGCGGGCGGCCGAGGCCATGGTCCGCGGGGGCTTTCGCCACCTCGTCGTGGTGGACGGCGGCAACATGGTGGGGATCCTCTCCATGCGCGACATAGTCCGCGTCTGGGTGTCGGACGGCGCCACCAGTGAATTGCCGTCGGACCTGACCGCCTGATAGAACAGGTCTTCAGTGGATCGCCGCCTGGCCCTCAAGAACCTGCGCACCGGCCTGATCGCCGGGGCGATCGCGCTGATCGTCTTCGCGCTGGCATGGCTCGTGGCCCTCGTGTACTGATGGCCAACGACGAGCACATCCACACCGGAGGACCCGAGGCGCCGCCGGCCGGCGAGGCCATCCATCTTCCCGGGCCCTCCTACCTCCCGGTGACCACCGCGTTCGGGATCGCGCTCGCCGTGTGCGGCATCGTGCTGGCGCTGCCGATGGTGGTGATCGGCCTCGCCATCACCCTCGTCTCGGTCTGGCGCTGGGTGGGCGAGACCCGCCGCGAGATCGGCGAGCTCCCGCTCGAGCACCACTGAAGCGCGCCCCCGTTTGGCGCAAACGGCACATGGGTAATCCGCGCCCATGCTGCGTATCGACGCGTCGGTCCTCGACTACTCGATCATCGCGATCTACTTCGTCGTGGTCCTGGGGATCGGGTTCGGCGCCAAGCGCCTGCTGAAGACCGACCTCGACTTCTTCCTATCCGGACGGTCGCTGCCCGCGTGGATCACCGGTCTGGCCTTCATCGCGGCCAACCTCGGCGCGCTCGAGGTGCTCGGCATGGCGGCCAACGGCGCCCAGTACGGCGTGGCCACTGTGCACTTCTACTGGATCGGGGCCATCCCGGCGATGGTCTTCCTGGGCATCGTGATGATGCCCTTCTACTACGGCTCCAAGGTGCGTTCGGTCCCCGAGTGGCTGCGGCGGCGCTACAACCGGCCCACCCACCTGTTCAACGCGATCTCCTTCGCCCTGGCCACCGTGCTGATCAGCGGCGTGAACCTGTTCGCGCTCGGGCTGGTGCTCTCGCTGATGCTGGGCTGGTCGATCAGCACCGCGATCGTCATCGCGGCGTTCATCGTGCTGGCCTACATCACGCTGGGCGGGCTGACCTCGGCGATCTACAACGAGGTCCTGCAGTTCTTCATCATCCTGGCCGCGCTGATACCGCTCGTGACCGTCGCGCTGATCGACGTAGGCGGGATCAGCGGCCTGGCCGACCAGATCAAGCAGAGCGACCTCGGCGAACCCGGGCTGCATGCCTGGGAGGGCCTGGGGATCGGCGGCGACAACCCCCTCGGGGCCAACTTCATCGCCACCGTCTTCGGGCTCGGCTTCGTGCTCTCCTTCGGCTACTGGACCACCAACTTCGCCGAGGTCCAGCGCGCGCTGTCGGCCAACAACATGTCGGCCGCACGGCGCACGCCGCTGATCGCCGCCTACCCCAAGATCTTCATTCCCGCGCTGGTTGTGATTCCGGGCCTGGTGGCGCTCGTGACCATCCCCAACTTCGGCAGCGAGTCCAGCCCAGCGACCACTTACAACAACGCGATCCCGGCGCTGATCGCCGAGTACCTGCCCTCGGGAATGTTGGGCATCGCGGTGACCGGCCTGATCGCCGCGTTCATGGCCGGGGTGGCGGCCAACGTCTCCGCGTTCAACACGGTCGTTACCTACGACCTCTACCAGGACTACATCCGCAGCGACGCCGAACCCGCCCACTACATCCGCTTCGGGCGAATCGCGACGGTGGTGGGCATCGGCATCTCGATCCTCACGGCGTTCATCGCCAAGGGCTACGACAACATCATGAACTACGTTCAGCTGTTGTTCTCGTACTTCAACGCGCCCCTGTTCGCCACGTTCATCATCGGGATGTTCTGGAGGCGGGCCACGCCCTGGGGCGGCTTCGCGGGGCTCGTGGCCGGCACCTTCGGCGCCTTCATGACCCACCAGCTCTACTCGAGAGGCACTATCGAGATCGCCTCTCCGCTGGCCGCCGACTTCTGGGGCGCGATCGTGGCCTTCGTCCTCGACGCGATCGTGACCGTGGTGGTCAGCCTCGCCACCCAGCCCAAGCCCGTGGAGGAGCTGCGCGGGCTGGTGTACGGCATGGCCGAGGGCACCGACCTGAAGCTCTCGCGCCGCGACTCGCTGTGGTGGCGCAATCCCAAGGTGCTCGGGGCCGGGGCCATCGCCATCGTCATCGTCCTGAACATCATCTTCATCTATGGAGAGCCGTGGCCGAGGAGACAACCCAATTCAGCGAGGAACAGGTCGAGAAGGCCACCAGCCTGCTCGACATCCGCAAGATCATCGGCGGGCTGCTCGGCGTGTACGGGTTCCTGCTGCTGGGCGCCGGGCTGTTCGCGAGCGAGGCCGACAAGGAGAAGGCCGCGGGCGTGAACATCAACCTCTGGGTGGCCTTTGCCCTGCTCGTGGCTTCCGTGCTGTTCCTCGTCTGGGGCTTCACCCGCCCGCTGGTAGACGAGCTCGAGGAGGAGGACGAGGGGTCTACAGAAGCCGAGCCGGGGGCCCCGGCTCGACCCTGATCGCCCCTTCGGGCGGCTGCGCGCGCGGCCCGAACAGCGCCAGCACCGACCCGCCGAAGCCGCCGCCCATGATGCGCGCCCCGAGCGCACCCGCACGCTCGCACCGCGCCACCGTCTGCTCCACCTCGGCGACCGAGACCTCGTAGTCGTCGCGCAGGCTCGCGTGCGAGGCGTCGAGCAGGGCGCCGAGCTCGGCCAGGTCGCCTTGCTCGAGCGCGCGCACCGCCGCGTCCACGCGGTCGTTCTCGCTGAGCACGTGGCGGACCCGGCGGTCGAGCGGGGCGGGCAGGGCCGCCACGTCCGCGGGTCGAGCCCGCCTCAGCGAGTCGATGCCGAGTCGCTCGCAGGCCGCCCGGCACTCGTCCCGCCGCTCGTTGTAGCCCGATCCCGCCAGGCTGCGCGAGGCGCCCGAGTCGAGCGTGGCCAGCACGTGGCCGCCGAGCTCGAGCGGCACCTGGCGCAGCTCCGGCCCGGCCATGTCGATGCGAACCGCGTGGCCCTCCTCGCCGCACAGGGACGCGAGCTGGTCGAGCAGGCCGGTCTCGGCGCCGCACCACTCGTTCTCGATCCGCGAGCACAGGCGCGCCAGGGCCACCGGCTCGGGTGCCTCGGCGCCGGCCACCGCGCAGAGGGCGAGGCAGAGGGAGACCGACAGCGCCGCGGAGGAGGAGAGCCCGGCCTCGGAGGGCAGGTCGCCGGAGAACTCGAGCCGGCAGGGCGCGAGCTGTACTCCGGCGCGGCCGAGCTCGGACGTGGCCCCGCGCACGAAGCGCCGCCAGCCTTCGGGGGCGCGGGAGGGCGTCGCCCTCCCGGCCGAGCGGGAAGCTGTCGCGCTCGTCGAGATCCAGCGCGTGGGCCTCGACCGCGCGCACCGGGCTCGAGCGGCTCGGCGCGGACGGTCACGCCGCGCTCGACGGCGAAGGGCAGGCACAGGCCGTCGTTGTAGTCGGTGTGCTCGCCGATCAGGTTGACACGCCCGGGAGCGAAGGCCTGGACGCCCGCGGCGCCGCTGACCCGCGTGTTCTAGACGAATGGTTGAGTGGCGCATTCGCGACGGCGATCCTACGGTCTAGAGGTGATTGGGGACCAGCGCGCGGTGCGCGCGTTGTTGGGGGGAAAGGAGTTCGTGCGGGGTGATCTCGAGGTAGAGGTGCGCGTGTCGCACCCCACCTCGGATCCCCGCTCGGGCCGCCCCATCGCCGTTCCCCCGCTGGCCATCCTCTGGGCCGCCGAGCGGCCCGCTGGCGGTGAGGTTGAGAAACGCCGTCGCGGTCAGCCGCTTCGCCACGGTGCCGCGCCTGGCCACGCTGGTGGAGGCCGAGGCCATGGCGGCGGGCTTCTTCGTGGAACGGGTGCCCGAGGCGGGGCTGTGGCGGCTCTTCGCCCAGCCGCCGCGGCCGCGCCCGGTAGGGCGCTAGCGGGCGCTTCAGCCGCCGATCCGCACGTGCAGGTGGTTGTCGTGGTTGATCAGCGGCACCACCACGCTCCGGCGGCCCGGTGCAGCCCGGTGTTCGGCCCCACGAACACGGTCTGTGCCCCGGCGGCCACGAAGCGGTCCACCAAGTCCTGGGATAGCGCCGGATCGATCTGCGAGGCGTCGCGGGGCGCGCGTTCGCGCCGATCGGCGCGCGGGTAGTAGACGTCCACGTCGAGGCCGTTCTGGTGGCTGGCGTGCCCGATGTAGCCGAACTGCGGGCCGAAGTCGCCGCCCTGCGGGCGGCTCAGGTCGCCCACCGCCATGCGCAGCGCGCCGGGGTGGGCGCGGTGGTACTCGCGGGCCACCCGCAGCACCACGCTGCACCAGCCGGTGGGTCCCGTAGCGCCGCCAAGGGCGGTTGGGCGAGCGCCGCTCCACCGGGTCCCAGGTGAAGAAGTGCGCGCCCTCCCGGGGAAGCCGCACGCCGCGCACGCAGGCGGCCCGCCGCCGGGTCCCCGAGCGCGGTCGAGCGCTTCCACTCGACGCGCGGGTAGGGCACCACTCGCTCGGCGACGACGAGCTCACGCCAGCCGCAGGCGCCCAGCGCGAGCGAGGACGCCGCGACCGCGGCCGTGAGTGAGCAGGAGGGGGCGAGACACAGGGCGAACGGTGGCCGAACGTTGTAACGAGCCGCTAACAGGATCGAGTACGAGGCCCGCCCGCGGCGAGGTCCCGCCATACGCTTGGCCCATGCCCGCCGCGGCGCCGTCCCAACATGGAGCTGTCCACGGTGCTCGCCACGCGCTACGTCACGGCGCTGCGGGAGGGCGGTTCGCTGCCCGGCCTCATGGAAGCCGACGACGACGGGCTCTACGTGGTCAAGTTCCGCGGCGCCGGCCAGGGCGCGAAGGCGCTCGTGGCGGAGCTGCTCGCCGGGGAGCTGGGCCGCCGGCTCGGCCTCCAGGTGCCGCGGCTCGTGTTCGTCGAGCTCGACCCGGTGCTCGGCCGCGCGGAGCCCGATCCCGGAGATCCAGGACCTGCTCGACGCGAGCCCGGGGCTGAACCTCGGAGTCGACTTCCTGCCCGGCGCGCTCTCCTTCGATGCCTCCGACGGGGCCGGCGTGGTCACGGCCGAGCAGGCGGCCGACATCGTCTGGTTCGACGCCCTCGTGGCCAACGTCGACCGCACGCCGCGCAATCCCAACCTGCTGCTCTGGCACGATCGCCTGTGGTTGATCGATCACGGCGCCGCCCTCTACCACCAGCACGCCGCCGGGCGAGCTGCCCGCCCAGGCCCGCGCGCCCTTCCCGGCGATCGCCGAACACGTGCTGCTTCCCCACGCCGGCTCGATCCTGGAGGCAGACCGACGGCTGGCGCCGCGCGATCTCGGCGCAACCGCCGGAGGAGCTGGCCGCCCTGATCCCCCGCGACGTGGCAGGAACGCCCCGTCAAGGCCTACGCCGAGTGGCTGGGCGCCGGCTGGCTCCGCCGCGCGCCTTCGCCCAGGAGGCCGAGGATGCCCGAGCAGGCCGGTAGCCCCTATCAGTACGCGCTGCTCCGCGTGGTCCCGCGACGTCGAGCGTGCGCGAGTTCCTGAACGCGGGCGTGGTCCTGTTCGCGCGCACGCTCGGCTACCTGGCCGCGCGGGTGGCGCTCGATCGCGAACGCCTCGCGGCCCTGTCGGCCGACGTCCACCCCGGGCCGCTCGGCGAGCGTCTCGACGCGCTCGCGCGCGTGGCCGCGGGCGATCCCGGCGCCGGGCCGATCGCCGGGCTCGAGCCCTCCGAGCGCTTCAGCTGGCTCGTCGCGCCGTCGAGCACGACGATTCAGCCCTCGCCGGTGCACACCGGCCTGTGCGCGGATCCGGAGCGCGAGCTCGAGCATCTCTTCGCGCGACTCGTGACCTGAGCCAAGGGCGGTTAAGGGGCCACGGCCCTAACCTTCGCAACCGTGAAGCACGCGCCCCGCATGCCCCAGCCTGCGTTCCTCTTCGATCTCGACGGCACCCTCATCGACAGCGTCTACCAGCATGTGATCGCTTGGCGCGAGGCGCTCGAGCAGGTGGGCGTGAGCCTGGCCGTATGGAAGATCCATCGCCGTATCGGAATGAGCGGCGGGCTGTTCGTGACCGCGCTGCGGCGCGAGCTGGGGGCCGAGCTCGACGACGAGACGCTCAAGCGCCTGCCGGACCTGCACGCCGAGGCCTACGAACGCCACTACCCGGGAGTGCGCGCCCTGCCGGGGGCTACCGACCTGCTCGCCCGGCTCGACGAGGAGGACATCCCCTGGGCGATCGCGACGAGCGGCGCCGAACGAACGGCGGGGCGGGCGCGCGCGCTGCTGGGTCTGAGTGAGGACACGCCTATGGTCACACGCGACCTCGTGCGCTACGCCAAGCCCGATCCCGACCTGTTCGTGACCGCCGCCGCCCGCATCGAGGTCGACATCCGCGAGGCCCTGGTCGTGGGAGACAGCATCTGGGACCTGCTCGCCGCCCGCCGCGCCGGTGCCCTCGGCATCGGCCTGCTGTCGGGCGGCTACGGCCGCGAGGAGCTGGTGCAAGCGGGCGCCTTCCGGGTGTACGAGGACCCGGCCGACATGCTTGCGCACCTCGACGAGATCGGCGTACGTCAGCCGGCCTGAGACCTGAGTGCGGGCGGCGGTGCTTGTGCTTGGCATTGAGCGGAGCGGATAATCCGGGAGTGGGCCGAGACGAGCGCTACCAGCCGCTTCCCGGGGCGACCGAGCTCCCCGGCTGGGTATGGCGTAGGACCAGCCGCCGGTTGCGGATCCTCCTCGCGCTGGTGCTCGCGGCGTGCGGGATCGCGGCGCTGGTGCTCGTGCCCGCCGCGCGCGAGTCCGCGCAGGACAGCGTCGAGCGCGAGCGCCGCCAGCGGGCCGAGCTGCGCGAACGGCGGATTCTCGAGCTTCAGGTCGAGCAGCGTCCGCGATTCGGGCGCTCCGAGTCCGCGGCCTCGCCCGGGGCGGGCGCGCCGGAGCGCCTGAGCGCGCGCGCCGCGGTGCTGGAGGACCTCGTCGCCGGGATCCTGGCCGATGCACGCCGCCGCGTCCGGCTGGGAGCGCTCGACGGGCCGATCCTGCGCGTGGCCTGCGAGCCCTTTCCGCGCACGACACAGGGTGTGGGAGCGGACGCGCGATCTCTCCCGCCGGCTGGGCCGCTACGCGTGCGTGGCCGCCACGTCCGAGTTCGAGCGCAGCGAGACGAGCGTGGGGGGCCTGCTCGGCTACCCCTACCGGGCCCAGGTCGATTTCGACAGCGGGCGGTTTGCGCTCTGCAAGATCTCCGGGCGCCCTGATCCAACCCCCGATCCCCGTGTGACGACCCCCGGAGCCTGCGGCGGGTAGCGGTCCTACAACGTTCGTCCAGTGCACTTGGACTTGCGCGCCGGTCCGTCTCTCGAACTGATCCGTTAGCGGCCCTTTCCGTAGAAGGGGGGAAGCTGCGGTTTGGACTCGCACCCCACCTCCCGTAGCGCACGGCCCCGATCACTACAGGAGGCAGGAATGAGCACCGTCTCGGACGAGCGCGGCGACGCCGCGCGCCCCGCGATGCAGGAACTTGCTGAGGATCCGTCCTCGCGTAAGCGGTTCCTGAGCATGATGGGAGGCGCAGGCGCCGCAAGCGCGTTCGCGATCTTCCTGGCTGCATGCGGCGGCGACGAGGAGGAATCCTCGAGCACCAGCAGCACGACGAAGAAGAAGAGGAAGAAGGTGGCCGGCGGCGATCTCGCGATCGTTCAGTACGCGCTCACCCTCGAGCACCTCGAGACCGACTTCTACAACGCGGTCATCGACGTCCGGGGTCATCAAGGACAAGAACCTCGGCAAGATCGCGGTGATGATCCGCGACAACGAGCAGGAGCACGTGGACGCGCTTACGGCGACCGTCGAGAAGCTCGGCGGCAAGCCCAAGCGGCCCAAGACCAACTTCGACGCCGTCATCGAGGGCGGGCCGAAGATGGTGCTCGAGACCGCGGCGACCGTGGAGAACCTCGGGGCAGCGGCCTACCTCGGCCAAGCCGGTCGGATCCAGTCCAAGGAGATCCTCGCGGCCGCTCTGGCCATCCACTCGGTCGAGGGTCGCCACGCCGCGGCGCTGAACACCGTCGTAGGCAGGACCATCGTCCCCGACGGCGCCTTCGCCAAGCCGGCCTCGATGGCAGAGGTCCTGCCGCAGGTCAAGCCCTTCCTCGCCTAAGGGCGCGGCGCGGCAGAAAGGAGACATTCACATGTCCAACGAGAAGCTCGTGGCCCCCGAACTGGCGGCCATCGACATCCAGGGAGTCAACAGGCAGGCGTTCCTCGTAAAGGGCGCTGTGGCGGCAGGTGCCGTCTACGGCCTCGGCGCGGTAACCCCGTTCGTGCGTTCGGCGTTCGCCCAGGAGGGCGGCGGCGACGTCGCGATCCTGAACTTCGCGCTGACCCTCGAGTACCTCGAGGCGGCGTTCTACACGCAGGCGCTCAAGCGTACGAAGGGTCTGTCGAGTGACGTGCGGTCGCTCGCCAAGGAGATCCGCGACAACGAGAACGAGCACGTGACCGCGCTGAAGGCGACGATCGAGAAGCTCGGCGGCAAGCCCGTCAAGGCTCCCGGAGTCGACTTCGGCAAGGCATTCGCCAACCAGAAGAGCTTTCTCAAGCTCGCCCAGACGTTCGAGGACACCGGGGTCAGCGCCTACAACGGCGCCGCGCCGGCGATCGAGTCCGTCGAGGTGCTGGCGGCGGCCGGAAGCATCGTCCAGATCGAGGCCCGGCACGCGGCGGCCATTCGCCTGCTCAACGGGCAGCCGATCAGCGACGGCGGCTTCGACAAGTCGCTCGACATGCAGGCCGTGCTTGACGCTGTCAAGCCGTTCGTGAAGTCCTCAAGGAAAGGGGACCCATGCCTGGCATCGGACCCATGGAATTGATCATCGTCCTGGTGATCGCGCTGATCGTCTTCGGACCCAAGAAGCTGCCGGACCTCGGGCGCTCGCTGGGCGGCGGCATGCGCGAGTTCAAGAACTCGGTCACCGGCGGGCCGGATCGCGACGAGCTGTCGCCCGCCGACGAGCCGACCCCTCAGAAGTCCTAGTACACGCAGCGTGAAGCCCGTTCGCCACGAGGATCAGCTGTCGGTGGTGGACCACCTGGACGAGCTCCGCTCGCGCCTGGTGGTCGCCATCGCAGCGTTCGTCGTGGCGTTCGGGCTTACTACGTGGCAGAGCGATCTCGTGCTCGAGATCCTCAACGCGCCGCTCCCGAATGGCCAGCAGCCGATCACTCTCGGCCCCGCCGAGCCCTTCATCGTCACGCTCAAGAACGCGGGCTACGCCGCGCTTCTCCTGACGCTGCCGGTGGTGCTCTACCAGGCCTACGCGTTCCTCGTGCCGGCCTTCAGCCCGCGCGAGCGCAAGGTCGTTCCCCGCTGCTGCTGATGGTCCCGGTGCTCTTCATCGGCGGCGTCTTGTTCTGCTACTTCGTCGTGCTGCCTCCGGCACTCGACTTCCTGCTCAGCTTCAACGAGTCGGCAGTTCAACACGCAGCTGCGGGCGAAGGACTACTACGACTTCATGACGCTGACGATGCTCGCCCTGGGGCTCGGCTTCCAGGTGCCCGTCGGCGTGCTCGCTCTCACGCGCCTCGGCGTGGTGAGCGCCGAGAAGCTGCGCCGCAGCCGCCGTTACGCGATCGTGGCCATCGCGGTGCTCGCCGCGCTGCTGCCCACGCTCGACCCGGTCACGCTGGTGCTCGAGATGGTCCCGCTGCTGGCTCTCTACGAGCTCAGCATCCAGCTGGCGCGCTTCTTCGCGCCGGTCGAGGCGGGCGAGAGCCTGCCCTCTACGAACTGATCTGCGCGGCCAGCGAGTCGAGCGTCTCGGCGCGATAGTCGGGCTCGGGGCCGGCGGCCATGAACGGGCGACCGTCGCGCTGGACGAAGCCGCCCTGCATACCCGCCCGCTGAGCGCCCATCAGGTCCCACCAGTGCGAGGCGATCATGCAGATCTCCTGCGGCGCGGCGCCCGTGCGCTCGATGCCCATCTGATACATGCGTGGGTGAGGCTTGAAGACCTCGACGGCGTCGGAGCCCGCCACCAGGTCGAACGAGTCCAGCAGACCGGCGGCCTCGCAACCCGGCCAGGGCGCGGTCGCGTGCGCTGTTGGTGAGCACGCCGGTCTTCATGCCCGCGGCGCGCAGGTGCTCCAAGGCGGCGAGGCAATCGGGATAGGGGGGCATGCGCTTGGCGCGCTCCATGGCCTCCTCGATGCCGCTGTCGCTCCCGGCGAGCGCCACCAGTGCGGCGCGCAGGAACTCCGCCAGCGGCCGGTAGGAGCCGGACATGGTCTCGGCCATCGAGCCCGCTATCGCGTCGTCGAGCGCGGCCAGCGCCTGCTCGCGCGCGAGGCCGAGCGGCTCGCCGATCGCACCCGGGTCGAGCAGCGTGCCGTTGAGGTCAAACAGGATCCAGCTGGGCTTCATCGCTGGATCCTTCCCGGAGCCGCCGGAAACGCAGCGCGAAGATCAGGGCGGACCCCACGAAGAGGGCCGCGGTCAGCCACAGCCAGCGCCCGAAGTAGACCTCCTTGGATAGGCCGGTGGTGCGCATGAACCCGCGCTCCGCCGGCCCGGCCACCAGCGGATACCAGACCAGCAGGAGCAGGCCGGACATCAGCACGGGAAAGCGCAGGTGGTTGAGCATCGCGATACGAAGCCGGCTGCCCCTGCCGCGGCGCAGCAGCACGCCCGCCGCGAACGCCCCGAGCAGCGCGTAGAGCGGGAAACAGGATCAGGTCGTGGGCCACGATCGAGCCACCCAGCCACAGCAGGATGCGGTCGGGATTGCCGGTATTGCTCAGCGCCCGCGACAGCGCGTAGGCGGCGATGACGAAGCTGACCAGCGCGGCGATCAGGTGGAGCGGCCCCGCGCCGTACACCGTACGGAAGCGAGCCATCACGCGAACACCATCTCCCCCACCCACTTGGTGCAGTGCACGCCGGGAATGGCGGGGACGATGGTGCGGGCCGGGAAGCCGTGATCGAGCGAGAGATCGGCGCCGTTGACCTTCAGGGCCAGCATGCCCTCCGGGTGGTTCAGCTGGTCGCGGTTGAGCGTCACGCTGCTCAGGGCGCCGCTCTCCTGCAGTGAGCGCACGTCCACCTCGGTGGCGTCCTCGACGCCCGCCCGCCGGGCCAGGTCGGCCAGCCTCACGCCGGTCCATTCCTGGGTGGTCGACCAGCCCTCCACGCAGGCGATCGGAAGCTTGCGCTGACCAGGTCCATGTCCAGCAGCTCCTCGCGCGTCAGCTCGGCGCGGCTCTCGTCGCCCGCCTTGAGGGTCAGGCGCCAGTCGGCTCCCGACCTTCTCCTCGGGATGCCCACCGCGGCGAAGGTCTTGTTCACCGGGAAGTCGTTGGGCCCGCTGCCCCGCCCGCGCCCGCGGGGTGCGAGCACGGCCAGGTCGGCCAGCGGCCCGCCCACCACCTGGCCCGCGGTCATCACGGCCAGGCCGGCCGAGGCCGCGCCCACGCCCCGATCAGCGCCCGGCGGGTGAGGGTGGGGGAGGCGGGCGAGTGCGGCGCGCTGGTGATCACGCCCGGCAGCTCGGGCTCGGGTGCGGTGTGCTCGAGATCCTCGCGCAGTGGCTTGGTCACCCCGCGCCGGCGGTAGGCTCGCGCATCACCGGCACCTTCAGGCCGATGTGGAACAGCAGCGCGCCCAGCATCAGCAGCGCCCCGTAGTAGTGGGCGGGGACGAAGCTGAAGCCGAACGGGTACCAGAGCTGGATGTTGATGATCCCGGTGGCGAACACGAACAGCGAGCCGCCGACCAGGAACCAGGCTGAGGCGCTCGAGCGCGTGGGCGACCGACAGCACCGGCGGGTTCTCGAAGAGCTTGGGGATGACCGCCCAGAGCTTGGCCAGCAGGATCGGGATGGCCGCGACGCCGCTGATGATATGAAGGCCCTGGGTGGCGCGTACAGCCATGTGGGGCTCACGGGCCAGTCGAACCCGTAGATGTCGAAGCCGTTCCGGGTGCACCGCCGAAGATGGAGTTGCCGCCCAGGTCCGTGTCGTAGGCCCAGTGCGAGAGCGAAGCCGGTGATCGCGCAGATCGCGATCAGCGGCAGCAGCGCGGAGGACAGCACCGACGCCAGCCAGGGGCCGCGCAGCGGGCTGCGCCAGAAGCCCTCGCTGAAGGGGCCGATCGACGGGAGGCGCGGGGAGAGCTTCACTTGGGCCTGCACTCCTCGCCGCGGCACTCCGGCGGGTCGAAGAACTGCAGCGTGCCGTCCTTGCGGCTGGCCACGAACACCCGGCCGCTGTCCGGATCGACGGCCACCGAGTTGGGCTGGCGCACGGTGGGGTAGCGGCGCAGGGCGCGCCGGTCGGTCAGCTCCACCACGACGTTGCGCTCGGTCAGGGTGACCCAGTAGCGGCGGCGCTCGCTGTCGCGCGCGATCCCGTAGGGCGCTCCGCCGAGGTAGGTGCGGCGGTGCTTTCGCAGCGGGTTCAGCCGCATCTCGAGCAGCGAGCCGCCGCGCGTGTCGACCACGAAGAAGCGCCCGCCGCCGCCGGCGATGTGCGTGGGCCCGATCCCCACGTCGACGGTGCCCTCCGACTCCAGCGTGCGGGTGTCGAAGACCTCGAGCTCGCGCGCGCGCACCGCGACCACGCCCACGTGAGCGCCGTCCGCGGTGGCCGCCACGCCGCCCGGGCTGGCGCGGCGTGGGCAGGGTCTTGACCAAACGTCCGCGCTCCACCACCGAAAGCGTGCTGCCCAGCTCGTCGCCCACGAACAGCCGGCCGCGCGCCCATACGGCGTCGTGGGGAAAGCGCCCGACGCGGGTGGTGCTCAGGCGCCCGTCGGGCAGCGACACCTCGACGACGGCGTCGGCTCGCTCGGCCGGCACCAGCACGGGGCCGCCCGGCCGGGCCAGGCTGAGGTGGCGCGGCGATTCGGGAAGGCGAACGCGCCGCACCGTGCGGCCGCTGCGCCCGTCCACCAGGGCCAGGCGATCGGGGTTGGTCAGGCCCACCGCGAGCAGCCCGGTCACCGGGTCGTAGGCCAGGCCCTCCGGGCTTGTGGCCCACCGCCACCACGGTGCCCGCCGGCTCGCGGTCGAGGTCCGGGGAGCGCGCCGGCTCCGCGGCCGGGGGTAGGCGGTCGCTCGAGCCGCCGCAGGCGGCGACCGCCGCCACGAGCAGGAACAGCACTGCGGCGAGGGCGGTGGTGGTTGGGCCCACGCTGATATTCGAGCGCATGGAGGTTGCCGCTTCCTTACGGAAGGCGAGGTCCTGGTCTAGCACCACGCCCGCGCGCGGACGTCTCTAGGACCCGCGGCGGGGGGTACCGGGTTGCGCCGTGCCGTTCGGGCGCCACCAGCTGGAGGTGGCGAGGCGAGTGGTCGGCGAGCGGCGATGGAGATGCGACACGGGCGCGCGCCACGTCGCGGCGGCCTTCGCCGCCGCGGGTGGCGCGCGCCTCGGGCCGGACACGCTCGAGCAGCTGCTCGGCGCCCCCGCGCTTCCGGCTAGCCCTTCAGCCTGAACGCATCGGTGGTCCGCCAGCCGTTGCCCTTCGAGTCGCGGGCATCGATGCGCAGCTTCACGCGCGCGCCCTTGGCGGACGCGCCCGCCGCCAGCAGCTTGCCGCGACGGTTGAGCTTGATGTCCACCGTCTTGGCCTTGCGGCCCTTGAGGCGGAACTTGCCGCTCCCGAGCGACTTTCCGCGATGGACCAGCTTCACGCTGCCCCGGCACTTGGGGCTGGACACGCAGCGCAGCTCCACCGGCGCCCGGCCGGCGATGGCCGTGGTCGATGCCCCAGAGGCCTTGACCCGCAGGAGCCCGCCGATCACCAGCTCGCAACCCCTCACGCTGTCGCGCCGGTCGACGAGAGCGAAGTCGATCCCGCCGCCGCATTCCACCTGGTCGGCCGAGCGGTCGACCGAGTTGATCAGGTCGATTCCCTTGCCGCCGGAGAGGATGTCCTCGGCGTTGGTGCCGGTGATGCGGTCGTTGTCGTCGTCACCGTTGAGGGTGCTCACGATCAGGCCCTTGAGGCCCTTGCCGCCCCTGATCCGGTCGTCCCCGCCGCCGGCGTTCAGGTCGAGCTTCTCGGAGCTGCCGATGTCGAGGTTGAACGGTCCGGGGGGCGTGGGTCCGGTGCGGTCGAACTGAACGCGGCCCGGGGTGTCCGAGGCCTTGACCTCGAACTGCTCGCCGCCACTTCCGCCGTTGACCTCGATGATGTCGTTGCCGGCCTCGCCGTCCATGGTGTCGTCGCCGTCGCCCGGGTTCCAGACGAGCGTGTCGTCGCCCTCGCCGCCGCGGAGCACATCGCGGGTGCCGGCCGGGCTGCGGAACGAGACCAGCCGGTCGTTGCCGGCGCCGCCCGTGAGCAGATCTGCAGCGTCGCCGGTGTTGATCAAGTCGTTGTCGGCGCCGCCGTCGGCGTCGATCACGAAGGGGTTGAGCCCGGCGGCTCCGCCGTTGGCATTGAGCGTGTCATCGCCGCCGTTGCCGTTGAAGTCGAGCTTCTCCGACGTGCCGATGTCGAGGTTGAACGGACCGGGTATGGGCGAGGGGCCGAGCCGGTCGAACTGAACCCGCCCGGCGGTGGCCGAGGCCCTGACCTCGAACTGCTCGCCGCCGTTGCCGCCGTTGACCTCGATCACGTCATAGCCGGCCTCGCCGTCCATGGTGTCGTCGCCGTCACCCGGGTTCCAGACGAGCGTGTCGTCGCCCTCGCCGCCGGTCATCACGTCGCGGGTGCCGGCCGCGTTGCGAAAGCCGATCACCCGGTCGTGGCCCGAGCCACCCGCGAGGGTGTCCTGGATCTCGCTGCCGGCGATCGTGTCGTTGCCGCCCGCGCCGTCCACCCCGACCGTGGTCAGGCCGGTGAACAGCTCGTCGGTCACTCCGGTGAGGTTGATGTTGTTGGCGCCAGCGTCGCCGGTCACCTCGATCTCGGTGATCGCGGTGCAGGCCGTGGCCGCTCCGGGATTCAGCGTGTTGACCTTCACGTTGGTCCCGTCGCACGTGATGGTGATCGCGTCGCCGGCGTTGCTCGTGACGGTCAGCTTGCCGCCGGTCACGCTCGCGTCCACCGCGGCGCTCGCGGCGCCCGGCAGGGCCATGAGACCGGCCGCGGCCACGGCGGACAGCCCGGCCAGGCGTGTAGCTCTCCTCTGAGACATTGGGGTTGCTCCCTTCCGCTTTCGGAAATGGTGTCGGGCACAGGAGGACGCCGGCCGGCCGCGCTTATTCCCTCCCGGCCACGGATCTGGCGCTAAAAGTCGATCGACCAGGTGGGCAACATCGGGGCAACGGTTCTCGCAGGTGTGGTTCTGGCGCTGACGCTCGCGGTGGCGGCGGTGTCGGGCGCGGTCGCGGTCGGGAGCGCCCACCCGCACTCCGGTGCCGGGCGCGAACCCGAGCTGAACCTGCCCGACCGCCTCGACCTCGCCGGACGGGCTGGCAGCCCGAGGGCATCGCGGCCGGGCGCGGCACTCGACCTCTACGTCGGCTCCATCCCCACGGGCGCGGTCTGCGGCTCGACGCCCGCACGGGCGAGGCGGAGGCCGTCGTGCCCGGCGGTTCGGGCAGGCGCCGCGATCGGCCTCAAGTTCGACCGCCGCGGAAGCGCCTCTTCGTGGCCGGCGGTCCGACCGGCAAGGCCTTCGTCTACGACGCGCGCAGCGGCGCGCGAGCTCGCCGAGCTTCCAGCTGCGGCGCCCGGCAGGTCGGCGACCTTCGTGAACGACGTGGCTCTCACCCGCCGGGCCGCGTACTTCACCGATTCGCGGCGCAGCGCGCTCTACGTCGTCGACACGCGGCTGCGCGGCGCGCGCACCATCGAGCTGCCGCGACATCCCCTACGAGACGGGCTTCAACCTCAACGGCATCGTGGCCACCGCAGGCCGGCAAGACCCTGCTCGCGGTGCAGACCAACGCCGGGCGCCTCTGGCACATAGATCCGGCCACCGGCGAGCCGCGATCCAGATCGACCTCGGCGGGGTCGACGCTCGCCAACGGCGACGGCCTGCTGCTCAGGGGGCGCACGCTCTACGTGGTCCAGAACCAGCTCAACCAGATCGCCGTCGTCCGGCTCAACGAGGAGCTCATCGCAGGCTCGGTGGTCACCACGATCAGCAGCACCGATTTCGACGTGCCCACCACGCTCGCGTTCCTGCGCGGCGAGCTGTACGCCGTGAACGCGCGCTTCGGCACGACCGATCCGCAGCCCGCTCCGTACTGGGTGACGCTGGTCCGGCGCTAGCTGACAGGGCGCCTTTCGGCTTCCTTACGGAGTTCTGAAAAGGCTTCCGCCGCGCGGCCCCTGTGCCTACCGTGCGCCTGCATGCAGTCGACGGCAGGGGCGGCCGCCCCCTACGCCCAGCAGGGCCACGACGGGGTCAGAGCCGCTTTCGAGCTCGGCTGGTTCGAGCGTCTGACGTCGCGGCTGCTGGACGAGGCACACGGCGGCGAGGTGCTCGACCTGGGCTGCGGTGACGGCGCCGTGGCGCGGCTCGCGGCGGGCCGCCTGAGCCGCTACGTGGGCGTGGACCTTGCCCCGCCCGCGGGCGACGATCGCGTGCAGCACGACCTGCGCGAGGGCATCGGCCCGGTCGGCGCGCGTCCCTTCGACCTCTACATCGGGACCTTTGGGATCGCGTCGCACCTCTCCCCGGCACACCTGCGGCGGCTGCTGCGCGACGTCGCCTCCCACGCGAGCCCCGGCGCGGTGGTGGCGATCGAGGCGCTGGGGCGCGACTCCCTGGAGTGGCCGCAGCTGTGGGAGACGACTCCCGGACGCGCCCGGACCATCCGCTACAGCCTGGCCGCCGACGTGCTCGTGCACCCGTGGGCGCCGGGCGAGCTGTGCGCGCTCTTCTCCGAAGCGGGCATCGAACCGGTGCGCGCGCTCGACCGCACTCTTCAGGCCGGCCCGAAGACCGACTGCTACTGGCCCGGACTGCCCCCGCTGCGAAGCGCCCTCAACGCCATGCTCGACGGCGCGGACCGGCCCGCCGAGCTGGCGGCTTCGCTGCCGCCACTACCCGCGGGCCGGGCGGCGGTCGTGCACCACACCCTGGCCGCGCGGCGGCGCGGGCTGGCCGCGCGCGGCGAGGTCACCGCCTCAGCGGTATGGGACCTCGAGCCGCCCACCGGCGGCGGCTTCGGCCACGGCCTGCTCGTCGTGGGCCGCGTGGCTTGAGACGATCTCGAGCATGAGGGTCGTTTTTGTGCACGGAGCGTGCGTGAAGGACGGATCGTGGTGGTGGCACCCCACCGGTGAGCTGCTGGCCGAACGAGGTGTCGCCAGCGAGGCGCCGGCCCTGCCGAGCTGCGGCGAGACGGGTGTGCCGGCGGGTGGGGAAGGGCCGGGCTTGGCCGAGGACGTCGCCGCGGTCCGGCAGCTGCTGACCGCAAGCGACGAGCCCACCGTCGTGGTCGCCCACAGCTACGGCGGGATCGTGATCGCGGAGGCAGCTGCGGGCGTGGACACCGTGCGCCACCTGCTGCTCGTGTCCAGCTACCTGCCGGAGGCCGGGCAGAGCCTCTCCTCGTTCGGCGACGGCGACCCGGCACCGTTCCTCGACATCGACCCCGAGAACGGCACGTTCACCGTCCGACCGGATTCCCTCGCCGAGACGTTCTTGCAGGACTGCGATCCGGAGGTCCAGCGACAGGCCACGGACAGGACGGCCCGCCAGAGCCTGCACGTGATCGGGCAGCCGGTGCGCTCAGCGGCCTGGCAGCAGGTGCCTTCGACCTACCTCGTCTGCGCCCAGGACAGGGGCACACCCGCACCGCTCCAACGCGAGTACGCCGGCAGGGCGGGCAGCGTCGTGGAGCTCGACGCCGGCCACCACCCGTTCCTATCCCAGCCCGCCGCCGTACGCGACCTGGTCCTGGGTCTGGAGTGACCTCAGCGCGGCGGCGAATCGCGTGCTCGGATCGAGCCGCGCCACCGCTCGCGCGGCGGCGAAGGTGTCGACGTCGCGCAGCGGCGCGAGCTCGGCCCAGCGCAGCCCGAGCTCGTCCAGGCGGCGCGCCTGAGCCAGGCGGGTGTCCGGATGGGACATCGGCACGCCGCTGAACACCGCGGGGTCGGGCTGGTTCAGGCCGATCGTCCAGTAGCCACCGTCCAAGGCCGGGCCCAGGACGGCGTCCACGCCGTCGCCGGTGAGCGCGGCAGTGGCGTCCTCCAGCGTCTCCGCTGTGAGCTGCGGCGTGTCCATGCCCACCACCAGAGCTGGGCCTCCCGCCGCGCCCAGCGCGTGCCCGAGCCGATCCCCCAGGCCGCCGCCGCACTGCTCGAGCAGGTCGAAGCTGTCTGGCAGCCAGGCGCCCGGCTCGCCGTCCAGGGCCAGCACTCGGCGCCGCGCGGGACAGGCGGCCACCGCCGCGAGGGTGTCGCGCAGCGCGGCCTCGGCCAGCGCCGCCGCCTCGGCCGGCGTGCAGGGCGGGCACAGCCGGGTCTTCGAGCGGCCCGGCACCGGCGCCTTGGCGATCACCACCAGCGCTACGGAGCTCAGAAGGTCGCCTTCGGCGCGAAGGGCTGGTCCGGATCGACCAGGAACCACGAGAGGAACGCGGCGGGCTCCTTGAACGGGTTGCGCTTCTGCACCGCCGTATCCGGCGGGATGGCCTCGGCGCCGCCGGGGCCGAGGCGCCTCGTCCCGATGATCGCGTTCTGGTAAACGATGCGGCCCGACAGCTGATAGATGAACTCGGGGCCGGGGTGGGTGTGCACCGTCGTCCGCCCGCCGCGCGGGGGCACAGTGACCAGGAGGAAGCTCGCGTTGGCCCGGGCGGGGATGCCCTCGAGCGGCTCACTGGCGAAGACCCGCCGGGTGCCCGGCGCGGGCTTGGAGCCGGGTGGGGCGAGGCGAATCTCCCAAACCACCGAACCGTCGGCCTCGGCGGCGTGGGTGTGGCGCACCGAGGGCTCCACGGCGGCTCCGGCGCCCGGCTCCAGGGTCTCGTCGTCCAGGCGCTGCTGTCCCCGGCGGGTGTAGGCGAAGGCCAGCTCGTGGGCGTGGGTGACCTTCTGGCCCGGCGCGAGGCGCAGCTCGTCCGCCACCCAGGCCAGCTCTCCCCGCGGTGCCTCGCTCAATGTGGTGCGCGCAAGCGTGTCAACGCCCGCGCCGCCGCCCAGAGCGCCGACGCCGGCACCGCGGTCGTCGCCTGTCGCAGGCGCCTCGCCGTCGCCGTCCCCGCCGCAGCCGGCCACCGCCAGGGCCAGGACCGCCAGCGCCGCCGCTCTCATCGCAGCGCCACGGACATGTCGCGCACGGCCCGGGCCGTGCCGCGCACCGTGCCCGTGACCTTCGATCGCCCGGCTCGCCGCCGGTAGCGCACTGGCACTTCGGAGATCGTCCAGCCCGCGGCCGCGGCGCGCAGCACCATCTCCAGGGGCCATCCAAAGCGCCGGTCTTCGATGCCCAGCTCGAGCAGCGATTCCCGGCGCGCCGCGCGCATGGGTCCGAGGTCGCGCAGCTCGGCGCCGGTGCGGCGGCGCAGCTCCCAGGCCAGGGCGCGGTTGGCCAGGCGCACGTGGGGCGCGAGCGCTCCGCGATCGGCCTGGCGGGCGCCGAGCACGAGGTCGGCCCGGCCGTCGCTGCACCGGTGCGCTCACCAGCGGGAGCTCGGCCGGGTCGAGTGAGCCGTCGCAGTCCATGAAGCAGACGCAGTCGCTCTCCGCCGCCTGCAGGCCGGCGAAGCACGCCGCGCCGAAGCCGCGCCGGGGCTCGCGCACCACCTGCGCCCCGAGGCTCTCGGCCAGCTCGGCCGAGCCGTCGCTCGAGCCGTTGTCGGCCACCAGCGCGCGGAAGCCCTCGGGCATCCGGCTCAGCACCCAGGGGAGAGCCTCCGCCTCGTCGAGCACCGGGAGCACCACGTCGACCATCGGCATCCGACGTTACGCGCGGGGCCTTACAGATCGCGAACGCATTCATCGCCACGGGCGCCAACTGCGTACGTTTGGCGTGATGGAGGCCGGCACCGGTGCGTTTCGCCTTGCTCGAACGAGAGGCCCCGAGCTGTGGCTGCCCCTCGGTGTGGCCGTCGTGGCCGCGGCCACCATCGCCTACGGGATCAGCGCCCGCGCGAGCGGGGTGCAGCTAGGCGCCGGGCTCGCGCCGTTCCTGGCCGACTGGCGACCCGCGTTCCGTCCCACCGCCATCCCCGCCGTCGTGCTGATGATCGGCGCGCTGATAGCGGCGCCGCGACTGCGCTCGGCGCGCGTGTCCGCGTGGCAGTTCGGGCTCGCCGCCCTTGCGCTGGGGCTGGGGCTCAGGCTGGCGCTCGGCTTCGCCGCGACTGGCTTCGACGGCCTGTACAGCGTCTACCAGCTCGGCAACTTCGAGGCGGCCAGCGAGTACCTGCCCGCTCTGCCCGCCTTCGAGTTCGGCACGCGGTTCTTCCTCGACACGTTCGCCGAGGTGGGCACCTCGCTGCCGGTGCACGCGATCGGCCACCCGCCGGGGCTGCTGGTGGGTATGCACACGCTGGGCATCGACACCGCGCCGGCCATGGCGGCCCTGACCATCGGGGTGGGGGCGCTGTCGATACCGCTCACCTATCTGCTGGCCCGGGTCCTGCTGGACGAGCGGCGCGCGCGGCTGGCCACGCTGCTCTACGTGTTCGCACCCAGCGCGATCCTCTACGGCGCCACGTCGGCCGACGCTCTCTACGCCACGGTCGCCCTGCTGGCCGCCCTGCCCCTCGCCCGCGCCTCCCAGACGGGCGGGCGACGGGTCGCGACCGGGGCCGGGGCCCTGGCGTTCGCCAGCTTCTTCTCCTACGCCAACCTCGCGATCGGGGCGTGGGCCACCCTGCTGGCCTGGCAGCGCAGCGGCCTGCGGCGGGCCGCGCTCATCGCCGCGGCCTGCGGCGCCGCCCTGGTGGCCTTCTACCTCGTTCTCCACCTGGCCACCGGCTACGACCCGATCGGTGTGGTGCAGGCCACGGAGAGCGTCTACCGCGAGGGCATCGCCGGCCGCCGTCCCTACGAGTTCTGGGTCTTCGGCTCGCCGACCGCGTTCCTGGTCGCCCTCGGGCTGCCGATCGCCTGGTTCGCGCTGCGCTCCGCGGGCGCCGGCGACCCCGTCGCACGAGCGCTGCTCGCCGTGCTCATCACGGCGGCCGTGCTCGGCTTCACCAAGGCCGAGACCGAGCGCATCTACCAGTACCTGGTCCCGCTCGCCTGCCTGGCCGCCGCGACCAGCCTGCCCGAACGCCGCCTGCCGATCGTCCTGGGCGCGCTCGCGGCCCAGGCGCTGGCCACCGAGCTGCTGTTCTACACGGTCTGGTGAGCGTGGTCCTCGTCACCGGCGGCGCCGGCTTCGTCGGCTCCCACCTGGTCGATTCGCTGCTGGCGCAGGGCGAGCGCGTGCGCGTGCTCGACAACCTAGATCCGCTCGCCCACCCGGAGGGCGTCCCGTCACATCTCGACCCCCAGGCCGAGCTGCTCGGGGGCGACCTGCGCGACCGGGTCGAGGTCGACCGCGCGCTGGAGGGCGTCGATCGCGTCTTTCACCTCGGCGGGGTGGTGGGCAACGGCGAGTCGATGGTCAACGTGCGCCGCGCCGTCGACCACAATTCGGGCGGCACCGCGACCCTCCTCGAGGCGGTGATCGAGCGCCGCGACCAGATCCGCCGGCTGGTGGCCGCATCGTCGATGGTGGTGTACGGAGAGGGCTCCTACCGGTGTCCGCGGCACGGCGTGATCCATCCGCCGCTGCGCCCACCGGAGCAGATGCGCAGGCGCGAGTGGGAGCTGCGCTGCCCGCATTGCGGCGAGCCCGCCGACCCGGTGCCGACCCACGAGGACGCGCCGCTGCGGCCCACCAGCGTCTACGGGATCACCAAGCGCGATCAGGAGGAGCTGGTGCTCGTGCTGGGCCGGGCCTACGGGATCGAGACCGTCGCCCTGCGCTATCTGAACGTCTACGGTACGCGCCAGGCACTGGCCAACCCCTACACCGGCGTGGCCGCGATCTTCGCCGGGCGCGTGCTCAACGGAAAGTCGCCGCTGGTCTTCGAGGACGGCGGCCAGCTGCGCGACCTGGTGCACGTATCCGACGTGGTGAGCGCCACGCTGTCCGCCATGCGGGCGCCGGCGGCCCCGGGACATGCCATCAACGTCGCCACGGGCGCGCGGGTCGACGTGCTCGGCCTGGCCCGGGAGATGGGGCGAGCGCTGGGCTCCGGCCTCGCACCGGACGTGACCGGGCGAGTACCGGGCGGGCGACATCCGGCATTGCTTCGCCGACGTGTCCCGGGCCCGCGCGCTGCTCGGCTTCGAGGCCGCCACCTCGCTGGAGCAGGGGCTGCCGGAGCTGGCCGAGTGGGTGGCGGCAAACCGCGTGCCCGACCGGGGCGACGAGGCGATGGCGGACCTGCGGGCGCGCGGCCTCGTCGGCTGACCGGGCCGACCGCCGCTACTCGCCCGGGCCGCGGCCCTGGTCGATCGCGTTCGCGGCCACGATCAGACCGATGTGGCTGAAGGCCTGCGGGAAGTTGCCCAGCAGCTCGCGTGCGTCGTGTCGATCTCCTCCGCGAGCAGGCCCAGATCGTTAGCGTGGCCCACCAACGTGTCGAACAGCCGCTCGGCGCGGTCGAGCTCGCCGGCCTTGGCCAGCGCGGTCACGAGCCAGAACGTGCAGATCACGAACGTCCCCTCCTCGCCGGTGAGACCGTCGGCGTTGAGTCCCTCCTCGTTGCGATAGCGCAGCACCAAGCCGTCCTCGGTCAGGTCGGTGGCGATCGCCTCGATCGTCGCGCGCATGCGCTCGTCATCGGCGGGCAGGAAGCCGAGGATCGGCATCAGCAGCGCCGCGGCATCGAGCTCGTCGGAGTCGAAGGACTGCCCGAAGGCCCCGCGAGCCTGCGACCACCCGCGCTCCAGCACCGCCGCCTTGATCTCGTCGCGCACGGCCGCCCACCCCTCGGCCTTCGCCGAGCCGTGCTCGCCCAGGTAGGGGACGAGCCGCACGGCGCGGTCCAGCGCGGCCCAGCAGAGCACCTTCGAGGAGAGGTGGTGCCGCGGCTCTCCGCGCATCTCCCACATGCCCTGGTCGCGCTCGGACCAGCGGTCGGCCGCCGTGTCGGCCAGATCGGCGGCGAAGGCCTGGATCTCCGGATGCAGCACACCGAGCTTCTCGCGGAACAGCCACAGCGAGTTGAGCAGCTCCCCGTACACGTCGAGCTGCACCTGGCCCCACGCGCCGTTGCCCACGCGAACCGGAGCGGAGTCGCGCCAGCCGCGCAGATGTCCCAGCTCGCGCTCGGTCAGGTCATGCTCCCCGCCGATGCCGTACATGATCTGCAGCGAGCCCTCTCCCGCGCGCCCGCCGGCCGAGCTGGTCATGAAGGAGACGAACTCCTCGGCCTCGTCGGGGCAGGCGCCGATATAGAGCGCCTCGATGGTGAGCGAGGAATCGCGGATCCACGAGAAGCGGTAGTCCCAGTTGCGCTCCCCGCCCACCGTCTCGGGCAGGGAGGTGGTGGGCGCGGCGACGATCGCGCCGGTGGGGCGATAGGTGAGGCCCTTGAGCACCAGCGCGGAGTGGCTCACGAGGTCGCGGCGCGCGCCCTCGTAGATGTCGTGCTCGGCGCCCCAGGAGCGCCAGGCCTCGGTGGTGTCCTCGATGCGTGCCGCCACGTCGCCCGGAGCCGTGGGCTCTGAGTCCTCGCGGGACTCCACCGGGAGCCAGCGAAGGGCGAAACCCGCGCAGTCGCCCTCCCTGACCGTGAATGCCGCCCGGATCGTCGATTCCTCGTCCACCTCGACCGCCACTCCCGCGCGCAGCTGCAACGGCGAGGCGCCCCCGAACGTGCGGGCGCCGTCGTTGAGCATGCGAACGAGGGGCCGGTACAGGCCGAACTCGGGCCGCGGTGCGAGCTCCATCGCCAGCTCGACCGTTCCCTCGATCCCCTCGACCGAGCGCAGCAGCTCGTGCGGCGCGTCGTAGCCGAGGTCGTGGCCGCGCTGCCCCTCGGCGAAGGCCATGGCGTCGGTCAGGCGGGCGCGGCCGGTATCGGTGGTGAAGGTCGTCTCGATCACCAGGGTTCCCGGCAGGTAGCGGCGCTCGGTGGTGAAGGCGGCCGTCGGGCAGATCGACCAGTGGCCGGCCGCGGGGTCGAGGATGCGCGAAGCACCGCGGCGCTGTCGTAGCGCGGCAGGCACAGCCAGTCGATCGACCCGCCGCGATCGACCAGTGCCGACGAGTTGCAGTCCGCCAGCAGACCGTAGTCGGCCACCGGCCGGTAGTCGGGGCGCGCGTCGCTCATCACTGACCGGTCTGAAGCGGGCGAGCAGCGTTAGCTAGCGCCGCTTCGGCCCCGGCGGCACGAGCAGCGCCGCGCCGATCGCTCCGCCCAGGTCGCCGAGCGCGGCCAGCGCCACCACCGGCGGGTTGTCGTCGACGAACAGGTGGGGCTTCATCGCCTCGCGGATGCGGGCCACGTACGGCTCGCCCAGACGGGTCCCGAGGCCGCCGCCGATCACCACCGACGACACGTCGAGCAGGTTGACCGCCGAGGCGATGCCCGCGCCGAGCGCCTCGACCGCGCGGTCGATCAGCTCGATGGCCATCGGATCGTCGTGGTCGAGGGCGCGCGCCCAGATCCCGGACTGGAGCCTCGTGCGCTCGCGCTTCTCCATGATCTTGAACAGGTCGGTCTTGTGCCCGCGCTTGTGGAGGTGGCGGGCGCGCAGCTCCATCGCGCCCCGGCCGGCGTAGGCCTCGAGACAGCCGAAACGCCCGCAGGTGCATTTCGCGCCGCCCACCTTCACCACGATGTGCCCGAGCTCGCCGGCCGCGCCGCGGCCCTCCCATTTCTTGCCGTTGAGGACCAGGCCGCCTCCCACGCCGGTGCCCCACCAGACACCGAGCAGCGACTTCGCGCTCTGGGCTGCGCCGAGCACGTACTCGGCGTGTACTCCCACAGTCACGTCGTTGTCGATGTAGGCGGGTGTCCCAGCGAGGCGCTTGAGTCCCGCGGCCATGCGGATCGGTGCCCCGCCTCCGGGCAGGTTGCGGGCACCGGTGACCACGCCGCGACGGGCGTCGATCGCGCCCGGCGAGCCGACGCCCACGCCGGCGAGATGGCGGGTTTCGACGCCCGCCTCGGCACACACCTCGCCCAGCGTGGCCGCGAGTGCCGCCACCACTCCCTTGCCGCCTCCGCGGGCGGGCGTGGGCCGCTTGGACTCGGCCACCACCTGGCGCCGTCCGTCGAGAAGAACGGCCTGGATCTTGGTGCCGCCGAGGTCGAGGCCGCCTACGAGGCGGCGGCGGGAGGGGCTCATGAGCGGTGATTGTGCCCTAGCGGCTTGACACCCGGTACCGGTAAGCTTACACTTACGGTAAGTGTCTACTTACCAGAACGGATTTCAGGCCCTCTCCGATCCCACCAGAAGGACGATCTTCGAGCGCCTGGCCCGCGGCCCGATGGCCGTGGGGGAGCTGGCACAAGAGCTGCCGGTAAGCCGCCCCGCGGTGTCCCAGCACCTCCGCGTGCTCAAGGACGCCGGTCTCGTGAGCGACCGCCGCGACGGGGCCCGCCGCCTCTACGCGGTCGAGCTCGGCGGCGTGGAGGCCATGCGGAGCTACCTCGATGCGTTCTGGGCCGATGCGCTCGCCGCGTTCAAGCTCGCGGCCGAGCGGGAGGGAGCAACATGAACGACCAGTCCACCCTCGATGTCGTCCGGCAGTCGGTGACAGTGCCGCTGCCCCAGCATCAAGCCTTCGAGCTCTTCGTCGAGAGGTTCGACGCGTGGTGGCCGCTCGAGAGCCACCACATCGGCGAGCACCCGGCCCGCCAAGTGATCATCGAGCCCCGCGAAAGCGGGCGCTGGTACGAGCGCGACGAGTCGGGCTCCGAGTGCGAATGGGGGCGAGTGCTCATCGTCGAGAGGCCCGTGCGGATCCTGCTCGCCTGGCACCTGTCGCCCAAGTGGAAATTCGATCCCGATCCGGCGCGGGCGACCGAGATCGAAGTGACCTTCGAGGCCGAGAGCGAAGGGAGCACGATCGTCGCGCTCGAGCACCGGGGCTTCGAGGTCCTCGCGGAGGAGGGTCCCGAGCTGCGCAAGGCCGTGGCGGGCGAAGGAGGCTGGCCGACGCTGCTCGGCCGCTACGCCGCGAAGGCGGTGTAACGGCGCGACCATCGCGGGGACAGGGGGTCATGGACCTTCTTCCCGGCGGGCGCTTCCCCGACCTCGACCTCCCCGACCACACCGGCCGCCCGCGGACTCTGATGGAGATCGCGGGCGGCGACCCGCTCGTCTTGATCACCTCGCGCGGCTGGTGGTGCCCCAAGGAGCAGCGCTACATGCGCGAGCTCGTCCGCCTGCAGGACGAGTTCGAGGTGGCCTACACGCGCATCGCCGTGGTATCGGTCGACCCGCCCGAGGTGCAATCCGCGTTGCGCGCCGGGCTCGGCGCTCGCTTCAGCTTCCTCTCCGACGCGGAGCGCCGTTGGCTGCCCCGGCTCGGGCTGCTGGAGACCACGGACACCACCCACCGCCCCTACCTGCCGGCCGGCTTCACCCTCTCCGGTGACCTCACGATCCACAGGGCCTACAACGGCTACTGGTACTGGGGCCGCGCCACAATGGAGGAGCTGCGCCGGGACATGAGGGCCATCAGCCGGGAAACCCGCGAGCACTGGGAGGTACCGGCGCAGTGAACGTCGCCTTCGACGGCCGGCGGCTGAGCGCGGATCCTCGGGCCGAGGGCCGCCGCCTGGGCATCGACCCGCGCTGCCTGCTGGGCGAGCCGGTCGAGCGCGCCTACGCGCACGTGTGTGCCCTGCCCGGTGAGGACGCGGTGCTGCGTTTCGACGAGCCCGAGGTGCAGCAGGCCCGTCGCGATGCCCTCGAGCACTGGATCCCCCTGCTCGGCGACGAGCTGGTGTGCCTTAGCACCTTCGCCGTCGACGCGAGCCTCTGCGCGGGAGCCGTCACGGTGGCGCGCAGCGCACAGCGCTTTGATGAAGACCCGTTCGCGCGGCTCTTCCCGGGTACGGTTATCGAGGTCGGCTTCTTCTGCGAGGTGCCTGCGCCGGCGGGTCCGGTGATCGAGCGCTACGCGGGCGTGCCCTGGCCGGGTGGTTGCTTCTGAGGGTCTCCGAGGATAGGAATGCGCTGTGGTCTTGGGTGTCGACGTGGGTGGGACGAAGATCGCCGTCGCGGGCGTGACCGGCGTGCGCACCGTTCACGCGGTCGAGCACCCGACCATGCTCGAGTCGACGGACGCGCTGCTCGACGGCCTCGAGGCCACGGTGCGGCGCGCGGTCGAGCAGACCGGCGAGCCCGAGGCGATCGGCGTGGGCGTGCCCTCGCAGATCGACTACGGCACGGGCACGGTCGAGACAAGTGTGAACATTCCGCTGACCGGTGTTCCGCTGCGCGAGGAGCTGGGCACCCGCTTCGGAGTGCCCGTGTTCGTCGACAACGACGCCAACTGCGCCGCGCTGGCCGAGGCCCACATCATGGGCGAGAACGACCTCGTGATGCTCACGCTGGGCACCGGCGTGGGCGGCGGCGTGGTCACCCGCGGCCTGACCTTCCGCGGGGCCAACGGCCTGGGGGCCGAGCTCGGGCACTTCACGATCAACCCGGACGGGCCGCCCTGTCCCGGGACCTGTCCCAACCGCGGCTGCGTCGAGGCCTACTGCTCGGGCCAGGCGCTCGAGCGCGACGCCACCGAGCTGGCGCAGGACAAGCCGGGCAGCCGCCTCTCGGAGTCGATCGGCGAGGACGGAAAGGTCAACGGCCGCGAGCTGGTCCGGGCGGCCGAGGAGGGCGACCCCGACGCAACGCTCGTGTTCGACAACTTCGCTCGCATGCTGGGCGTGGCGATCGCCGGCTACGTGAACGTGTTCGAGCCCGACCGCATCACCATCGGCGGCGGGCTCTCGCGCGCGAGCCATCTCTTCCTCGAGCGCGCCGAGCGCGAGGCCGGCTCGCGGGCGCTGCCCGCGCTCTACCGGCGCGTGACGATCGCGCTCGCCGAGAGTGGCGCGGACGCCGGCGTGATCGGCGCCGGCATCCTGGCCGCGCAGGAGATAAAGGGCGTTACGACCTCACTGCGCGATACTGCCATCGGGCATCCCATGACGACTGAAGGAAGCGTATGACGACCAGTTCCGCTCAGCTCGACGAGCTCTGCATCAACACGATCCGCACGCTTTCGATGGACGCGGTGCAGAAGGCCAACTCCGGCCACCCGGGAACGGCCATGGCGCTCGCCCCGCTGGCCTACGTCCTCTACACGCGCGTCATGCGCCACAACCCGCAGAACCCCGACTGGGCGGACCGCGACCGCTTCGTGCTGTCGGCCGGCCACGCCTCGATGCTGCTCTACTCGATGCTCTACCTCACGGGCTACCCGCTCACGCTCGAGGACATCAAGAACTTCCGCCAGGTGGGCTCACCCACCGCCGGCCACCCCGAGCGCAAGTACTCGCCGGGGATCGAGGCCACCACCGGCCCGCTGGGGCAGGGCATCTCCATGTCGGTCGGCCTGGCGCTGGGCGAGCGCATGCTGGCCGCGCGCTTCAACCGCGGTGAGCACCCGATCGTGGACCACCACACCTTCACGATCGCCAGCGACGGCGACATCCAGGAGGGCGTGGCCTCGGAGGCCTGCTCGCTGGCCGGGCACCTCGGCCTCGGCAGCCTGATCGCCTTCTACGACGCCAACAACATCCAGCTGGCCAGCGAGGTCGCCGTGGTGATGACCGAGGACGTGGGCAAGCGCTTCGAGGCCTATCAGTGGCACGTGACCGACGTGGGCGAGGACCTGTCGGTCGAGACCCTCGAGCGGGCCACGCGCGAGGCCATGGAGGTCGAGGACCGCCCATCGCTGGTGATCGTGCGCTCGCACATCGGCATCGGCAGCCCGCTGCAGGACACCTCCAAGGCCCACGGGTCGCCGCTGGGCGAGGACAACGTCCGCGAGACCAAGGAGAACTACGGCTGGGACCCCGACGCCCAGTTCCTGGTGCCCGATGACGCGCTCGAGCACTTCCGGGCCTGCTGTGAGCGCGGTGCGGAGCTCGAGGAGGCGTGGAAGGGCACCTTCTCCGCCTACCGCGAGGCCGAGCCCGAGCTGGCCAAGGACTTCGAGGACCTGGTCGAGGGCCGCATGCCCGAGGGCTTCGACGCCGACCCGCCCCGCTTCGAGGCGGGCGACAAGATGGCCACTCGCAAGGCCTCCGGGGCGGCGGTCCAGTGGGCGGCCGCACAAAGTGCCGCACCTGGTGGGGGGCGCGGCCGACCTGGCCAGCTCGACCAACACCGACATCGACGACGCCGGCGACGTTCAGCGCGACCAGTTCGAAGGCCGCAACCTGCGCTTCGGCGTGCGCGAGCACGGCATGGGCGCCGTGGTCAACGGCCTCACGCTGCACGGCTTCCGCGGCTACGGCAGCACGTTCCTGATCTTCTCCGACTACATGAAGGGCGCCATCCGGCTCTCGGCGCTGCAGAAGCTGCCCTCGATCTGGGTCTACACCCACGACTCGATCGGCCTCGGCGAGGACGGCCCGACCCACCAGCCGATCGAGCAGCTGGCCGGCCTGCGCGCCACGCCGCGCCTGAACGTGATCCGCCCCGCCGACGCCAACGAGACCGTGCTGGGCTGGCGCTTCGCCCTGCGCCAGACCGACGCGCCCACCGCGTTCGCGCTGTCGCGCCAGGACCTGCCGATCCTCGACCCCGACCGCGTGCCCGACGACGCGATCGAGCGCGGGGCCTACGTCCTGCGCGACTCCGGCGAACGGCGGCGAGCCCGACCTGATCCTGATCGCCACCGGCTCCGAGGTATCGCTGGCGATGGAGGCGGCGGACCTGCTCGAGGACGACATGGCCGTGCGTGTGGTGTCGATGCCCTGCATGGACACCTTCGAGCACGCCGACGAGGCCTACCGGGACGAGGTGCTACCGCCCTCGTGCCGGGCCCGGGTGGCCGTCGAGGCCGCCAGCCCGATGGGCTGGTATCGCTGGGTGGGTTCCGACGGGACCTTCATCGGCATGGAGACCTTCGGCGAGTCCGGGCCCTATAAGGACGTGTACGAGCACTTTGGCATCACGGCCGAGAAGATCGCCGAGGCGGGGCGCTCGGTGACCGAGCAAGCCGCCGCGGCGCGGCGCTAAGGAGACGAGATGAGCATCGGAGCACAGGTCAACGAGCGCTTGGCGGCGCTGACCGAGGCGGGCGTGAGTGTCTGGCTCGACCAGATCCGGCGCACGCTCATCACCGAGGGCGAGCTGCAGCGGCTCGTGGACGAGTACTCCCTGCGCGGGGTCACGTCCAACCCGGCGATCTTCGAGAAGGCGATCCTGGGGTCCGACGACTACGACGACGATCTGCGCGAGCTCTCGGCCGAGGATCTCACCGCGCCGGAGATCTTCGAGCGCCTCGCCATCAAGGACGTCCAGCTGGCGGCCGACGTGCTGCGTGCCGTGTGGGATGAGGCCGACGGGGCCGACGGCTTCGTCTCCTTCGAGGTCGAGCCCTCCAAGGCGCACGACACCGAGGGGTCGCTCGAGCAGGCGCGCGACTACTGGAGCCGCGTCGACCGTCCCAACCTGATGATCAAGATCCCGGGCACCGAGGAGGGCCTGCCGGCGATCGAGGAGGCCATCTACGAGGGCATCAACGTCAACGTGACGCTGCTCTTCAAGGTCGAGTCCTACGACGCCGTGACCGAGCGCTACATCCGCGGGATGGAGCGCCGCCTCGACGAGGGCAAGTCGATGGACGTCCATTCGGTGGCCAGCTTCTTCGTCTCACGCGTGGACACCGAGGTGGACAAGCGCCTGGAGAAGCTGGACCGCGCCGACCTCCAGGGCAAGGCCGGCCTGGCCAACGCCCGCGAGGCGTACATGCACTTCAAGCAGATCTTCGAGGGCGAGCGATTCGCGCGGCTGCGCGAGGCGGGCTGCCCGGTTCAGCGCCCGCTGTGGGCGTCGACCGGGGTCAAGGACCCCAAGTACCCGGACACGCTGTACGTCGACGGCCTAGTGGCGCCCCACACGGTCAACACCATGCCGATGGCCACCCTCAATGCCGCGGCCGAGCAGTCCGAGTTCCACGGCGCCACGGCCGACGAGGACCCGACCGAGGAGCTGAAGGAGCTGGCCGACGCGGGCATCGACATGGGCGACGTGACCGACACGCTGCTGCGGGAGGGAATCGAGAAGTTCATCGAGCCCTTCGACGAGCTGATCCGCGGCGTCGAGTCGGCCCGCGAGGCCGCGGTCACCAAGCGGCCGGCCACCATCGCCTCCTCGATTCCCGACGAGCTCGAGCCGGGCATCATCGAGCAGGTCGAGCGCGCGCAGAAGGAAGAGGTGGTCAAGCGCATCTGGCGCAAGGACGCCACGCTGTGGGCGCCCGAGGGCACTCCGGAGATCGCCAATCGCCTGGGCTGGCTGACCATCTCCGACGCTCTGCTCGACCAGGCCGACGGCCTCGAGGCCTTCGCCGCCGAGTGTCGCTCCGACGGGCTCGAGTACGCGGTACTGCTCGGCATGGGAGGGTCGAGCCTCGGCCCCGAGGTGATCCGCCGCTCGTTCGGCGACTCAGGCGGCATGACACTGCACGTGCTGGACTCGACCGACGCCGACGAGATCGCCGCGGTCGAGCAGGCCGTCGATCTCGACAAGACGCTGTTCATCGTGTCCTCGAAGTCGGGCGGCACGGTGGAGACGCTGTCGCACATGCGCCACTTCTACGAGCTCTGCGGGGGCGACGGCAGCCGCTTCGTGGCCGTCACCGACCCGGGCAGCCCGCTGGTCGAGGAGGCGCAGAGCCGCGGCTTTCGCAAGGTCTTCGAGAACGACCCCAACATCGGCGGGCGCTACTCGGTGCTCTCGCACTTCGGGATGGTGCCGGCCGTGCTTGCGGGGGTCGACATCAGGGCGCTTCTGCACGGCGCCCAGGTGGCCGAGCAGCACTGCCAGAGCGCGCACGCGGTGGAGGCCAACTCCGGCCTGTGGCTGGGTCTCGCCATCGGGTCGCTGGCCCGCCAGGGACACGACAAGGCCACCTTCGTGGTCGACGGGGCGATCGGCTCCTTCGGCCTGTGGGTCGAGCAGCTGATCGCCGAGTCCACCGGCAAGCAGGGCCGCGGGATCCTGCCCGTGGCCGACGAGCCGCTGGGCGCGCCCGAGGACTACGGCGACGACCGCGTGTTCATCCATCTCCGCGACGACGAGAACCCCGACGAGGAGCACGCGGAGAGGGTGGAGGCGCTCGCGCGGGCCGGCCACCCCACGATCACGCTGGCCGCGAAGGGGCCCGAGGACCTCGGCCGGGTGTTCTTCTTTGCCGAGTTCGCGGTGGCGGTGGCGGGGTGGGTGCTCGACATCAACCCGTTCGACCAGCCCAACGTGCAGGAGGCCAAGGACGCCACCAACCGGATCCTCTCCGAGGGGATGCCCGAGCTCGAGGCCGGCGATTTCCGCGAGGCGCTGGAGGCCTCGCCGCCGCAGTACGTGGCCCTCACGGGCTTCATGGCGCCGTCGGACGAGGTAGACGCGGCGATGGCGGGCCTGCGCACCAGGATCCGCGAGAAGACCAAGTGCACCACCACGTTTGGCTACGGCCCCCGTTACCTGCACTCCACGGGGCAGTACCACAAGGGCGGCCCGCCCAACGGCGTGTTCGTGCAGCTCTACCACCGCGCCGGTGAGGACGTCGAGATCCCGGACGCGGGCTACGGCTTCGAGCACCTCAAGCTGGCGCAGGCCCTGGGCGACGCCCAGACGCTGCGCGAGCATGGGTTGACGGTGGTGCGGGTCGAGCTCGAGGGCGAGCCGGCGCAAGCGATAGAGAGGATCCTCTGATGCAACTGGGCTTCATCGGTCTGGGCAAGATGGGCGCCAACATGGTGCACCGCATCCATCGCGACTCCGAGCACGAATGCGTGGTGTTCGACTTCAGCGAGGACGCGGTCACCGAGGTCGAGGGCTTCGGCGCCGCCGGGGCCTCGTCGCTCGAGGACCTCGTGTCGAAGTTGGAGGCGCCCCGCTCGGTCTGGATCATGGTGCCCGCCGGCGACCCCACTCAGAAGACCGTCGATGCGCTGGGCGACCTCCTCTCGGAGGGCGACACCATCATCGACGGCGGCAACTCCAAGTGGACCGACGACAAGCTCCGCCAGGAGGCGCTCGGCCCCAAGGGGATCAATTACGTCGACGCGGGAGTGAGCGGCGGCGTGTGGGGTCTCGAGGTGGGCTACTGCATGATGGTCGGCGGGCCCGACGACGCCGTCGAGCGCCTCACGCCCATCCTCGACGTGCTCGCCCCGCCGCACACCGAGGAGCACGGTCCGGGCTGGGGTCACTTCGGGCCCACGGGGGCCGGGCACTACGTGAAGATGGTCCACAACGGCGTGGAGTACGGGATGATGCAGGCCTACGCCGAGGGCTTCGCGCTGTTCAACGCCTGCGAGTACGAGCTCGACAACGCGAAGATCTCTCACCTGTGGATGCAGGGCTCGGTAGTGCGCTCCTGGCTCTGTGAGCTCGCGGCCCGCGCCTTCGAGCAGGAGGGCAACGAGCTGGCGGCCATCGCCCCGTTCGTGGAGGACTCGGGCGAGGGCCGCTGGACGGTGGAGGAGGGGATCGAGTCCAGGGTGCCCACCCCGGTGATCGCCCAGGCGCTCTACGAGCGCTACTCCTCGCGCGGACGGGGCGAGTTCGCGGCCAAGGTCGACGCGGCGCTGCGCAACCAGTTCGGCGGCCACGCGGTGCAGGCCGCGGACCCGGCGGCGCAGGCCCAGCCGCACGCCGAGTAACCGTGGCCACCGCCGAGCAGCAGCAGTACCAACCCGCTCACCGAGGGCCTCGAGCGCCTTCCTGTCCACCCCACGACACTGGTCATCTTCGGGGGCACCGGTGACCTGGCCCACCGCAAGCTGCTGCCCGCGGTCTACAACCTCGCTCACGAGGGAGCTCTGCCCGAGCGCTTCAACCTGATCGCCGTGTCGCGCTCGGACATCCCCCACGGGGACTACCAGGCCATGGCCCGCGAGTGCATCACGGAGCTACTCCCGCCGCGAGCCCAACGAGCAGGTGCTCGACAAGCTGCTCGAGAACGTGCGCTACGTGCCGGGCACCTTCGACGACGACTCGGTCTACGACCGTCTCGAGGAGCAGCTGAAGGCCTTCGACGCCGACGCCGGCATCGAATTCAACCGGGTGTTCTACCTCTCCACCGCACCGAGCTTCTTCGGGACGATCGTGGCCAAGCTCGGCGAGCACGGCCTCAACCACCACGGGGACGCCGACGTGCGAGTCGTGATCGAGAAGCCCTTCGGCACGCGGTTGACCGAGGCGATCGACCTCAACCGCCAGGTGCTGTCGGTGCTCGACGAGACCCAGGTCTACCGCATCGATCACTACCTGGGCAAGGAAACCGTCCAGAACATGCTGGCCCTGCGCTTCGCCAACGGCATGTTCGAGCCGATCTGGAACCGCAACTTCATCGACTACGTGCAGATCACGGCGTCGGAGGACCTCGGCATCGGCACCCGGGCCGGGTACTACGACACGTCGGGCGCGCTGCGCGACCTGGTCGAGAACCACATGATGCAGCTGCTCACGCTGCTCTGCATGGAGCCGCCGGTCACGTTCTCGGCCGACGACGTGCGCGACGAGAAGGTCAAGGTGCTGCACGCGATCAAGGCGCCGGAGGCGAACTGCACCGTCCGTGCGCAATACACCGCGGGCATGGCGGAAGGCAAGGAGGTGCCCGGCTACCTCGAGGAGGAGGGCGTGCCCGACGACTCGCACACCGAGACGTTTGCCGCGCTGCGCCTGGAGGTGGACAACTGGCGCTGGGCCGGGGTTCCGATCTACCTGCGCACCGGCAAGCGTCTGGCACGCAAGGTCACGGAGATCGCGGTGACTCTCAAGCCGGTGCCCCACCTCGCCTTCGAGGCTGCGGGCTCGGTGGGCGTGCAGCCCAACCAGCTGGTGATGACCATGCAGCCCAACGAGGGCGTGTCGCTTTCGCTCGGGGCCAAGATCCCGGGGGCGCGCATGCGCATTCGCCCGGTGAACATGGAGTTCCTCTACGGCACCGCATTCCTGTCGCAGTCTCCGGAGGCCTACGAGCGGCTGATCATGGACGCCATGCGCGGCGAGGCCACGCTCTTCACGCGCGACGACGAGGTCGAGGGGCAGTGGCGCGTCATCGATCCGGTGATCGAGGCCTGGGCCGACGACGAGGTGCCGCTGGCCACCTACCCAGCCGGCTCAGGTGGTCCGGAGGAGGCCGACTCGCTGCTGGAGCCCAGCCACAAGTGGAGGGCCATTTGACCCTCGACGCGGGCGGGGTCTGGAGCGAGCAGGACACGAGCCCGGCGGCCATCGAGGACGCGTTGCGCAAGCTGCTGCAGGAGCAGTACGCGCGCGACGAGGCCTATGCGCCCGCGCGCGTGATCAACCTCGTGGTGGTGGTCGATCGCGAGTGGCGGGGAGAGATCCTGAACCGCCTCGAAAGCATGGGCCAGTACCACCCCTCGCGCACCATCTTCTGCGGTGTGGAGGGCGATCGCAAGACGATCGACGCCTCGGTGGCCCTCACCACCGAGGGAGAGGCGGGCCACAAGGCGGGGGAGATCTCGCTCACCCGGGAGCGCATCCTGCTCGACATCGGCCCGCGCCACCTGGAGAAGCTCGACACGATCGTCGACCCGCTGGTGGTGAGCGACATCGCGACCGTGGTGTGGGCACCGCACGAGCACCCCGAGGCGGTCGACGCCCTGCTCCAGCTGACCCAGGTGGTTCTTGTGGACTCGGTCAACGAGCCCGATCCGTCCGCGGCGGTCCGGCGTGCCGGCGAGCTCGCCGCCGAGGCCTACATCGTCGACCTGGCCTGGCTGCGCTCGACCCCGTGGCGCGAACGCGTGGCCTCCACCTTCGACCCGCCGCAGTGGCGTCCCGAGCTGAGCCGGATCAGCTCGGTGACCGTGCGACACCACGCCGAATCGGTTGTCGCCGGGCTGCTCTTCTGCGGCTGGCTGGCCTCGCGCCTGGGCTGGGAGCCGAGCGCGCTGATGCCGGCCGGTGGCTCGCTGAAGGGGCGGGCAAAGGCCCGCCGCCAAGACGTGGAGCTCGAGCTGGTGCCCGACCCGACGATGTCGGTGCCGGGCCTGGCCGGCATCGAGATCGGCACCTCCAGCGGCATGCGCATCTCCCTCGACCGCGGCCCCGGCGGTCTCAGCGCGCGCCGCGAGGACCACAAGGGCCGCGAGTCGAAATGGACGGTATTGGGTGCCTCGCGTGGCGAGTCGGGCATCCTCGGCGAGGGGATCCGTCAAGCGCTGCTGCGCGACCCGGCCTACGAGCGCGCCCTGGAGCGCATCGGGGCGATGGTGGGTTGAGGCCCGAGACCTGGGTCGCGCCCGCCGGAGAGGAGATTCCCAACCACCCGTCGTTCGCGGTGCTGGTCTACCGCGACGTGCCGGGCGTGTCAGAGGGCGCGGGGCGGTGCCGCCGGCTCTTCGCCGACAACGGCTGGGGCGGATCGTGGGTCGACGGCGTGTTCGACTTCCACCACTTCCACTCGACTTCCCACGAGGTGCTGGGAGTGGTGGCCGGTGATGCGACCCTCGAGCTGGGCGGCCCACAGGGCTCGAGCCTCGAGGTGGCAGCCGGCGACGTGCTCGTGCTGCCGGCGGGCACCGGCCATCGCCGAGCCTCCGCCCGGGCGGGGTTCACCGTCGTCGGTGCCTACCCGACCGGCCAGGAGGACTACGACCTGCTGCGCGGCGACGATCCGGACGAGGTGGCGCAGGCGCGCGAGCGCATCGGCGGCATTGGGGGCGCCGCCCGGCGACCCGGTGGGCGGCGAGGGCGTGGCCGGCTGGCGCTGAGCGCAGGTCTCCGGGCGAGCCCAGCGCACCAGCCGCTGGAGCTCCGTCTGGCCGACGGTCGCTCCGACGCCTCTTAGAATCGCACCAAGCCGCGCCCCGCCCTGACACTTTCCTTGCGCCGCCCTCAGACCCCTTGACATACCCCACAGGGTGGGATACTCACGCCTGACCAAGGAGGGACTCAGGTGCCCGAGGCGAAGGCTCGCCGAAGCGGGCCCGGCCAAGGAAGGGACAGACGTGGCCCCACCGCCGTGCCAGCCGGCTCGGGCCCGGCTCTAGGGTCGGCTCGCCGTTTGCGGACGAAAAGGCAACCTTCGGGCGAGGGGCCGTCTTGCCGGGGCAGGCCGCGCGGCGAGGAGACCGTGATGAACGCCAGCGGGCCGAAGCTCTTCATCTGCTACCGCCGAGAAGAGACAGCAGCCCACGCGGGGCGGCTCTATGACGCTTTGGCCGCACAGTTCGGCGATGGCAACGTCTTCATGGACATCGAGCTGGAGCCGGGAGTCGACTTCGTCGAGCTGATCACCGAAGTCGTCGGAGCCTGCCATGTCCTCCTGGTGGTCATGGGGCCGAGGTGGGCGGCGCTCTGGAACGGCGAGGACCGGGCGCGAATCACAGGTGACGAGCAGGACTTTGTCCGGCTCGAGCTCGAAACCGCCTTCCGCCGCCGCGACGTCAGAGTGATCCCGCTGCTCGTGGGTGGCGCGCGCATGCCGCACGCCGAGGAACTGCCCGAGGCAGTGCGCGCGCTCACCCGCCGAAACGCTTTCGAACTCAGCGACCTGCGCTGGCGCTACGACGTCGGGCGGCTGATGGATGCGCTCGAGCAATTGCTGGCCGGTCGCCACGACGCTCTCCGGCCGCAGGCGAGCCGATCGAGGAGGCCAGGGGCCCAGCGGCTCAGGGCGAGCCGGCTCCGACCGTGGTGGCAGATCCGACAGAGGCTCCCGCGACCGAGCGCCCCGCGCACAGCAAGCGGTTCGCGCGCAGCGAGGCGACGGCGGCCCGCCCCCGCCCAGCAGCGGCACGCGACCCACCCGCTGGAAGCTACTCGCCGCCGCTGGAGCCGCCGTCGCCTTGGCTTTGGTCGCGCTCGCGCTCGCTGGTGTCTTCGGAGGCGGCGACGACGGTACGGGCGGGGGCGACGACGCGGGCCGCGGCCCACAAGTGAGCGCGACAGTCAGGCTCGGTGGTGCGCCCGACGGAATGGCCGTCGACGGAGGTTTCGTTTGGGTCAGCGACCAGGAGCAGAACGTCGTGAGGCGCGTCGACACCGCCACCAACGACCCTGTGGGCCCGGCGATTCCCGTCGGCCAGAATCCCGACGGCGTGGCTGCCGAGGACGGGACCGTCTGGGTGGCGAGCCTCGATGACGGAACGGTGACCCGGCTCGTGACGAGCGGCGACGGGACGATAACGGAGACCGGTACGGTCAATCTCGACGGCCAGCCGGAGGGCGTTGCGCTCGGCAAGCAGCTCGTGTGGGTTACCACCGGGCCCACGGGCGCCGTCGCCCGCCTAGACCGCGCGTCTGCCACGGCGGTCGGCGATCCGATCGACATCGGGTTGAACGCCGTAGGCGTGTTCGTAGGCGAGGACACGGTCTACGTAAGTGACAAGGCCCAGAACACCGTCGCGCGCCTCGACCCCGGGACGGCAGAGGCCTTGGGAGAGCCAATCCGAGTTGGCAAGCGGCCGCGCGGCCTCGTAGAGGCGGCGGGCTCTGTCTGGGTCGCGAACTCAGCCGGCGACACGGTGTCGCGCATCGACGCCTCCAGCGGTCGCGTGGTGGGCAGTCCGATCGCCGTGGGTAACAACCCGCGCGACGTCACGTTCGCCGGCGGATTCGTTTGGGTGGCGAACACCGACTCCGGCACCGTCACGAGGATCGACGCGCGCACCGGACGCGTCGCCGGCGACGCCATTCACGTCGGCGACAAGCCGGCGAGCATCGCGGCGGGAGCGGGCTCGGTCTGGGTGAGCAACTCCGGAGACGGGACGCTGAGCAGGCTGGAGCCGTGAAGATCGACCGCAGGCCCGCAAACTCGGAGTCCAGTCGCGGCGTGGGGCTGGAGCTACCGACTGGCGGCGCTCCGGACCGTGACATCTCTCTCGGCGGAAGCCCATTTCCACCGATCGCCGACTATGGCCTGCTGTCCGACTGCGAGGTCTGCGCGCTCGTAGCGCCGGGCGGGAACGTCGAGTGGCTGTCGTTGCCGCAGATGGACGGCCCGGCTGTCTTCGCGGCGATTCTCGACCGCCACGCGGGCCGCTTTCGCGCCGGGCCGGTGGACCGGACGGTTCCCGCCGGCCGGCGGTACCTGCCCGGAACCATGATCTTGGAGACGACGTGGGGCACGCCCACCGGGTGGCTCGAGGTGCAAGACGTGCTGCTGATCGGACCCTGGCATCACGACGCCGACCGCGCGAGCCGCTATGTCCGCGCCCCGCGCGACCGGGCGGCCGAGCACGTCCTGCTTCGTGTGTTCCGCTGCCTGGACGGCTTCGTCGACCTGGAGATCGACTGCGAACCCGCCTTTGATTATGGACGCGACCGGGGGGCGTGGCGGCACACCGACGACGCGTATGGGGACGCCGTCTGCGAAACCGACGGAAGCGAGCTGTCGCTGCGCTTGTGCACAGACCTGCGCCTTGGGTTCGAAGGGCCACGAGCGCGGGCGGAGACCAGCGTGCGCGCCGGCCAAAGCGCGTTCTGTGCGCTGGGCTGGAGCGAGTACGCGCCGCCGACGACCTACGATGAGGCGCACCTAAGACTCTCCGAGACGAGGACGTATTGGCACGAGTGGATCAGCCGCGGTCGCTTCCCCGACCATCCCTGGCAGATCCATCTGCAGCGGTCGGCGCTCACACTGAAGGGGCTGACCTACGCTCCGACCGGAGCGATGATCGCCGCGGCTACGACCTCGCTGCCCGAGACGCCCGGCGGCGAACGCAACTGGGACTACCGCTACAGCTGGCTGCGGGACTCGACGTTCATGCTCTGGGCGCTTCACACGCTGGGCTTCGACCGGGAAGCGACCGACTTCTTCTACTTCGTCGCCGACCGGGTCGAAGAACAGGATCTGCAGATCATGTACGGCATCGACGGGCGCAGCCAGCTCGACGAGGCGACGCTGGATCATCTCTCCGGCTACGAAGGCGCCCGGCCGGTCCGAACCGGCAATGACGCATGGCATCACAGGCAGCACGATGTCTGGGGGGTGTTGCTCGACTCCGTTCGACTCCACACGAGCTCAGGTGATCGCCTTGACGATCGTCTCTGGCCCTTGCTCACGCGCCAGGTCGATGCTGCGCTCGAGCACTGGCGCGAACCCGACCGCGGCATCTGGGAGGTGCGCGGGGAGCCAAAGCACTTCACGTCCTCCAAGGTGTTCTGCTGGGTCGCCGCGGATCGCGGAGCGCGGCTGGCGCGTCTGCGGGACGACGCCTCAGCGGCCGAGCGCTGGGCGGCAGCGGCGGAGGAGATGCACGCCGACATCTGCGAGCACGGAACCGACGATCGCGGCGTCTTCGTGCAGCATTACGACACCGACGCTCTTGATGCGTCGCTGCTGCTACTTACGCTCGTGGGGTTCCTGCCGGCATCCGACGAGCGTGTGCGGGCCACTGTGCTCGCGATCGCCGACGAGCTGACGGTCGACGGGCTCGTCCTGCGTTACCGCGTGGAAGCGACCGACGACGGCCTGGATGGTGAAGAGGGAACGTTCACCATCTGCTCGTTCTGGCTCGTTTCCGCGCTGGCGGAGATCGGCGAGGTCGAGCGCGCCCGAACGCTGTGCGAGAAGCTGCTCTCCTACGCGAGCCCGCTGTTGCTCTACGCCGAGGAGATCGAGCCGCACAGCGGACGTCACCTCGGGAACTTTCCCCAGGCGTTCACGCACCTGGCGCTCATCAACGCCGTGATGCACATCGTGAAGGCCGATCAGGTTATTACCGAAGGAGTGGGCGAGCAGCCCGTAGCTCTGGGCCTTTCACTTGACCCCCCGAGTTACGTGACGACTGGTGATCGGAGCGAAGACTAGGTCTCGTCCCGAGGGGCTGGATCGCGCTTCTCCGGCGGCGACTCTGGGATCAACTCACGCCAGATGTGACCCAGTGACTCCGCGGGTGGGGCAACCGTTTCCTGCATCTTCTCGGCGTCCGTCATATGCCAGTTGAGACGGCGCTCAACTGCCGAAGCCACCCATTCGCCCGGTTGCGAGGCGCCGATCCTACGCACGACCTCGACGACCGGGAAAAACGACCTTCGCAGGTGGTCCAGGTAGCGGTCGGGGTTCGTCGCGGCCATGTGCTTGGGGAAGATCTGTGCGAACCACAACACCGTGAGCGTCGTCCACGCGATGTCGAAGACCTTCAGCCCGGGTTCCCTGGTGATGCTGATTCCGCGTTAAGGGGACGGTGATCTCCTTCCGGTGGATCAGGATGGTGGCGGTTGTCACGATGGCGGCCACAAAAAGCTGCCTCGCCGCCAGCCAGGCCGCTAGCTGAGAAGGTCGGACGGTCCGGGTAGATCGCACGCCACCGATCGATGACCGCGACCTCGAGGCCTTCCATCACGGCGAGCAAGGCCAGGAGGGCGAACGCCACGATCGCGCTGACGATCGCGGCCGCGTCGCCGTCGGCGACGAGGTTCACGGTGCTGACGACCCAGACGATGGTCGCGAGCCCCCAGGCAACGAACAGCACTACGCCGAAGGCGAAACACGCGGCACTGCGCATCGTCGCGGCCTGAGTGGTGGACATCACGCCACCCGCTCGAGAGCCTGGGACACATAGGGCAGGAACGGCGTACCGACGCCCATCGAGTCCGTCGTGCTGGCCATTCTCGTCCTCCTGACTGAATCGCCGATTATTCGGCTGACGCTCGTCAAGACTCCGCAGGACGACCGCCGGCGGCACGAAGCTATGCGTGCAGGACCCTCTCAGCAATGACCGGGCGCGTCAAGGCGTGCATGCCCGAATCCGCGTGGAAAGCGGAGTAGGTGCCGCATCGACGCGGCGGCCCGCGCTATCTCGCGCGGCTGACGTACCGCTGGCCGGCGCGAACGATGACCGTGCGGCGGGTGGTGAGATCGGTGACCTGAACCCGACCCCGCCTTACCACCGTCGTTGTGCGCGAGCAGGCCTCGACGGTTGTCCAGTCCGTGCCGAAGGAGGCCCCGATGCTGTACCTCCCCAGGACCCGCCAGCGACCCCGCCGCCCGCGCGCGTTGACTCGTAGTCGCTGCGAACGAGCTGCGGCGAGCGCCCTGGCCGCCCCCGCGCCGCAGCGAGGCGACTTGACCTTCAGCATGGTGGTCACGCGATGACCCGAGATCTGGCTCACGCTGACCGCCGCACCCGACACCCCGGCTGACGCGCGACGGCCTTCCTCTGGCGTCGCCGTTAGGCGGACCGGGCAGTCGGTTACGTCCAGCTTTGGGGCACGGCGACGTTGGCTACCGCTTGGGATCATGATGGAGTAGCGCAGCGGCACGAGCCGGTGCATTGCCGGCAAGCCGAGCCCCACGTCCTCGGACCCGCCGCAGCGCTGCGGTTCAACATAGACGCGACCGGGGGTCGGCTTTCTCTGACTTCCGTCGTCGACCCGCTCGCAGCGATTGTCGCCGCGCTTCACAACGCGATCCCGCCGATCGACGATCGCGAAGTCCAGACCGGGACCACAGGACACCGTCGCGTCGCGCCCGCCGTCGCGGGCGGCTACGACATCAGCGCGGCGTCCTCCTTCGACCTGGTCGCGGCCACGTTGACCGTCGACGTAGTCCTCCCCACCGGAGCCCTCGAGCGTGTTCCCGGTGCCGGCGTCGCCAAATAGCTTGTCGTCACCGGCTAGCCCCTCGAGGGTGTCGGCCTCCGGGCCTCCCTCGAGCTCGTCCGGTGTTGGACCGCCGCGCAGCGTGTCCGACGCGAGGCTCCCGGTGATCCGCTCGACGTCCAGTCCGACGTTGTCGCGCTCGGCCAGCCCGCCATCATTGGCGGCGGCGTCTTTGTAGACCTTCACTGACGCCATGCGTGCGTCGTAGCCAACCCAATCAGCGCCGTCGCCCCCAGTGATGGTGTCTGCGTCGGGAAGCGGCGGGCCCGGTCCCGGACTGATCGTGTCGTTCCCTGGGCCGCCCATGAGGGCATCGTTGCCGAGCTCCTGCGAGCGCGCCACGGCGCCGAGCGTCATCTCGGTACCCACCGTGTCATCGCCCGGGCCACCATCCGCCACGTCGTCGCCGCTGCCCCCGAGGACGCTGTCGGCTCCGTCGCCTCCGCGTACGTCGTCGGCGCCGCCGGCGCCCTCGAGCTGGTCGGCGCCCACCCCCCCGTCGAGGTGGTCGGTGCCACCGCTGCCGAAGAGCCGGTCGTCGCCGGACCCACCGGCGAGCTGGTCGGTGTCCGAGCCCGCGCCCGGGTCCCGGAGTGTCGCGCCGTACAGGAGGTCGCTTCCCCCGCCGCCGTCGATGTCATCCGGGCCTGGCCCGCCCTCAATGCGTTCGTTTCCGCCGCCGCCCACCATCACGTCATGCCCCTCCTCGCCCCAGGCCTGCGCGTCGAGCGGGGTCATGTTTGTCAACCGGTCGTCGAGGTTCCCGCCGCTCAACACAATCTCCGTGATACCTGCTGCGGGACACGAGACGGCCTGTGGGGGGCCGGCGTCGGACGTGCAGTCTAGGTCGGACGTCCCGAGGGTCGCCAGGTCGCCCTCTTCCGTTATCACGATTTGCCCACTGCTGGTCATCACGGTCACCTGATTCGCCTCGCCCACCGAGGCACTGAAGTGGAGCTGGTTGGAGACGGTCGAAACCGTCCCCCCCAGTGCCGCGCTCGGAGCGAACCCTGCGACGAGGGCGGCGAGGACGACGCTTATCAACACGCGCCGTCCCAACATCGACCGCCGGACGGCCACGCTTATGCTGCGCGTGCAGGGGGCGCTCACGACACCTCCGCGGGGCACCACAGTCGGCACGCACGCCAAGTCCCGCTGGGAGTCAGCCGGATCCTGCTTTTTCGTAATCTTGCTGCCAATCCGTTTTAGGGCAATGCGGATTGAAGACTTGACAGGAATATGTGTCACAGCCTCCACGATCCTGGGGAGTAGCTTGACCCTCGTATGACTGCGTGAATCCCAGTGTCAGGATTACTCGTCCGCAAGCCACAATCCCGATTCGCTGCAGGCGATGGTGTCGCCCTGAAGCTGCTCGTACGGGCGGCCTGAGGGTAGAGCGTCCAGCTGGAGACGCGGAGGCCTCTCCTGGCATCGAGCGAACCGCGCGGAGGTGTGTCGGGGACGCCTTGATGAGCACGTCGTCCCGGTGGATCATCGCCCCGCCGCCGCGGCCCGGCTGCCCACCCGAGATGGCAGCGCCGCAACACCGTCGACACTGTTCCGTGCCTCGCGCTGGGCGCCATGCGGCGCACCGTGCGTGCGGTCGAGAATCGGCCATCCTGGCCTCCTTGGACCTTCGGGTCCCGACGTCTACCGCCGAGGGTACTCCGCTGAACGCGGATGGCAAGACATCGGGCGACGGCGCGGGTGCCAAACCCTGGCCCACTCGCGTGCCGGACCCCGGCGCTGATCGAAGCGGCATAGCGCGTCCTATTCGGGGTTGTAGAACGCCCGGGCGTGACCTTCAAGATTTTTTCTGGGGCAGTATTGGCCTCCCGGCGTCACCCGCTGTATGCGTTCCGATCGCTCGCTGTGCCGCTCCACCGTGCCGAGCTGTCGGGGCCTTTTGCCGCCTTTTGGCGTGCGCTCTCATTTGAGGTACGGGCTTGACAGATGGGGTCCCCGCATGCGAACGTCTGGCCAGCGGACGCGCCGGTCCCCGAAGACATGGAGGTTCTTCTAATGACCGTGCGATGGGCTTTCTGGCTCGCATCTCCGGCGAGCCTGCCGGGCGGACGTCCAACTCGGCCAAACTCCGCCCAGCTCTTCGCTACAAGGCCGAGAGCACGCTCAAGGGGAGGTCTCCATGTCCCGAACTCTCCGCAGGCTGATCCCGTCCCCGGCCATGATCGTGGCGCTCGTGGCGCTCATCGTGGCGCTTGGCAGCTCGGGGTACGCGAAATTGCGGCGATCACCGGCAAGAACATCATTAACAACTCGGTGACCCCAAGGACGTCTCCGACCTGACCCGCAAGGACATCCGCAAGCGTCACTGCGCGGACGTAAGTTTCAACTGGACTCAGTCGGCGGTAAGGCCATCAAGGAGTCCACACTCGAGACCGTGCCCAGCGCAGGGGGCTCGATCTCTGGGCCGTCGTCGAAGGCAACGGCATGGTCGCGCGCGGCCGCGACGGGGATGCCGACGTCCTGCCGAGCGTAGTGCACACAACAGGAGACAGCGTCTACGACGTAATCTTCAAACGCGACGTGCAGGGCTGCTCCTATCAGGCCACGATCGCTAGCCCAAACAAGGGTCAGATCATCGTGTCCGCCAAGGCGTCGAACCCAAAAAAGTACGTGTGCGCACCGCCAACGACACGGGCGCCTGGACCGAGATGCCGTTCCACGTCGCCGTCATCTGCTGAGTTGATGCTTTCGGCGCCGGCGTCGCCTCAGGGGTTTCGCATGCATCTGTGCGGGTATCGCTCTGATGTCAACCGCCGGAGCGCGAGGGATAAGCCGGGTGGACCGAGAATTCGACCGTCCACCGACCAGGGCATCGTGCGGCGCTTGCGATGGACAGGCTTCGCCGGGGCGGTGCTCGCGACAGTGCTGGCGATGCCGCCGATGGCCGTCGCGTCCACGGTGCAGACGCTGTCGAGCCCCCTAACGATCCACTACGAGGATCTCGACGCCGATTTCAACGTCTTGTCGATTTCCAGGGATGGCTCCACCTTCTCCTTCGCTGAGGAGCCGCCGGAGGAACCAGGGGTGTTGAGAGCGATGATCGCCGGGGAAGGATCCGGATGCAGCAACCCTCCCCTAGGGACGAACCCCATGCCGACGAACCCCTACCTCGCTGAGTGCGACGCCGACGGGGTGGTACCTGTGGAGGTCTTCCTTGGGGGCGGGGACGACAGCCTAAGCGTTACTGACTCCGCGACCCCGTCCCAGCCGCCGTTCCGGTTGGACGCCTTCGGGGGCGCGGGCGACGACGACCTCGCGGGTGGAGCCGGAAACGACGAACTGCAGGGCGACGGCGGCTTTTTTTTTTTTTTTTTTTTTTTTTGTATCCGACGTGCTCAGCGGCGGACAGGGAAGAGATACGGCCGACTTCAGCGAGCGGACGGCAGCCCTGTTCATCGTTCTCGACGATGTCAAGAACGACGGCGAGGTCAACGAACGCGACAACGTCCGACCGGACGTCGAATGTGTGATCGGCGGCTCGGGCCCCGACGCGCTGATTGGATCCAGCCATGCGGACTGTCTTGATGGCCGTGGCGGAGAAGACACCATCCTGGGTCGTGACGGCGACGACCTGCTCGAGGGCGGCGAGGATGACTCGGGTGACAACCTTCAGGGAGAGAACGGCCGCGACACGCTGAGGGGCGAGCGGGGCGAGGACTCCCTGACGGGAGGCGATGATGAGGACACGCTCATGGGCGGTGGCGGCGCCGATGAGCTGGACGGTGAACGCGGCGGCGACACGCTCGAGGGCGGCCCCGGCGGGGACGCGCTGGGCGGTGGGGAGGGGGACGACGTTGTCTACGGCGGCGCTGTCGGCGGCGTTGTCGGCGCAGATGGCGACGACAGGCTGGAAGGCGGTCAAGGTTTTGACCGGCTATTTGGCGGGAAAGGGAACGACCTGCTGGATGGCGGGCTGGGCGGCGACGCGATGAACGGGGGGGCTGGGAGGGACACCGTGACCTATGACGGCCGAACGACCCCAGTCTCGGTCTCGCTCAACGGCATGGCCGACGATGGTGAGCGCGGCGAAAACGACAACGTGGCGGACGATGTGGAGGCGGTCATCGGCAGCGAGGTGGACGACACGTTGTTCGGAGACCACAACGCCAACTCCCTGGACGGCGGGCGTGGCGAAGATCGGATCGAGGCCGACGACGGGCGCGACCGACCCGACGACGGGCGCGACCGACTCACAGCAGGAACGGAATCGGACCTCGTAAACGCGCACGACGGCACCGTCGACGTGGTGGACTGCGGGGACGATGAGGACCTGGCGATCGCGGACCGAAACGACGCGGTTCGGAACAACTGTGAGACGGTCGACCGGCCGGGCGAACGCCAGCCTATCGTCGGCCGATACGCGCGCGTGCTTCGCGAGGGCAAGTTCCGGCTGCGGCTCCCGCAGGGAGATCGCTTCTTCTCGCTGACCCAGAACGTCAAGATCCCGATCGGATCCACGATCGACCGGAGAGACAACGACGTGCGGCTGGTCACCGCGAGGAATGACGGGGGCGCGCGCCAGGTCGCTTCGGTCTCGAAGGGCCGCTTCAGCGTGCTCCAGAAAGGCCGCCGGGGCGCCGTCACGAAGCTTCGGCTTGCGGGGAGGCTCCCTGACTGCCGAGGATCGTCGACTCAGGAAGGGAGGGCGAATCGGGCGGCACGCTCGTCCCCACGCAGGCTCCGCGTCGCCGTCGGCGAGTCGGTTGCTGCGCCGAAGGTCTCGGACCGGACGGGAGTGAGCGTAGCGCGCAGGAAAGGAAACCGAGGAGCCCGGGCCAAGGTGATCGGCAAGTACAGCTCGGGGGCGTCGCGCGGTACCGAGTGGCTCACCGAGGACAGGTGCGCCGGCACGCTTACGACGGTCATCCGCGGCACAGTGCGCGTGCGGGATTTCGGGCGCGGGCGGGCAGTCACGGTCCGTCCCGGAGAGCCGTATCTCGCGCGCGCTGACTGAGCGCTGCGGCATTCCATCAAGTGTCTTCCGCGCGAGCGGGCTCTTTCTGCGCCGTCGCGCGTATCCGGCCTCGAGCGCGACGCGAAGCGCATCAAACACCGAACTCGGGACCCATCGACGCGTAGTCAGGCGCGCCGGCGTTCGCCAGTGGTGCATAGCGTGTGGGCCGACTTGGGCACTCCTACGGCTACTCAAGCGAGACCGCGACCGCCACGTGCGCTTGAAGCCCGCCTACCGCAGAAATCTCGATGCAAATCCATTCCGGTGAGGCGCACCACCTCTCCCTTTGATCGACGTCGATGTCGACGTGGGCGAGCGTCGGGTGTGGCGCCGCCTGAATAATGACCCCCTCTCGCCGGTCGACATCTGGCCTGCTCCCCTCTGGGGTGTTGACGAGTCTGAAGTGTGCGGGACGCGGTCGGAGACGAGGCCCTTGGGCCGAGGTGGAGATCGCGTCCGGGGCGCCTCGCAGGATGGGCCGCTCAACGCGCCTAGGAGTTCGCGTTGAGTGACAGGTGCAAGTACAGGAAGTACACGGCGAAGCAGAAGGTCGAGTTGGTGCTGGCCCCGTTTCGCGGCGACCGCTCGGTGGCAGAGATCTGCCGCGAGCACGACATCTCGGAAACCCTGGAGACGGTGGCCGACCAGCTGGTGAAGGACGGCGCCGACGGTTTGCCAGGAGCGCGCGCTGGCCGCCGAGCAGCGCCGCCGGACCGCCGAGCTGGAACGAACGCCGGGCAAGAAGAGCTACGAGTTGGAGATCGCGGGACAGCTCTTGCGGGACTGGGAGTGAGGCAGCGCGTCGCCCGGTCGCGCGAGATCGCGCCGCCGGCTACCGGCCGGCGATGGTGGCTCGCGTCGCCAGATCAGCCGCCAAGCGATTTACCGCGTTCCCAAGACTCGGCCGGTGGCGGCCAGACGTCCGCAGGTGCCGGCCCGGCGGTAGTCGACCCACGTGCGAGTCCGCAAGAGGTGAGGGAGAACCGTCGGGTCGAACGGCTCACGCACGCCCGGCAGCAGAATCGGAAACACTCGGAGGTCGCGCTCCCCAGCGGAGCGGTCAGGTGCGAACGCGAGCTCTTGCAGCCCCCACGCACCGAGATCGCTGGGACCAACGAAGCCCGCATACGCGCGCGAGGCCTCGATACCTTGTGTGCGCCCCGTCAGTCGCGAAGAGAGTTCGCCAGTGAGGTCCGCCCGTCCGTGGCATGGTGACCGCCTCCGGGTAGCCCCCGCATCTTCACCCACACGGCCAAGGCCCACCTCGTCAAGCGAGCTACACCTGCGTCTGGAGACGGTCAAGCGCTGATCCTCTAAGCCCGGTCCGGGCGAATGTCTCCCCCTTTTGTTCCAGGGACCTATCAAGGGGTGACTTGGCCGCTCTTGCGGAGTAGCCTCCCCCTTACGAACGTCGAGGCTCAGGGCCCAAAGGAGGGCCGGCATGGACGCCACCCGACCGCACGAGCGATTGTGCTCACCGTACGCAGCGTCGGCTTCCCCGGCGGGGCGCGGGGCACGGGGAGCTCCGCTTGACCCCCCAAACGCCGGCGAGAGGCATACGTCCCTTGCTGTACGCAGGACGATGCCCGGGCTCGCGGTCGCCGTGGCGACCACCGCGGCCGTGGCGGCAATGGCGCCCTCCGCCTGGGCGACCTTCCCGGGACTTCCATCCCGGGCTTCGGTGCCGCAACTCTCGAAGACCGTTCGCGTGACGCTGCGGAGCGGCATCGTATTCGTGCGGGTGCGGGGAGCCGCCGCAGCGACCCGCCTTGTGGATTCTCGTGAGATCCCCGTCGGGAGCACCATCTACACACGCCGGGGAGAGGTTCTGGTTGAGGCGGCCGCCGCCGAGAGGGGTCCACCAACTCGGTAATCGTCTCGAAGGGCCGTGCCAAGGTGTTCCAGGCCCGCCGCGGAGCGCGGGCCATCGTATTGCGGCTGCCGAGCCTCGACTGTCCTAGCAAGCGCGTCCACGGCTGCGCACGCGTACCCCCGGCGACGAACAGGGTCCCGTCCGCCAGAAGCGGCCGCCCTAAGCCCAAGAAAAAGGTCGGCACGCGGACCCCCAGGCGAACGAACAGGGTCCCGTCCGCCAGAAGCTGCCGCCTATAGCGCAAGAAGTCTAAGTACAAGGTGAAAGGCAGCTACAGCACTGGATCTTCGTGCGAGACCGACTGGACGACGATCAACACCTGCAGCGAGGCGGGCACCACACGAGCGTTCGCGACGGGCGGGTCCGGGTTGTTGATCGCGATACGGGCGCGCACGTTATCGTTCGCGAGGGCGCGGCGGAAGGGGGTCCTCGGTCAGCGGGCGGTATTCATCCGGAGCGTCGTAGGAGGTTAAGCGCAGCTACGGACGGTTCCCCGGTGGCCGCCGAGGTGACCGCGTAGACCGGGCCGGGTTCCCTACGGCGCCATGAGGTCGGGCTGAGCGCGAACTCGGCCGACCCCCTCCTCCGAGGGCGTCGGCACAGCCTCGGCTCCGGGCTTCCGGTGGCGCGCAGACTCCGAGCACGCGCCGTACCTCTGCTACCACCACCGCTCCGGCTTGGCCAGGCGAACGGGAGCGCGGCTGACCGGGCCTCAACGGTCGGCACCGGCCACTCTCCCTCTCCGGTTGGGAGTGTAGGTAGGGGAGCGGCCGCCGCTGAGCCGCTGCTGGAGCTTCTCACCGAGAGTTGTCGGAGCCGCCCGTTGACCGACCAGCCGCATCCCGGTCGGTCGGGCCACCGCGTCAGCTGATCTCGTCGTCGAGAAACCCCGCAAGGGGCTGGATGGCGAAGATCCTGGGCTCTGCGCTCCCTGAGGACTGGCAGGCGAGCTGGCCGTTCAGTCGCGGGAAAGTCGCCCACGCGGAGGGCGCCATTGCCGCCACGGCTGCGGTGATCACCACGGCGACCACAAGCCGGGGCATCATCCTGCGTAAAGCAAGGGGACGTATGGCCTTCGCCGGCATTAGGGTCGAGCCGAGCTCCCCGTGCCACACGGCCCGTCCGGGAAGCCGACGCGGCGTACGGTCAGCGCAATCGCTCGTGCGGTCGGGTGGGGTCCAGCGCGAGCTTCCTTGAGCGTTCCTCGCCCAGGCTACCCCTATCCGCTGGCGCGCGCCCGACGTGCACGCAACACGCCCGCCGAGGCGAAGACTACGGCGACGAGGGTGGCCGTCAGGAGCGCGACTAACGGTACGACGACGGCGATGATGTGGCCGGTGTTGAAGAGGATCTGCGCGAGGGCGAGGAAAGCCGATGGCGGTCGCCGCGACGGCGGCGAGCGCGAGCCAGCGACGTCGAGCCAGCGTGGCGAGCGCGGGTACGGCGGCGAGCAGCACGATGGCCAGGATGTCCAGCAGCGCCGGCACGTCACGTAGCGGCGCTCCGCGCAGGATCGTGTCCAGGGCGGTCGCCTGTACCTCGGCGCCGCGCATGGTCTCGAAGGGATGCGTGCACGTCGGGCCCCGGGGCGGTCACCCCGATCACCACCCGCTTGTCGCGGAACTCCCCTGCCGCCACCCGCCCTTCCAGCACGTCGAGCGCAGATACGCGGGGGACGGTTCCCGCGGGGCCCAGGAAATCGATCCACGTTGTGTTCTCACTCTGCTCGCCCAACCTTCGCCGGGACGCGCTAGGTAGTTCCTCCACGTCGAGCGCTCCGCCTCGGACGACGTCCGCGGACGCAAAGGCGAAGGTATGGGCGCCGACTTCCGCGGTCGTGTTGACCTCGTAGTCGGTGCGCCGGATCCTTTCGTCCACGTCATCCGGCAGGCCGGCGAAGCCGGTGCGTACTCCGGTCGCCTCGAGTGCCTGGGGCCGTCCGAGGATTCTCGGTCGCACCGTCCGCAGCGGCGCCGACAACAGAGCGCCCTCGAGTGCGCTTGAGTTCTTGAAATTTTTCCGGTCCAGCGCCTGAAGCGCGCTGCATGGTTTCCTGGGTCGCGCCGTTTGACTCGGCCGTGGAGACCAGCTCGGTCTTGCTGGCCGGGTACGAGATGCCGCGCAGCAGATTCTTCTCGAGCTCGCTGGCCTGAAATACCGTCACGATCGCGAAGTCGTCGATACGGCAACACGAGCCGCTCGTGGCTGGCGCGGATCGCCTCCAGCAGCCTACGATCGCCGGGGAGGCTCTCGCGGGCCCGCGAAAAGTACGTCCAGCGCAATCACGGCCGGGCCGTCGCGACGCAGCCGATCCAGCATGCGGGCGTAGTCGGCCCGCGAGAACCATCCCGGCGCGTTCGGGATCCCGGCGCGCGAGAGTTCTCTTGTCGACCGCAATCAAGACGAGACGCGAGTCGGGCGGGCGCTCGCCGCGC
>CAVSJF010000023.1:0-15410 GCA_963728155.1 uncultured Thermoleophilaceae bacterium | reverse complement strand
AACACGGTGCCGTCGGTGGTGGAGGTGACGAAGAACTGATCGCTGCCCGGGCGGGTGGTAATTCCCTCCGGGAACACGGTGTCGCCGGGAAGCAGGTACTCGGCGGGCGCACCGCTCGCCGCTGGGGCCCCGAGAAGGACGGCGATCAGGGTGACGAGGGCATACCTCACCGAAAGAACCCTAAACGGACCTCCTGGGCATCCGTGGTGTGAAGGACTTGTAAAGTGCCCGAGCCTTGGGGGTCCGCGGGTTGCTGATCGGCTGGATTCATCTCGCCGTGCTGTGGGCCTTCTCCTTCGCGAAGCCGTTGTTCGACGTACTGGCCGACTCGCCCGACTTCTTCGTTGCGAGGGGTAACACCGCCGGCGACATCCTCCTCTTCTCCATCGCCATGGTGGTCGTGCCGCCGACGCTGCTTGCGCTCGTGGAGGCGGCCTTCTCGAAGTGGCCGCCCGTCCGGCAGGGGCTGCACCTGCTCTTCCTGGCGGTTCTCGCGGGCGCGTTCGCGGTGCAGGTACTCGATGACGCCGTCGGTGGCTCGGCGGCGGTGCTGCTCGTTCTGGGCGCCGCGGCCGGCGTACTCGGCGCTCTGGCCTACTCGCGCTGGCAGGGCGTCCGCACCGCCCTCACGGTCCTGGCGCCGCTGCCGGTTTTGTTCCTCCTGCTTTTCCTGTTCAGCTCGGGCGTGTCGAAGCTCGTGCTGCCCCAAGACGACGCGAGCGCCGCCACGGGTGACCTTCGCGCGGACACGCCGGTTGTGGTGCTGGTCCTCGACGAGCTCGATCCCAACATGCTCATGGGCGCCGATGGGCGGATCGACGCCACCCGCTATCCGAACTTCGCGGCGCTCGCCCGACGCGCCACCTGGTACCGAAACGCCACCACCGTCAACAGCCAGACCACGGTCGCCGTGCCCGCGCTGCTCTCGGGCCAACGCCCCCCGCGAGATCGGCTGCCGATCGCCGCCGACTATCCCGGCAGCCTGTTCACGCTGCTGGGCGACGACTACTCGCTCAACGTGAACGAGACCGCGACCGAGCTCTGTGCCGAGAGCCTGTGCGGTGAGCGCCGGCGCACGCCGTTTCGGTCGCGTGCGAGGGCACTGGCAAAGGACCTCGGGGTGGTGTCGCTCCACCTGCTCCTACCCGAGGGGGCGCGAGGCGGCCTTCCCGCGGTGGATCAGACCTTCGGCGGCTTCACGGAGGGCGGTCGCGACGAGGGAAGCGCGCCCGCCGCAAACGCACCGGTTTCGGAGGTTGCCTTCCGCAACCGCAGGCAGACCTTCGACGACCTGCTTGACGGGATGCGTGCCGGCCAGGAGCGCCCCGGCCTCCACTTCCTGCACCTCGCACTGCCCCACATTCCGTGGCAGTACCTGCCCGACGGGCGCCAGTACGCGATCAGCGGCCCCGACATCCCGGGGCTCGCGAACGAGCAGTGGTCCACCGCCCCTGGCCCGGCGCGAATCGGGCTACAGCGCCACCTGCTGCAGCTGGGGTACGTCGATCAGCTGGTCGGTCGCCTGATGGCTCGCCTGCGCCGGACCGGGCTGTTCGACAGGTCTCTGCTCGTGATCACGGGCGACCACGGCGTCAGCTTTCGCCCCGGGGACAGCCGCCGCGCGCCCACCGAGACCAACTTCAGCGACATCGCCGCCGTCCCGCTGCTCATCAAGTATCCGAACGAGCGCCAGGGCCGAGTCGACGACTCGATGGTGCGGACGATCGACATCCTGCCGACCATCGCTGCAGCCCTCGGGACAAAGCTGCCGTGGAAGGCCGACGGCCAGGATGTCGAGAACGGCGGGCCCGCGGCGGGCGAGGTGACGGTGGCGGCCGGACGCAGCGAGGCGTCGATCACCAAGGACTTCGCCGACTTCGTCCGCCGCCGCGAAGCAGGCTTGCGCCGGATGATCGCCCTGTTCGGCTCGGGCGACGGCGCCAGAGTGCTCTACGCCAGCGGACCGGACGCGGACATGCTGGGGCGCCAAGCCGGCTCGCTGGAGGGCCGCTCACCCACCGCGGGCCGGGTCGCCCTCGATTCCCGGGAGCTGCTCGACCCCGCCGGCGGCGACGCCACGACCACTCCAAGCTTCATCACGGGGCGACTCGAGGAAGGCGTGTCGGCGGGCACCCGTCTGGCGGTTTCCCTGAACGGGACCATCCGAGCCGTGACCACGGCCTTCCCCGATGGCGAAGAGGTGAGGATGGCGGCCATGGTGCCGGCGAGCTCCGTGGCCTCCGGACCGAACGACCTCGGCATCTTCACCATCACGGGCCGGGGCAAGGCACGACGGCTCGTGCGCCTGCAGACCGAACAGCCGGCCACCTACCGGATCGTCGAGCGCGACGGAAGCGCCGCGCTGACCGGCACGGGATCGGACATTCCCATCGAGGACGGGCGGATCGAAGGGTTCGTCGACTACCTGGAGCGCGATGACCGCGACCTGCGCGTGGGTGGCTGGGCCATCGACCGCGCGGCGGAACGCCCGGCGAGTCTCATCCTGGTCTTCCACGAGGACCGCCTGGTGGCGCAGGAGGCACCGGAGCAGATCCGCCCGGACATGGTCGAGAGCTTCAAGACCTTCGCCGTGGCCAAGTCGGGATTCGACCTGCGGGTGAACGTCTCGGATGTCGACCTCGACGAAATTCGGGTGTTCGCCATCCGCGAGGGGAGCGCGTCCGAGCTGCCGCGCTACACCGGTTAGCCCCGCGCGATTCGGCTCACTATCCTCAGCCGCCGGGATGGATGAACGAGCGCTCACCGAGCGCCTGCTCACCTACGACACGTCCAGCCTCGAGGGAATGCAGAGTGCCGCCGGCTTCGTCAAGGGCTGGCTCGAGGCACGTGACGTGGAGGTGAAGGGCGGCGTGCACAACGGGCGGCCCTTGCTGGCCGCGACCGTCGGGCCCTCGGGCGGCACGCCCACCATCGTCCTCCATGGTCACCTCGACGTGGTCCCGGGACGGCCCGAGCAATTCGCTCCGAGGATCGAGGGCGACCGGCTCTACGGCCGCGGCGCCTACGACATGAAGGGCGGGCTGGCGGCGATGATGTGCGCGTTGCACGACCTGTGCGGGCAGGACCGCGTGCGCGTGCATTTCGTCTGCGTGTCCGACGAGGAGTCCGAGGACCTCGAGCAGCGCGGCTCGGACTACCTGGTCGAGCAGGGCTACATCGGCGACTTCGCCATCACCGGGGAGCCGACCAACATGCACATCGGCATCCAGGCAAAGGGTGTGCTGGCCATGCGGATCGAGGTCACCGGCAAGGCCGCCCACGGCTCCACCCCATGGGTCGGCGACAACGCGGTGCTCAAGGCATTCGACGTGTTTCGCCAGATCGAGACGCTGCCCTTCGCGCGCGAGTCGTCGGACATGTTCGACCGGCCCTCGGTCAACCTGAGCCGAATCCTGGGCGGGGACGCGCTCAACAAGGTCCCGGACCTGTGCGTGATCGACGTGGACGTGCGCTACCTGCCCGGCCAGGAGCCGGACAAGATCAGGGCCGCGGTCGACGCGCTGCCCGACGCCGGTGTGGTCAAGGTCTTCCACCGCCAGCCGGCCATCGTCGAGCGCGAGGATCCGTATGTGCAGGCGCTGGGCGAGGCCATATCGCGGATCGCGCCGCCCGACGGGCGAGCAGATCTCCGTGGGGCGGGACGGAGCCTCAGATGCCATCTCCTTCATCGAGGCGGGTGTGCCCGCGGTGGAATGCGGGCCGGTGGGTGACGGTCACCACGGGCCCGAGGAGTGGGTTTCGATCCGGTCTCTCCAGGATTATCGGAGGGCGCTCGTCGAGTTCGTCGAATCGCTTCCTCGACAGTTGGGCCAGGATGAGCGGCCCCTGCGCATCGCCTGATGTTCGAAGACATACCACGCCCTGGACTATGGAAGCGCCTCCTGCTCGGCGCCGTGTTGTGCATCTTCGCCGCGGCGGGCGCCACCACGGTCGCCGCCTTCCACGAGGTGGACAAGGTGGTGGAGGCGCTCGAGCTGGGACCCGAGCTCGAGCTGCGCAAGGGCGCCCTCTCGGAGACCGACGCCGGCGAGCCGCAGACGCTGCTGATCCTGGGCTCCGACCGCCGGCCGAAGGACAACGTCGAGGGCGCGCTCAACGACGCGCGCTCGGACACCATCATGCTCGTGCGCCTCGACCCGGACAAGGAGGCCACGGCGATCATGTCGCTGCCGCGCGACCTCAAGGTCGACATCCCCGGCGTCGGCACCGACAAGATCAACGCGGCCTACTCCTACGGCGGCCCGCAGAAGACGCTCGACACGGTAAAGCGGCTCACGGGCCTGCGCATCAACCACATGGTCAACGTGACCTTCAAGGGGTTCTGGCGCGCGGTCAACGCGATCGGCTGTGTGTACGCCGACATCGACCACGACTACTACAACGACAGCGCCGAGTTCCAGTACATCAACATCGATCCCGGCTACCAGCGGCTGTGCTCCAGCAAGGCGCTGCAGTACGTGCGCTACCGCCATACCGACACCGACCTCGTGCGCTCGGCCCGCCAGCAGGACTTCCTGCGCCAGGCCAAGCAGCAGATCACCACCTCCAAGCTGATCGACGAGTCGGGCCGGCTGATGAAGATCTTCGGCCGCAACACGTCGACCGACCCCAACCTGCGGTCGCGCTCCGAGGTGCTGCGACTGCTCAAGCTGGCCATCTTCTCGGCCCGGCAGCCCATCCAGGAGATCCACTTCGAGGGCACGATCGGCCCCAGCTACGTGGAGGCCAGCGACGCCCAGGTCAAGAAGCTCGTCCAGCAGTTCCTCGCCGTGGAGGACACCGAGGGACCCCGCGGGCAGGCCCAGGCCAAGCCCGCCGGACGGCGAGCCAAGCGCAAGCGCCGGCGCGGCGCGCCGGACGCGGCCAGCCTGGGGCTCTACGACGCGGCGGGCCTGGGCGAGGAGCAGGCGCTGCAGGCGGTGGCGGCCGGAGCCGGCGGATCCCTGCCGGTGCTCTACCCCTCGCTGCTGCTGAACTCGTCGGAGTTCGTGCCGCCGCCGCGGGTGTACAAGATCCGGGGGCCCGACGGCAAGAAGTACGGCGCCTACCGGATGGTGATCCGCAAGTACAACGCCGACGGCGAGTACTACGGATTCCAGGGCACCACCTGGGAGAACCCCCCGATCCTCGACGCTCCCACGGAGACCCGCAAGCTGGCCGGTCGCGAGTATCAGCTCCACTTCGCCGGCGACCGCCTGCGCCTCGTCGCATGGCGCACGCCGAAGGCCACCTACTGGATCTCGAACACCCTGCTGCAGACGCTCACCGAGAAGCAGATGCTGGCCATCGCCCGGTCAGCTCGGCGCTGTTGCTGAATCCTCGAATACCCTCATCGCCCGATGACCGCAGAGCGTGAACCGATAGGCGTGATCGGCGTCGGCTGGGTGGGCCTCGTCACCGCGGCCTGCTTTGCCGAGCTGGGGCACGAGGTCTGGGCCCGCGACATCGTGGCCGACAAGGTCGAGTCGCTCGCCCGGGGGGAGGTGCCGATCCACGAGCCCGGCCTGCCCGAGCTCGTCGCCGGCAACGCCGAGCGCCTGCACTTCACCACCGACATGGGCGAGGTGCTCGAGCGGGCCCGCCTGCTGTTCGTGTGTGTCGACACGCCGCCCACCTACTCGGGCGACGCCGACCTCTCGCGCGTGGAGGCCGTGTTGGCCGAGCTCGGCGACTCGAGCGAGCACGCCCTGGTGATGAAGAGCACGGTGCCGGTGGGCACCGGCCGCTCCATCCAGCGCCGGCGCCCGGGCACTGGCTACATCTCCAATCCGGAGTTCCTCAAGGAGGGCAGCGCGGTCCGGGACTTCATGAAGCCCGACCGCGTGGTGGTGGGGGCCGACGACGGATCGGTCGAGTTCGGCGATCGCGTCCAGGCGCTCTACGGCGCGCTGACCGACACCGTGCTGCGCACCGACGTGGCGAGCGCGGAGATGATCAAGCTGGCGTCCAACGCGTTCCTGGCCACCAAGATCTCGTTCATCAACGAGATCGCGAACATCTCCGAGGAGCTGGGGGCCGACGTGCTCAAGGTGGCCGAGGGGATGGGCCTCGACGACCGGATCGGTCCCAAGTTCCTGCGGGCGGGCGTGGGCTGGGGGGGAAGCTGCTTCGGCAAGGACGTGCTCTCGCTCAAGCAGTTGGCGTCGAACACCGGCTACCACTTCCAGCTGCTCACCGCGGTGACCGAGGTCAACGATCTCCAGAAGCGCAGGACGATCGGCAAGCTCCAGAAGCACCTCGGCCCGCTCGTGGGCAAGACGGTGGCTCTGCTCGGCATCGCCTTCAAGCCCGACACCGACGACATCCGCGACGCCACCAGCCTCGTGCTGGCCGGCCGGCTTATCGCCGAGGGCGCGCGCGTGCGGGCCTACGACCCGGTGGCCGCCGACCGGGCCCGGGCGATCCTGGCCGGGGCGGAGCTCACCGAGTCCGCCCTCGAGGCGATCGACGGCGCCGACGCGGTCGTGCTCGTGACCGAGTGGCCCGAGTTCGGCGAGCTCGACTGGGCGGGCGAGGTCAAGGCGCGGATGCACACGCCGATCGTGGTCGACGGGCGCAACTTCCTGGACCGCGACGCACTGATGGCGGCTGGCTTCACCTACGAAGGCATCGGTCGGTAGCCGTGCAGGCCCTGGTCCTCGCCGGTGGCGAAGGCACCCGGCTGCGCCCGCTCACCCTCACCACACCCAAGCCCGTCATGCCCCTGGCCGGCCGTCCATTCCTGTCCTTCATGCTCGACTGGGTGCACAGCCACGGGGTCGACGAGGTGGTCCTCTCCTGCGGCTTCATGTCCGAGGCGGTCAGGGAGGTGCTGGGCGACATCTACGACGGCATGCGCCTGCGTCACGTGATCGAGCGCGAGCCGCTCGGCACAGCCGGCCCGGTCCGCCTCGCCTACGACGAAGGTCTGCTCGAGGAGCGGTTGCTGATCCTCAACGGCGACGTGCTCACCGACATGGATCTCAGCGCCGAGCTCGCCGAGCACGAGCGCCGCGGCGCGCGCGTGACCCTGGCGCTCTATGCCGTGGACGACACCGCCAGCTACGGGGTGGTGCCCACCGGCGAGGACGGCAGCGTGGAGGCCTTCCTCGAGAAGTCGGAGGGCGAGGTGCCCACCAACCGGATCAACGCCGGCGCCTACGTGGTCGAGCGCGAGGTGGTGGAGACGATCCCCGCGGGCCGCTCGGTGTCCTTCGAGCGAGAGATCTTCCCCGAGCTCGTGGGGGACGGCCTGTACGGCTACGCGGCCGACGGCTACTGGATCGACATCGGCACCCCCGAGCGCTACCTCGAAGCCACGTGGGACCTGCTCGCCGGCCGGGCGGCCTCGCGGCTGCCCCACCGCGACGAGACGGGCTCGCTGGTTTACGAGGGCTGCCTGGTGGCCGGCGCGCACGTGGGGCCCCAGAGCGTCCTCGGCCGCCACTGCTCGGTGGGCAGCGACTCGCGAATCGACCGCTCGGTTCTTCACGACCGGGTGATGGTGGGGGCCGACGCCGAGGTCGAGGAGAGCGTGCTGGCCGAGGGGGTCAGGGTGGGAAAGCGCGCCCGCGTGGGCCCCGGTGCGATGATCGGCGCCGGCGCAACCATCGGGGAGGAAGCGGTGATCGGCGAAAAGGCCAGGCTGGACCCCGGAGTCGACGTTTCCGCGGGTGCACACATCGGCGCCGGCGAGCACGTGGCGGCGGCTGGGGCCGTGCCGTGAGCGACGGCGGCGCCCCGGCGCTGAGCGCCCTGTCGCGTGAGGCAATCGAGGCGGCCGACCCCGAGGGGATGCTTGCCGACGTCCTGGCCCAGCCCCTCCAGCTCGGCGACGCGCTCTGGCGCGCGCAGTCGGCCGGGATCCGCCCCGCCGACCGCCCCGGCGGCCTGATCGTCTGCGGCATGGGCGGCTCGGCCATCGGCGGCGACCTGGCCGCGGCCGCGCTCGGGGACCGGGCCACCCGCCCCATCACGGTCGTGCGCGGCTACGCGCTCGAGTCCTGGACGGGCCCGGACAGCCTGGTCCTCTGCTGCAGCTACTCGGGTGACACCGAGGAGACGCTGGCCTGCTTCGACGCCGCGGGGGCGGCGGGCGCCGGACGGATCGTGCTCACCACCGGGGGCAAGCTCGCACAGGCGGCTCGCGACGAAGGCGTGCCCGTGATCGGCGTGCCCGCGGGCATGCAGCCGCGCGCCGCGGTGCTGTACATGCTGATCGGCACTCTCGAGTGCGCCGCGCTGTGCGGTGCGGCGCCCGGGCTGCACGCCGAGATCGACGCCTCGACCGGCATGCTCGAGCGCCTCGCGGCGGAGTGCGGGCCCGACGCGGGCGACGACTCGCAGGCCAAGGCCTTGGCCGCTCGGCTGCGAGCGACCATCCCGGTGATCCACGGCTCGGGACCGACCACCGCCCTGGCCCGGCGCTGGCGTACCCAGATCAACGAGAACGCCAACGGGGCCGCCTTCTGGTCGGAGCTGCCCGAGGCCAACCACAACGAGATCTGCGGCTGGGAGCGCGGCCGCGGCATGGCCCCGCTGGCGGCGATTTTCCTCTGCGATCCCGACCAGCACCCGCGCGTGCAGTCCAGGATCGAGCTGACCGAGCAGTGAGGCCGAGCGCGCCGGGGCGCCCACGATGGTGCTCCACTCGAGCGGCGACAGCCGCCTCGAGCGGGTGCTGTCGCTGCTGTTCCTCGGTGACCTGATGAGCGTGTACCTGGCCGTGCTGGAGGGCGTGGATCCCACGCCCGTCGAGCCGCTCGTGCGCTTCAAGGCGGCGCTGGCCGACGCAGCGGTGACGCCGCGGCTCGCCGCGGCGCTGCTTGCGCTCGCCCTCTTCGCCCCCGCCGCGTCCGCGGCTCCGCCGGACCCCGACGAAGCTTCGGGTGAGCGCCCGGAGCGACTCCGCGGTGCTGGTGACCTGGCACAACCGCAGCAGGGCGGCGCGTGCCCAGCTCGCGTGGCGGCGCCTGCAGCCCTCGAAGCGGCCGCCGCACAGGGTCCGGCGCCCGCGCGGGGCCAGGCGGTTCGTCCACAAGGGTCTGGCGGCGGCCTCGCGCTATCGCTACCGCGTTCGGGCCTGCCGGCGCGGCCGCTGCTCGAAGTGGTCGAAGGCCGCGCCGCGGCGGTCCCCGGTCCTCGGGGGCGCCCCGGCCCTACGCGCCCGGCCCGCCCGCGCAGGGCGGCGGCGCGACCATCGGCTGGTGCCCGGTGTTCCCGCCCGACAACGCCTGGAACCGCGACATCTCCGGGGAGCCGGTCGACCCCCTCTCCGGACGCCTACGTCGCCTCGATCGGCGCCGGATTGAACCTGCATCCCGACTTCGGGTCCAACCCCGACTATGGGCTGCCCTACATCGTCGTGCCCGAGTCGCAGCCCCGGCTGCCCGTGGCCTTCTCGGCAGCCCGGTGAGTCCGAGCCCGGCCCGTACCCCATTCCCGCGGACGCGCCGGTCGAGGCGGGATCCGATCGCCACGTGCTGGCCCTGCAGGAGGGCAGCTGCCGGCTGTACGAGCTCTTCGCCGCGAGTTTCGCCGGCGGCACCTGGAACGCCTATTCGGGAGCGGTGTTCGACCTGCGCTCGAACGCGCTGCGGCCCGACGGCTGGACCTCGGCCGACGCCGCCGGCCTGCCCATCCTGCCCGGGCTCGTGCGCTACGACGAGGTGCAGGCCGGCGCCATCCGCCACGCCCTGCGCTTCACCGTGGCCCAGACCCAGCGGGCCTACGTGCACCCGGCCACCCACTTCGCCTCAGACGCAGACCGACCCGAACCTGCCGCCGATGGGCCTGCGGCTGCGCCTGAAGGCATCGTTCGCCGATCGGCGGCTACTCGCGCGAGGTCCAGGTGATCCTGACCGCGCTCAAGCGCTACGGGATGTTCGTGGCCGACAACGGCTCGAGCTGGTTCATCACCGGAGCCTCGGACTCGCGCTGGAACGACGAGGCGCTCGAGGATCTCAAGACGATCCCGGGCAACGCGTTCGAGGTCGTGCGGTCGGGCCCCCTGCACAAACCTTGACACGATCGTGGTAAGGTTGTGCCCGGGATGCGCGACGGGCTCACCATCAACGAGGCCGCGGAGACCACCGGGTGGTCGCCGCGAATGCTGCGTTACATAGAGAACGCCGGCCTGATCGACCTCCCGCGCACCCCGTCCGGCTACCGCATCTTCGGACCCGGCGAGCTGCAGCGCCTGCGCACCCTGCGTGAGCTGCTCGCCCGGTTCGACTGCGCGCTGTCGGACGTCGCCTTTGCCCGTCGCCTCGCCGCGGACGCCGACCTGCGCAGCTCGCTCGACAGATGGTTCGAGGAGCGCCCGCAGCGGCCCGAGGGCGTGGACACGAGCGACTGGCTGCACTTCGAGCAGGAGAAGCACGAGCGCCTGCTCGCCCTCGATCCTCCCCGCACCCCACGAACGGAGAAAGCCGCCGTATGACTGTCACCGAAGCCGCCACCAAGCAGGACTACAAGGTCGCCGACATCTCCCTGGCCGATTTTGGCCGCAAGGAGATCACCCTGGCCGAGCACGAGATGCCCGGCCTGATGGCCATGCGCGAGGAGTACGGCGAGAGCAAGCCGCTCGCGGGCGCGCGCATCATGGGCTCGCTGCACATGACCGTCCAGACCGCGGTGCTGATCGAGACCCTGGTGGCCCTCGGCGCCGAGGTGCGCTGGGTGTCGTGCAACATCTTCTCGACCCAGGATCACGCCGCGGCGGCCATCGCGGCGGCTGGAGTTCCCGGTGTTCGCCTGGAAGGGCGAGACGCTCGAGGAGTACTGGTGGTGCACCGAGCAGGCGCTGAACTGGCCGGGCGAGCGACGGTCCCGAACATGATCCTCGACGACGGCGGCGACGCCACGATGCTGGTGCACAAGGGCACCGAGTTCGAGAAGGCCGGCGCGGTGCCGGACCCGGCGAGCGCCGAGTCCGAGGAGTTCCGCGTGTTCCTCACCCTGCTGCAGCGCACGCTCGGCGAGGACCCGCAGAGGTGGACCCGTATCGGCGAGGGCATCCAGGGGGTGACCGAGGAGACCACCACCGGCGTCCATCGCCTCTACGAGATGTTCCAGCAGGGCACGCTGCTGTTCCCCGCCATCAACGTCAACGACTCGGTGACCAAGTCGAAGTTCGACAACCTCTACGGCTGTCGCCACTCGCTGATCGACGGCATCAACCGCGGCACCGACGTGATGATCGCCGGCAAGTCCGCCCTGATCCTGGGCTACGGCGACGTCGGCAAGGGCTGCGCCCAGTCGCTGCGCGGCCAGGGCGCCCGCGTGCTGGTGGCCGAGATCGACCCCATCTGCGCCCTGCAGGCCTGCATGGACGGCTACCAGGTGGTGCGCCTCGACGACGTGGTGGGGGAGATCGACATCTTCATCACCGCCACCGGCAACAAGGACATCATCACCGCCGCGCACATGGGAGCCATGAAGCACCAGGCGATCGTGGGCAACATCGGCCACTTCGACAACGAGATCGACATGGCCGGGCTCGAGAACGTCGACGGCGTCGAGCGAGTGAAGATCAAGCCGCAGGTCGACGAGTGGCGCTTCACCGACGGCCACTCGATCATCGTGCTCTCCGAGGGGCGCCTGCTCAACCTGGGCAACGCCACCGGGCATCCGAGCTTCGTGATGTCGAACTCGTTCACCAACCAGGTGATCGCCCAGATCGAGCTGTTCACCAAGCAGGACGAGTACGACACGCAGGTCTACGTGCTGCCCAAGCACCTCGACGAGAAGGTGGCTCGCCTGCACCTCGGTTCGCTAGGCGCCGAGCTCACCGAACTGTCGGCCGAGCAGGCCGCCTACATCGGCGTTCCGGTCGAGGGGCCGTACAAGAGCGACCACTATCGCTACTAGGTCTCTGGAATCCGAGGTCCACGATGTGGCGCTCGCCCCGGCGGGGCGGGCGCGCATCGAGTGGGCCGAGGGCCAGATGCCGGTGCTGCGCTCCATCCGGGAGCGCTTCGCCGGCTCGCGGCCGCTTGACGGCCTGAAGGTCGCCGCGTGCCTGCACGTGACGGCCGAGACGGCCAACCTGATGCACGCTCTGGTGGCCGGCGGGGCGCAGGCCGCGCTCTGCTCGGCCAACCCGCTGACCGTGCGCGACGAGGTGGCGGCGGCGCTCGTGGCCGACGGCGTGCCGGTCCAGGCCAGCCGCGGCGAGGACGCCGAGATGTACGCCAAGCACGTGGGGGCCCTGGCCGAGTGGGGCCCGGACATCACCCTCGACGACGGCGCCGACCTGCTTATGCTCCTGCACCGCTGGGAGCGCCCGGTGCGCGGTGGCGCCGAGGAGACGACCACGGGCCTGCTGCGTCTGCGCCGGCTCGAGCGCGAGGGCAAGCTCACCTGTCCGGTGATCGCGGTGAACGAGTCGCGCACCGAGCGCACCTTCAACGATCGCTACGGCACGGGCCAGTCGGCTCTCGACGGCATCCTGCGCGCCACCAACCTGCTGCTCGCCGGGCGTTCGCTGGTGCTGCTCGGCTATGGCGCCACCGGAAGGGGAATCGCCCAGCGCGCCCGCGGCGCCGGCGCCCACATCATCGTCTGCGAGGTCGACCCCCTGCGCGCGCTGGAGGCGCGCATGGACGGCTATGAGGTGATGCCGGCGCTCGCCGCCGCCGAGCGCGGCGACCTGTTCGTGACCGTCACCGGCTCGCGCGCCGTGCTCGGTCGTGAGCACCTCGAGCGCATGAGAGACGGCGCCGTGCTGGCCAACGCCGGGCACTTCGACGTCGAGATCGATCTCGGCGCCCTGCGCGACCTGGCCGAGGGGCGCGTGCGCGAGGTCCTGCCGCTCGTGGAGCAGTACGAGCTCGCTGACGGTCGCAAGCTCAACCTCCTGGCGCAGGGCCGCGTGGTCAACCTGGCCGCCGGCGAGGGCCACCCCGCCGCGGTGATGGACATGAGCTTCGCCAACCTCGCCCTGGCCGTCGAGCACCTGGCCAAGCACGGCGAGGAGCTCGACCACCGGGTGCTCGACGTGCCCCTCGCCATCGACGAGGAGATCGCCCGGCTCAAGCTCGAGTCGCTCGGGGTGGAGCTGGACGCCCCCACCGCCGAACAGCTGGAATATGTGAGCTCCTGGGGCGCGTAAGCCTTCGCGGCTTGCAACATATACTGATATCGGTATATATTGGGTCGCGATGGCGAGGGCAGCGACCACAGCGGACGTCTTCAATGCCGTCGCGGAACCGCGGCGGCGAGAGATCCTCGATGTCCTGGCCGCCGGCGAGCGGCCGGTCAACGACCTCGTGACTCAGCTCGGGGCGCCCCAGCCTCAGGTGTCGAAGCACCTGCGGGTTCTGCGCGAGGTCGGCGCGGTACACGTTCGGCAAGAGGGGCGGGAGCGGCTGTATTCGCTGAACGGCCCGGCGCTCAAGCCCATTCACGATTGGGTCGGCGCCTACGAGCACCTGTGGTCTGAGCGCTTCGACCGGCTGGACGACGTCCTCGGCGAACTCAAGCGTGAGGAGCCGCACACTGATGCCGGGCGCTGAGCCAGCGGTGACGTTTCCTACCGACCGGCAGATCCTGATCACGCGCGACTTCGACGCGCCCAAGAACCTGATCTACCGGGCGTGGACGACACCCGAGCTCGTGAGGCTCTGGTGGAGCGGAGAGCGGGGCGAGGTGACGACGGCTGAGATCGACTTGCGGGTGGGTGGCGGCTGGAGGTACGTGATGGTGGCTCTCGATGGGACGGAGGTCGCGTTTCGAGGCGAGTACCGCGAGATCCTCGAGGGCGATCGCATCGTTTACACCGAGGTTCTCGAGTCCGCGCCCAAGGGTGAGGCCCTCACGGTCGTGACCTTCGCCGAGCTGGAGGCCGGTCGAAGCAGAGTCGAGGTGCTCGTGGAGTACGCGACCCGCGGCGAGCGCGACGCTCACCGCGGCTACATGGGCGATGGCCTGACCGAGGCACTTGTCTTGCTCGAGCGGGTGGCGCTGTCGTGAGGGGCGGGGTCATCTACTCGATGAGCGTCTCGCTCGACGGCTTCATCGCCGGCCCCGACGGGAACATCGACTGGGCAGCTCCCGACGAGGAGCTGATGAGGTTCCACAACGAGCAATCGCGTGAGCTCGACGCGCACGTCTGCGGTCGCGGGCTCTACGAGGACATGCTGCCGTGGGAGACCCGCGAGGGCGAGTTCGCTCGGATCTGGCAGGGCATTCCGAAGGTCGTGTTCTCGACCACGCTGAAGGAGGTGGAGGGCAACGCGACGCTCGCCACCGGAACCATTGAGGAAGAGGTTGCGCGGCTCCGGGAGCCGGACGACAGCCTCGTTTCGGTCGGCGGCGCCGGCCTGGCCTCTGCGCTCGTCGAGCAGGACCTGATCGACGAATACCGGCCCTTCGTCAACCCTGTCCTGCTCGGCGGCGGCACACCCTTCTTTCCGCCTCGGGCCGATCGGCTCTCGCTCGAACTGGTGGAGACCAGAACGTTCGGCTCCAAGGTCGTCTACCTCCGCTACCGGCGGCGCTAGCCCGCGCTCACCCTCACAGCGCGGCCATGATCCGCAGCGGCCCGCCCGAGCCGCCCTCGATCTTCATCGGCAGCGCGATCACGTGGAAGTTGCGGCTCGGCAGCCGGTCCATGTGGGCCACGTTCTCGAACACCGGCGTGTTGGCCGCCCCGAGCACGCGATGGCTCAGGAAGTCGGTCGACTGCCCGCGGTCGATGCTGGCGGTGTCGATGCCGACGGCCTTTATGCCGCGGCGCTCCACCAACCAGCGGGCACCGTCCTCGCCCAGGCCGGGGAAGTGCAGCAGCGGCACAGCGTCGGGGCCACGCTCGGCCGTGCCGAGGTAGCGCTCGGCGTCGGGCCAGTACTGGCCGAAGCCGGTCCGCAGCAGCACGATCGAGCCGGAGGAGATCCGCCCATTGCGGCGCTCCCACGCCTTGAGGTCGCCCTTGGTGATCAGGTAGTCGCGGTCAGCAAGGGCGCGCCGCGACACGTCGACCACGACCGCGTCGCCGACCAGTCGCTCGAGCGGCACCTCGTCCGCGGTGTCGCCGTCCTCGGAGAAGTGGATGGGCGCGTCGAGATGGGTACCGCCGTGCTCGGCGGCGGCGAAGTCGTTGGCCGCGTAGTAATAGCCGCCCTCGGTCTCGCCCTCGGCCACCTCGGTGAGCGTGAACTCCGTCGCGGTGGGCCAGTAGATGGTGTCCTCGTTGAAGGGATAGGAGAGGTCGACGAGCTCCCCCTCCGACGCGGGTGAGCCGTGGTGGCCGCCGCTATCGCCCGCGAACGCCCCGGCGAAGGCCCCCAGGGCGATGCCGATCGCCAGGCAGGAAGCAAGAACCAATGCGCGTCGCACTTCGATGCACCTCCTCGGTGGATTTCGGGCATGGATACCCGGTCCGCCGAGGTCCAATGCGCGGCTAGGCC
>CAVSJF010000022.1:0-6177 GCA_963728155.1 uncultured Thermoleophilaceae bacterium | reverse complement strand
CAGCCGCGGGTACGCTCGCTAAAGACCTGCTCGCCCCTGCCGATTAGCGGGCCATGAAAAGGCCCTCCCCCGCTCTCATCATCGCCTGCGTTGCTCTCTTCCTCTCGCTCGGAGGCGTGTCCTACGGCGTCGCCACCGGCTTTATCGACAGCCGCGAGATCAAGAACAACACCATCCGCTCCAAGGACATACGCAACGGCCAGGTGACCGGCGCCGACGTGAAGGAAGCGTCGCTCGCCAAGGTCCCCAGCGCCGGGAGCGCCGACAGCGCCGGGACGGCGAACAGCGCGAATACCGCCAGCACGGCGGCCAACGCGGCTCACGCGACCACCGCCTCCAACGCCGCGCCAACGCAGACGCGGTGGGCGGCGTTAGGGAGCGCCCGATAAACGTGCGGCTCAACGCGGGCACGCCCTTCGGCCAGGTCTTCAGCCTCGGCGGCATGGTGATCGAGATGGGGTGCAATGCGTCGGGCGGCGCGGCCGGGAACGTGGACTTCGGCCTCGATACCACGGTCGCCGACGCCGAGGCCGTGATGTGGGGCTGGCACAACCCCGGGGCGGGCCCAAACGACGAGGAGTACTCCTCGCCCAACGACTTCGACCCCGGAGAGCCGAGCGGGCTGGGTCCGGGAGTGGACGGCATCGCCGGAGGGTTCTACGGACAGTACGAGATCAACTACGTGGCGCCCTCGGGCTCGGTCGTGACCGCGTCGATCGCCATTAGCGAGACCACCAACGCCTTCGGCGGCAGCGCGGACTGCATTCTGTACGGCCACGCCCGCCAGTCGGGCTGAGCGTCAGGCGGCGGCTGCGACCTTCGGTCGTGGCCGCCGCTGCTGCTTTCGCGCCGGCGGCTTGACCATCCCGGCCAGGAAGCGCCCGGTGTAGGAGCGGTCGGCCTTGGCCGCCACCTGCTCGGGCGTCCCCTGGGCCACCAGCGCGCCGCCCTCCTCGCCGCCCTCGGGACCGAGGTCGATGATGCGGTCGGCGGTCTTGATCACGTCCAGGTTGTGCTCGATCACCACCACGGTGTTCCCCTGGTCGACGAGGCGGTTGAGCATCTCCAACAGCCTCTGCACGTCGGCGAAGTGCAGCCCGGTGGTGGGCTCGTCGAGGATGTACAGGGTTCGCCCCGTAGCGACCTTGGACAGCTCGCTGGCCAGCTTCACGCGCTGGGCCTCGCCGCCCGACAGCGTGGTGGCGGGCTGACCCAGCTTGATGTAGTCGAGCCCCACGTCGTGCAGCGCTCGCAGCTTGCGGGCGATCTTAGGGATGTGCTGGAAGAAGTCGACCCCCTCCTCGACCGTCATGGCCAGCACCCTGCTCGAGGTGGCCGCACGCGCGCGCAAGGCGCATGGAGGTCGTGCAGACGGTGAGAAGCTTCGCCGGACCCGCGAGGACGGCAGCGACAACACCGGGCACGCTCGCTAGCGCCGCTGGGGAAGAATCGCGCGGGCCCCGGTGTCTTCCCGGTCACAAGCCGGACCAAGACCAAGGAGGCCTCATGTCGGTCCATCGCCATAGCGCCGCGCCGCTGGCGTGTAGCGCCGTAGGACTTACTCCAGCATGACGGCCATCCTGCTGGTCCACGGCGGGTGGCACGGCCCCTGGTACTGGGACGACTTCGGCGGCCGCTTGGCCGATGCCGGCCACGACGTTCGGACCGTGCAGCTTCGCGGCCATGACCAGCGTGCTGGTCGAATCTGGCATCGGATCTCCGACTACGTCGAGGACGTCGGCGAGGCGGCAGCGCGGTTCGACGACCTTCCGATCCTGGTCGGGCACTCGATGGGCGGCCTGCTCGTGCAGAAGCACCTGGAGCGAAACCCAGCCCGAGGCGCGGTCCTGATGGCCTCGGTCCCCACCGGGGGTGTGAGAGGGGCGGTGGCCCGCTTGGGCGTCCGTCACCCGCTGGTGATGCTGAAGGTAAATCTGCTGCTGAGCGTCAGGCCGCTGGTAGGCACGTCCGCGCTGGCCCGCGAGTTGCTCTTCACAGCCGACACGCCGCAGACGGTTGTGGACAGCTGCCGAGCCAGGCTCCAGGACGAGTCGTACCTGGCCTTCGTCGACATGTTGGCGTTCGCGTTGCCGCGGCCGCGCCGGGTCGATGCGCCCGTGCTGGTCCTGGGCGCCGAACGGGACGCGATCATCACAACGGACGAGGTCCACCGGACCGCGCGCGCCTACGGCACGCAGGCGGAGATCTTCTCCGGGATGGGTCACAACATGACGCTCGAGGCCGGATGGGATCGGGTGGCGGACCGAGTCGACGCCTGGGTGCGCGACAGTGCCCCATGACCGGATCTCCTCGGGTTATCGTTGCGAGGCGATACTGGGATGACCGGGAACGCGCATACCGTCGGCGACCGCCTTGCTCAGGGCCGAGACGCGCTCGCGCGGGGTGCATGGCTGGAGGCCCGGGATTGCTTCGCGGGAGCGGTCCAGAACGAGGGCTCGGGTGAGGCGTGGGAAGGGCTGGGCTGGGCCGGTTACTGGCTTCACGACGCTGAGCTGACCGTGGGATCGCGCGAGCGGGCCTATCAGGCCTACCGCGGCAGCGGCGACCCGTCAGGGGCAGGGCGCGTGGCGGCCTGGCTGGCGGCGGACTTCCTCGAGTTCCGGGGCGACGACGCCGTCGCCAGTGGCTGGCTGGAGCGGGCGCACCGTCTGCTCGATGACCTCCCGCCCGGAGCCGACCACGGCTGGTTGGCGGTCATCGAAGGGTCATTCGAGCTGGGCGTCCGAGGCGATCTGCGCACCGTGATCCGCCTCGCCCGCGCGGCGGCTGACATCGGGCGCCAGTGCGCGGTGCCGGACCTGGAGGCGATTGGCCTGTCGCTGGAGGGCCTTGCCCTGGTCGGCCAGGCGCGCGTGTCGGAGGGCGTGCGGCGGCTCGATGAGGCGTCGGCGATCGCCACCGGAGAGGAGCTGCAGCTGCCGATCTCGCTGGGCTGGGCACTGTGCTACGTGATCGCGGCGTGCGAGGCGGTTGGCGATTTCCCGCGCGCCACCCAGTGGTGCGAGGTGATGAGGGCCTCGTCGGAGCGGTGGGGGGCGCGCCACTCAAGGGGGATCTGCCGCAGCACCTACGGCACCGTGCTGGTGTGCTGCGGGGAGTGGGAGCGGGCAGAGACCGAGCTAACCGGGGCGATCGGCGACCTCGAGGCGGCCCGCCCAGGGATTGTGGGCGGCGGACTGGTTCGGCTGGGCGAGCTTCGGGCTCGCCAAGGCCGCCCGCAAGATGCCCGCGACCTCTTCGAGCGCGCCGGGGCCAACCGCCAGGGGCTGCTCGGCCTCGGGGGCCTGGCGCTCGACGAAGGCGATGCCGAGGGTGCGGCGGACGCCGCCGAGCGCGTGTTGCGCCGCCTGCCTTCCGACAACGTTGTGGGCCAGATCGCGGGACTCGAGCTGCTCGCCCGCGCCCGCGCGGAGCTCGGCGAGTTGGAGGCGGCGGCCGCCGCGTGTGGCGATCTCGAGGACGCCGCCGCGGCCATCGGGACCCCCTATCTCGACGGTCGAGCCGAGCTGGTGAAGGCCGAGGTGTTGATGTGCCGCGGCAGCTACCATGACGCGCGCCGTGCCTTTGAGGACGCGCTCGATCGGTTCGCCGAGGTGGCCGCGCCCTACGACGCCGCGCGTGCCCAACTGGGACTCGCTCGAGCGCTGGCCGCCCTGGGACGCGACGACGCGGCGGCCGCGGAGGCCCAGACCGCGCGCGACGAATTCGCCGCGCTCGGCGCCATCCGCGAGGTTCGCCGCGCGGAAGCACCCCTGTTGGATGGGGCGACCAGGCCGTCGCTCCGCGAGTTGACTCCGCGCGAACTGGAGATCCTGCGGCTGGTGGCCCAAGGGCTCAACAACGCTGAGATCGCCGACCGGCTGGTCCTCAGCCCGCACACGGTGCACCGGCACATGGCCAATACCCGAGCGAAGTTGCGGCTGCCCTCGCGGGCGGCGGCAGTTGCCTACGCCGCTCGCGTCGGGCTGCTCTGACAGCGGCTCCTGGCCCGTTCGGGCCATTCTCGCCGGATGGCCGCTACGGGCGAAGTCGCGCCAGTCGGGAGCTCCTAGGTTCGGGTGGCATTCGTTCCCGTCTTTGAAGGAGTTCGATGAGCGAGGCCGTGGCCATAGACACGACCAGCGACGCTTTGGTGGACAGGGTTGTGGCGTCGACGATCGGATTGTTTGAGCTCGCCGGGCTCTACCTCGGTGACCGGCTCGGCCTGTACCGGGCTCTGCACGACAGCGGCGCCGCCACCAGCGTGCAGCTCGCGCAGCGGACCGACACCGATGAGCGCTACGTGCGCGAGTGGCTCGAGCAACAGGCCGTGAGCGCGCTGCTCAGCGTCGACGACGAGGGCGCGGGCGCCACCGAGCGGCGTTACTCGCTGCCGGCCGGGCACGCCGCGGCGTTGGTTGATCGCGACGGCGCGGCCTACATCGCCCCGCTGGCACGCCAAGCGCTCGGAATGCTCACGCCGCTGCAGGAGCTCACGGAGGCATTCCGGACGGGCGCCGGTGTCCCCTACCCGCACTACGGGCCCGACACTCGCGAAGGCATCGCCGATCTGAACCGCGCCATGTTCATCAACGAGCTTGGCACCGTTTGGTTCCCGTCAATCGACGACGTACACGCTCGGTTGGGCTCCCCGCCCGGTGCCTGCGTGGCCGATCTCGGCTGCGGTAGCGGCTGGTCGAGCATCGCGATCGCGCGGGCGTACCCGCACGCATTCGTGGACGGCGTCGATTCGGACGCCGCGTCCATCGAGCTTGCTCGTGCCAATGCAGAGGCCGAGGGACTGGACGATCGCGCGCGCTTCTTCGTCAGGGACGCCAGCGACAGCGGGCTGGACGGCGTCTACGACGTGGTCACGATCTTCGAGGCCCTGCACGACATGGCGCGACCCATCGACGCATTGACCAACGCGCATCGGCTGCTCGCGCCGGGCGGGACCGCAATCGTGGCTGACGAGCGCGTGGCGGAGCGCTTCGCCGCCCCGGGCGACGACCTCGAGCGGTTGATGTACGGCTTCAGCGTTGTCCACTGCCTCGCCGTAGGGCGCGCGGATCACGAGCATTCCGCGGCGACCGGGACCGTGATGAGGCCTGTCACGCTTCACGACTACGCCCGCGCGGCCGGCTTCAGCCGCTCGCAGGTCCTGCCGATCGAGAACGACTTCTGGCGTTTCTACCGCCTCGACCCCTGAATCCCGATTTGACGCCCGCATGTGGTCATGTCGCTCTCCGGGACGGGTGGGCTGTTCGGGCCTCGGGCCCGGCTGGTCGAGCCCGAGTGTCCGTCTCGCCACCTCGACCGCCTCTACCGGGCGGCCTGGGCGCTGTACGGCTCGCCGCACGACGCCGAGGACCTCGTACTTGAAAGCTGAGGACAACAATGAGGGTGCCCTACAAGCTGATGTATCGAATCGGCCTCACCCCCTGGGAGCGCCTGCCCGACCTTCCCGCCGCCGATCAGGTAGCGGCGCTGCTTGCCCACGAGGAGAATGGACGCCGGCCGCCCTACGGCCTGGCGCTCGACCTAGGTTGCGGCAGCGGGATCTGGTCGGTCGCACTGGCCCTCCGCGGATGGCACGTCACAGGTATCGACATGGTGCCCGAGGCCGTGCGGGCCGCACGAGAACGGGCGCAAGCAGCCGGGGTCGAGGTGCGCTTTGTCGAGGGCGACGTGACGACCCTCCAAGCGGCCGGCGTTGGCTCAGGCTTTCGAGTGGTACTCGACTTCGGCACGGTGCACGGCCTCGCCCGCACGCAGAGTGAAGCGGTCGGTCGAGAAGTCACAGCCCTCGCCGCCCACGACGCGACCTTGCTGATGTACGCCGCCGCACCAGGGCACCGAGGACCGTTGCCGCGCGGCCTGAGCCACGAAGAGATCGAGGCGGCATACCCCGCTTGGAAGACGATCGCCGACCACCCCTTTGACACGGAGGGAATGCCGGGACCATTCAAGAAAGCCAACCCACGGTGGTACCGCCTCAGTCGCCGGTGACGCCCCTCGGCCCCGCGGCCCCAACGCTGCGCTCTGGACGATCGCCCCGACTGCTGCGCTCGGAGCGACCACTCGCCCGGGCCCTGCCCGAAACCCTGAGCCCGTGGTAGCTCATGCATCAATTGGATGCGGAATCCGCCTGAGGCGCCCGCCGGCCCGGCTTCTACG
>CAVSJF010000021.1:0-10898 GCA_963728155.1 uncultured Thermoleophilaceae bacterium | reverse complement strand
ACTCTCGCCCCGCGGGCATCGAGCACCCGGGCGATCGCGCGCCCTATGCCCCCGCTTGCGCCGGTGAGCAACACGGTTGAACCCTGGAGTTGCATCGCCGGGACGCTATCCGACGCTCGACACCGCTTAGGATCACGCGCCATGCTGATCGAACCGCACTGGTGCGCGGCCGCGACTCCCAGCCCGCGGTGCTCGGCGACCACGTGCTCGTGGGCCCGCACGCCCGCGTGAACGGAGCCCAGATCGAGAGCGAGGTGTTTTCTGGCCACGGCGCCTCGGTGTTTCCAGGAGCGCGCATCGGGAGCGGCAGCGAGGTGCGGATCAACGGTGTGGTACACGTGAACAGCCGCGTCGAGCCGGGCACCACCGTTCCGATCGGCTGGGTCGCGGTGGGTGACCCGGCCAGCTCTTCACCCGACGCCCACGAGGAGCCTGGAAAGTGCAGGAGCCCATGGACTTCCGGGTACGGTCTTCGGGCTCACACGCGAGGAGGCGAGCATGGACGCGTGTGCTCCCGCTACTCGGAGACCTTCGGGCGCCACCGCGAGGCTGGCTGCTCGACTGAGGAATCCCTGCAGCGAGCCCTGGGAGGCGTTGCTTGCGCACATGAGCTCCAATCGCCGGCTTCGCACGTTCGCTACCACCGCCACCGTCGTGCTGGTCGCGGCCGCGGTTGTCGGCTCCGGCGCGGTGCCGGCCGAGATGGAGAGCGCGCCCAGCGCATCGCCCCGTCGGGCGTGGGCGGCGTCAAGCTCGGCAAGCGGTACATACAGCTCCACCGGCAGGGTCTCGTCGGAGTGATTCGCCGCGGCTGTGAGCTCAGCGGCCCCAACGTCCGCTCGGCGACGCTGAAGGCCCCGCTCAAGGGCTCCATCGACTTCACCCTGACCGACCCGCGCCGGGTGCGGCGGATCTTCATCCGCGGTGGCGCGAGGACGCGGGCGTCGGAGTGGGGTCCAGGCTCGCCGCCATCAGGGCCACCTTCCCCAAGGCGACGGTCAACAAGGACACCGAGGACATCTTCGGGATCTGGCTCGTGGTCGTGCCCAAGAACGGCGGGGGCAAGTTCGAGTTTGCGGTCGACGCCGACTCCAGGCGGGCTATCAGCATCGGCGTCCCCGTGATCGGGTTCTCCGAGAGGCCCCGGCTCAGCCTGCAAGCAGGTCGGCCGTGCTGACCGCACGGGCGATTCGCCGTGCAGGCTGCCGAGCGTCGCCCGGGTGAGCTCGTCAGCCGTCACGAGCTCGCCGTCGGGACCCAGCCGGTCGAAGGTGTGGCAGGCGTCGGCCACGAACGCAACGTCGTAGCCGAGTTCCCGCCCATCCGTGCGGTGGTCTCGACGCAATGGCTGGTCTGGATGCCGCACACCGCGAAACCGGTCAGCGAACGCGCCTGTAGCCAGGCGTGCAGGTCGGGCTCGCCGTAGAAGGCGGAGTCCGTCTCCTTGGTCGCCAGCAGATCGGGCTCCCCCGTCAGCTCGGGCCTGAACTCGTTGCCCTCCTGTCCGGGCTCGAGCGGAGAGCCCGGCTCCGTGGAGTCGTGACGGACGACACGATCGGCCGCCCGCACGTCCTCCACTCCTCGACCAGAGCGGCCACGTTGGCCTCACACCGCGGGTTGTTGCGCCGCCCGGTGGGGCTCCAGTGGTGGAGGTCCTCGAAGCCGCGCTGCAGATCCACCACCACCAGTGCGCTGCGCTCGGAACCGGTACTCACCGGAATTAGGCTACCCTAACGGCGCCGCTCAGCGGGGCGGGTACGATGGCCAAGCAGACCAAGCCCAAGAGTAAGTGTTGTAAGTCGAAGAAGCGCTGCCGGCGCTGTCCGAAGCGCTTCGGCAAGAACGCCAAGTCCTAGAAAGTCGGAAGGGAGCCCGGTTGGCAGCAGACCGCTTCGTCGACCTACTCAACGAGCAGGTCGGCTACGAGTTCGCGGCGGCGCAACAGTACGTGACCAACGCGGTCTTCTACGACGTTCGCACCCTGCCGCGCCTGGCCGCCTTCTTCTACGCCCAGGCCCTCGAGGAGCGAAACCACGCGCTGATGATGGTCCAGTACCTGGTCGACTCCGACGCCACCCCCGTCATCCCCGGCGTGGTGGCCCCGGTCAGCGACTTCGCGGACCTGGTGGCTCCGGTGGTGATCGCTCTTGAGCAGGAGAAGCGTGTGACCGGGCAGATCAGCGCGCTGACCGGAGTGGCCCGCGAGGAGGGCGACTACCAGAGCGAGGGCTTCATGCATTGGTTCCTCAAGGAGCAGACCGAGGAGGTGGCCACGATGTCCGACCTTCTGGCCGTCGCGCAGCGCAACGCCGACAATCCGGAGAACATCGAGGAGTACCTCGCCCGCGAGCACCCCGACGCCGAGGCCGAGGACCCGACCGCCCCGCCGGTCGCGGGCGGTGCCGTCTAGGCGGGCTGCCCGGACAGCCAGGTCTGGGCGATCCGCTCGACGTGGCGAAAGTCCGTGCCGCAGCAGCCGCCCAGGACGGTGAGCTGCGGGAGCTTGTCCCGTAGGTCGAGGTAACGCGCACCGAGGTCGACCGGGTCGCCCTCGTCCAGCTCGGTGGCCTCGTCGAGCTCGGCGTGGCTGCACGTCGAGGCGTTGGCGCGCAGGCCGCGGACGCGCGCGACCCACGGCTCGTCGCCGGCGATGGCACCGGCGAAGTGGGTCGGATGGGCGCAGTTGATCATGTAGTAGACGGGTCCCGCGTCCGTGGCCTCGTCGACCTCGCCGATCGACTCACCCAGCTCCTGGCCGTTCGGCAGGCGGCCGTCGGTCTCCACGGTGAAGGAGAGGGCCACCGGCAGCCCGGCCGCGGCCGCGGCCCTTGTGATGCCCACCGCCTCGTCGGCGTAGGTCATCGTCAGCGCCGTGACCATGTCCGCCGCCGTGTCGGCGAAGGTGTCGATCTGCGTCGCGTGGTAGCTCTGCGCCGCGTCGGCCGTCAGCATTTCCGCGGGGTTGTAGCCGTCGTCCTGCGGGCCGAGCTGCCCGGAGATCACGAAGGCGTCGTCGGCGACTCGTACTCCTCGCGCACCTCCTCCATGAGCGCGATCGCCTTGCGGTTGAGCTGGTCGAGCTGAGCGTCGGAGTAGCCGATCTCGCGCGCCCAGCGCGGGCTGGCCCGCCAGGTCGGGCTCTCCAGTACCAGGCCCACCCCACGGTCGCGGGCCAGCGCCGCGAACTGGCGGTAGTAGCGCCGCAGCCGATGGTCCCCGCCTCGTCCTTCAACACGTCGAAGGCCGCGAACAGCGGCAGGTCGAGACCGTCGTGGAAGACCAGTTCGGTCTCCAGGCCGGCATCGGTCAGGAACAGGCCCCCATCGAGCTGAGGCAGGTGATCGCGATAGCGCATGAGATCCTCCGTGCGGGTCGCCCAGTCCCGCTCATCTTCGCCGATCGGGGCGACCGAGGGGGCCTCCCCGGGTGGCCGCTATGCTCGATCTCGCTTCAAGCGGGCGTAGCTCAGCTGGTTAGAGCGCCGGCCTGTCACGCCGGAGGTCGCGGGTTCGAGTCCCGTCGCTCGCGTTCGTCTTTGCCGCGCATTGCCGCAGTAGCAGGGGAAACGCCCAGGGGAGGCTCGCTGCCCCCTCCGCAGCTGGCCGCATCGATCGGCTGCGTGCCGCAACAAAACGTGGCGAAAAGGTGGCCAGTTTGTCGCGTCAGGCCGAGGCCGGCGATCGAAGGGCTCTTCAAGCGGGAGGAGTGGAGCGGCTCCGGGCGAGGCGCTGGTTGTCGTTCGTTGCGCTAGTCACGGCATCCTTCGCGGAAGCACTCTTCGCCCTTACAAGTCAGTGACCCGTGTTGTGGACAGGTTGACACGGGCCGCGGCGGGGTGAGACGGTCGACGCGATCACGAACTCGGGGGCTGTCAGGTGAGTGGGAATTACGACGCGATCGTCGTGGGAGCGCGCTGCGCAGGGTCGCCCGCCGCGATGTTGTTGGCGCGAAAGGGCTACCGGGTCTTGCTGGTCGATAAAGCCAGGTTTCCGAGCGACACGATGTCCACGCACCTGGTGCATCCGCCCGCAGTGGCCGCGCTTGCCCGTTGGGGCATCCTCGAGCGACTAGAGGCGACGAACTGTCCGCCGATCAGCAGGTACTCGTTTGACTTCGGACCGGTCACGATCGCAGGATCTCCTCTCCCGGCGAATGGCGAGTCGGTGGCCTTCGGTCCCCGGCGGATCGTGCTCGACGCTCTATTGGTGGAGGCGGCCGTGGCCGCCGGGGCGGAGCTGCGCGAGGGCTTCACGGTCGAGGAGGTGCTGCTCGAGGACGGGCGGGTAACGGGTATCCGCGGCCACGCCAAGGGCGGCGCTCCGGTCAGCGAACGAGCGCGGGTGGTGATTGGAGCGGACGGCAAGCACTCGCTGCTGGCAAAGGCCGTGCAGCCCGAGCGATACAACGAGATGCCGGGGCTCGCACCGTCCTACTACGCCTACTGGAGCGGGCTCCCGACGGATGCCTTTGACGTCCACATCCGGGCCGAGAACGGGCGCGGCTGGGCGGCCATTCCGACTCACGACGACCTCACCTGCGTAGTGCAGGGCTGGCCGCAGTCCCAGTTCAAAGCCAACCGCAGGGACATCGAGGGCACCTACATGCAGTCCTTCGAGCTCGCCCCAGATTTCGCCGAGCGAATCCACGGCGCCAAGCGCGAGACGCGATTCGTGGGCACGGGAGACCTGCCGGGCTTCTTCTGCAAGCCCTACGGTCCTGGATGGACGCTCGTCGGGGACGCCGGCTACCACAAGCACCCAATCACCGCGTTCGGAATCACCGACGCCTTCCGTGACGCAGAGGCGGTGGCGTCGGCACTCGATAACGCATTCGCCGGGCGGCGCCCGTACGAGGAGGCGATGGCCGACTACCAGCGCGCCCGAGACCAGGAAGCACAGCCGATCTACGACTTCACCTGCGACTTCGCAACACTCGAGCCACCTCCCCCGCAAATGCAGCAGCTCATCGGCGCGATGCAGGGCAACCAGGCGGCCATGGATGGCTTCGTGAGCGTCATGGCGGGCACCCTCCCCGCACAGGAGTTCTTCGGCCCCGATAACGCCGGACGCATCATGGCCCAGGCCGGAGCTCCGCCCGACTAGATCACGGCCGTACCAACGCGCGCCCGGGCGACCACCCCGAGATGCGCGAGCAGCGAGCACAGGGGGCTCCCACGTGTCGCAACCCATCACAACTGCCGCAGTTCGCGCCGGGGCCCGGATGAGTCGCCGCGTGGCCGCCGTCGCGGTGGCCGCGCTGGCGCTGCTGACGGCCACCGAGGCGTCGGCCGCCGTGACCCAGCCGTCCCAGCCCAAGTCGGGGCCGGGGGGCAGTGACTACGCGCACCAGGGCTGGCGGGTGAGCTCGGGCGGCGCCGGGGCCGACGCTTGGTACGCCTTCGAGCCGGTCCGTCCGCGGCCGCGACGGGCGCCACTCGCCATCGTGGTGCACGGCTACTACGAGTTCGCCGGCTACGACCAGATGTACGAGTTCATCCGGCACACCGTGCGCAAGGGCAGCGTGGTGATCTACCCGCGCTGGCAGACCGATACCGCGGTCCCGTGCCCGGGTCCGTTCGAAGTCGAGCCCTGCATCAATTCGGCGGTGAGGGGCATCCGCGGGGCGCTCGCCCACCTGCGCACTCGCCCCAGTCGCGTACCGCCGGACCTCCGCAGGACGAGCTACTTCGGCTTCTCCTTCGGCGGGGTCATCACGGCGAACCTCGCCAACCGACACCGAAGCCTGGATCTGCCGAAGCCGCGGGCCATCTGGCTCGAGGATCCGCACGACGGCGGCCTCGTCGGGTTCGACGAGCCTGCGGTGGACGACTCGCTGCGTGGGATCCCGGCGACGGTGAAGCTTCAGTGCCACTCGAGCGGCGAGGGCGTGATCTCGGAGCCCAACAAGGCGGACAGCAGCTGCAACGCGATCTTCCCGAAGCTCGGGCACATCCCGAAACGCAACAAGGACCTCGTGCTCACTCGGCCCGACGCCCACGGGACCCCGGCACTCAGCGCCCCGCACGGCGTGTGCGCCGCGCGGAAAGGCGACGCCGACGCCTACGACTGGAGCTTCTGCTGGAAGTCCTGGGACGCGCTCCGAACCTGCGCCTACGCAGGGAAGTGGTGCCGGTACGGGCTCGGCGACACGCGCGGGCATCGCTTCAACGGAAGGTGGAGCGACGGCGTGCCGATCACGCCGCTCGAGATCCAGGACGGGGCGCCGATCCGGGAATAGTTCTGAGCGCAGGCGGCCGTTCGGGGCCGCCTGCCGGAACTCCTTTTGGGAACTGTGGGCGAGCAGATCAGTCTCGGTCGCCGCTGTCGTCCTCGCCGCCCTGATCGTTGTCGTCGGCCTGGCTGAGAACGTTGAAGCTCTTGTCCAGATGGACGTCGACCTGGCTGCCGTCGCCGCGGGTCACCTCGACCTCATAGGCGCCTTCCTCGTCGCCGGCCTCGGTCTCCGTCACCTTGCCGCCGCCGGTTTCCGCCAGCGCAGCGGCTTCGACACGCTCGAGCGCCTGGCCCGCGATCGGCTCGTCGGTCTTGTCATCGTCGCCGCCGGCCGCTCCGGCGATCGCCGCTCCGCCGAGGGCCAGCGCCACGATGGCCACGGCCGCGACGACTGCTCCCTTGATCTTGTTCCTCATCTCTTTCGACTCCTCGTATCGGGTTTGACTCTCATCGAGAAGCTATGACGGGAAGCTGGGATGACCCTGAGAAGGTGTAGCTGACCAGCGCGGCCCTGCCGCCGGGGCCGTCGGTGTGCATGCTGAGCACGGGTCCGATACCCCGGGCGTAGAACTTGAGTTCCTGAACCCTGGGCTCGGTCGGAACGAGGTCGCGTGTCATCAGCACGCCCGTGAAGTAGCCGAACGGCACCTCCACCTGCTCCTCCCCGAGGGTGACGATCGCAGCCCTGTCCTCGGCCTGGCCTCTGTAGTACTCCTGGCGATAGGAAAGCCCGGGCACCGGATCGGCGGGCATGGCCACGCCGGCCTGTGCGCCATCGACGCCGGCCTCGAACGAGCCGGCGCGGTCGACGAGCTCACCGTGCTCGTAGTTGCGCACGGACTCACCGAGGTACCAGATGTTTCCGGCCGTGTCCTGCGCGTACCAGTCGTCGGTGATCTCGACCGGCGTGCCGTTCTCGGTGACGACGTCCCGGATCACGCGGGCCTTCACACCGTTGGCGATCGTCTTGGTCTTGTGTGTGACCGTGACCACCACCTTCTGCTTGGTGCCCTGGGCGTCAGTCTCGGTGTAGACCCATCGGCTGCCGGGGCGCATCGGCCAGTACGGGTTGTCGATCCGGATCGAGAAGTCCGCCGGGTCGAGGTTGACCGGCTCGCTGCCCTGCGGCAGACCGCGGTTGGCGGGCGCGGATTCGGGACCCCCCGCACCGATGTCGGCCCCCTTGGTCGCGATGCCGCCGCACGCCGCGAACGCGACCGCGGCCGCGGCCGCGGCCAGGCTGGATCCTGCGATAGCTGCTAGGTGCTTGTGATTGCTCATGGGCCGTTTCTACGCGCGGCGAATGAGGAGCACCTGAGGCAGCCTCGAGATCCAGGACGAGGCGCCGAGCCGGGAATAGTTCGGCTCGGGCGGAGTCATTGGAGATGCAGATGAATGCATCCGCCACCGACCGTAGGTCGCGCAGGGTCTACAACCCCGTCCAGCGCGACGCAGCCACGTTCCTGGAGACCAGCGTGGAGACCGGCGGCGCGCGGACTCTGGTCGAGCTCGAGGTGGCTCCCGGCGGGAAGGTGACCCCGCACTACCACCTCAGCTACAGCGAACGCTTCGAGGTGCTCGAGGGCCGGCTCACCGTCGAGATCGACGGCGTCCGCCACCAGCTCGGGCCGGGCGACGAGGCGGTCGCGGCTCCCGGCAGCCTCCACGCCTGGAGCAATCCGGGGGATCAGCGCAGCGTCGCCCACGTCGAGCTGCGCCCGGCAGCCCGGGCTTCGAGAAAGGCCTGCAGATCACCTACGGGCTGGCCGCGGACGGCCGCGTGCTCAAGAACGGCGTGCCCCGTAACCCGCTTCACACCGCGCTGATTCTCGAGATGGGGCAGCTGCGACTGCCCGGCGCCTACGCCGTGATCGAACGGATCATGGTGCTGCTGGCCCGCGTCGCCCGCCGGCGCGGCGTCGATAGCGAGCTCGAGCGGCGCTACCTCGCCTAGCGGGTACCCACCGCCACCAGGTACTCCTTCTCGAACCGCGCCCGCTCGGGAGTGCCGCGGTTCCACTCGTCGCAGAACGCGTCGAGCGCCTGGTCGAACTCGTCCGCGCGGCCGTCCTTCTCCGCGTTCGCGCGGGCGGCGATCGTCGGGCCGTAGCGGGCCTTGAAGTGCTCGCCGTAGTCCCGCGCGCTGCTCGAACGCCGTGATCTCGAGCATCGTCGCGCTCAAGGTGCTCCAGTCGACGCGGCCGCCGAAGAGCCCGCGCAGGTGCTCCTCGCTGCCCCACAGGGGCGGGGGCTGCGCGCCGGGCGGCGGCGGCGGCGCGAACGGCCCGATCGTCCTGAACAGCGCGCCGAGCATGCCCTCCGGGGTCCAGCTCGAGCAGGCCGATCGTGCCGCCGGGGCGGCACACGCGCACCAGCTCGTCGGCGACGGCCTGGTGGTGGGGCGCGAACATCGCCCCGATCGAGGACATCACCACGTCGAAGGACTCGTCCTCGAACGGGAGGTTCTCCGCGTCGGCCTCCACCCAGTCGAGCTCGAGCCCGGCGGCCTCGGCGCGGGCGCGCCCGGCCTCGAGCAGCTCGGGCGTCAGGTCGCTCGCGGTCACGTTCGCGCCGCGCTCGCGCCGCGGGGATCGCCGCGTTGCCGGTGCCCGCCGCCACGTCGAGCACCCGCGTCCCGGCGTCGATGCCGCAGGCATCGACCAGCCGCGGCCCGAGCGGCAGCAGGAAGGTCTCGACCATCGAGGGGTAGTCCCCCGAGCGCCCACATCTTGCGGTGGCGGCCCTTCAGTTCCGCGTCAGCGGTTGCAACGGACATGCATCCTCCTCATTTCGCCGGTGCGAACGCCACGCTACGGGCCCGTCGCGGCGATACATCGGGAGAACTCCCTATTCGTCGCCGCGGACGTGGGCGGCCGCCTCGGCGCGGTTGCGCACGCCGAGCTTGGAGAGGATGCGGCTCACGTGGTGGCCGGCGGTCTTCTCGGTGATCACCAGCGTCTGCGCGATCTGCGCGTTGGACATCCCCAGCGCGAGCAACCCCGAGCACCTCCTTCTCGCGCGCCGTCAGCTCCCCCTGGCTGCGCGGCCGCGCGCCCGTGGCCTCGCCCAGCTCGCGCAGCACCGCCGCGGCCGCGTCCATCGCCCGCGACGCGCCGAGCTCGCGGAAGGCGGCCAGCGCGGTGCGCGCCTCGTCGCGGGCGACCTCCGGGGCGCCCGTCACCAGCGCGCGGGCGAGCGCGAGCCGCGCCTCGCCGACGTGCAGCGGCATCCCGAGCCGGGCGAACGCGGCGAGCGCGCGGCGCGCGGGCTCCGCCGCGTCCTCGGGGCGTCCGGCCGCGAGGCTACAGCTGCGCCGCGGCGAGCTCCGCGCGCGCCTCGACCAGCCGGATGCCGGAGCCTCGGCGAGCTCGGCCAGCCGGCCGCGGCCACGCCGCGCGCCCTCGAGGTCCCCGCAGGCCAGGCGGGCCTCGACGAGCGGCGCGAGCAGCTGCGTGGTGCGGATCGCGTCGCCCTCGGCGCCGCCGAGCGCGCGCTCCAGCAGCGCGGCCGCGACCTGCGGCCGGCCGTCGGCGATGCGCAGGTGCGCGAGCGCGCACAGCGACGACGGGTGCTCCTCGCGCCCCGCGAGCAGCTGCTCGGCCTCCGCGAGCCGCCCCTGGCGCACGCGCAGCTCGGCCATGCTCGCCACGGTGGGCGCGCCCATCGCGGGCACGTAGCCGCGCGTGGGTCTCCAGCGCGCTCTCCAGCGCCTGCTCGGCCTCGGGCCAGCGGCCCCGGGCGACAGGACGTCGGCGTGGATGGTGCGGCAGGACGCCGAGCAGCGGCATCGTGCCGTGCTCGCGCGCGAACTCGTCCACCATCTCGCACCACTCGGCGGCGCGCTCCCAGTCGCCCGCGTTGGTGGAGGCCATGATCAGGTTGCAGTAGGCCTCGGCGAGCGTGTGCACGTTGCGGACGCGGCCCGCGGACGCCGCCGCCATCGCCTCCTCGAGCAGCTGCATGCCGGCCTCCAGGCGGCCCGGCGTTCACCTCGGTCAGCCCGAGCAGGCTGAGCGCGTAGACCTCGAGGTCGCCGTTGCCGGAGTCGCGCGCGATCGCCATGGCGCGGCGGGTGTGGTCGGCGCACTCCTCGAGGCTCTCGGCGTGCCGCGCCCGCTCGATCGCGACCCAGCCCTGGCCCTCGCACTCGGCGTCCTCCACCGCGCGCTCGGCGCGCGCCAGCCAGCCGCGCGCGGCCGACGCGCGGCCGGAGAGCAGGTACTGGTGCGACACCCACACGCCCACCCGCGCGGCCTCGTCGCAGCGGTCCGGCCTGGACGTAGTCCTCGAACGCGCGCTCGCGCGCGGCGATCCCCTCCTCCATGCTCCCGAGGAAGAAGAGCGCGAGCCCGAGGCCGTCGAGGGCGTCGGGGCTCTCCTCCTCTTCGAGCGCGGCCTCGAACGCGTCGCGGGCGGCAGCCCACTGCGCCTCCTCGAGGAGGCGCAACCCCTCAGAGCGCTGGTCTATGGCCACCCGGCAAGCCTAACCGGGAAGCGGACCGTCGCGGTAGCGCAACTCGCCGGTATGGTCGCCGCGTGGCCAACCCCGGCGACCTCGACACGAGCTTCTCCGGCGATGGAAGAGGGCGATCGACTTCGGCGGCACCGACTTGGCGAACGCGGTGGTGGTGCAGCCCGACAGGATGTCCGGCTCCTCGGGCTAGA
>CAVSJF010000020.1:0-6092 GCA_963728155.1 uncultured Thermoleophilaceae bacterium | reverse complement strand
TTTACGCTCGATCGAGGGTTCGAATCCCTCCCTCTCCGTTCCGGATGCACATCGCCTGGGGAGGCGTCCGATCGGTGGTACTCATTACGCAATGCGACCTCTTCGATATTCCATCAACGTCACGTTGGACGGGTGCTGCGATCACCGCGCAATTTCCCCGGACGAGGAGACACATCGTCACGCGACGGAGACTCTCGCCCAGGCCGACGCTCTCCTCTTCGGCCGTGTGACCTACGAGATGATGGAGGCAGCCTGGCGGCCGCCGGGGCAGACGGAAGCGATGCCTGATTGGATGGCGCCTTTCGGCCGGACGATCGACGCGGCAAAGAAGTACGTCGTGTCGAGCACCCTGGACCGGGTCGATTGGAACGCGGAGCTCGTGCGCGGGGATCTGGGAGAAGCCGTTCAGGAGCTGAAGCGGGAGTCGGGTAAGGGACTGTTCGTGGGAGGCGTGAAGCTTCCGCTGGCGTTGGCGGAGCTGGGGTTGATCGATGAGTACGAGTTCGTGGTGCAGCCCAGGCTGGTGGGCCACGGGCCGACGTTGTTCGCGGGGCTATCGAAGCGTGTCGACTTGAAGCTCGTGGGCCGGCTGGAATTCGGCTCGGGGGCGGTGGCGATGCGGTACGAGCCCAGAAGGTAGCCATCGGCAGCAACTCGCTGTCCTGATGCCCTGCTCAGCTCAAGTACGTCGACCCCAACCGCCCGCCCAGCTTGTTCAGCCGCGCCTATGCCGTGTTCGGCCAGCACCCGCGTGGGCAGGTTCATGTCGGTCAAGTTCGTCTGGAAGGTCGATCCCTATCTGCTGCGGGCAACCCGGGGGCGCATCGGGTTCGGCCTCGTACTCCCCACCGCCCTGCTCGAAACCCGTGGGGCGAAGAGCGGCGCGGTGCGACGCAACGCGGTCATTTACTTCCACGACGAGGATCGGGTCACCTCGAAGTCTCGGCTACAAAAAACACCCGGCGTGGTTTCACAATCTTCGGGCCCACCCCGACGTCACGTTCGGTGGAATCCCCATGCGGGCGACGGTGGTCAGCGACGAAGCTGAGCGCCACAGGCTCTGGACGCTCGCCGACCGTGTCTTCGCGCCCTACGCGAGGTACCGCCGGGACGCGGCGAAGGCGAACCGGACGATCCCGATCGTCCAGCTCGCCAAGCCGGACGCCGTCGAGTAGGCGTCACCTCATGGGGCGCGCGCGGCACCGATCGGCGCGCTCCGACGGCGCGCGCCACCTCCACGCGCGACGACACGTCGAGCTTGCGGAACAGGTTGCGCATGTGGCTCTCGACCGTCTTCAGGCTGAGGAACAGCTCGGCGGCGATCTCGGCGTTGGTCCTGCGGTCCACGACCAGCCGCGCCACCTCGAGCTCGCGCTCGGTCAGCGATCTCGAGCGCCGCTGCCGTCCGCGCTGCCCGGCCGCGTGCGGCGGTGGATGTGGTGGCCGAGCTTGCGCAGCTCGCGCTCGGCCGCGTCGCGGTAGCGCATCGCGCCGCAGGCCTCGAGCTCCGCCGCCGCCCGCTCGAGCTCGGCCACCGCGGCATCGGCGTCGCCCGCCCGCGCGAGCGCCCGCCCGGCGAGCGTGCGCGACAGTGCGGCCTCGACCACCGCGCCGGCCCGCTCGGCCGCGGCCGCCGAGGCCAGCGCCCGCTCGGCCGCCGCTCGCCGGCTCGCCCGCGTCGAGCGCCACCGCGGCCGCGGCTCGCTGCGCCCAGCGCGTCGGCCATCGGCAGGCCGAGGCCGCGGCCGCCGCCTCGGCGGGCCGCCGCCCGCGCAGCCTCCTCGCGCCGGCCGAGCTCGAGGTGGCAGCGCGTGAGCAGCTCCAGACCCGTCGCCCGCCAGCCGCCCGGGATCAGCGGCAGCTCCTCGCCCCCCGCCGAGCCGACGAGGATCTCGACCGCGCCGGCGGGGTCCCCAGCCGGGAGCAGCGCCGCGGCCAGCGCCAGACCCGGGTATGCCGTGACGAAGCTCTCCTCGAGACCGCGGGTCAGCTCGACGGCCTCCTCGGCGCTGCTGCAGCGCGAGCGTCGACGTCCCCGGCCGCGAGGGCCGCCGAGGAGCGCATGTGGAGCCTCCAGGCGAGGTCCTGCGGTTGCCCGCAAGCCGCGCCGACTCCACGCCGCCCTCGACCGCCTCGGCCGCGTCGGCCAGCCCGCCGCGCATGAAGTGCGCGGTTGCCAGCGTCGGGACCAGCGTCGGGAACAGCTGCCCGGTCGCCCGGCCGACCGCGAGCGCCCGCTCGGCGTGGGCGACCGCCTCCTCGTAGCGGTCCAGGTACAGCTCCGCCGCCGCGAGGTGCGCGGCGGCGTCGATGCTCCCGGCCAGCTCGTCGTCGGACATCGCGCCGATCAGCGCCGCCGCCTCGTCGCGAGCTGCCTCGGCCTCCGCGGTCGCCCCGCCCCACGCGCAGGCAAGCGCGAGCACCGCGGCGGCCAGCGCCGTCAGCGGCCGGTCATCGAGCGGCTCGCCGACCTTCGAGCGCCCGCTCCGCCGCCTCGCGCATCCCTTCGAAGTCCGCGCAGAACAGGCCGTCGAACGCGAGCACGATCATGAGCGCGGCGGCCTCCGGCGACGCGGGGTCGGGAAGCCGCTCGAGCGCCGCCGTGATGCGGGCGTGGGCCTCCCTGTAGCGGCCGAGCATGTGCTCCACGCCCGCACAGGCGACGGTCAGCCGCACGCGCATCTCGCCGCCTCCTCCGGCAGGAGCGTCGATGCACCGGAGCAGGTCGGCGCGGCCCTCCTCGAGCCGGCCCGTCGCCGCGAGCGCCTGGGCGCGCGCCAGCAGCAGCCCGATCCGCTCCTCGGCGGGCGCGCTCTCGCGGCAGAGCCGCAGCGCGGCGCCGAACCACCGCGCCGCGCTCGCGGGTGCGCGCAGCGCGGTCGCCTCGCCCGCCTCCCGCAGGACCGCCACCGCTTCGGAGTCGCCCTGCCGCGCGGCGTGCTCCACGTGGTGCGCGCGCGCCGGCGCCGCGGCGCCGCGCCGCGCGAGCGCATCCGCGCACCGCTCGTGCGCGCCCAGCACCCAGCCGCCGGGCGCCCCGTCGTAGACAGCCCGGCGGACGAGCGGGTGACGAAAGCGAAAGCGGCGAGGGACGTCCGTTCGCCGCACGAGGTCGAGCGCGAAGCAGCTCGTCGAGCGCGACGCCGCCGCCGAGCTCGTCGACGTCCGCCGCGGCCGACGCCAGCTCCGGCTCGAACGGATCGCCGGCCACGGCCGCTCCCTCCAGGAAGCGTGCGCGTCGGCTGGGACAGCAGCGCGAGCTCCTCGGCCAGTGCCGCCGCCACGGCGGCGGGCACCTCCACGCCCGGCCAGGCTGGCTCGCGCGCTCGGCGCCGGCGTCTCGCCGTCAGCGCGGCGAGCGCGCCAGCTGCTCCAGGTAGAACGGATTCCCGCCGCTCTCGCTCGTAGAGGCGTCGGCCAGTCGCGGCGTCGACGCCTTCGCCCAGGAGCCGTCGCCTCGTCGGCGCGCTCGAGCGGGCCGAGCTCGATGCGGGTGAGCGAGCCATCGCGGCTCGGCTCGCTCGAAGGCGCTGGCCAGGCGGTCGGGAAGCTGCCGCGGCCGCGCGCCGATCACCGAGAGCACCGCGGCGGCGGGCGGGCGGCGCAGGAGCGCGCCCGAGCAGCTCGACCGACGCGGGATCGGCCCAGTGCACGTCGTCGAGCAGGAGCACGAGCGGCTTGGTCGCCGCCAGGCGCTCGAGCAGCTCCCGCATGGCGCGGTGGGCGCGGTAGCGCTCGTCCTGGACCGCCGGGCCGGCCGGGTCGGCGAGCCGCGAAGCGCCGGGAGCACCCGCGCGAGCTCGACGCGCACGTCGTCCTCGAGCGAGGCCAGGCGCCGCGGGTCGAGCCCCGCCACGTACTCGTCCAGGGCATCGACGAAGAGCCAGAACGGCAGGTCGGCCTCCAGCTCGGACGCGCTGCCCGAGAGCACGATGCATCCGGCGGCGTCGGCCGCGCGCCGCCAGCTCGGCGATCAGCCGGGTCTTGCCGATCCCCGGCTCGCCCAGGAGAAGGACCGCCGCCGGATCGCCGCCCTCAGAGACGGCCAGCGCATCGTCGAGCGAGCCGAGCTCAGCGGCGCGCCCAACGGGGTGCTCAAGCGCCTTGGCCAGCCATGCTTCCCCCTGCGAGCGAGCATAACCCGGGGCGAGCACGATCAGGGTCGAAATCAGGGTCTGCCACCGATGGCAGGGGGCGCGGGCGGCAGGAGGCTCCTCGCATGCCCCGCTACCTGGTTCATCACAGCCACCAGCCGCACGAGTGCGGCGTGGCGTTCGCGTCCTTCCGGGGGCACGAGAGCTCGCTGCGCCATCGCGCCGCGCTCGCCTCGTGCGACTCCGGCGGGCACGCGATCTGGTGGACCGTCGAAGCCGCGACCGAGGGAGACGCGCTCGCGCTCCTCCCCTACTTCGTGGCCCGGCGATCCACGGTGACCAGGGTCGGCGAGGTCGAGATCCCATGAGAGGAGAAGAGATGAAGGCGCTGCATGCACATCGAGACGAGAACGGGCTCTACACCCGCCGCTGGCAGGCGCTGGTGGTGCTGGCGATGAGCCTGCTGGTGGTGTCGGTTGACAACACCATCCTCAACGTCGCGCTGCCGACGATCCGCGAGGAGCTGGACGCCAGCTCCAGCCAGCTGCAGTGGATCGTCGACAGCTACCTGCTGGTGTTCGCCGGCCTGCTGCTGGCGGCCGGCAGCCTGGGCGACCGGTTCGGCCGCAAGCGGTCCCTGATGGCCGGCCTGTGCGTCTTCGGCGCCGGATCGCTGCTGGCCGCCATCTCGGGCAGCTCGAACGAGCTGATCGCGTCGCGGGCCCTGATGGGCGTCGGCGCCGCGGCCATCATGCCCACGACCCTCTCGATCCTCACGAACATCTTCCCCGAGGACGAGCGGCCGCGGGCGATCGCGATCTGGGCCGCGGTGGCGGGCATCGGCATCGCCATCGGCCCGATCTCCGGCGGCTTCCTGATCGAGCACTTCGCCTGGAGCAGCGTGTTCCTGGTGAACCTGCCCGTCGTGGCCGGCGGCCTCATCGCCGGCGCCATCCTCATCCCCGAGTCGCGCGACCCCGAGTCGCCACGGCTCGACCTGCCCGGCTTCGGCCTCTCGATCGCCGGGCCTGACCGCGATCGTCTGGGGCCTGATCGAGGCGCCGGAGAAGGGCTGGACCAGCACGACGATCATGGGCGCCTTCCTGGGCGGCGCGGCGATCCTCGCGCTGTTCATCGCCTGGGAGCGGCGCACCGATCACCCGATGCTCGAGATCTCGGTGTTCCGCAACATGAGGTTCAGCGCGGCCAACATCGCGATCACGTTCGTGTTCTTCGCGCTGATGGGCGTCATGTACTTCCTCACCACCTACCTGCAGTCGGTGCTGGGCTACAGCGCCCTGGAGGCCGGGGTGCGGATGGTTCCGATCGCCCTCGGGCTGATCCTGGCCGCGCGGCTCTCGGTGATGCTCACCTCGCTGCTCGGCACGAAGATCGTGGTGGCCGGCGGCCTCGGAGTCGTGACCTTCGGCCTCGGCGCGTTCACGGGAGTGACCGTCGACACCGAGTACTGGTGGAAGGTCGTCGGAGCGCTCACCACGATGGGCGTCGGCATGGGCCTCGCCATGGCCCCCGCCACGGAGGCGATCATGGGATCGCTTCCCAAGGCGAAGGCCGGGCATCGGCTCCGCGATGAACGACGTGGTCCGCGAGGTCGGCGGCACGCTGGGCGTGGCCGTGCTCGGAAGCATCATCAGCACCGGCTACGCCGCGGACATGGACGGCGCCACCTCGGGCCTGCCCGCAGGAGCGGCCGAGGCCGCGAGCGACAGCGTCGGCGGCGCCCACGAGGTCGCCGCCCAGATGGGCGGCGACGCCGCGGCGAACCTCATCTCGATCGCCGACCAGGCGTTCATCAACGCGATGACCAGCAGCGAGCGTGGCCGCGGGTGGCGCTGACCGGAGCGTTCGTCGCTCTGGCGTTCCTGCCCTCGCGGGCGCGCTCCGAGTCCACCGTCCACGAGCGCCGAGCTCCCCGCCGGGGCGGCGGCGCGAGCCGGCTAGCGCCCGCTCTTGGGTCAGTGCTTCGAGCGGCCGCCG
>CAVSJF010000019.1:0-8428 GCA_963728155.1 uncultured Thermoleophilaceae bacterium | reverse complement strand
ACATCGCCGAGGCCACCGGCGGCCTGCGCAGTGAGCAGCGCGAAGGCGTGGTGATTCGCAACGGGTATGTCGACGCCTTGGGCGGGTTCGGCATCGGGATCTTCGCCAGCGGCTCGCGCATCCGGATCGCCAACGTGTCGGTCACGGGATACTCAGCACTGATCCTGCGGGGGCCGGACAACACCCTCGCACGATCCACTGTCTTCGGGATCGGCTCCGTGCTCGTGGGCGATTTCCTGGTGGTGAGGGATTCCGAGCTGCTCACCGGGGTTGCCGGATCCTTTGCCAGCGGCAACCGCCAACGGATCCTGCGGAGCACGTTCGATGAGGTGAGCTTCACCGGTCTCAACAACGTCATCCGGGCCAACAGGATCCAGCGCGCAACCCTCGACACCGTGGGCAGCATCTTCGCGCGCAACCGCGTCACCGGCGGCGTCGACGTGACCGGGCGCGAGAACTACGTGGCGTACAACAGGGTCACCGGCGGTGTCGGACTGCGGGTGCTCACGGGCGCCACCGGCAACTACCTGCGCGGAACATCGCCACGGCCAACGACGTCGGCATAACGATCCAGGAGGCCGGCAACGTGCTGCAGAGCAACGTCGCCAACGACAACGTGGGTCTGGGCATCGACGCCGTGCCCGGCACGGTCGACGACGGCGGCAACACCGCCACCGGCAACGGCGATCCGCGCCAGTGCGTGGAGTGGCCTGCGGCTGACCGTCCGTAGAGTGGTGGGGCATGAGCTCCTCCACAGAAAGCGTCCCGCTGGTCACCCTCCGCGACGGCGCAGAGATTCCGCAGATCGGCTTCGGGGTCTTCCAGGTTCCGCCCGAGGACACCGCGGCGGTGGTCGACAAGGCGCTCGCCACCGGCTATCGCCACATCGATACTGCTGCCGCGTACCAGAACGAGGCCGGCGTCGGACAGGCGCTGCGGGCGTCGGGTCTCGAGCGCGGCGACGTTTTCATCACCACCAAGTGCTTCAACGACGACCAGGGCTACGACGCCGCCACGCGCGCTCTGCGCGCGAGCCTCGACCAACTCGAGATGGACTACGTCGACCTCTATCTCATCCACTGGCCGGTGCCCTCACAGGACCTCTACGTCGAGACGTGGAAGGCGTTCATCGAGGCCCAGGAGCACGGGCTGGTGCGCTCGATCGGCGTCTCGAACTTCCAGCCCGCCCACCTGGAGCGCCTGGTGCAGGAGACCGGCGTGACGCCGGGCATCAACCAGGTCGAGCTGCACCCGCGCCTGCAGCAGCAGGGGCTGCGCCGCACCCACGGCGATCTCGGCGTGGTCACCGAGGCGTGGAGCCCGCTGGCGCAGGGCGAGGTGCTCGACGATCCGGCGATCACGGCCATCGCCGAGGCCCACGACCGCACACCCGGTCAGGTCGTGATCCGCTGGCATCTGCAGATCGGCAACGTTGTGATCCCCAAGTCGGTGACCCCGGAGCGCATCGCGCAGAACTTCCAGGTCTTCGACTTCGAGTTGAGCGACGAGGAGATGGGCTCGATCGAGGAGCTTGACGCCGGCGAGCGCATCGGCCCCGACCCGGACACCTTCGTCAGGCCCTGACGTGCACGGCGTTCGCGTGGTGCGCGGGAGCGAGCTCGACCCCAACACTCCGCAGACGGCGGGTATGAGCCGCGCCGCGGCGATCACCGCGGCCCGAACCGGGGCGGAGAAGCTGTGGGCGGGCACCGTGGTGGTCGAGCCCGACGCCAAGACCGGGGCGCATCACCACGGGCCGGTCGAGAGCGTGATCTACGTGGTCAGCGGGCGGGCCCGGATGCGCTGGGGCGAGCGGCTCGAGTACGTGGCCGAGGCCGATCCGGGCGATTTCATCTACGTCGCCCCCTTCGCTCCCCACCAGGAGATCAACGCCAGCCCGGACGAGCCGCTCTCCTGCGTGCTGGTGCGAAGCGGCCAGGAGCCGGTGGTGGTGAACCTCGACCTGCCCGACGTGGAGCCCAACCCCGAAGAGATCCACTGGGTCGACGACATCCACGAGGCGCCCGGCTGATCAGATGTCGCGGCGCGCGGTGAGCACCGCCGCTGCCACCACCAGCACCGCGGTGTAGCCCGCCCACACGAGCGCCGCAACGCCGAACGGGAGCAGGTCCGACCCGCCCAGGTCGTCGCCCGACCCACCGCTCATCGACACCCCCAGCCCGTTGAGCGAGAACTTCGAGTAGGCATCCACCAGCGACGAGACGGTGGGATCGACAATGAACAGCACCACGAGAACGAGCACCACGGCCACGACCTGGTTGCGCAGCAGCGCACCCAGACCCGCACCGAGCGCGCCCGCCAGCGCCGTGTAGAGGCACCCGCCTCCGAACAGGCCCAGCAGCTCTCCGGCGGACAGCGACGCCGCGCCTTTGGCCGAGAGCCACGGCAGGGCGACGGCGGCGGTGAGCGCGGCCGTGGCCAGGCCGATGGCGAACCCGGCCGCGGCGCAGGCCAGCGCCTGGGCGGCCATCACCCTGAGCCGGTTGGGGGTGAAGAGCAGGGTCGACGCAATCGTGCCGTGGCGGTACTCGCCCGCGCCCGCCACCGCGCCCAGCACGAGCAGCAGCAGCCCGCTGGCGCCGGCGGTGGAGAGCACGGAGCGAGCGTCGTCCTCGGTGCGGAACTCGTCCGTCAGGGCGAGGGTAAGCACGGTGATGAGCAACACCAGGCCGAGGGTCGCCCCGGCGAGCGCCCAGTAGGTACGCGCGGTGCGCAGCTTGAGCAGCTCGGCGCTCAGGGCGCGGGTCACTCCCCCGCCTCCGTCTCGCCGGTGAGAGAGAGGAACACGTCCTCGAGCGACTGGGAATGGCGGTAGAGCTCGTACACGGCGATGTGCGCCTCGGCGGCGGTATCGCCCACCGCCTCCAGCGACGCGCCGGGAACCGACAGCCAGCTCGGGTCCGGTAGGGGGTGCTCGGCGCGAATGTCCTTGGCTGCCAGCGCCGCACGCAGCTCCTCTGCTCGCGGGCTGCGCACCCAGACGGCGGCCGCCGCCTTTCCGGTCAGCTCGGCCAGCGATCCCTGGGCCGCGAGACGGCCGCGGCTGATCACCACGACCTCGTCGACGGTCTGAGCCACCTCGGCCAGCACGTGGCTCGAGATCAGCACGGTTCGGCCCTCGGCGGCGCGGGCGCGCAGGAAATCCCGCAGCCAGCGGATTCCCTGTGGATCGAGCCCGTTGGCGGGCTCGTCGAGCACGAGCGCCTGCGGGTCGCCCAGCAGGGCGCCCGCCAGGCTGAGCCGCTGGCGCATGCCCAGCGAATAGCCCTTAACCCGGCGCCCGCCCGCCGGGTCGAGCTCCACCAACCGGAGAACTTCGTCCACACGGGTGTCGGGCAGGCCCGCTGCGCGCGCCAAGACGCGGAGGTGGTTGCGACCCGTGCGCCCGGGATGGAACTGGGGACCCTCGAGCACCGCCCCCACCACCGCGACCGGGTCCTTCAGCTCGCGGTAAGGCTGCCCCTCCACGGTGGTCGTTCCCGAGGTCGGAAGCGTCAGCCCCAGCATCGTGCGCAGCGTGGTGGTCTTCCCTGCGCCGTTCGGACCCAGGAAGCCCAGGATCTGCCCCGGCGTGGCGCTGAAGCTCAGGTCGTCGACCGCGGTGACCGCGCCGAAGCGCTTCGTGAGCGAGCGAACCTCGAGCATGCGTCAGCCGGCGCCGATCAGATCCACGACGAACACCAGCGTCTCGTCGGGACCGATCACGCCGCCTGCGCCGCGCTTGCCGTAGGCCAGGTTGGGCGGAATCGTGATGCGCCTCCGGCCCCCGGCCTTCATCCCCGCGACGCCCTGATCCCAACCCGCGATCACCTGGCCCTTGCCGAGCTTGAACTTGAACGTCTTCCCCCGGTCCCACGAAGCGTCGAACTGCTCCCCCGAGGACCACGAGACGCCGACGTAGTGCACCTCCACCTTGCGGCCCGCCACCGCCTCGTCGCCCTCGCCCACGATCAGGTCCTCCAGCTCGAGCTGGTAGGACGGCGACGCGCCGGCGGGGATCTCCACGGTGGGCTTCTCGCGCTCGGCCATGCCGTCTACGCCTCGTCGCCCGGCCAGGTCCAGCGAGGCACCTCGCGCAGCGGGTGCAGCTCGTCGTCGCCCTCCGCCCTGGAGTTCTGCATCGCCACCTGCGAGCCGAACTCCAGGTGAGAGCGAACCGCCTCGCGAAAGGGCTCGTCGTCCGGCATCTGAACTTCGTCGAGCGCCTCCATGTAGAGCTCGACGAAGCGGCGGCGCTGCTCCTCGGTGATGTTGAGATGCCGGTGAACGGCGATCAGGTGTTCGAAGCCAAGTTCGCGAGTGAAGCGATCCGGGCCACCGAACGACTCCGCGGTGAACGCGGTGAGGTGATCGACGTGTTGCGGCTGGCCCTCGCCGAACAGCGGCTTCAACAGCGGGTCGGCGAGGACGGCGCGGTAGAAGACGTCCTCGAGGCGATGGATGGCCTCCTCCCCACCGGCGTGTTCGTAGAGCGAAGGCACCGCCTCAGCCTAGCCCGGCGATACCCTGCGCCGGTGTCCGGTGTCGTCCACCGCATCGCGGTCCTCCCCGGCGACGGCATCGGCCGCGAGGTGGTGCCCGCCGCACAGCGTGTACTGGAGCGCGCCGGCGAGCTCCACGGCTTCGGCTTCGAGTGGGACGAGCTGCCCTGGGGCTGCGACCACTACCGGGAGACCAGCCAGATGATGCCCGCCGACGGCCTCGATCGCCTGAGCGGCTACGACGCCATCTTCCTCGGCGCGGTCGGCGCGCCCGGGGTGCCGGACCACATATCGCTGTGGGGCCTGCTGATCCCGATCCGCCGAACCTTCGATCAGTACCTTGCGCTGCGCCCGATCCGGCGAATGCCGGGCGTGCCCAGCCCCCTCGCCGCCGATGCGGCGATCGACATCGTGGTGGTCCGCGAGAACGTCGAGGGCGAGTACTCCGAGGTGGGCGGGCGCATGTATCGCGGCCAACCGGGCGAGCTGGCATCCCAGCAGGCCATCTTCACCCGGCACGGGATCGAGCGGATCGCCCGCCAGGCCTTTCGCCTGGCCGAACAGCGCGAGGGCCGGGTGGTCTCGGCCACGAAGTCGAACGGGATCATCCACACGATGCCGTTCTGGGACGAGGTCGTGCGGGAGGTGGCCTCCGAGCATCCCGATGTCGAGGTCGAGCCGGTCCTGATCGACGCGCTCTGCGCACGCGTGGTGAGCGCGCCCGAATCGCTCGACGTGATCGTCGCCTCGAACCTCTTCGGCGACATCCTCAGCGACCTGACGGCGGCGATCGCGGGAAGCATCGGGATCGCCCCCAACGCCAACCTCAACCCCGAGCGCGAGCATCCCTCGATGTTCGAGCCCGTGCACGGTTCGGCGCCCGACATCGCGGGGCAGGGCATCGCCAACCCCATCGGCCAGGTCTGGACGGGCGCGCTGATGCTCGAGCACCTGGGCCACCCCGAAGGCGCGGCGGCGGTCCACACGGCCATCGAGAGCACGCTGGCCTCGCCCGACAATCACACCGCCGACCTCGGCGGCCGGGCCACGACCGACACCGTCACCGAGGCGCTCGAGAGCGCGCTCGCCTAGCTGCTGCGCCACGCTGCGGTAGCCTCGCGCCCCGAACCAGCAAGGGAGCCCCTATGAGCGATTATGCGGTCGTCAACCCGGCGACTGGAGAGACGGTCCAGACCTATCCCACGATCGGCGACGACGAGCTGACGGCGGCAGTCGAGCGGGCGCACGCCGCTCACCGCGAGTGGTCGCGTTCTTCGACGGTGCAGGAGCGCGCGGATCTGCTCCGGCGCGTGTGCGAGCTGTACGGCAGCGAGCGTCAGCGGCTCGCCGAGATCATCGTCCGCGAGATGGGCAAGCCGATCGAGCAGTCCCTGGGCGAGGTCGACTTCTGCGTCGACATCTACGGGTTCTACGCCGACAACGCCGAGTCGCTGCTCGCGGACGAGCCCATCGAGCTCGCCGGCGGCGAGGGCTCGGCCTTCGTGCGCCGCAGCTCAGTCGGCGTCCTCCTCGGGATCATGCCGTGGAACTACCCCTACTACCAGGTCGCGCGCTTTGCCGGCCCGAACCTGGTCATCGGCAACACCATCCTGCTCAAGCACGCCCCCCAGTGTCCCGAGTCGGCGGCGGCTATGGAGGAGATCTTCCTGCAGGCCGGCTTCCCGCCGGACGCCTACATCAACATCTACGCCACCAACGAGCAGATCGAGACGGTGATCGGCGACCCGCGCTTGCAGGGCGTGTCGCTGACCGGATCGGAGCGAGCGGGCGCCGCGGTGGCCGAGATCGCCGGGCGCAACCTCAAGAAGGTGGTGCTCGAGCTCGGAGGGTCGGATCCCTTCATCCTCCTGAGCACCGACGACCTCGACGAGACCGTCGAGTCGGCGGTCGGCGGGCGGCTCGAGAACAGCGGGCAGGCGTGCAACGCGGCCAAGCGCTTCGTCGTGATCGACGAGCTGTACGAGCCCTTCCTCGAGAAGTTCACGGCCGCACTCTCCGCGGTCAAGGCCGAGGATCCAAACTCACCGGATACCACCGTCGGCCCGCTCTCCTCGGCGAACGCGAGCGACCGTCTGGAGGAGCAGGTCAAGCGCGCGGTCGACCAGGGCGCGACCCTGGTCACCGGCGGCGGGCGCGACGGCAACTTCTTCGAGACCACCATCCTGACCGACATCAGCACCGACAACGACGCTTACCACGAGGAGTTCTTCGGCCCGGTCGCCGCGGTTTACCGGGTGGGCTCTGAGGACGAGGCGATCGAGCTGGCCAACGACACCCCGTTCGGGCTCGGCTCCTACGTCCTGACCACCGACAACGAGCAGGCGCTGCGCGTGGCCGACCAGATCGAAGCCGGGATGGTGTTCGTGAACGCCGTCGGCGCGGAGAGCGCCGAGTTGCCCTTCGGCGGGGTCAAGCGATCCGGATTCGGCCGCGAGCTGGGCCGCTTTGGCGCCGACGAGTTCGTCAACAAGAAGCTGATCCGGGTCGGCTAGCACCCGTCAAGAGGCCGCCTGACGTGACCGGCGTGTCGTCGCTCGTCCAGAGCGTGGCCGGTCACGTGATCGGCCCGAACGACACCGAGTGGGCGACCGCGCGCGCCGCGTGGAACCTGGCCGTCGACCAGCACCCTGCGCTGGTGGTGCTCGCGGCCGGCCCACAGGACGTGTCGGCGACGCTCGGCTTCGCATCCGAGCACGGGCTCCGCGTCGCCCCGCAGGGAACGGGGCACGGCGCCCCCAGCCTGGGGGCGCTGGACGGCACGATCCTGCTTCGCACCACGGAGCTGAGCCGTGTGGAGATCGATGCCAGCGCTCGCACCGCCCGGGTGGGCGCGGGCGCCGTATGGGCCGACGTGGTCGGTCCGGCCGCCGAGCACGGCCTGGCCGGGCTCCACGGACTCTCCGGCGGGGTCGGAGTGGCTGGATACACGCTCGGCGGCGGGCTCGGCTGGCTCGGCCGCAGTCGCGGGCTCGCGGCGAGCAGCGTGACCGCGCTCGACGTGGTGCTGGCCGACGGCCGTGCGGTGCGGGTGGACGCCGACCACGAGCCCGAGCTGTTCTGGGCGCTGCGCGGTGGCGGCGGCCTGGGTGCGATCGTCACAGCGCTCGAGCTCGAGCTCTTCCCGCTCCGCGAGGCCTTCGCGGGCCACATCGCCTGGCCGATCGAGCAGGCGCCCGACGTCGTCGGCGCATACGGGGTGTGGACGACCGACCTACCCGACGAGCTCACCTCGACGATCAGGCTCATGCGCTATCCGCCCGCGCCGGAACTGCCACCCGAGCTGTCCGGCCAGGCCTTCGCGCTGGTCACGCTCGTGTTCGGCGGCCCTGCCGAGGCGGGAAGAGGGCTGGTGGCCCCTCTGCGCGGCATCGGCTCACCCTCGGCCGACACGCTCGGCATGGTCTCCGCCGGCGCGCTGCCACAGATCGCCGGCGACCCACCGGGGCCGCTCGCCGGCGTCGGCGACGGCCTCCTTCTGCGCGAGCTCGACGTCGACGCGTATCTCTCAATCGGCGGCCCCGACGCTACGACCGCGCTGACCAACGTGGAGCTACGACACCTCGGTGGTGCGCTGGCGCGTCCAACCGACGGCCAGGGGGCCGCCGGCCCAATCGAGGGCGAATTTCTCTTCTACGCGGTGGGCTCTCCGGTCAACCCGCCATCGGCGGCCGACCTCGGAGCCGAGCTCGACGCGGCGCGCAAGCGGCTCGAGGGGTCGGCCACGGGCCAATCCCTGCTGACCTTCGCCGAACGCCGGCCGGGTCTCCAGGGCGTGCTCCCGGCCGAGACCGTCGAACGGCTCAAGGGGATACGCCGCCGCTACGACCCGGCCGGCGTCATCCGCTCCAACCACGACTTCCGCTAGCCGGAGGCGGACTCGGCCTTCTTCGACGTCCCCGGCCCCC
>CAVSJF010000018.1:0-12836 GCA_963728155.1 uncultured Thermoleophilaceae bacterium | reverse complement strand
ACGGCACGAGCGGTATCCGAAGCGAGGGGAACGACGGTGTGGTGATACGCAACGGGTACGTCGACGCCGAGCATATTCGGCGTCGGCATCCTCGTCCTGGGTGCGGGCAACCGAGTCGCCAACGTATCGGTGACTGGGAGCGCCGCCCTGATCGTGAGGGGACCAGACAACACCGTCGCGCGCACGACCGCCTTCGGGTTCGGCTCCGTGCTGGAGGGCGACCGATTGGTGGCCAGGGATTCTGATTTCTACGGCAGAATCTCCGTTATCGGCGAGCGCCAGCGGGTCCTGCGCAACACGTTCGAGGTGGAACTGATCCTCGGCGGCCTCAACAACGTCATTCGGGCCAACACGATCGACCTCGCGTCGCTCGAGACCGTGGGCAGCATCTTCCTTCGCAACCGGGCCGAGACCGTCGACGTGGCCGGCCGGGAGAACTACGTCGCGTACAACACGGTCACCGGCGGCCTCGGCCTGCGCGTGCTCGCCGGCGCACCCGGCAACTACCTGCGCGGGAACGTCGCCACGGCCAACGAGGTCGGCATCACCGTTTCGGAGCCCACCAACGTGCTCCAGAGCAACGTGGCCAACGACAACGTAGGGCTGGGCATCGACGCCGTGCCCGGCGTGGTCGACGACGGCGGCAACACGGCCGCCGGCAACGGCGATCCGCGGCAGTGCGTCGGGGTGGTCTGCGGCTGATGAAAGTACGGGTCGCCCTGTCCATCGCTGCGATGGGCCTGATGGGTGCCGCGCCGGCCGCGGAAGCGCGGATCGTGACCTGCGGTGAGGTGATCACCGAGGACACGGTGGTGAGCAACGACCTCGACTGCGTGACCAGCGGGGCCGCGCTCGTGATCGGGGCCGATGACGTGACGCTCAATCTCAACGGGCACACCATCACGGCCGAGCCGGACTTCAGCACAGGAGCCAACACCGACGGCATCCTGAGCGAGCAGCACGACGGGGTCGTGATTCGCAACGGGTACGTCGAAGCCTCGACCCTGTACGGGACCGGCATCCTCGTCACGGGCGCGGGCAACCGAATCGCGAACATTTCGGTGACCGGATCGGCCGCCCTGACCGTGAGCGGCCCGGACAACGTCGTGGCCCGAACGACCGCTGTAGGGATCCGCGGCGAACTGGTGGGCGATCGATTCGTGGCCAGGGATTCCCAGTTCCGCTTCAGTGCCTATCTCGAAGGCAGCCGCCAACGGGTCGTGCGCAATGCGGTCTTCGAGGTCACCTTCGTCGGCGTCAACAACGTCATCCGGGCCAACAGGATCGAGCGCGCAGCCCTCGACACCGTGGGCAGCATTTTTGCGCGCAACCGCACCTTTGGTGTCGAAGTGGCCGGCCGCGAGAACTACGTCGCGTACAACACGGTCACCGGCGGTACCGGGCTGCGGGTGCTCACCGGCGCAACCGGCAACTACCTGCGCGGGAACGTCGCCACGGCCAACGAGGTCGGCATCACCGTTTCGGAGCCCACCAACGTGCTCCAGAGCAACGTGGCCAACGACAACGTAGGGCTGGGCATCGACGCCGTGCCCGGCGTGATCGACGACGGCGGCAACACCGCGGCCGGCAACGGTGATCCGCGCCAGTGCGTCGGAGTGGTCTGCGGCTGACCGTCCGTAGAGTGGTCGGGCATGAGCTCCTCCACTGAAAGCGTCCCGCTGGTCACGCTCCGCGACGGCGCCGAGATTCCGCAGATCGGCTTCGGGGTCTTCCAGGTTCCGCCCGAGGACACCCCGGCCGTCGTCGACAAGGCGCTGGCCACCGGCTACCGCCACATCGATACCGCTGCCGCCTACCAGAACGAGGCCGGGGTCGGACACGCGCTGCGGGCGTCGGGCCTCGATCGCGGCGACGTGTTCATCACCACCAAGTGCTTCAACGACGACCAGGGCTACGACGCGGCGACGCGCGCGCTGCGCGCGAGCCTCGACCAGCTCGAGATGGACTACGTCGACCTCTATCTCATCCACTGGCCCGTGCCGTCACAGGACCTCTACGTAGAGACCTGGAAGGCTTTCATCGAGGCCCAGGAGCACGGGTTGGTGCGATCGATCGGCGTCTCGAACTTCCAGCCCGCCCACCTGGAGCGCCTGGTGCAGGAGACCGGCGTGACGCCGAGCATCAACCAGGTCGAGCTGCATCCGCGCCTGCAGCAGCAGGGGCTGCGGCGGACCCACGGCGATCTCGGCGTGGTCACCGAGGCGTGGAGCCCTCTGGCACAGGGCGAGGTGCTCGACGATCCCACGATCACCGCCGTCGCCGAGGCCCACGACCGCTCGCCCGGTCAGGTCGTTATCCGCTGGCACCTGCAGATCGGCAACGTGGTGATCCCCAAGTCGGTGACCCCGGAGCGCATCGCGCAGAACTTCCACGTCTTCGACTTCGAGTTGACCGACGAAGAGATGGGCTCGATCGAGGCGCTCGACGCCGGCGAGCGCACCGGCCCCGACCCGGATACCTTCGTCAGGCCCTGACGTGCACGGCGTACGCGTGGTGCGCGGGAGCGAGCTCGACCCCAACACTCCGCAGACGCAGGGGATGAGCCGCGCCGCGGCGATCACCGCGGCGCGCACCGGGGCGGAGAAGCTGTGGGCGGGCACGTGGTGGTCGAGCCCGACGCCAAGACCGGGGCGCATCACCACGGGCCGGTCGAGAGCGTGATCTACGTGGTCAGCGGGCGGGCCCGGATGCGCTGGGGCGAGCGGCTCGAGTACCTGGCCGAGGCCGACCCGGGCGACTTCATCTACGTCGCCCCCTTCGCTCCCCACCAGGAGATCAACGCCAGTCCTGACGAGCCGCTCTCCTGCGTGCTGGTGCGAAGCGGCCAGGAGCCGGTGGTGGTGAACCTCGACCTACCCGACGTCGAGCCCAACCCCGAAGAGGTGCACTGGGTGGACGACATCCACGGGCCGCCCGGCTGATCAGATGTCCGCGGCGGGCGGTGAGCACCGCCGCCGCCACCACCAGAACCGCGGTGTAGCCCGCCCACACCAGCGCCCCCACGCCGAACGGGAGCAGGTCCGACCCGCCCAGGTCGTCGCCCGTGCCGCCGCTCATCGAGAGCCCAGGCCGTTGGGCGAGAACTTCGAGTAGTCCTCCAGCAGCGCGGAGACGGTGGGGTCGACGATGAACAGCACCACCAGCACGAGCACCACGGCCACGACCTGGTTGCGCAGCAGCGCGCCCACGCCGGCGCCGAGCGCGGCCGCCAGCGCGGTGTAGAGGCCCCCGCCGAGGAACAGGCCCAGCAGCTCCCCGGCCGAAAGCGACGGCGCGCCCTTGGCCGAGAGCCACGGCAGCGCAACGGCGGCGGTGAGCGCGGCCGTGGCCAGGCCGATCACGAGCCCGGCCGTGGCGCAGGCCAGCGCCTGGGCGGCCATCACCCTGAGCCGGTTGGGGTGAAGAGCAGGGTCGAGGCGATGGTGCCGTGGCGGTACTCGCCCGCGCCCGCCACGACGCCCAGCACGAGCAGCAGCAGCCCGCTGGCGCCGGCGGTGGAGAGCACGGAGCGGACGTCGTCCTCGGTGCGGAACTCGTCAGTCAGGGCGAGCGTCAGCACGGTGATGAGCAATACCAGGCCGAGGGTCGCCCCGGCCAGCGCCCAGTAGGTGCGCGCGGTGCGCAGCTTGAGCAGCTCGGCGGCCAGGGTGCGGCTCATATCCCCGGCCTCGGTCTCGCCCACCGCCTCCAGCCACGCGCCGGGCACCGATAGCCAGCTCGGATCGGGTCCACTGTGCTCGGCGCGGATGTCCTTGGCCGCCAGCGCGGCGCGCAGCTCCTCCGCCCGCGGGCTGCGCACCCAAGCCGCGGCCGCCGCCTTCCCGGTCAGCTCGGCCAGCGACCCCTGGGCCGCGAGGCGGCCGCGGCTGATCACCACCACCTCGTCGACGGTCTGCGCCACCTCGGCCAGGACGTGGCTCGAGATCAGCACCGTCCGTCCCTCGGCGGCGCGGGCGCGCAGGACATCGCGCAGCCAGCGGATCCCCTGTGGATCGAGCCCGTTGGCGGGCTCGTCGAGCACGAGCGCCTGCGGGTCGCCCAGCAGCGCGCCGGCCAGGCTCAGCCGCTGGCCATGCCCAGCGAGTAGCCCTTCACCCGCCGCCCGCCGGCCGCGTCGAGCTCCACCGGGCGCAGCACCTCGTCCCCCCGGGTCACGGGCAGGCCCGCGGCGCGGGCCAGCACCCGGAGGTGGTTGCGGCCCGTGCGCCGGGGTGGAATTGGGGACCCTCGAGCACCGCCCCCACCACCGCGACCGGGTCCTTCAGCTCGCGGTAGGGGCGCCCGTCTACCGTGGCCCCGCCCGAGGTGGGGAGCGTGAGGCCCGGCATCGTGCGCAGCGTGGTGGTCCTCCCCGCGCCGTTCGGGCCCAGAAAGCCGAGGATCTGTCCCGGCGCGCTGAAGCTCAGGTCGTCGACCGCGGTGACCGCGCGAAGCGCTTGTCAGCGACCGAACCTCGAGCACGCGTCAGCCGACGCCGATCAGATCGACCACGAACACGAGGGTCTCGTCCGGGCCGATCACGCCGCCGGCGCCGCGCTTGCCGTAGGCCAGGTTGGGCGGGATGGTGATGCGCCTCCGGCCGCCGGTCTTCATGCCTGCGACGCCCTGGTCCCAGCCCGCGATCACCTGGCCCTTGCCGAGCTTGAACTTGAACGTCTTCCCGCGGTCCCAGGAGGCGTCGAACTGCTCGCCGGACGACCACGAGACGCCCACGTAGTGCACCTCCACCTTGCGGCCCGGCACAGCCTCGTCGCCCTCACCCTCGATCAGGTCCTCGAGCTCGAGCTGGTAGGACGGCGACTCGCCGGCGGGGATCTCCACGGTGGGCTTGTCGGAGCTGGCCATGGCCGCAGACTATGGGAGCCTTGCGCGGTGACCGACACGACCCACCGCATCGCGGTCCTCCCCGGCGACGGCATCGGCCGCGAGGTCGTGCCCGCCGCACAGCGCGTCCTGGAGCTCGCGGGCCGCATCTACGGCTTCGGCTTCGACTGGGACGAGCTCCCCTGGGGCTGTGACCACTACCGGGAGACCGGCGAGATGATGCCCGCCGACGGCCTCGATCGCCTCGGTGGCTACGAAGCCATCTTCCTCGGCGCGGTCGGGGCGCCCGGGGTGCCGGACCACGTATCGCTCTGGGGTCTGCTGATCCCGATCCGCCGCGCCTTCGATCAGTACCTCGCGCTGCGCCCGATCCGGCGGATGCCGGGCGTGCCCAGCCCGCTTGCCGGTGATCCGGAGATCGACATCGTGGTGGTGCGCGAGAACGTGGAGGGCGAGTACTCCGAGGTGGGCGGGCGCATGTATCGCGGCCAACCGGGGGAGCTGGCCTCCCAGCAGGCCATCTTCACCCGGCACGGGATCGAGCGGATCGCGCGCCAGGCCTTTCGCCTGGCCGAAGAGCGCGAGGGCCGAGTGGTCTCGGCCACCAAGTCGAACGGGATCATCCACACGATGCCGTTCTGGGACGAGGTCGTGCGGGAGGTGGCCTCCGAGCATCCCGCGGTCGAGGTCGAGTCGGTGCTGATCGACGCGCTCTGCGCGCGGGTGGTGAGCGCGCCCGAGTCGCTCGACGTGATCGTGGCCTCGAACCTCTTCGGCGACATCCTGAGCGACCTGACCGCGGCAATCGCCGGGAGCATCGGGATCGCCCCCAACGCAAACCTCAACCCCGAGCGCGAACACCCGTCGATGTTCGAGCCCGTGCACGGCTCGGCACCCGACATCGCGGGGCAGGGCATCGCCAACCCCATCGGCCAGGTCTGGACGGGGGCGTTGATGCTCGAGCATCTCGGCCACCCGGAGGGCGCAGCGGCGGTCCATGCCGCCATCGAGAGCACGCTGGCCTCGTCCGAAAACCACACCGCAGACCTCGGCGGCCAGGCGACGACAGAGATGGTCACGGCGGCGCTCGAGAGCGCGCTCGGCTAGGCGCCGAGCCGCGCTGCGGTAGCCTCGCGCCCCGAACCAGCGAGGGGAGCCCTATGAGTGATTACGCGGTTGTCAATCCGGCGACTGGAGAGACGATCCAGACCTATCCCACGATCGGCGACGACGAGCTGACGGCGGCCGTCGAGCGAGCGCACGCCGCTCACCGCGAGTGGTCGCGTTCGTCGACGGTGCAGGAGCGCGCTGATCTGCTCCGGCGCGTCTGCGAGCTCTACGGCAGCGAGCGGCAGCGACTCGCCGAGATCATCGTCCGCGAAATGGGCAAGCCGATCGAGCAGTCCCTGGGCGAGGTCGACTTCTGCGTCGACATCTACGGGTTCTACGCCGACAACGCCGAGTCGCTGCTCGCGGACGAGCCCATCGAGCTCGCTGGCGGCGAGGGCTCGGCCTTCGTGCGCCGCAGCTCGGTCGGCGTCCTGCTCGGCATCATGCCGTGGAATTACCCCTACTACCAGGTGGCGCGCTTCGCCGGGCCGAACCTGGTGATCGGCAACACGATCCTGCTCAAGCACGCGCCCCAGTGTCCCGAGTCGGCGGCGGCGATGGAGGAGATCTTCCAGCAGGCCGGCTTCCCGCCGGACGCCTACATCAACATCTACGCGACCAACGACCAGATCGAGACGGTGATCGCCGACCCGCGCTTGCAGGGCGTGTCGCTGACCGGATCGGAGCGAGCAGGCGCCGCGGTGGCCGAGATCGCCGGGCGCAACCTGAAGAAGGTGGTGCTCGAGCTCGGCGGTTCCGATCCCTTCGTCCTCCTGAGCACCGACGACCTGACGCGACCGTCGAGGCGGCGGTGGCGGACGGCTCGAGAACAGCGGGCAGGCCTGCAACGCGGCGAAGCGCTTCATCGTATCGACGACCTGTACGAGCCCTTCCTCGAGAAGTTCACGGACGGGCTCTCGGCGGTCGAGGCGGAGACCCAAGCTCACCGGATACCACCGTCGGTCCGCTGTCCTCGGCGAACGCGAGCGACCGTCTGGAGGAGCAGGTCGAGCGCGCGGTCGACCAGGGCGCCACCCTGGTCGCCGGCGGCGGCGCGACGGGACTTCTTCGAGGCGACCGTCCTCACCGACGTCGCACCGACAACGACGCCTACCACGAGGAGTTCTTCGGCCCGGTCGCCGCGGTCTACCGGGTCGGCTCTGAGGACGAGGCGATCGAGCTCGCGAACGACACCCGTTCGGCCTTGGGTCCTACGTCCTCACACCGACAAGGAGCAGGCGATGCGCGTCGCCGACCAGTCGAAGCCGGCATGGTCTTCGTCAACGCCGTCGGCGCGGAGGCGCCGAGCTGCCCTTCGGCGGGGTGAAGGCTCCGGGTTCGGCCGCGAGCTCGGCCGCTTCGGCGCAGACGAGTTCGTCAACAAGAAGCTCATCCGGGTCGGCTAGCACCCGTCAAGAGGTCGCCTGACGTGACCGGCGTGTCGTCGAGCTCGTCCGGGGCGTGGCCGGTCACGTGGTCGGCCCGGACGATGCCGAGTGGACGAGCGCACGCGCGGCCTGGAACCTGGCCGTCGACCAGCACCCCGCGCTGGTGGTGCTCACCGCCGGCCCGCAGGATGTGGCGGCGACGCTCGGCTTCGCATCCGAGCGCGGGCTCCGCGTCGCCCCGCAGGGGACGGGGCACGGCGCTGCCAGCCTGGGGGCGCTGGACGACACGATCCTGCTTCGTACCGCGCAGCTGAGCCGCGTGGAGGTGGACCGCGACGGCTCGCACCGCCTGGGTGGGTGCGGGCGCCGTCTGGGACGACCTCGTCCGGCCCGCTGCCGAGCACGGGCTGGCCGGGCTACACGGGCTCTCCGGCGGGGTGCGGCCTGGCCGATACACGCTCGGCGGCGGGCTCGGCTGGCTCGCCCGCAGTCGCGGGCTCGCGGCGAACGCCGTGACCGCCCTCGACGTGGTGCTGGCCGACGGCCGCGCGCTGAGGGGTCGACGTCGACCGCGAGCCTGAGCTCTTCTGGGCGCTGCGCGGTGGCGGGGGACTGGGTGCGATGGTCACGGCACTCCAGCTCGAGCTCTTCCCGCTCCGTGAGGCCTTCGCGGGCCACATCGCCTGGCCGATCGAGCAGGCACCCGACGTCGTCGGCGCCTACCGCTCGTGGGCGAGTGACCTGCCGGAGCAGCTGACCTCGACGATCCGGCTCATGCGCTACCCGCCCGCGCCGGAACTGCCCCCGGAGCTGTCCGTCCAAGCCTTCGCGCTGATCACGCTCGTGTTCGAAGGCGACGCCGAAGCAGGACGAGGGCTCGTCTCGAGCTGCGCGACGTCGGCTCACCCTCGGCCGACACGCTGGGCATGGTCTCGGGTGGCGAGCTGCCGCAGATCGCGGGTGACCCGCCGGGGCCGCTCGCCGGCGTCGGCGAGGGCCTCCTCCTGCGCGAGCTCGACGCCGACGCCTTTCTCTCCATCGGTGGTCCCACCGCGCCGACGGCGCTGACGAACGTCGAGGTACGGCACCTCGGTGGCGCGCTGGCGCGCCCGAGAGTGAAGGCGAGGACGGCTGGCCGGCCCGATCGAGGGTGAATTCCTCTTCTACGCCGTTGGCACGCCGGCCGGACCGCCATCGGCCGCCGACCTCAGAGCCGAGCTCGACGGGGCGCGGAAGCGGCTGGCCGGCTCGGCCACGGGGCAGAGCCTGTTGACCTTCGCCGAACGCCGACCGGGACTCCAGGGCCTGTTCTCAGCGAAGACCGTCGAACGGCTCAAGAAGATACGCCGCCGTTACGACCCGGCTGGCGTGATCCGCTCCAATCACGATTTCGCGGCCTAGGTGCGACGGCCGTGGTGCGTGCCCGGCGCGACCGGAGCGGGTGCCCCGCCCGCGATTGATGACGCACGAACAGCAGAACGGCCGCGATGAAGAGGACCAGCCCGGTGGGCCCGAAGGGCGGCGGGTGGGCGGTGATGAGGAACCCCGAGAGTCCGAGCAAGATAGGGACGGCCAGTGGTGCGCCGGCGTGGCGGCGCAGGGCAACGCCGGCCGCGATCGCGGCGGCGATGAATGCGACGGCCCCGATGCTGAGAAGACGCTGAAGCCGCGGATGAGGACGTTGTCGGTGAATTCGTTGACCAGGGAGGCGCCCGCCGCCCTTTCGCTCGGCGCAAACCCGTTTACGTCGTGGACGAGGATGCCCACGCCGATGCCCAACAGCACCTCATAGGCGCCGTAGAACACGACGAAGGGCACCAGTGCTATCCGGCTGACGCGCGCCGCGGTGCCCTCGATGCCGCGCAGGAGTAGGTACATCGCCACCGCGATCAGTGGGATGAAGAGCATCATTCCGAGGTGGACGACCAGCCACGGCGTGACCTGGTCTTGTACGTCCGCGTAGGTGATGGCCTCCCCCTCTCCGTTCGGGGTGGAAGAGGAGCAGCACCGCCCATGCGAGCGGTATCCCGACCAGGAACGCAATCTCGGGTGGGGGTGAACGAACGACCCTGGACATCGTTGCTCCCTTCGAAGGATTCATGGGATGTCGACTGCGTTCACAATCGCCGCGGTGGTCCGCTCTGCGACGTAAGACGGGCAGCAGCGCGAGGGCATCGGCCTCGGACGCGGCGTCGACGGTCCACCAGATTGCGTGCCCGCCGGACCGGCACGAGGCGAGCGTCGCCTTGCGGCGAAGCGGGCTGTTGTGCCCCTTGAACGAGGCGAACACCGCTCCGCATTCGTCGGCCTCGTGACGGTGGTGGAGCACGAAGCGGGACATGCGGTGAGCCTGATGCCTTGCGGCCGCCCCGACATCCGGGGGGACCCCTGATTTCTTGGTCGGGTAGCTGACCTATGCTCGCCGGGAGCGAAAGTGGTCTCGATCGCCGAGGACCTCGTTGGGCGCGCCGAGACGTGCGGTGCGTTCGACGACGTCCTCGACGAGTTGGACCGCGGGGGCACTCCGCTGCGCTTGCGCTGGTGGGCGAGCCCGGGATCGGCAAGACCCGTCTGCTTGAGGAGCTTGCGGCCAGGGCCGATGCGCGTGGGCATCTCGTTCTCGACGGCTCAGCCTCGGAGCTCGAGCGAGACTTGCCGTTCTGGGTGTTCGTCGATGCGCTCGACGAGTACGTCCAGAGCCTCCCGCCGCCTCGCCTCGAGGCCCTCGATGACGACGTCCGTGGCGAGCTCGCGCACGTGTTTCCCTCACTGGCTCGGTTCGAGGCAGCCGGCGGACCCGTGCTTCAGCACGAGCGCTATCGGACCCACCGCGCGGTCCGCGAGCTTCTCGAGCGACTCACTTCGACCATGCCGCTGGTGCTGGTGCTCGACGACCTCCACTGGGCTGACTCCGGATCCGTCGAGCTGCTCGGCACGCTCCTGCGTCGGCCGCCGGCCGCGGCCGTGCTCGTCGCGCTGGCCGTCCGTCCCCGTCAGGCGCCGCAGCGCCTCACCGCCGCACTCGAGCGAGCGCAGCGCGTGGGCATACTCGTCCGCATCGAGGTCGGCGCCTTGACGCGCGGCGAGGCCGGGAACTCCTCGGTGAAGCGATCGACACGCCCGCTGCAACCGCTCTCTTCGATGAGAGCGGCGGCAACCCGTTCTATCTGCAGCAGCTCGCGCGGTCGCTCGCTCGTGAGCGCACCGCCGGCGGTCCCGACCTCTCGCCCACGGATCTCGACGTGCCACCGGCGGTCGCCGTCGCGCTGGCCGAGGAGCTCGCTCTCCTGTCGGACCCGGCGCGCCTGGTGTTGGAGGGCGGCAGCGGTAGCCGGCGACCCGTTCGAGCCCGAGCTTGCGGCGGCGGCCGCGGCGATCTCCGAGGCCTCAGCGCTCGAGGCGCTGGACGAGCTGTTGAACCTCGACCTCGTTCGGCAGACCGACGTGCCCCGCCGCTTTCGCTTTCGGCATCCGCTCGTTCGCAGGGCTGTCTACCAATTGACGCCCGGCGGTTGGCGACTGGGCGCTCACGAGCGCAGCGCCGAGGCGCTGGCCTCCCGCGGCGCACCCGCGACAGAGCGCGCGCATCATGTCGAGCGCTCGGCGCGCCAGGGCGACGCGGCCGCCGTCGCCACCTTGCGCGAGGCGGGGGAGGCCGTCGCGCTGCGTGTTCCCGCGAGCGCCGCGACGTGGTTCGGCGAAGCGCTGCGGCTCCTGCCGAGCACGGCACCGGCCGAATGCGAGTCGAACTGCTCCTCTCCCGCGCGAGGGCGCTCGCCGCGACCGGGGCAGTTCGCCGATGGGCACGCGGCCCTGCTGGAGAGCATCGGGCTCGTCCCGACCGAAGCGGTCGCGCTGCGGGTACGTCTCACGACGGCCTGCGCCGGGGTCGAGCACCTGCTCGGCCGCCACGAAGAGGCGCACGCATGCCTTGCCGGGGCGGATGGACGGGCTCACCGACCCGGGATCACCCGAGGCAGCCACGCTCATGGTCGAGCTCGCCATGGACGGGTTCTTCCGCATGGATTACGGGCGGATGCGTGAGTGGGCCGAGCGAGCGCTCAGCGCCGCTCGGCCGCTCGGCGACGGGCCCCTGACCGCGGCGGCGGTCGCGGTGCTGGCCTTCGGAAACGCGGCCAGCGGAGCCACCGAAGAGGCGAAGGCACACGTGATGGAGGCGGCGGTCCTGGTCGCTGACCTCGACGACGACGCGCTCGCGCTTCGCCTGGACGCCCCCGCCAACCTCGCCGGCGCGGAGCTCTACCTCGACCGCTACGAGGCGGCGGCGACCCACGCGGAACGAGCGCTGTCCGTCGCGCGCAAGACCGGGCAGAGCGAGTACATCCCGCTCCCCTATTCGATTCTCGGACAGGTCAAGTTGCTGCGCGGGCAGCTGGCCGAAGCCGCCGAGCTGCTCGACAACGCCGTCGAGGGCGCACGGCTGTCGGGCAACGTCCAGGCGCTAGCCGGGAACCTCGTTCAGCGCTCGCTCACGGCGGTCGCGGCGGGCGACCTCGACACCGCACTGGCCACCGCTGAGGAGAACTTCGAGCTGACTCAGGGGCTGGACCAGAGCCTCGTCTGCGCGGCCGGTCGTGGCGCTCGCCGCCGCGCTCGTCGAGCACGGCGATCGCCGAGCGCGCCGTCGACGTCCTCATCGGGTCGTCGGGCGGCGACGACCTGCGGCTGATCCCAGGCGTGTGGAGGCCCAGGTCGCTCGAGCTGCTCACCCGCTGCTGGCTCGCGCTCGGCCGGGCGAACGAAGCCGCGCGCTCCGCCGCCCATACCGAGGCCACGGCAGCCCCCCCCGACTGCGCATGGCGGACTCGATGGCCGATCGCGCCGCGGCGGCGGTGGCGCTCGACGCCGGCGATCCGGACTCCGCCGCCGAGCGTGCGCTCGCCTCGGCGGTTGCCGCGGACGAGGTCGCCGCCCCGATCGAGGCCGGGCTGTCGCGGACGCTGGCGGGCCGCGCGCTGGCGCAAGCCGGCCAGCGAACCTGCGGCCGCCGAACTGCGGCGCGCCGCCGCGGAGCTGCACGCCTGCGGCGCACTCAGATACCGCGCCGCCGCCGAACGGGAGCTGCGAAGCCTCGGCCATCGCGTCTACCGCCGCACCCGACCCGGCCAGGGCAACGGGGTCGGCGTCGCCTCCCTGACCGGGCGTGAGCTGGAGGTCGCACGGCTCGTCGTCGACCGCCGAACGAACCCGGAGATCGCAGAGGCGCTGTTCCTCAGTGAGAAGACCGTCGAGACCCACCTGAGAAACATCTTTCGCAAGCTCCGGGTCTCCTCGCGCGTGGAAGTCGCCCGCGCCGTCGAGCGCTCGGTTGCCTGATAAACGCTCCTCCGCAGGGCGGTGACGACAGCGAGGCCCGGCAAGTCGCTGGCGACTTGCCCGGGATCTTGACCGTCGGAGCGCAAGCCCGGAGGCCGGGCGGTAAGGGCCCTAGCCGGAGCCCGCCTCGGCCTTCTTGCGCCGTCCCCGGCCTCC
>CAVSJF010000017.1:0-135437 GCA_963728155.1 uncultured Thermoleophilaceae bacterium | reverse complement strand
GCAGTCTCCAGAGGCGGTCGTGCTGCTCGTCCTTCGCGAAGCGGGCGTGAACGTCGAGCCAGTGCCCGTCGACGAGCGCGCGGCAGCTCGGCTGGCGCTGGAGGTTGAGCGACCAGGCCGGAGGCTCGCGATGGCCCGCGTTGGAGGCCACGATCAGGAGCTCGACCCCGTGGCGCAGGTACTGGACCGGGGTGCGGCGCTGACGGTCGCTTCGCCGCCCGTGGGTCTCGAGCACCAGCACCGGACGACCTCCTATGCGAGCGCCGAGCTTGCCGCGCGCAGCCACGAGCAGCCAGGCGTGGGCTCGGTTGGCCGATAGGCGCAGGTTCACGTGGCGGCTCCGGCCGTGACCCGGTCCTCCGCGGGAGCGGCGGACTTCGCAGCGCGGGGGTGCACGATGAGGGGGCACGGGGCGGTGCGGACGAGATCGGTCGCGACCGAGCCCAGCAGCACGCGGCGCAGCGGCCCGTAGGCGCGTGAGCCGAGCATCAGCAGCGCACCGTCGTTTCTGGCGATCTGCGCCAGCGCGGTGGCGGGCTCATCGCTTACCAGCACGGACTCGAGGCGGACGTCGTCGGGGATCGAGGCCGTCGCCTGCTCGAGTCGCTCTCGCATCATCTCCTCGACTCGCTCCTTGAGCGCGTGCCAGCCTTGGCTGGAGCCGCCACCCTTGCCGTAGGAGATCACCGGCGGTTCGGCGACGGTGACCAGCTTGAGCAAGGCCTCGGTGGGTCGCGCGAGCGCGATTGCGTCCTCGAGCGCCATATGCGCCTCGGGCGAGCCGTCGTAAGCGACCACGATCTCCGCGAGTTGCGGATCGGCGCCCGTGGCGTAGCCATGCGGGGCGATCGCCACCGAGCACGGTGACCCGTGCAGAAGGGCCGTGCCGACGTTGCCGGCAAGGACCTGTCCGGCTCGGCTGTGGTGTGAGGAGCCCACGACCACCAGGTCGGCCCCGATCTCCTCGGCCAGCTCGTGCAGCCCGCGGCCCGGCGAGCTGCTGGGCATCGCCTCCGACTCGGCACCGACTGACGCCGCCGCGCGCTCAATCTCGCGCGCGAAATCGACCTCGGCCGCGCGGAAGTCAGGGTCGAGTCCACCCCACATCGGATCGAACTCGAAGACACCGGCGACGACGAGATCAGCGCCACTGGCCTCGGCGATCAGCTTCCCGAGCGCGAGCCCATCCTCCGCGCGCTCGCTGCCGTCGTATCCAACGATGATCTTGCGGTACATGGTGCGACCTCCTCGGTCAGCGCCTCGCCGCGACGGCGAGGTCGAACTCGGTGATGGATCAAGCTTCGTGCCAGCCCGCCCCCGCCACATCGGCGAACCGCCCCGGGGCCGCTCCGTAGTTCCCCGTAGAGATTGGGCCTAGACCCCGAGCAGGGCGGCCAGGACGAGCATCAGCCCCGCGCCGAGCAGGGTGCCCGCGAGTGCCCGGCCGCGCGCGCCGCGGCGGAAGGTCTCAGGGGCCAGCTCGATCGCTACCAGGGCGAGCATCGCGCCCGCGGCAAAGCCGAAGGAGAACGGCAAGAGGCCCTCTATCTGCTCGATCAGCGCGTAGGCCAGCAGCGCCCCGACAGGCTGGGGGGCGCTGGTGGCCACCGCCGCCCAGAACTGCTGGCCGGCGCTGAAGCCGGAGGCGTTCATCGGGATGGCCACGCTGGTGCCCTCCGGAATGTTCTGCAAACCGATCGCGAGGATCACGAACAGGCCAAGGCCTTCGGTGTCCGAGGCGAACGCTGTCCCGATCGCAAAGCCCTCGGGAAGGCTATGAACCAGCAGGACGGCGAACACCAGCACCGAGCGCCGTACGCCCGCGCCGCTCAGCGAACCGACGTGAACATCGTGCGCCTTCAACGCTCGCCGCGAGGCGAGCAGAAAGAGCACCCCAACCCCGGCGCCGCCGAGGACGGCGATCGTCGAGCCCTCGTCGAACGCCGGCAACAGGAGGCCCACGATCGAAGCCACCGTCATCAGCCCGACGGTCAGCCCCCAGAGGGCAGGACGTAGAAAGTCCGCGTGCGAGCCCAGCCGCGACACGGGGATCGCCCCCAGGCCTGTGGCGAGCGCCGTTCCGCAGCCGGCGAGCGCCAAGACCGCGACCTCCGTCACTGCGGTTGTCTGGGGCGCCTTGGTGGGTCGGCGCCGTGGATGACGCCGCACGCCGATGACCACAGCGAGGACTGCGAGTACCGGGTTGATAACGCTCCACCACGTTGCTGCCGCGAAGGGGAGCACACCGCTGAACAGGAAGGCGTAGGCAGCGCGCGGCGAGTGGGGTGCGATGCGCGCGGCGGTCCAGATCGAGACTCCCCCAGAATGCCGAGCACGCCGGCGAGCCCCAGCGCGGTAGCGCCGAGGAAAATGTAAAAGGCGCCGCACATAACGAGGAGCCCCACGCGCCAGTGCTGACCGTCGAGCGCAGCCGCGAAGTCCCGCCGCCGGGTACGGGCGAGCACCAGCGCGCCCGCTCCCAGCAGAAGCGCGCCAGGCAGGTACCAGAGCCGTCCGACCGTGGTGAAGCAGACGAGCGCGGGTACCAGGAGCGCAAGCACGATTGCCACGCGTCGGCCGCCGGCATCATCGCGCGGCCGTCTCAAGGCAGCAGCCGCGAGCGCCGCGACAGCGCTGAGCACGAGCGTGGTCAGCCCAAGGCGTGTGGTGTCCTGCTTGTTGCCCACCCAATCGCGCACGGAGGGCCGTACGGTCAGTTCGAGCAGGCCGGCCAAAGCCCCGAGCGAAGCGCCGGCCAGGGCCAGGTGGCCAGCGAGGCGGTCGCTTCTACGCCCGGTGCGAAGGCGCTCGGCATGAGGTATCGCGGCGGAGCTCATGGCGGTGCTCATGCCAGCACGTCTTTGGCCGAGCGCCGCGGGCTCTTGCGCCGGCCGTCCTGTCCCTTCGCGTAGCCAACTCGGAAGGCCACCAACGGCTCGCCGCCGTCGTCGGGGATGAGGGCCTGGACCGCTCGCCCAAACCGCGGGGATAGCCGGAGCTGGCGCTCGCGGTCGGCGCGCTCGGTCATCTGGTTCATGTGGTGTAGCGCGACGCCGTTGGCGGTGGCCCAGAGGTGAACACGCTCGAGCAGCCGCCCGCCCGTGAGCCGGTCCGCGTTGGCGCCCGCGTCGGGCACGGCGATGATGCCGTACGCCGCGGCAGTCTCGGTGTGCGTGTTGCGCGTCTGGTCGATCCAGAACCTGTCCCCGCTCTTGCGGTCTGAGACCGGCAGCAGCTTGGCCACCGCGGTCGTGAGCGCCGACAGGCCCTGGGCGTCGAGGGTCAGGCCGTCCTTGTGCTTCTGGATGTCGTCCCACGAGGGACGAAACAGCCTGAAGCTGTCTCGCGACTGCCGCTCATCCCGTGTGATGGTGAGGGCGGCGTCGACCATCAACCCACCGATCTGGGCCCGGTCGGCTTCGCCGTCGAACCAGTGCAGCCGAGCGCCCGGCAGGGCGCCGGCTAGCGCGGTCATCTGGGTCAGCAGCTGGGGCGGAAGCGGCTTGGCCTCGTACGCGCTGCGGTCGGTGTGGCGCTCAGGGATAGCTCGGTAGAGCGCGCTTCGCCGACGCGGACCCGGCCTCAGGTCGATGCGCGCGGCATGCACCGGCTGCCCGGGGGTCGGCAGAAGCGCGAGCTGTGCTCGGTAGCCGTGCGCTGGCGCAGCTTGGAGCAGATTCTCCAGGGCACAACCCAAGCCCACGTACATTTCGCGATCAAACGGGTCGATGGCGCCCAACGCACGCTTGCGGTCGGCGAAGATGTCGACGCGCGCCGCCGTGGTGCGGAACACCCACGCCTGATAATCGTGCGAGTTGGCTGCCAGGACGGCCGCGGACACGAGCGCCAGCGGGCCGGGTCCTTTCTCCCAATCACTCCACGCGGCGTAGGCACCGCCTTCGCCCGCCTCGAGCACGCCTCGGTCATAGGCGCGGTAGCTCAGCCCACCGGCGCTCACCACCAGCGCCGTGCCACCGGCCAATCCGGCACCGCGCAGAAAAGAACGGCGGGTGGTCCGTGTGTCCGGCGCGCCGGAGTCATGGCCGGCGGCGGTCATACGTTCACGCTACGAAACGCCCCGTCGCGCGCCATCAGTGAGCGCCACGGTGCTCGCTTCGGGGAACTACGCTCAAGTGTGGCTGCAGGGGTCGCCTCAGGCTGGGCCGTCTAAGGTCGCGCAGGTGCTGGCCTACTCGTGCGCGATCGTGGGGGCGGCGGCCGCCTACATCCGCCTCGCGAGGCCCCGGCAGCTCAGGTGGGGCGCGACCGACCAGGAATTCGGGGCGCCCCTGCCGGGCGATGACCTCATCGCGAGCGCCGACCTCACCGCAACCCGCGCCATCACCGTTCGCGCCTCGCCCGACCGGGTATGGCCGTGGCTCGCCCAGCTGGGGCAGGGTCGCGGCGGGTTCTACAGCTACGACTTCCTCGAGAATCTGGTCGGCGCCGACATTCACAATGCGAATCGGATCGTGCCCGGGTGGCAGGACGTCCGCGTCGGCGACAAGGTCAAGCTCGCTCCGGAGTTCGGTCTCGACGTAGCCTCCCTGGAGCGGGGACGATCGCTTGTTCTCCGGGCGGGATACCGATGGGTAACGCTGCGCCGCCGTACGACTTCACCTGGGCGTTCGTTCTCCGAGAAGGGCGAGACGCGACGACGCGGCTGCTCGTGCGTGAGCGATATGCGTACTTGCGGCGGTGGGCCCCGCTTATCGTCGAGCCCGCGGAGGCTGTCAGCTTCGTGATGAGCCAGAAGATGCTTCGCGGTATCAGGGACCGCGCCGAACATACCGAGGCACTACCGACCCACTCCGCTGAGCTCCCGCTGGGGTGAGGGGCGGAAATCCGCCTCCGACGGCTGCGCGGGAGGTGCCTGAGACTCGGCACCGCGTGAGCGCACAAGCCATACCACCCTGGCGACGGCGGTCGCGAGCACCACTCCGCCTACGAGGGCGAGCGCGAGGGCGAGGTCGGGGTGCCAGTAGCGCATGCCCGTCCACCCGTAGCCAATGAGGGCCGGGTAGCCCAGAACGAGCGCGGCGAGAGCGGCACGGGCGGGCACGCCCGCCACGGCCCGAACTCGATGCCGCAGCGGCCGGCGCCGCCTGGCGTCGCGCACCGCGCGAATGAGAGCCACGACCGCGGCCGCCAAGAGCAGAGCCACGAGAACGTCGAAGATGATGTAGAAGCGGCGTAGCGAAGTGCCGGTTTCCACGGGCGCCCCCAGCACGACGTCGACGACGTTGCGCTGCATACGCGGGATGGCGTAGGGATTGCCGGGCACGACGAGTTCGTTGCTGGCGTTCACGAGCGTCACCACCGCCGTGTCCTGGCGTGGCAGCAGCACCATCAGCGAGCTCGAGTCGGCGGCGTCGCCGGGATGCAGCAGCGCAGGCTCCTTCCACGGTCCGCCCACGAACCAGCCCATGGCGTAGTGCGACTTGGCGTTGTCGGCCCAGGGACCCAATTGCGCTGCGGGACGCCCGGGCCTCATCAGCGTTTCCAAGCCTCGTGACGAGACGACCCGCCGGCCGGCCGGTCCGACGCCGTCGTTCAGGAACATCGCCAGGTAGCGGCCCATGTCCTCCGCCGAGGACATGAGGTAGCCCGCGGCCAGCACGCCGGATCGGAACGTCGGGCCGGTGGTGTCCGCCACGCCGAAGATGTAGCGGTGCCCGGCTGCCAGTCCAGCGCGACGCGCCGGCTCCGGGGCGGCGAAGCTGTTCGTCATGCCCAAGGGCGCGAAGATGTGGCGCTCGACGTAGCGGCCGTACGACTCTCCGGACGCGCGCTCCACGACAAGTCCGGCGAGCACGTAGTTGGCGTTCACGTACTCCATCTCGCGGCCGGGCTCAGAAACGAGCGCCTCACCCCGAAGTTCGGCGATGGCCTGCTCCGGGGTGCCGTCGCCGGCCGACTTGAGTATGGGGCCGGAGGTGGTGGCCGGAAGTCCGCTGGTGTGCTGCAGCACGTGGCGAACCGTGACGCGGTCGGCCGCCTTGCCGGCGAGCCGGAACTCCGGGCACGTAGCGACGCACGGGGGCATCGAGCTGCACCTTCCCCGCGTCGACGAGCTGCATGACGGCCAGCGCGGTGAAGGACTTCGTCGTCGATCCGAGCAGGAAAGGAGTTTGGGGCGTGATCCGGGGTCCGGAGTCGTCGCTGGAGCCGAACCCGCGGGCATGGACGATGCGACCCTCGGCCACCACCGCCACGGCGAAGCCGGGGGCGCGGTTCGCTTCCATGCGCTCTTCGATGGTGCGATCCATGCGCGCGAGCGTCGCCGCACTCGGCACGCTGGCCTCCGAGCCCGCCGGGCCCACGAGCGCCAGACCGGCAACGACGAGCAGCAAAGCTGCGAAGGCGTGTCGGGCCGGAGTTCGGCGCGAAGCGCTCGGACGATCGTGAAGCCGGGGCATGACCGTCAGGTTGCCGTCTGGCAGGCTCGCCGACATCCGCACCCGGCCGCAACGGACCTGTGGGCGACTACGGAGCGAACTTCATGCGGTCCTGCCCGCGGCTGGGAAGGGGAGCCCGAAAGCTGGAAGTCCGCTGCGATGGCGTTGCACGAGGCTGACCGCCCAGATGATGACGCACGCCGTCACCAACGGAGCGACGAGCCCGTCGCCGGCATCGGTGGCTACGGCACGCGTCGTACGCGGCGTGCCACAGGGCGACCGCCAGCACGCTGCCGCCCGTTTCGTTGAACACCGCAGTCAGCACGAACCCGCCCGCGGTCAAACCTATGAGCCACCCCACGGCCGTGAGCGCCGAAGTCGGCGTAGCTCGCGAGCAAGAAGAAGAGCGGTAGGTGCCACACGGCCCATCCTGCGGTGACCATCAGGGTTGCGGGCATTGATCCGTGCCGGCGTTGCAGCCGCGCCAGCGCGTAGCCGCGCCAGCCGGTTTCCTCGCCGAAGCCGGTGATCAGCAATGCCGCGACCAGGGCCACGGCGGTCGCGCTGGTCCCGCTGTAACTGAGAAATCAGAAGCCTCCGGGACAGCGCCGACGAAGACGGTGACAATCAACGCGAGCGCCAGAAACACCAGCGGCGCGACCGTGGCGAGCTGAGAGCGTGCGCCGCGCGGCCACCGCACCATCGACGCGAGCAGCGAGCGCAAGCCGCCGCGGCCCTCGGTGAGGGCCAGCACCACAAAGGCCGCGAGCAACGGTCCGAGTAGCCCCGGCAAGTGCGTCGGCCAGCCATCGCCGCGCTCAACGGGCGACCCCCAAAGCGCGAGCGGAATCCAATACGCCCAGCTGAAGGCGCACGCCAGCACGAAGAAGGCAAGCACGGGTAGGCTGCCCCCGATGTCCGTTTCTGCCGGCTCAAAGACCCCGGAGTGGACGTCGTCGGAGGGGGTCATAGCTCGATTCTGCCCGCTGGGGTTGGCGCTCTCTTCCGGGTTTTTCCGCACGCATGCTGCGGTCCAGCCGCTGCATGACTGACATGCAGCGGCTGGACATCGCACGCGAGCACGCGACCATGAGCATTCCCATGTGTCGCGCCGACCAGTCGGTGGGGGAGGTGCGCGAGGAGCTGTCCAACCGCAGGTTCGACTACGCGGGTGACGTCGCCGTGTTCGCCGACCACGCCCTGCTCGGCCTCGTCTCGATCGAGCGCATGCTCGGCGCCGAGGAGGATGCTCGGGTTGCCGATGTGATGGAGCCCGCCCCGCCGGTCGTGGGACCGGAGGCCGATCAGGAAGCGGTCGCGTTGGAGATGGTGGGACGAACCGATCGAGCGTGGCGGTAGTCGATGCGTCGGGCGTTTTCGTCGGCCTTGTTCCCCCGCACCGGATGCTCGGGGTGCTGCTGACCGAGCACGAAGAGGATCTGGCCCGTCTGGGCGGATACCTGGCCCAGACCGAAGCGCCCGCAGCGCAGCGGAGGAAACCGTCCTGCGACGCCTGTGGCACCGGCTGCCCTGGCTGTTTCTCGGCCTCGCAGGGGCGATGGCCGCCGCGATCATCGTCGGAGGCTTCGAGGAGCAGCTCGACAAGACGGTTCTGCTGGCCTTCTTTCTCCCGGCGGTCGTCTACATGGCCGACGCTGTCGGCACACAGACCGAGACCGTGCTGATCCGAGGGCTCTCGGTAGGCGTCGTGCTCGGACGTTGTGCAGCGCGAGCTCGCGACCGGTTTGATCGTCGGGGCCCTGATGGCAGCTGCGTTCCTCCCGTTCGCGCTGCTGGTCTGGGGAGACGGCGAGGTCGCGGTGGCCGTCGGCCTCGCACTTGTCGCCAGCTGCTCGATCGCCACGCTGGTGGCGATGATCTTCCCCTGGGTCTTTTGGCGCCTCGGAGCCGACCCGGCGTTCGGATCCGGGCCGCTCGCGACGGTCGTCCAGGACCTGCTGTCCATCACCGTCTACCTGCTGATCGCGACAGAGATCGTTGGCTGACTCGCCGTAACACAGCAAACGCTCATTCTTCGTTCAGCAGCCCATGGTCCAGCGCGTAGCGGACCAGCTCCGCGCGTGTGGTCCTCCCAAGCTTCTGCTGGACGTGGGCGCGGTGGGTCTCGACCGTTCGCACCGAGAGGAACAGCTGCTCGCCGATCTCGGCGTTGGTGTGCCCGAGGGCTATCAGGCGGAGCACCTCGAGCTCGCGCCCGGACAGGTCGTCGGCCCCACCGGCCTGCTGTTCAGGCATCGCGGCCAGCCTCGCCCCGAGAGAGGGGTTGAGGTAGGTCCGGCCGTCGGCCGCGCGGCGCACCGCCTCCACGAGCTCGGTGTCAGCAGCTTCCTTGAGCACGTACCCCAGCGCGCCCGCCCGGAGCGCGCGCCGCGCGTACTCCGGGTCCTCCTGCATGGTGAGCACGACCGTCGCGGTGTGCTCCGAGCGTTCGCGAACGAGGGGAATGGCCTCCAGCGAGGTCTGCGTGCCGGGCATGTTGAGGTCGAGCACGAGCACGTCTGGCTTATGGCCGAGCACGGCGCGCAGCGCCGCGTCGACGTCGCCGGCCTCCGCGACCACCTCGACGGCATCCTCGGCTTCCAGCAGCAGGCCGAGCCCGGTGCGGACCACGCGGTGGTCATCCGCGAGCACGATGCGGATCGGCGACACGGAGCGAGAGGCTACGACACGCGTATCCTCGCCAGCGCACGTGTCCGGTTCCGATCGTGCAATCCGCGACCGAGTCGACCGCCTCGAGCGGCTGTTGGCCGTCGGGCGCGTCGTGGCCACCGAACCCGATCTGCCGACCGTGCTCGCCCAGATCGCTCGAGAGCGCGCGCGAGCTGACCGGCGCCCGATACGCGGCGCTGGGGGTACTCGACGAGAGACCGGACAATCTGGAGCAGTTCCTGACCGCCGGCGCTGACCCCGGCGACCGCGCGATGTCGAGCCGCCGGGCGGGCGCGGCATCGTCGGGAAGCTGATCGAAAGTGCAGAGCCGATCCGGCGTCCGCGGTTGCTTGGCACGCCGATCTCGCTTCGCGGTCAGGCCTGGGGTGGCCTCTACGTAACGACGATGCAAGAGGCCCAAGCCTTTGACGTCGCTGACGTCGACACGATGTTGGTGCTCGGCGAATGGGCGGCGGTCGCGATCAACAGCGCTCGCCTGTTCGGCGAGGTCACGACGCGCGGCCGCGAGCTCGAGCGCGCGCTTCGAACCATGCGGACGGCCATGGAGATTGCGACCGCGATCGGCGCCGACACCGACCTGTCGCACATTCTCGAGTTGATCGTGGAGCGGGCGCGCACGCTGGTGGACGCCGACGGGCTGCTGATCTGGCTGCGCCACGGGGATCAGCTTCGGATCGCCGCGGTGGCCGGCAACGCTGACGTGCCCGATCAAGCCGACAATTCCGCTCGACGCGTCGACAGCCGGCGAGGCGCTGCGCACCCGCCCGTCGGTCCGCGTGGAGGACGCCCAGCAGATGTTGATCAACCCGGCTGAATTCGGCATGCCGCGGGCGAGCAGCACGCTGATCGTCCCGCTCGTGCACCGCGGTCGCGGGCTGGGCGTGTTGGTGGCCATCGACCGCCTCGGTGCGACCGCCAGCTTCGACGCCGACAACGAGCGCGCGCTGGAGGCGTTCGCGGCGAGCGCGGCGACCGCGGTGGCCACCGCGCGCCTTGTCGAGGAGCAGCGCGTGCACGATTCGATAGCCGCCGCGGAATCCGAGCGCGGCCGCTGGGCGCGTGAGCTCCACGACGAGACGCTGCAGGGCTTGGCGTCGCTCAAGCTCTCGCTTGCCGGCGCGCTCAAATTGCAGCCCGCCCGGGCGCGGACGGTGATCGAGTCGGCGGTCGACCAGCTCGAGCACGACATCGACGCTCTGCGAACGATCATCACGGACCTGCGACCGGCGGCGCTCGATGAGCTCGGCCTAGAGCCGGCGCTGCGCACACTGGTTGCGGGGGTCGCCGAGTCGGAGGGACTCGTGGCCCATGTCTCGATTGAGCTGGGTGGCGGGCGGCTCGAGTCCGACGTTGAGACGGTCGCCTACCGCGTTGCCCAGGAGGCACTGACCAACATCGTCAAGCACGCAGACGCTCGCACCGTGGCCGTCGAGCTGATGCGTGATGGCGAGAGGCTCCGGCTTATCGTGGCCGACGACGGGCGCGGGTTGGGCGAAGTGCACGATGAGGGGTACGGCATCGTGGGGATGCGTGAGCGGGCCGCGCTTGCCTCGGGCGTCATCGAGATCGCGCCGGCCTCAGGTGGCGGAACTCGTGTGACGCTCGAACTGCCGCTCAGTAACCGACTCAGGCGTCATCCGAGAACCACTGAGAGAGGGCGGGGGCGGTCCCCGATGTGCGGCACCCCCTTGGGGCGGACGATGCGGGGATATGGTTGCGACCAATCTCAACGAACCTCGCCGGGTGGTCATCGTCGGCGGGGGCATTGCTGCACTCGAAGCCGCCCTGGCCCTGCACGATCTGGCCGGCACGCAGGTGCGTGTCACTCTCATCGCTCCGGAGCCCGACTTCATGCTGCAACCGCTGGACGTAGTTTGGCCCTTCGCCGATTGGCACCCGCGCCGAGTCCCTTTCGAGCGCTTCATGGACGAGCGCGGGGGGCACTTTCGGCGCACGGTCGTCCTCAGCGTTGATGCCGCGCGGCAGATCGTGCGCTGCGCGACCGGTGACGACGAGCCCTACGACGCGCTGATCGTGGCCGTCGGGGCGTCGGCGCGGCGGGTGTTCGAGCACGGCCTTACATTGGGCGCCGACGTCCTGGCGCTCAACGAGCTGCTTGCCGACGTCGAGCGAAGCCACTCGTGCGGCTTCGCTTTCGTCGTCCCGAAGGGCTGCACCTGGCCGCTCCCCCTCTACGAGCTGGCTCTGATGGCCGCCGACGAGGTTCGGGAGATGCGCATCGATGAAGTCCAACTGCACTTCGTGACGCCGGAGGCGGCGCCCCTCGACATCTTCGGTTCAGAGGCCAGCGGCGCGGTCGCGGACCTGCTGGAGGCCGCGCGCATAACCCTCCACTGTGGCTCCGACCCGGACATCCACCCCGGCGGGCACGTCGGCACGGGTTCCGGCGACGGCCTGGACGTGGCGAGCGTAATCGCGTTGCCGGTGCTCGACGGCCCACGGCTCAAGGGTCTCCCAGCTGACGCGGGCGGCTACATCCCGGTCGACGATTACGGGCGCGTCGTCGGCGTCGACGCCGTCTACGCCGCCGGCGACGCCACCAGCCACCCGATCAAGCAGGGCGACCTGGCCTGCCAGCAGGCCGACGCCGTGGCCGCGCACGTGGCAGCAACCATCGGGGCGCAGGTCGACGCGATGGCCTACGCCCCGGTACTGCGCGGCCGCTTGGTCGCAGGACGCCGCGACGGTGTTCTCGGGCGCCCGGAGAAGACGATCTCCGGGCGCTACCTCGGCCCCTATCTCGAGGCACAGGGCGTCGTCGAGGTGCGGCGTTGGGCCGAGAACCGAAGCGCGGGGGTTGATGTGCGGCTCTCTCGCTCAGCCGGCTGGGGCACGGTGCAGTCCGTGGCCTCGACCCTCTAGCCGAAGGGCCGGCGTTGCGGGTTCCTACCGAGTGCCGGGCGTGGTCGCCACCGATGACCCGGCGGCCGTCGAGACGGACAATGGGCCAATCGGTTCCCGTTCGGTCAGGAGACGCTCCATGCCTCATCCAGTCATAGTTGACGACACCACCAGCGACGAGGCTTTCCGCGTTGTCATCGCAGGTGGCGGCGTCGGCGGCCTCGAAGCCGCGCTGGCGCTGGGAGAGGCCGGCCGGGCACTGGACGTGACGCTCCTGGCGCCGAATGCGGAGTTCGTCGAGCGGCCGATGTCGGTCGCCGAGCCCTTCGCCGCCGGGCACTCCGCGTGCGTTCCCGTTGCCACGGTGGCCCACGACAGCGGGGCCACTCTCATCGTCGATTCGCTTAGCGCGGTCGATCCCGAGCGGCATATCGTCACCACCGGGCAGGGGCAGCACCTCAATTACGCCGCGCTGCTGATCGCGGTCGGCGCCGAGCCCTACGCGGCCGTGCCGGGCGCGAAGATGTGGACGCACGACTCGTCCCCCGAGATCATGGGTGGGCTGCTGCGCGACATGGAGGAGGGGTACTCGCGCCGCGTGGCCTTCGTCCAGCCCGATGCCCCCTGCTGGCCGCTACCGGTCTACGAGCTGGCGATGATGTGCGCCCGCGAGGCGTACGGCATGAACATCGACGACGCCGAGGTCACCGTCGTGACCCCCGAGCGGGCCCCTTTAATCGCGTTTGGCGAGAAGGCTTCGGCGATGGTCTCCGCCGAGCTGAAAGCGGCGAGGGTCGCGACGCGCGCCGGCGCCGGACCCCAGATCGAGCGTCACGGCCGTACGCTGAGCCTGGGCAACGGAGAGCAACTGGACGTGGACCGCGTTGTCGCCCTGCCCGGACTGCGCGGACCGTCGACGACGGGCCTCCCACACGACGCAAACGGGTTCCTTATCGTCGACGAGCGCGGGCGCGTAACCGGGGTGCCGGGTGTGTGGGCGATCGGCGACGGGACCAATAGCCGCCTCAAGCAGGGTGGGTTGGTCGCTCAGCAAGCGGACCTGGCCGCGCGCGACATCCTCGCCCGGGCGCTCGCTCACGAAGCTCCCGAGCCACACGCCCCCGTCCTGCGCGGAATGCTGCTGACCGGCGAGTCGCGTCTATGGCTCCAGCGCGAGCTCGGGAGCGACGACGCCGGCGAGGTCGCCGACCACGCGCTTTGGTGGCCGCCCAGCAAGATCGCCGGATCGCGACTGGGTGACTACCTCGCCGTAGAGACGATCATCCCGCGTCACTCCCCGACGCCGATCCTCGAACCGCCCCTCGCGGTCCGATGAGCCCCTTCGCCCAGGACGTCGTCTTGCATGACGGCGAGGTCGTGCGCATAAGGCCCGTGCAAGCCGCGGACGAGAAGGCGGTGTGGACCCTCCTCGACCACCTCTCCCTCGAGTCGCGCCGCACGCGCTTCTTCACCGCGGCACCCGACCTCTCGCGGGCGGCCCATTGGGCCACCGAGGCGGACCCCGACCGCGCGGGGCTGGTCGCTGAGACCGCCTCCGGGGAGATAGTCGGTCACGGCGTCGTCGTACGGGCTCGCGGTGAGAGCGCCGAAGTAGCCTTCGAGGTTGCCGAGGACCACCGGCGCCGGGGTCTGGCCGGCGCGCTGCTCGGCCGCCTGGCCCGCACGGCCCGCGACCTCGGCGTCACGGTCCTGCAGGCTTACGTCCTACCCGAGAACGCGGACATGCTGAGCGTCTTTCGCGACCACTTCCCCACCCAAGAGCAGACGCGGGACGGCGTGATCTGCGTCACCATCCGCATTGCAGATGCCCCTGCGCCCGTCGAGCAACGTGACAGCCGCACGGCTCTGGGCATCCTTGGCTAGAAGCGGCTACTGAAGGTGACTCGCCAGTAGCTCTCGGAACTGAGAGAGGGGCATGTCCTCAGGAATGCGACCTCTACCACTACAGGTCAGGCATTCATTCGTCGTGTCGTCAACGATATGGCCGTCCTCGCTGACCGTCTCGACGTAGCCCCGGCCGCCGCACTCCTGGCACGGCGCCTTAACGGCAACCGTCAGCTCGACCGAGGAGTGCGCACCACCTGCCATCTCCCGAGCAACCTACCGCTCGATCCGCGCGGCGCATAGGGCCAGGCGAATTCGAACCCTATTGCTGCGGCCCGCGGGGGAATTCAGCGTGGTCGGAGGCGTCATACGGATAGCCATCGACGTGCAGGCCCCCAACGAAGGGAAGTCAACATGCTGCAGAACGAGAAGAGCCGTCGTGCCAAGGTACGACGATCGCTGCCTGCCGGCATGCGGCCTACCCGGCTGCGCGGTCGGCTCAGCTCCGCTCACGTCATCGCCTGCGTGGCTTTGTTCATCGCGCTCGGCAGCTCGGCCGCGGCCGCGGTCACGCTCACCAAGGACAGCGTCGGGTCGCCACAGATCCGCAAAGATGCGGTCCGCTCACCGGAGATTCAGAAGGATGCGGTCCGCTCACCCGAGATTCGAGAAGGACGCGGTCCGCACCTCCGAGATTCGCGACGACGGCATCAACGCCGCCGACATCTCGACCGGAGCCGAAACGGCCCTGCGCGGGGATCTGCGCGTCGCCGAGGAGAAGGCCGTTGTGGGGGTGCCGGAATGCGACACTGTCGACCTGCGCGATTGCCCCAACCTGCTGGTGCTGTCGGTTCCCTCAGGCGATACGTCACGAACGGCACCAGCCCCCGGACCTGGGTCGCAGCAGTCCAAGGGCAGCAACTGGCTGGTCCAGGCCAGGACGACCCTGCTCATACAACCTAGGCAGGGGTCTGCTGAGGTCCACTGCGGCCTCGTCAATCCAGATTTGTCCGGGCCGGCCGCGGTGCTCGACGACTTCCAGGTATTCGAACTGACCTTCTTCGGACGCCACGTCGTAACGCTCAGCGGGGTCCTGAAAAAGAGCGCGGGCGATCAGCGCGTTGCCCTGCGATGCACAACCGAGCCGGGCGACGACAACAATGAGGTGGCCTCCACGAAGATGACGGCCCTGGAGGTGGGAGCCGTCACCGGCCCCTGAGAGCGCCCAGAAGCAAGGAATCCCGCTAGATCGGCCCTCAGCCGCGGGCCACGATCCTGAAGCGCACCCTCTTGGGCAGGGAGCGGTTGCCGGGGTCGTCGGTCGCCGTGACCGTGAACCGGAAGCGGCCCGGTGTCAGCGCCTTGCCGCGCAGCCGGCCGGCCACGCGGATCGAGTTGCGTCCGGCGTCGCGGTTCTTCTTCTTGAGCGCGCCGATCTTGCGGTAGCGCCCACCCACGCGGCGGTGGATCTCGATGCGCACGTCGGCCGCCTCGGAGAGCCGGAAGCGCATCCGCGTCGCGCGGCCGCGACCGAAGCGCTTGCGCGACAGCGACAGTTTCGACAGCTTCGGTCGGGTGGCGTCGGCGCCCGGCCCGCCGCCGGAGCCGCCCAGCCCGCCGGGACCGCCGAGGTCGCGGCGGAAGACGTCGAACACGCCATCGCTGTCCAGGGCGCTCAGGTTGTCCGCGCCCGAGTGAAAGGCGAGATAACGCCCGTCGCCGGAGAACGCCGCCCCGCCGGAGTCGTCGTCGCCGCCCGCGCCGCCATCGGCCGCGCTGGCCAGGGCCAGGGCCCCGGTCTGTAGGTCGCGCACGAAGACGTCCCGAGCGTTGCCGTTGTCGCCGGTGCTCAGATTGTCCGCTTCGCTGCTGAAGGCCAGGAGGCGGGCGTCGGGGGACAGGACGGCATCCTCGGAGTCGCCGTCCGCGGCGGCGCCGCCACCGCTACCTTGGCTGCCCACGGTGGTTGTGTCCAGCTCGAGGTCGCGCACGAATACGTTGATCACGGCGTTGTTGTCCTCGTCACTCAGGTTGTTGGCTTCGGAGTCGAACGCGACGTAGCGCCCGTTGGCCGAGATCGCGGGCCGGCGCGAGTTGCCGTTGCCGCCGTCGCCGCCGCCCGGGCCGCCAGCGCTGCGCCGGCTGACCAGACGCACGCTTCCGGTCTGAAGGTCACGCACGAACACGTTGAACACCGCGTTGTCGTCGATGGTGCTGAGGTTGTCCGCGCTCGACTCGTACGCCACGTAGCGGCCGTCGGCGGAGATGGCGGCATCGAACGAGCTGTCATTCGCCGGGCCGTTGCCCGACAGGGCACTGCGCCGGCTCACCAGCGTTGTCACGTTGGTCTGCCGATCGCGCACGAATATGTCCCGCTCGCCGTTGGCGTCGTCCGCGGCCAGGTTGCTCGCGCTGGACTCGAAGGCGACATACCGGCCGTCCGCCGACATCGACGCGAAGGCCGACTGGCCGTCGCCCCCGTCGCCCCCGTCGGCGGCGCTCTGGCGGCTGACCAGGATGGTCGTGGCCGAGACCGTGTCCCGAACGAACACGTCGACGTGGGCGTTGTCGTCGGCCGCGCTCAGGTTGTCGGCGTCGGAGGTGAAGGCGACGTATCGCCCGTCGGCGGAGATCGCGTGGACCTCGGAGACCTCATTGCCGCCCGTGCCGCCTTCCGCCGCGCTACGGCGGCTGAGCAGCGTGATCGCGCCGGTCTGGGTATCGCGCAGGAACGCGTCGCGAAACCCGTTGTTGTCCTCGCTGCTCAGGTTGTCGGCATTCGACTCGAAGGCGACGTAGCGCCCGTCGGCGGAGAGAGCGGGATCGAAGGAGACCCCGTCGGCGCCGGCACCTCCCGCGGCGGCGGGCTGAACGCTGATCAACTCGGTCTGGGCCTTGGCTCCCTCGGCGGTAGCGAGCACCAGCAGGAGGGCGAAGAGGACGAGAGCGGCGGTGATTCTCGAGGCGGTCATGCCTGTCCAACGCTGCGGACGGGTGCGAATTACGCGTCCGGGCCAGTGGCCAACGGCCAACCAGTGCCCATTCAGCCCCCCCGGCACTACCCGGCTGACACAACAGAAGGACCTGCGATACGGGTGGATTACGAAGCGGCTGATGGGATTCGAACCCACGACCTTCTGCATGGCAAGCAGACGCTCTAGCCAACTGAGCTACAGCCGCGCACTGCGACGAGCATAGCCGACCTGGTTGGGCACCCGTCGGGGCTTGCCGCCCTTAGAGTTTGGCGCATGACCGGCCCCGCGCTCGTAGTCGTCGACGAGGATCCAGACGCCCTCAACGAGGTCGATCGGGAGCTGCGCGACCGCTACGAGCGCCATTACCGGGTCATCTGCGGGGGCTCTTCCACGGACGCTCTCGATGTGTTGAAACAGCTCGCAGCGGACGGCGACGAGGTGGCCCTGGTCCTCGCGGCACGGCGGCTCACCGGGATGTCCGGGACGGAGTTGCTCGACGAGGCGCGGCATCTGCACCCGCAGGCCAAGCGCGGCCTGCTCATCGGGTGGGGTGACTGGGGCGATCCGGCCACGGGGGAGGCGATCTTCGACTCGATGGCGCACGGTCGCATCGACCACTACATCCTGAGGCCGGCAGAGTCACCGGACGAGCTCTTTCATCAGGCCATCTCGAGCCTCCTGCTCGAGTGGGCTGAGGCCCAGCGCACCTCGCCGCACACGGTTCACGTGGTCGGCGAGTCGTGGTCCGGGCGCGCCTATGAGCTGCGAGAGGTGCTCGGTCGTTGCGCGGTCCCACACTCGTTTTGCCTTGCCGACTCGACCGTTGGGCGCTCGCTGATTGCGGAGGCCGGGCCGGGGAGGAAGCTGCCCCTCCTGGTCTTTCCCGATGGCAGGGCGCTGGCCGACCCGAGCAACGCCGACATCGCGAGGGCCACGGGCGCGGCCGTCGATCCGAAGCGCAGCGACTTCGATCTCGTGGTGGTCGGCGCCGGACCGGCCGGGCTGTCCGCGGCCGTGTACGGCGCGTCGGAGGGGTTCAGGACGCTCGTGATCGATGACGGTGGCATCGGCGGCCAGGCAACCTCCAGCTCCCTCATCCGCAACTACCTGGGTTTCCCCCGCGGGCTCAGTGGTCGCCGGCTGGCTCGGCAGGCGTACGACCAAGCCTGGGTCTTCGGGGCGCACTTCGCCTTCATGCAGAAGGTGACCGGGCTGCGCCCCGAGGCCGGATGGGCTGTCCGTCGAGCTTTCCGACAGCGAGGGGGTCCGCGCCCGGGCGGTGATCCTCGCCACCGGCGCCAGGTATCGCCGGCTCGGCGTCCCGGCGCTGGAGGCGCTGAACGGCGCCGGCGTCTTCTACGGCGGAGCGACCTCGGAGGCCCCCGCGATAGCCGGCGAGGACGTCTATGTACTCGGCGGCGCGAACTCGGCCGGCCAGACCGCCCTGTACCTCGCACGCTACGCCCGGCGCGTGACGCTCGTGGTCCGCGCGCAGTCGCTGGGGGCCGGGATGTCGGACTACCTGGTCCGGCAGGTGGAGGCGACGCCCAACCTGCGTGTTCGCCTGGGCAGCTGAGATCGTCGGCGGCGGAGGCGACGGCTGGCTGGAGCACCTGGTCCTCCGCGATCACGCGGAGGAGAGGAGGAGACGGTCGAAGCGGGTGGGTTGTTCCTGATGATCGGAGCGCGGCCGCACACCGAGTGGCTGCCGGGGACGATCGACCGGGATGCGGAGGGCTTCGTCCTTACGGGACCGGACCTTGGCCTGCGGACCTCGTCTGGCCGCCCGATCGTGCTCCGTTCTCCCTCGAGACCAGCATGCCGAGAGTCTTCGCGGCCGGCGACGTTCGGCACGGGTCGGTGAAACGCGTGTCCTCCGCAGCCGGCGAGGGCTCGGTGGCGATTCAGCTCCTCCACCGCCTGTTCGCGGCCGAGCGGCTGCATCCGCGCGGCCGGGCCAGACCGGCTGTCGCCGGCCCGTGACGCCAGCCGTAGTGCTCGGGCGAGACCTCGACCCAGGCCAGGATGGCGCCGTCCGCGAGATCCTCGCGGCCCCAGCCGTCGGCCAGCCGGTCGAGTAGCAGCAGCCCGTATTCGTTGTCCTGCTCCACCGGGTGGCGCGGCCCGCGCGCCGTTGGCGCCCGGGTCGAACACCTCCACCCGGACCAGCTCGGGCGACGAAGCCAGGCGCACCTCGACGGTCTCGTGCGAGCGGGCGCCGCCGCACTGAATCGTGCTGGTCACAAGCTCGCTGAGCAACAGTGCCAGCCGGTGCCGGATCGAGCCCGGTAGCCCAGCCTTCACCGACAGCACCGAGCGGCGAGCCACCCCTGCGGCTCCGTGTTCCGCCCGGCACCCAGAAGGACACCGTCTTGGTCTCAGTCATCGTCTGCATCTCCCGGCAAGAAACGGTACGCCCCCCGTAGCGCGCTGTGAAGCCCCAACCGTCCGACGCTACCCTTGCCACGCCTCGGCGCCGTGGCGGAGTGGCTACGCAGCGGCCTGCAAAGCCGTTTACACCAGTTCGATTCTGGTCGGCGCCTTCTTTGTAGGTGCGAGCGCCCCCGGTCACGGATCACCCGTTCGGGGTGATGCGGCATCGGACCCGGCGCTGTTGGGTTCCCGGCATGAGAACGACGTGCCGCGCCCTGGCCGTCGTGATGCTCGCGCTCGCGCTCGTCGCGTGCGGCGAATCCGATGGCGAATCCGATGAGGAGAAGGCCCAGAAAACCGTCTGCGATGCCCGCGACGACATCGGCAAGCAGGTCGACGACCTCAAGAGCCTGACGCCGGCGACTGTCACCGCGGATGCGGTGGTGGAGAACTTGGACGCGATCGACAAGGACCTGAACGCCATGGACGACGCGCGGTCGGACCTCAGCAGCGACCAGCGCAGCGAGGTCGAGGCCGCCAACAAGGAATTCGAGAGCTCGGTCGAGGGGATCGCGAGCGACCTCGGCAGCTCGCTGTCGGCCTCGGATGCGAAGGCAGGGATCGTCACTGCGCTGCAGCAGCTAGCGGGGTCCTACAAGAAGGCGTTTGCGCCGCTGAACTGCGACTAGGAGGGAAGCGGCCGACGACGACCGGTCGGCGCGTCCCTATGTGAAAGAGTGCGCGCGCTGTGCGCTTGTTGACCAGGTTCGCGCTCGTTGCCCTCGCCCTCCTCGCCGCTGCTCCCGCGGCGGCCGCCGCGCCCGGGGACACGGCCCGCTACATCCTGCCGCCCGGCAACTACGGCGGACTGCCGACCAACGACGACTCGCTCGACCAGCTTCCGCTCTATGACGCCCTCACGCCGCTGCGGGACAACGTCACCGACGGCGACATCGAGCGCCTGTTCCTGCCCGAGGACTTCGAGCCGGTCGGGCCAGGTGCGCGAGGAGCAGACCGGCCGGCCCGGGCTGCGGCTGATCTACGACGAGTACGGCGTGCCGCACGTCTACGGACAGACGCGCGCCGACGTGGCCTTCGGCGCGGGCTGGGCGACCGCGCGCGACCGCGGCCTCCTGATCCAGCTCGGCCGCGGCCGGCCCGGGTGGCCGTGGCCGACGTGCCCGTACATCAACGCCTTCTCGCCTGGTCACGAGCGGCCAGTCCTTCGTGCCGAGCGCCGAGACCGAGGCGCTCGTGACCGCTCAGCGGGACCTCCTCGTGGAGACCTACGGCGACAAGGGACGCGAGATCATCGCCGACGCCCAGGCCTACGCCGACGGCATCAACGCCTACTGGCAGGCCAACAACGTCAACGCAGCCGCCGGCCACGGTCAACGACGTGCTCGCCGTGACCGCGTTCATCGGCTCGATCTTCGGCGCCGGGGGCGGCGGCGAGGCGGCCAACGCCGATCTGCTCGCCAAGCTGCGCGAGCAGCTCGGGCCGGTCCGCGGCTACGAGGCCTGGGACGACGTGATGCTGGCCGACGATCCCGAGGCGCCGACGACGATCGATCGCCGCTTTCGACTACGGCCCGCTCACCGGCGGCACGGTGACGGGGCTCGGTGCAGCATCGATCCCGGACTCGATCGAAGCCCTGGACCCGCGCCAACCGCGCGGCCGCCGCGGCGGCCGCGCCGGCGCGCCGGCAGGCGTCGAACTTCCTCCTCGTCGCGCCCGAGCGATCGGCGAGTGGCAACTCGCTGGCCGTGATGGGCCCGCAGCTCGGCTACTACTACCCCGAGATCGTCCAGCAGATCGACCTCCACGGGCCCGGCATCGAGGCTCAGGGCGCCGCGGTACCCGGCCTGGCGATGTACATCCTGATCGGCCGCACCGCAGGACTACGCGTGGAGCCTGACCTCGGCGGGCCACGACGTGCGCGACGTGTACGCCGAGCGGCTCTGCGAGCCGGACGGCTCGGCCCCGACGCGCGCGTCGCGCCACTACCTGTTCGACGGAGAGTGCCGTCCGCTCGAGAACTTCAACGCCGGTCTCTGAACGGCACGCCGCTGAGCTATCCGACGTCGGTGCACGGTCCCGTGTTTGCCACGGCCACCGTCGACGGCGTGCCCTATGCGCTCTCGCGGCGTCGCTCGACCTTCGGGCGCGACGGCCTGAACCTGGCCGCGCTGAAGGACATGACCGAGGGCAGAGCCTCCACGCCGCGGCGTTTCTGGCGGACCGCCAACCAGTTCGAGTTCACGTTCAACTGGGCCTATACCTCCCGCGAGGCCACGGCGTTCTTCTCCTCCGGGCGCCTGCCCCGGCGCGCACGGGGCCTCGATCGCCGGCTCCCCACCCTCGGCACCGGCGGCTACGAGTGGCGCGGCTTCCTCAGCGAACGCCGCCATCCCCACGACATCAGCGGTCCGGATGGCCTGCTGCTCAACTGGAACAACCGCTCTGCGCCCGGCTTCATGCACGGTGACGACGAGCCCTACGGCTCGGTGCAGCGCGTCGAGCTGTTCGACCGCTTCCCCGCTGAGCCACGGCTTGCCGACGTGGCGGGCATCATGAACCGAGCGGCGACCGAGGACGTGCGCTCGCCGGTGTGGCCCGTGGTCAGCCGAGTTCTGCGCACCGGCCCGGCGCCCAGCACGCGCGACCAGGCGGCGGTCGACCTGCTCGACGACTGGGTCGAGCGCGACGCCCCGCGGCTCGACGCCGACAACGACGGCCTCTACGACGAGGCCGGCCCCGCGATCATGGACGCGACCTGGCGCCCGGTGGCCGAGGCGGTCATGGGGCCCGTTTTCGGCGACCTGCTGGATGACCTGAACACCGTGCGCGGCCTGGGCGGCCTGTCGGGCGAGTCCTACGTGGACAAGGACCTGCGCACCCTGCTGGGCGATTCCGTCCGAGGCCGCTTCAACTTGCGCTACTGCGGCAACGGCTCGCTGGACGAGTGCCGCGCGTCGCTGTGGGCCGCCGTCGCGCAGGCGGCGGACGGGCTGGCGGCCACACTGGGGCCAGATCCCGCTCAATGGCGCACCACCGCGGCGCGCACGTCGTTCGCTCCCGGCCTGATCAGCGACACGATGCGCGCGACCAACCGGCCCACCTTCCAGCAGGTGCTCGAGCTCGCGCATCCCTGAGAAGGCGGGTTCGCATAAAGCCCGCAGTCAGCGGGTAATTACACGTCGAGGGTAATTTCTTCAAAAGAGGAGGAGAGACTCGATGACAGAGGCGCCCGGCGCATCTACGCGCGGCGGCGGTTCCGGCGACGGAGTGGGGCCAGCATCGGACCACCACTCCGACATCGACTGGGTCGCTGCCGAGCGCTCGTCCGAATTCCGTGAGCTACTCAAGCGCAAGAAGGCGTTCGTGCTACCGGCGACGATCTTCTTCCTGGCCTGGTACTTCGGCTTCATCATCCTGGCCGGGTATGCGCCCGACTTCATGGGTGAGGAGTTCCTGTTCGACGGATTCACGATCGGCTACGCGCTCGCGCTGACCCAGTTCTTGATGACCTGGGTGCTGGGGGCTTGGTACCTGCGCAAGGCCAGCAGCGAGTTCGACCCCCTCGCCGAGCGCGCCGCCGAGGTGGCGCTGAAAGCGGGCGTGGCGGGCCAGGGCAACGGCAGCGGCCGCTTCGACCGCGTCGACGATGAGGAGGTGCGGCGCTAATGACATGGGTCGCAGCAGTCAACGAAACCGCCCTGATCGTCTTCGCGCTGGTCGTCGGAGTGACCATGGTGGTGTCAGCTACTTCGCGTCGAAGCGCGTCACGACGGCCACCGACTTCTGGTCCGCGGGCCGCGGCCTGACCGGACCGCAGAACGGCTTCGCCATTGCGGGCGACTACATGTCGGCCGCCTCGTTCCTCGGCATCGCCGGCCTGATCTATCTGTTCGGCTTCGACGGGTTCCTGTATTCCGTCGGATTCCTCGTGGCCTTCCTCACGGTGCTCTTCCTGCTCGCCGAGCGGATGCGCAACTCGGGCAAGTACACGATCGCCGACGTCCTGAGCTTCCGGCTCAACCAGCGCCCCGCCCGCGCGGCGGCTGCGCTGGGCACGCTTTCGGTGGTCGCCTTCTATCTGATCGCGCAGATGGTGGGCGCAGGGGTGCTGATCGAGGCCCTCGTGGGCATCAGCTTCCCCCTCGCCGTGGTCCTCACCGGCGCGTTCATGGTGATCTACATCATCCTCGGAGGCATGCTGGCCACCAGCTGGGTGCAGATCATCAAGGCCTTCCTGCTGATGACGGCGGCGATAGTCATGTCGCTGTGGGTGCTGGTCAAGGTCGGCAACCCGTTCGACATCTTCGACGACGCCCGCTCCCAGTCAGCCGAGGGTGACGCCTACCTGAAGCCCGGACTGTTCCTCTCCACCCCGCTCGACACCGTGTCGCTTGGCCTCGGCCTCGTGCTCGGTACCGCGGGGCTGCCGCACATTCTCATGCGCTTCTTCACCGTGCCCGATGCCAAGGCGGCGCGCGCCTCGGTGATGTGGGCGATGGTGCTGATCGGCGGCTTCTACGTGATGACGACCTTCCTCGGCTTCGGGGCTCGGGCGATCCTGGGCACCGAAGGTGAGGAGGCGGCCGGCACCGGCGGCAACCTGGCGTTGCCCAACCTGGCCGACGAGCTCGGCGGCGAGCTGTTCCTCGCGATCATCGCCGGCGTGGCCTTCGCCACCATCCTCGCGGTGGTGGCCGGGCTTGTGATCTCGGCCTCGGGCGCTGTGGCGCACGACATCTGGTCGAACATCGTGCGCCGGGGCCAGGATTCCGAGAAGGAAGAGGTCTGGGTCGCGAAGATCGCTGCAGTCGGGGTCGGCGCGATAGCGATCCTCATCGCCGTGATCGGCGGCTCGGGCCTGAACGTCTCGTTCATGGTCGGCCTGGCTTTCGCGGTGGCGGCCAGCGCCAACTTCCCGGCGCTGTTGCTGGCGCTCACCTGGCGGCGCTTCAACACCACCGGCGCGGTCACCGGCGTGCTGGTCGGCGTGATCAGCTCGATCGTCTTGGTGATCATCAGCCCGACGGTGTGGCCGGGCGCCGACAGCGAGGGTGGCGCGTTCACGTTCTACGACCTGGCCAACCCGGCGATCATAAGCGTGCCGCTCGGCTTCATCGGCTGCTGGCTCGGCACCGTGCTGTCCAAGCCGCAGGAGAACGAGCGCAGCTTCTCCGAGCTCCACGTTCGCTCGGAGACGGGGCTCGGTGCCGAGCAGGGCACCGGCGCCACGCTCACCAAGCGCGGCCCCGGCGAGTCAGAGCCGCGCGAAACGGCGGGGGCCACGGCCACTAGCTAGACGAAGCGCTGCGATGGACCGTGCCGGCCTCGAGCCGGTACGGTCCGCGCAGCGTGAGTTCGACCCTGCTCGTCCTTCAGCACATCGCGTGCGAGCCACCGGCCGCATTCGAGGACGAGTTGCTGGCGCGCGGCCTCGACCTCGATCGTGTTGAGGTTGACGAGGGCGAGGCCATCCCCGACCCTCGCGACTACGTGGCCACGGTGATCATGGGCGGGCCGATGGGCGCCTACGAGGAGGACGCGTACCCGTGGCTGGCGGAGGAGAAGGTGCTGGTCGCCGACGCCGCCCGGGCGGGTCACCCAGTCTGGGGCGTGTGCCTCGGCGCGCAGGTGCTCGCGGGCGCCCTCGGCGCGCGCGTCTATCCCGGGGGAGGGGCCCGAGGTCGGCGTCCTGCCCGTGGAGCTCACCGCCGCGGCGGGGCAGGACCCGGTGTTCGCCGACGCACCCGCCAGGTTTCCCACGCTGCAGTGGCACGGCGACAGCTTCGAGCTGCCCGAGGGGGCGACCCTGCTGGCCAGCTCACCCGCCTACCGCAGCCAGGCCTTTCGCTTCGAGCGCTCCTACGGGCTCCAGTTCCACCTGGAGGTGACCCCCGAGCTCGCGACGCAATGGGGTGAGGTGCCGGCCTACGCCGAGAGCCTCGAGAAGATCCGCGGGCCGGGCGCTCTCGACCGGCTGGTCGATGAGGTGGAAGCGCACGCCGCCGCCACGATTCCGCTCGCGCGCCGCCTCTTCGGCCGCTGGCTCGAGCGCGTGGCCGGTGTGCCCTCGCAGGCCATTGGGTAGAAAACGGTTATGGAAGCCAGCACCAAGCCCTCGTCCGAGCAGATCGAGAAGGAGATCGGCGAGCTTCTCGACCAAGAGACCTTCGATCCGCCGAACGGGTTTCGCGACAAGGCCCTCGTCTCCGACGAGTCGCTGCACGAGCAGGCCGCCGACGACCCCGAAGGCTGGTGGGCCGAGCAGGCCAAGGAGCTCGACTGGTTCGAGGAGTGGGGCGAGGTCCTCGACGAGTCCGAGGCGCCGTTCTACAAGTGGTTCACCGGCGGCAAGCTGAACGCATCGCACAACTGCCTCGACCGCCACGTGGAGGCGGGGCGGGGCGACCGCGTGGCCTTCCATTGGCGTGGGGAGGAGGGCGAGGAGCGCGACGTGACCTACGCCGAGCTGCTCGACCAGACCAAGCGCCTGGCCAACGTGCTCAAGGATCGCGGCATCGAGGCCGGGGACATAGTCGGGATCTTCCTCCCGATGATCCCCGAGGTGGCGGTGGCCATGCTGGCCTGCACCCGCATCGGCGCGGTACACAACGTGGTGTTCGGGGGCTTCTCGCCGGACTCGGTCAAGGACCGGATGGAGTTCTCGGAGGCCAAGGCCCTGATCACGGCCGACCAGGCCCGGCGCAAGGGCAAGGCCGCCGACATCAAGGCCGCGGTCGACGACTTCCTGGGCGACGTGCCCTCGATCGAGACCGTGATCGTGGTGCGCAACACCGAGGCTGATGTCGACATGGACGAGAAACGCGACCTCTTCTACGACGAGGCGATCGAGGCGGCGTCCGACGACTGCCCCGCCGAGCCGCTAGACGCCGAACACCCGCTGTTCGTGCTCTACACGTCGGGCTCCACGGCGGCGCCCAAGGGCATCCAGCACACCACCGGCGGCTACCTCACCGGCGTCGCCTGGACCACCAAGTACGTGTTCGACCTCAAGCCCGACGACGACGTGTTCTGGTGCTCGGCCGACGTGGGCTGGGTCACCGGCCACTCGTACATCGTCTACGGGCCGCTGATGAACGGCATCACGTCGGTGATGTACGAGGGGGCCCCCGACTACCCCGACAAGGACGCCTGGTGGGACGTGTGCGAGCGCTACGGGGTCACGGTCTTCTACACCGCGCCCACCGCCATCCGAGCCTGCATGAAATGGGGGGTCGAGCACCCGCAGAAGCACGACCTGGGCGCGCTGCGTCTGCTGGGCACGGTCGGCGAGCCGATCAACCCCAAGGCCTGGCTCTGGTACTGGAAGGTCATCGGCGGCGAGAACTGCCCCATCGTCGACACCTGGTGGCAGACCGAGACGGGCAACATCATGATCTCGCCGCTGCCCGGCGTCACGCCGGCCAAGCCGGGCTCGGCCACCAAGCCGCTGCCCGGAGTCGACGCGGCCGTGGTCGACGAGGAGGGCAATGAGGTCGAGGACGGCGAGCAGGGCCTTCTGATTCTCAAGCGTCCCTGGCCGGGGATGCTGCGCACGCTGTACAAGGAGAAGGACCGCTTCGTGGAGACCTACTTCTCGAAGTTCGGCGAGACCACCTACTTCGTAGGCGACGCCGCTCGCAAGGACGAGGACGGCTACTTCTGGATCGTGGGCCGCGTGGACGACGTGGTCAACGTGTCCGGCCACCGCCTCTCGACTGCGGAGGTGGAGTCGGCGATCGTCTCCCATCCCAAGGTGGCCGAGGCCGCCGTGATCGGCCAGGAGGACGAGGACACCGGGCAGGCGATCGCCGCCTTCGTGATCCTGGAGGGCTGAGGAGACCGAGGGCGAGTGAGGACGTCGAGGGCGAGATCCTCGAGCGGGTGGCGCTCGCGCATCGGCAAGTTCGCCCGGCCCAAGCGCATCATCTGGACCGCGGATGTGCCCAAGACCCGCTCGGGCAAGATCATGCGCCGCCTGCTGCGCGACATCGCCGAGGGCCGCGAGGCGGGCGACGTTTCGACGCTGCGCGAGCCCGGAGTGATGAAGGACCTCGAGGGCAAGTTCGCCGAGAAGGAACAGTAGCCTCAGCCAAATGCGCTACGTGATCACCGGCGGGGCCGGTTACATCGGCTCACGCCTCGTGGACTTCCTCTCGCGGCGCGAGGACACCGAGAAGATCGTCGTCTGCGACGTCGCCTCGCCGCAGGGCTACGTGCCCAAGACTGAGTTCGAGCGAGTCGATGTTCGCGACCGCGACGGCGTGCGGGCCACGCTCGAACGGGCCAAGCCCGACGCGCTCGTTCATCTCGCCTTCATCCTCAACCCCTCGCACGACGAGGCGCTGATGTACGACGTCGACGTGAACGGCACCCACAACGTGCTCGAGGCCGCGGCCGCCGCGGGAACGCAGCAGGTGCTGGTCACATCCTCGGGGGTGGCGTACGGGGCATTTCCCGACAACCCGGTGCCTCTGACCGAGGAGGACCCGGTGCGCGGGGTCTCGGCGTTCTCCTACGCGCGCGACAAGACGGAGTCCGACCGCGTGTGTCAGCTGTGGGCGGCGAAGTACCCCGAGCGCACCATGACAATCGTGCGGCCCTGCATCGTCTTCGGTCCCAATGTGGACAACTACCTGGTGCGATTGTGGACCAAGCAGCCGTTCGCCGCCGATCCCGGCACGATCGACAACCACATCCAGTTCGTCCACGAGGACGACGTGGTGGAGGCCATCACGGCGCTGCTCGTGGGCGGGCACGCCGGCGCGTTCAACGTGGCCGGCGACGGGCTGATGACCTCACGCGAGTGCGCGGAGATGATCGGATCGCCGATCAGGCGCATGCCTGAGCGCGCCTACCGCGGCCTGGCTCGGACGTTGTGGAACGTACGGCTCTCCGAGGCGCCTCCCGGCTCGGTCGACTTCGCGCTCTACCCGTGGATCGTGTCGAACGAGAAGCTCAAGCGAGAGACCGGCTGGACGCCCCGCCACAGCACCCGCGAGACCTTCGAGATCACCATGCGCGCGCACGGCAAGCTGCCGCCCGACGGGCCCCCGGCCGGCGAGCGCGCCGATGCTACGCTCCAAAACGCCTAGCTGCACGGGCCGTTAGCTCAGCTGGGAGAGCGCCGGCTCGACAAGCCGGAGGTCACTGGTTCGAGCCCAGTACGGCCCATCAAACGACACACGGCGATGACGTAAAACGGGAGCGGCGTTTTTGGCGTGCTGTGCCAATTAAGCGCGCATAAGTATGGGATACACTGCCCCGACCAGGGACGTTCGCGAGTCGTGGCGGCTGGGCGGCGGACCGACATGCAATTCAACCTTGCGTTGGAGGTCTGGTCCCCCTTGTCGGCTGCAGCACGATCTTTTGACCGAGAAGCTGAGGAGCAGCTTCTTGTTCGCTACCACCGCGACGGCGATCTGCACGCGCGGGAGGAGTTGACGCGCAGGCTGATGCCGCTGGCGCGCGACCTCGCGTCGCGTTACGCGAACAGCGGGGAGCCGCTGGATGACCTCACCCAGGTGGCTTACATGGGTCTGCTTAAGGCGATCGATCGCTATGACCCCGAGCGCAGCAGCGGCTTCGTCGCGTACGCGGTCCCCACCATCAGGGGCGAGCTCAAGCGCCACTTTCGCGACAAGGGGTGGGCGATGCGCGTACCGCGCGACCTGCAGGAGCGGGCCCTGGCCGTGCGGCGGGCGCGGGAGGCGCTCGAGGGCCGTCTGGGCCGCTCACCGACGGTGCGCGAGGTCGCCGCCGAGCTTGACTGCGACACAGAGCAGGTGCTGGAGGCCACCCTGGCCTCCAGCCACTACAGCGTGGCCTCGCTCGACGCCCCACCGGCCCGAGACGAGGACGACGCGGGCTCACTGGTGGAGCTGATCGGCTCTCCCGACGACACCTACTCCGCAGTCGAGGAGCGCGAAGTGATCGCGGGCAACTGGAGGGAGCTGAGCGACCTGGAGCGCAAGGTCGTGTCCCTGCGCCTGGTCGACGACCTCCCCCAACGCGAGATCGGAAAGCGCGTCGGCTTCTCCCAAATGCACATCTCACGCGTGCTACGCCGCGCCATGGAACACCTCACGCCCGCGGCGTAACGGAGACCCGATCGGGCCCAGGGCGACGGGCCCCGAGCCGATCGAGCATCGGCCGCCCTTAGGAAGCGGCGCTGATCGCCTCCACCACGTCGCCAAGCTTTTCATCGTCGATGTTCTCGGCCAGGTCGGCGAGGCTGACAACGCCGACGAGATCGTGTCCGTCGATCACCGGCAGGCGACGTACTTTGTGGTTCTTCAGGGTCGCGAGCGCCTCGTCGACGGAGTCGTCGGCTCCGATCGTCACGACTTCCTCGCCCCCGAGTTCGCCCGCCTTCACATCGGCCGGGTCCTTGCCCTTGGCGATCACCTCGATCACGATGTCGCGATCGGTAAGCATGCCCTTCAGCCGATCGTCCTCGCCGCAAATCGGCATTGCGCCGACATCGAGGTCCGCGAGCTTCTTGGCGGCGTCGGCGACCGTCTCGGTCTCGCCGGCGCACTCCACGCCCTGCGTCATCACGTCACGTGCTGTCTTCGCCACACCAACCTCCTTGTGATTGATTGAGCTGGCGTACATACCCAAGCCCCCAGTTTCACCAATCAAGCCCCGCATCGGTGATCTTCGTCACCACGAAGCGGGGCAGCCCCACAGCGAGCCGCTAGGCTCGCGGTGCAAGCGCCGCGGTCTGGTTCTTATGTCCCTCCTCCTCTCACGCGGACTTCACTCAGAGGGACGGAGAGAAGGACCAGATGGACACGTCCCTCCGGGTGGACGGTCACGGCAGCGAACCCTACGGTCCCGAGCTGCAACACGTAAGCAACGCCATGGTCCGGATCTACAAGGACCAGTTCGGCCGTGGTCCTACCAAGGCGCGCTCCAACTACGCCGGCCCGGACGTGCTCGTGGCCACGCTGGAGGACAGCCTGACTGCAGCCGAGCGGAACATGCTCGCCATGGACGAGCACCAGAGGGTACGGGAGATCCGAATGTTCTTCCAACACGCCGCCGACAGCGAGTTCATCGGCGCGGTCGAGCAGATCACTGGGCGCAAGGTCCGCGCCTTCGTAAGCGGAATCGACGTCCACCGCGACGTATCCAGCGAGGTCTTTTACCTCGAAACGATCGCCACCTGAACGGGTTTCACCTTTTCAGAGTCGGGAAAATGGGACCGGCAGCCGCAGACACGGGTGCAGATCCCCCGTAGGCGAGACCGCCGCCACGACGGCAAGAGCGGAACGAGGGGCGGGATCGCCTACGCCTATCGCGAGCACCTAGCCCTCGATGCCTGTTGCGTGGTGGGGGGTTCCGACGGGCTTCGATTCGGGGGAGCCGCGCTGGCGCAGGTATACGGCGAGAATGGCCATCGACCCGACGGCGAGGAACTCGGACTGCCAGTTCTCGAGGGTGCGTTGCCAAAAGCTGCCGGTCGCCAGGTAGTCCGGCCAGGAGATCGGGGCCTGGTGGTGAGACAGGCGTTCGGCGTTGTACTCGACCGTCCCAGTGAGCGACTGGACCAGCCAGCTGGCCAGCCAGATACCACCCATCACGATCAGTAGCGAGTTCTCGTACAAGGTGCGCCGGAGCCCGACCGACCGAGCCCAACGCGGCGAGGCCTCGCCTGCGTGTTTCCCGACGCGTTGCTGTTGGTCTGTCTCGCGGCCTGCCCTATCGAGCTCCTTGGATTCAGGCGACCCCTTTTGCAAGAGCCAGACGGTCAGGAGGATGAACAGGGTGAACTGCAGGTATTCCGACTGCCAGTTCTCCATCACTGACACGCCGTAGGACGACGAGAACACGTAGCGCCACAGCGACACGTGCGGTCCTTGAACCTGGTCCTGTTGGTCGTTGAACGCGGAGTGGCCGGCGATCGCCTGCAACACCAGCGCCCCAAGGAAAAGCCCGAGGAAGACGAGCGTGAGGCTGTTCTCCCGAGCAAATCGGCGCACGATCAGTAGTGGGTCAAGCCGAGCACGGCGAACAGCACGAGACCGGTCGCGATCACCAGGACGTAGGCGACAAACATGACTCGCATCTCAGCTGTCCAGCTCGCACTCGTAGGGCATGTTCGGCGCGGCCGGGACACAACCGGCCGCGCTGATGCGCCAGCCGGCACTCGTCTGGTCGAGAAACGCGAACTCGCGGGGACCCACTTCGACAAGCCCGGAGTTCATATAGATCTCGGCAGCCACAGCCTCACCACCGCCGCGAAGCCCGAGCTCCAGCACCGCCAGACCACAGGGACTCATCTCCTGGGCCTCGAGCGCCACCCTTGTCGGCGCAGTCAGCAGCGCGCACGCTGAGCGGCCATCGCGAGCGGCAAGCGCTTCTTGAAAGCGCTCCATGACCGCCGACGCATCGCGCTCCGACGAGGCCGTGCCGCAGCTCGCAAGGACCGCAACGGCCAGCAACGCGCTAGTGGCTTGCGCGACCCGCATCCGAGGAGAAGCGTTCGCCGCGAGGCGGCCATGTCCTGCGATCCAAGGCGCGCGGCGGTTCTGCGTTACTTGTCTGCCGAGCCGGGCTCTGCTTGCCTGCGATGCATTTCGGCTTTGACGCTGTCGGGCAGCAGTCGGCTGGTCCGCGCCTGAGCCTTGGTCGATGCGGAATGGGACACCACGCGCTCGTGGCCGGCCATCATCGCCTCGAATCCGTCGCGGGCCACATCGGCGGGATCGTCCTTTTCGGCGGCGCCCACCTTGGTGTCCAGCATCTCAGCCCGGAGAGTGAAGAGGATGCGACCCTCGCCGCGTTCGACCATGTCGCGGACCACATACTTGGCCAGGTGGACGGTGGAACGCACATTCAGGTCGATGATCTCGAGTTCGTCGTCCAGCGCCGTGCCGTTCGCGAACGCGCCGCCGGCCCCTCGGCCGGCGTTCAGGGCTACCGCGTCGACCGGGCGTTCGGCGGCCTGGATGACCCGATAGAGCTCATCCACGCCCTCGTCGGTGGCGAGATCGACTTGAACCGCTTCGACGCTGACGCCCGACGCGCCCAAACCCTCGGCAACCGCGTGGATGTCGTCGTTCTCGGCGGCGACCACCAAGTCATAGCCGTCGGCCGCGAACAACTTGGCCAGCTCGAGCCCGATACCGCTGGAGGCACCGGTGACAACAGCAAGAGAGCGAGCAGAATTCATCGTCGTGCGCTACCCGCCCTCCCAGTGCGCAAACCGGGATCGCCTAACGGGTGGTGGTCGTCTAGCTCGATGCCTTGGCCTTGCCGCCCTTGCGGCCGGCCGCCTGCTTCTGGGCGCGGTTGCCGCCACTGCCGCTGCCACTGCTCTTGCTGCTGCGGCTGCTGCCGCCACCGCTCCCGGACTTCTTGCCGCCCTTGCTCGAGGCGTCCGGAGTGTTGGCGATGGCCGCCGCGCGGCTCTTGCTCATGCCCTTCTTGCGAAGGCCCTCGTACTGCTTGTCGTCCTTGACGCTCGGGCCGTGGTCCTTGGCCATTTCAGCCTCCTGTCTCGGGTTCCTCGCCCATACCCGGCTTCAGGCGGTTATGTCGCAATCGAAGCCGTTGCGCGAGGTAGGGAGAGCTACTTCAGTGGATCGCGGTCAGGTCCGCCGCCGCTTTCGCTTGATCGCGACGATCCGGCGGGCGGAGTCGCGCCCCACAGTCGAGCGCCCTTGCCGCCTGCTTGGCCGACCGATTGGATTTCTCGCCCATGAGCCACTTCTCGATCTGGCTCGGGGGTCATGTTCACGTGCCCGCGGAACTCCCGTGTGGCCGCGTGAAGGTCCTACGGGACGGTTCAGTCGAAGGACTCGGCCTCGGGTGGTTAGCTCTCTCACGGGCCGACGGTTCGCGGGTCCGTGATCGGGTAGGAAGGGTGCCGCGAGGTTTTCTCGCGTTAGGGCGGCGGCAGCGCCAGCGGGGATCTTCTCGGAGACCGGCTGTGCGGCCGTCGCCCGCTAATTTCGAAGACGTCCTCGATATTCAAGGACGCGCCGCTCCGCAGTCAGCGCCTCGGCCTGCCCGGAGGCTGATGCCACCATTGCCCGGTGATCGACGTCACCCACTTCACCGATCCCGGTTGTCCGTGGGCGTATTCGGCGGCACCAGCGCTAACCACATTGCGGTGGCGCTACGGCGAGCAGCTGCGCTGGACGTTCGTGATGATCGGGTTGACCGAGAGCGCCGATCAGTACGCGGCACGGGGCTATACGCCGACGCGGTCGGCCATGGGCCTCAGCCGCTTTCGGCGCTTCGGGATGCCCTTTCAGATCACCCCGAAGCCGCGGCTGAGCGCGACCGCGCCTGCCTGCCGCGGGATCGTCGCCACACGTATGGCCGCGCCCGAGCACGAGGACGCTGCGCTGCGGGCCCTTCAGTTCGCGCAGTTCACCACGACGGGGACTCTCGACGATCCCGAGACCCTGCGCTCGGCGCTCGGAAGCATTTCGGGGCTCGACGCGGACGCTGTGGTGGCGCGCATCGACGAGGCCGAGGTGGTGGCCGTCTACGAGAGCGATCGTTCCCGGGCGCGCGAGGCGACGGGCTCACCCACCGAGTTCCAGGGCCGCGCGGCGAACACCGACGGGAAGGTGCGCTACACCGCACCGTCACTCGTGTTCCAAGGACCCGATGGCCGGCACCTGGAGGCCGGCGGCTTCCAGCCGATCGAGGCGTACGACGTGGTCATCGCCAACCTGGATCCCGGGCTCGAGCGCCGGCCGCCTGCCGATGACCCCGTCGACGTGCTGAGCGCCTTCCCCTACGCCCTGACCACCGCGGAGGTGGCCGCCGTGATGGCCGAGCACCTCGCCGAACCTGACCTGGCGGCGGTCGAATCAGCGCTCATCACGGCCACCGGGGCCGGTCGAGTCTCCCGGCGGCCGGCCGGAGACGGCTCACTGTGGGCGCTGGCGGGGGCGGGGTGAATAGTGCTCGCGTCCTGGCGTTAGCTGCCCGGGCCCCAACGGGCGACCGGGTCAGGCGGGTACCGGGTCGGGCCGAGCCTCCACCGTGTCCGCCTGCCGGTGCAACGCCACTCCGGCCACCACCAGGCCCACCCCGCCGACCTCGGGCCACGTCGGGATCTGGCCGAGCACGATCACTCCGATCAGCACGGCGAAGGCGGGCAGGAGGGAGATCATCAGCGCGTACGTCGCGCGGGGCAGGCGCGCCATGGCGAGCTGGTCGGACACGTAGGGGATGACCGACGAAGACAGGCCCACACCGATGGCGGCGAGCAGGAGCAGGGGCTCGAGGAAAGCGTCGGCGGCCTGCCACCCGCCGATCGGGGTGACCGCCACCAGCGCGATCAGCATCGCGGCGCCCAGGCCGTCGATCCCGCTCACCTCGGGCCGTTTTGCCATCCGGTCGGCCAGCACGATGTAGAGCGCGAAGCAGATCGCGTTGGCCATGGCGAAAGCCACGCCCACGGGCTCGCCGTCGAGCCGCACGTCGATCAGCAGATAGACGCCGCTCACGGCCAGGCCGAGCGCCGCGATGTTGCGCGGGGTGCGCGCGCCGAACGCGGCCAGAGCGATCACCGGCAGGAACTCGATCGTCGCGACCGTCCCCAGTGGCAGCCGGTCGATGGCGCTGTAGAAACAGGCGTTCATCACGGCCAGCACCACGCCCCAGGCGATCAACAGCCGGCGCCCGTCGCGGTCGATGCTCAGAAGCACACGCCAGGGCCGCCGCCACAGCGCGAAGAAGGCCGCGGCCGAAGCGATCCGCAGCCACGCCACGCCCAGCACCTCGACTCGCGCGAACAGCAGTACCGCGAACGACGGCCCGAGCGAGTGGAAGATCGCGCTGACCAGGAAGTACAGGTGTGGTGGCAGACCGGTCGGGGGCACGCCGTCGTACGATGCCTTCCCGTCTGGCTTGATCACAGGGGCAATCGAGCGTATTCTCACCGCCGTGGCTATTAATCAAAGGCAAAACGGTTACCTGACCGAAGGTGCCCTGGACGACACGAACCGTCGCCTACTCGGCGAGCTCCAGGTCGACGCGCGGCTGAGCCTGGCCGAGCTGGGCCGGCGGGTCGGCATGTCGTCCCCGGCCGTGGCGGAGCGCCTTCAGCGCCTCGAGCGGGACGGGGTGATCACCGGCTACCGGGTCGAGATCGATCCGCGCGCGCTCGGCTATCAGCTGACGACAGTGATCCGCGTACGGCCCGGCCCCAAGCTGATCCGCCAGGTGGCCGAGGTCGCCCAGGGCACGCCCGAGGTGGTCGAGTGCCGCCGCGTGACCGGCGACGATTGCTTCGTGATGACGGCCCACGTTCGCTCCGTCGAGCACCTGGAAGAGGTGATCGACCGCTTCGCCACGCTGGGGCAGACGACCACCTCCATCGCTCAGTCCTCGCCCGTGCCGCTGCGCGGCATCGCGCTCGACTGAACGCCGATCTCAGCCGGGGCGGTTCCTCGCTGCCCGGTACGTACCGCTCAGCACACCGGCCACGGCCAAGCGTCCCGGCTGAAACGAGGGCCGGCGCCCCTTGCAGACCTCGGTCAACCCGTAGTAGACGCTACGGCCCGTCCGGTTGAGGGTGTCCTTGGAGACCACGCCGCGCAGCTCGGGCACCTGGGCCAACGCGAACTCCGCCCTGATCACGAGCTTCGCGCTCTCGGGATGTCGCGTCTGTCGCGACAGGTCGGCACAGGTGATCGCATAGGGATCGCGGTCTACCTCTCGGACGTGGGCGGGGTCGGGAGTGCCGCTGATCCGCTGGGGCTCATCCTCCTCGCCGCACCCCGCCGCCACGGCGCACGCGACCACAAGCGCGAGAATGACGGCGCCGGTCATGTCGCCCCAAGGCTAGGCCATACGGCTGGGGCTCAAGTATCCGGGCAGGGGTTCCGAGTAGGGGGGGCGATGAGCACCGATCGCCTGTCCGTAGGCCCCCTCCAGGTCGCCCGCCCCCCAGGGCCGTCGAGTGATCGCCCGCTCCGGCTGGCCCTCATCGAAGACAGCCCGGAGTACGCGCTGCTCGTTCGCCACCTGTTGATCGAGGAGCTTGGCGATTCGGTGACCATCGACCATTGCGGGTCGATCGCCGAGGCCAAGACGGCTCTGGTGGACGATGATCTCGGATGCATCCTGCTCGATCTCTCGCTTCCCGACGCCACCGGCCTCGAGGGGCTTCAGGCGGTGCGCGGCCGCGCACCCCAGGTGCCGATCGTGGTGCTCAGCGGCGAGGAGAACGAGGAGGTTGCGGTTCAGGCGGTTCATGAGGGCGCCCAGGACTACCTGGTCAAGCGCCACGCCGACGGTCACCTGCTGGGCCGGGCCATCCGCTATGCGGTCGAGCGCAAGCGGGCGGAGCTCGAGCTCGCTCACCAGGCCACACACGACGCGCTGACCGGCCTCCCCAACCGTTCGCTGTTCCTCGACCGCCTGCGCATGACGCTGGCCCGCGTGGAGCGCCGCGCGCAGGCCTGCGCGGTCCTCTTCCTCGATCTCGACCGCTTCAAGGTCGTGAACGACAGCATGGGCCACGACGTGGGCGACCGTCTGCTGGTGGAGGCGGGCCACCGCCTGCGGGCACTCCTGCGCCCAAGCGACACCGTCGCCCGTTTTGGCGGCGACGAGTTCATGGTCCTGTGCGACGACATCGGCGGCGACGCCGACGCGATCGTGGTGGCCGAGCGGATCGCCGGCTCGCTGGCCGAGCCCTTCTACATCGACGGGCACCAGCTGCACGTGGGGGCGAGCATCGGCATCGTGGTCGCTGCGGACCGGTCGCGCCCCGCCGAGGCGATCGTCCGCGACGCCGACCAGACCATGTACGTGGCCAAGCGCCGCGGCAGCCGCTGGGAGGTCTTCCATCCCGACCAGGAGGTGGTGAGCGCCTCCCGGCCCGATCTGGAAGGCGAGCTCCGCCAGGCGCTCGAGCGCGAAGAGCTGCGCCTGTTCTACCAGCCCGAGATCGACGTTCACGGGGGCGGCGTTGTGGCCGTCGAGGCGCTCCTGCGCTGGCAGCACCCCGAGCGGGGCCTGCTCGGCCCGGGGGAGTTCATCCCCTTCGCCGAGCAGAGCGGGTTGATCGTGCCGATCGGGGAGTGGGTGCTCGGCGAGTCGTGTCGCCAGCTCGCGCGCTGGCGCGAAACCGGCGCCTGCGGGCCGGACCTGAGCGCCAACGTCAACCTGTCCGCTCGCCAGCTCCTGGACGCCGACCTGACCACGACCGTCCGGCGGGCCCTCGAGCAGAGCGGCCTCGAGGCCGGGGCCCTGTGCCTCGAGCTCACCGAGACCAGCTTCGTCGAGGACCTCGAAACGAGCATCGCGGCGCTGGCGGCGCTTCGTGAGCTCGGCGTCAGCCTCAGCCTCGACGACTTCGGCACCGGCTACTCGTCGCTCTCAGTGCTCGATCGGTATCCGCTCGACAAGCTCAAGATCGACCGCTCCTTCGTCGCTCGCCTCGACTCGGGAGAGCGAGCCCGCCGCCTGTTCACCGCCGTGGTCGGAGTTGCGCAGGCGCTCGGCCTGCACTCCGTGGCGGAGGGCATCGAGACCCGCGAGCAGCTCGACACCATCACCGACATGGGCTGCGATTCCGCACAGGGCTTCTTCCTCTCGCGTCCGCACGAGCCCGAGCTGATCGAGCCACTCCTGCGCGTGTAACGTCCGGCGTCGTGCTGGCGCTGCTCTACGACGTGCACGGCAACCTCCCGGCGCTCGAGGCGGTGCTGGCCGACTGCCCCTCGGACCGCTTCCTGCTCGGCGGCGACTACGCGACCTTCGGCGCGTGGCCGCGCGAGACGGTCGATCGCCTCAAGCAACTGGACGCCGAATGGATCCGCGGCAACGTCGACCGCTGGCTGGTCGACGACGCCGACGCCCTCGACCCGATTCGCCCGATGCTCGACAAGGCCCGTGAGGGTCTCGGCGGCGAGTTGGTGACCTGGCTCGCGGGGCTTCCGGAGACCACCACGCGCGAAGGCGTTCACTACTGCCATGCGTCGCCACATTCGGACATGCAGAGCTTCGGCCCGGAGCCCGACGAAGGAGACGCGGGGTTGCTCGACGGGGTCGACGCCGAGCGTGTGGTGTTCGGCCACACCCACATCCAGTTCGAGCGCGAGGGCCCGCGCGGCGTTGGCCTGCTCAACCCGGGCAGCGTGGGAATCCCTCTGGACGGCGACCGGCGGGCGGCCTACGCGGTGCTCCACGACGACGGGCGAGCCGAGCTGCGCCGGGTCGAGTACGACTGGCGGGCCTCCGCGGCGGCCGTCCGGGAGAAGGTCGGCGAGCTGCCGGCCAAGCGGATCGAGCAGTCCCGTTTCGACGTGTCCTGATGGTACGGTGACGGCCCGGTGCGCCTGTCCAGCGTCCTAGCCCCGCGTGACCGCGAGTTCTTCGACCTTTTCGAGGAAGCGGGCGGCAACATCCTGCGTGCCGCCGGCCTCCTCGAGGAGATGCTCCGGGACTTCCCCGAGCGCAACGAGCTGGCCCGCGACATCCTGATCTGCGAGCAGGACGGGGACCGCGTCACCCACGACATCATCCAGCGCCTCAACCAGACGTTCGTGACCCCCATCGACCGGGAGGACATCTACGAGCTGGCGTCGGCCCTCGACGACGTGGTCGACTACACCGAGGAGGTGGCCGACTACCTCGGGCTCTACAACATCGAGGCGCCGATGGTCCAGTCGCAGGAGCTGGCACGGGTCCTGCACGCGTGCGCGCGCCAGATCGCCGAGGCGATGCCGCGGTTGCGCGGCTTCAAGGACATCTCGCACTACACGGTGGAGATAAACCGGCTCGAGAACGACGGGGACCGGATCACGCGGGAGGCCATCGCCTCGCTGTTCAACAACGGGATCGACCCGATGGTGGTGATCCGCTGGAAGGACATCTTCGAGCGCCTCGAGGAGGCCATCGACTCCTGCGAGCGAGTGGCCAACATCCTCGAGGGCATCGTCATCAAGAACTCTTGAGCCCGGGCCTCTAGTGGAGGGCGAGCTTCTCACCGTCATCATCGTGGTGGCGACGGCGCTCGCGTTCGACTTCACCAACGGCTTCCACGACACCGCCAACGTGGTGGCCACCTCGATCTCCACTCGCGCGATGGCCCCGCGCATCGCGGTCGGCTACGCGGCGGTACTGAACTTCGTCGGCGCCTTCATCTCCCTCCAAGTGGCGGCCACGGTGGCCAGCGACGTCGTCGACCCCGGCGCCATCACGCTGCTCGTGGTGTTCGGAGGGCTCGTGGGCGCGATCGCGTGGAACCTGATCACGTGGTACTTCGGGCTGCCCTCGAGCTCGTCCCACGCGCTGATCGGAGGCATCGTCGGAGCGATGCTCGTGGCAGAGGGCCCCGGGGCGGTGTTCTTCAAGGAGGGGATCGTGGGAAAGGTGATGATCCCGGCGATTGTCGCTCCCACGCTGGCCTTCGTGATCGGGGGCGCAGCGATCATCGCGCTCTACCGGATCGTCGGGCGGCTGCGGCCCAAGCCGGTGACCAGGAGCTTTCGTGGCGGCCAGGTGATCTCCGGCGGACTGCTCGCCCTGGCGCACGGCACCAACGACGCCCAGAAGACAATGGGCGTGATCGCGCTCGCCCTGGTGGCCTACGGCTCGCTTCCCGCCTCCGACCCGACGCCCCCGACATGGGTGGTCGTGACCGCGGCGGCCGCGATCGCGGCCGGCACCTACGCCGGCGGCTGGCGCATCATCAAGACGATGGGCAGCCGCATCCACAAGATGGACACGGCCCAGGGCTTCGCCGCGCAGGGCGCCGGCGCGGCGGTGATCCTCGCTTCCTCCCACGGCGGGTTTCCGCTCTCGACCACCCAGACGATCTCGGGCGCGGTGATCGGGTCGGGCGCGGCGAAGCGTCTCTCCGCCGTGCGCTGGGGCGTGGCCGGCAACATCGTCGCCGCGTGGATCGTGACCCTGCCCGCGTCGGCGGGGCTCGGGGCCCTCACCTACGGCGTCACGCGCGCGTTCGGCACCGGCGCCGCCGGGCCGGTGATCGTGTCGGCGCTCATCGTGGGCGGCTCGGCGGTGCTGTTCTCACGGCGGGCGCGCCAGGGCGGCCCGGTGGCCCCGGCGGCGTCCAAGGCATGATCGCCGACGATCGTCGACACCGACGCCCTCCTGACCGTCGTCTGGGCCTCGCTGGCCGCGGGTATCGGGGTTCCGGCCGCCTTCGGTTTCGCGATCCTGGGTGGAGTCCGCGCGCTCGAGCTCGGCCGCTCGGGACGGGTGGGGGAGGCGGCGGTGTTCGCGGTTGTCGGCGCGGCCGGAGCCGCCGCGACGGTCGCGGCGATCGTGTTCGGCATCGTGGTGCTGGCGGACTGAGAGGGGCTTGCGCGGCGGCCCCTCAGGCCAGCGCCACCAACCGGTCCAGCTCGTCTTCGCTAGACCACCCGCCCACCGAGGCCCGCACGTACGGCCGGCCGGGCAGGTGGCGCACGATCATCCCCTCGGAGAGCAGCCGGGCCACCGTGGCCTCCGGATCGGAGTCCTCCCAGGACACCAGCGTCGAGCGCCCGCGCGGCGCCACGCGCGGGCCGAGCGCCGAGGCCAGGCGCGCGGCCAGCTCGGCGGCGCGCTCCTGCACCGCATCGAGGCCGCTCGCCTCGAGCACATCCAGGGCGGCCAGCGCCCACTCCACCTGATGGGCGGCGGGGAAGCCCATGGCGAAACGCCGGGCGTCGGGGTGGAGGTCTAGCTCCAACGCGCGCGTGCTGTCCTCCAGCACGCCGTAGTTGGGCCAGGCGGGCGGCAGCGTGGCGGCCAGTTCGCCGCGCACGTAGAGGTAGCCGATCCCGTTGGGCCCGCACAGCCACTTCTGTCCGGAGGCGGCGTAGAAATCGCATCCGAGCTCGGACACGCGCGTGGGCACGGCGCCCAGGCCCTGGGCGCCGTCGAGGAGTACGAGTGCGTCGGAGGCGGCCAGCGCGATCGAGTCCACCACCGCCCCGTTGACCCACGACACGTGGGAGCAGGCCACGAGCTTCGTCTCCGCGCGCACCTCCTCGCCCAACCGGTCGAACGGGACCACCCGGACCTTCACCCCGCGCCGATCGCGCAGCGCGCCCAGCGGCGCGAGGACGCCGGGATGCTCCTCGTCGCTCGTGAGGACCTCGTCGCCCGGCCCGAGCTCGAGCGCGTTGACGACCACGTTCACGCCGTCGGTGGTCGAGCCCGTGAGTGCGAGCTCGGCGCTCGCGCAGCCCAGCAGGCCGGCGATGCGGTCGCGCAAAAGGTCGATGCGCTGCCCGTTGGCCTCGAAGGACCCCGAGTCGCCGCGGCCCTCCGCGACCTGGCGGCGCATGGACTCCTCGGCCGCCTCGACCGCTCGCCGCGGAACCGGCCCGTTGGACCCCGCGTTGAGGTAGGCCAGCCGCTCGCAGACGGGGAACTCGGCGCGCAGGTCGTTCAATGCGCACCGGATACTAGGCTCCGCCCCCATGATCATCGAGCGCTCCATGCAGGACGACTGGCTCTCCAACACCTACCTCGTGGGCGACGAGGAGGGCGGGACCGCGGTCGTGATCGACGCCGGAGGCCCGTGCGCCCCGCTCATCGCGGCCGCCGAGCGGCTCGGACTCGACGTGCAGATGCTGTTGCTCACCCACCACCACCACGATCACGTGGCCGACGCCGACGCCTGGGAGGGCGTCGAGCGCCTGGCCCACCCGATCGAGGCCGACCTGCTGGGCGGGGTGGACCGCACGATCGAGCCCGGCGACACGCTGGAGGCCGGCGGCCTGCGCATCGAGACGCTGCTCACACCGGGCCACACCGCGGGGATGCTCAACTTCGTGGTCAACGGGAGCGACGTGTTCACCGGCGACACGCTGTTCAAGCGCTCGGTCGGGGGTGTGCGCGCCCCGGGCTCCACCAGCTTCGCCGACCTGCGCACGTCGATCATGGACGTGCTCATGGAGCTGCCCCACGAGACTGTCGTCCGTCCCGGCCACACCGACCCGACCACCATCGGGGACGAGTGGGAGCACAACGAGTTCGTTCGCCTCTGGCGTGGCCTCGACGAGGAGGGCGGCGAGCCCTGCCGGGTGGAGGACCAGGAGGCGACGCTCGTTCTCTGGGCGCCCGACTACGACGGCGGGCACAAGGCCTGGGTGCGCTGGGCCGACGGCCGCGACGACATCGTGCCGGGCAGCCGCGTGTCACGCGACTGAGGTCCGGCCGGTGGAGGACCCGCTGCACCGGGCGCTGCTCGAGGGCGTGATCGACCACGCGGCGCTGTTCCCGCCCGCCAGCATGACCATGCCGCAGGCGCTGGCCGAGGACGCGGCGGCCCGGGAGAGCGAGCACGGCTGGATGATCGACCGCTTCGTGTGCCCCGCCTCGCGTCTCGGCGAGCTCAACGGGCTCGCCGCGCCGGTCAGCGTGGTGGTCGACGACGAGGCAGCGCTCCCGGAGCGGGCCGCCTCCATCGAGACTCGCCTCGACGCGCCCCGCCCGGAATCGCGCGACCTGTTGCGCGCCGCCCAGACCCTGCGCCCGCGCAGTGACGAGGTCTACTTCGAGCTGGTTCTCGGAGACCGCTGGCGCGACACTGTGCCGGCCGTGATCGGGGCGCTCGCAGCGGTGGGAGGCCGGGTCAAGCTCCGCTGCGGGGGCGACAGCGTGCCCACCTCCGAGCAGGTGGCGCTGGTGCTCGCGGCCTGTCGCGGCGCTCAGGTGGTGATGAAGGCAACGGCGGGGCTACACCACGCACTGCGCAGCGAGGAACAGCACGGATTCCTCAACCTTCTGTGCGCCGCCACCCACGCCCACAGCCGCGCCACCGACGAGCGCGGACTCCAAGGAGATCCTGGACGCGCGGGCTCTGGCCGACCTGCCACTGGACGACCTCGGCGCCGACGAGGCGCGCGAGGCGCGCGCGCGGCTGTTCAAGGGCTTCGGCTCGTGCTCCTGGCGCGAACCGGTCGACGAGCTGCGCTCGCTGGGCTGGCTCCGATGACGCTCGCCTACGGCGTGCTGCGCGGTGGCGGGGTGTGCGCGCGAGTGGAGGACCGGGTGCTGGATATCAGCGCGCTCGACGCCTGCTTCGCGCAGCCTTCACTAAACGCCTTCATGGCGCGCGGGCCGGAGTTCTGGGCCGACGCCGCTGGGCGCGTGGGGGAGGGCACAGACGTGGCGCAGGCCGAGCTGCGGATGCCCTTCGAGGTGGCCGACTACGTCGACTTCTACTCCTCGCTTGAACACGCCACGAACCTGGGCCGCATGTTCCGGCCGGGCTCCGAGCCGCTGCTGCCGAACTGGCGCCACCTGCCGGTGGGCTACCACGGGCGCGCGGGGACGGTGGTGGCGGACGGCACGCCGGTGCGCCGGCCGCACGGGCAGCGCCCGGGCGGAGGCTTCGGACCCAGCGAGAAGCTCGACATCGAGCTCGAGCTCGGGTTCGTGATGGGCGTGCCCAGCCCGCACGGCGAGCCGGTGAGTGTCGACCGCGCGCTCGACCACGTGTTCGGCGTGGTGCTCGTGAACGACTGGTCCGCGCGCGACATCCAGGCCTGGGAGTACCAGCCGCTGGGTCCCTTCCTGGGGAAGTCCTTCGCCACCTCGATCTCACGCTGGGTGGTGCCGTTGAGCGAGCTGGCCGGCCGCCGCGTGGGCGCTGACCCTCAGGAGCCCGACCCCCTGCCCTACCTGCGCGAGGCGCCCTGGGCCTTTGACATCCCGCTGGAGGTGGAGCTGAACGGCGCCGTGGTGGCCCGCACCAACGCCCGTCACCTCTATTGGTCGATCGCCCAGCAGATCGCCCATCTGACGGTGAACGGCGCCTCGCTGCGCACCGGCGACCTGCTGGCCACCGGCACCATCTCCGGCCCCGAGCCATACGAGCGCGGCAGCCTGATCGAGTTGTCCTGGAACGGAGAGGATCCGATCGAGTTGCCCGAGCGGCGCGGCGCGCACCTTCCTAGAGGACGGCGACGAGGTGGTCCTGCGCGGGGACCCGCTGGGCGAGGTGCGCGGGCGTATCGAGCCGGCCAGTCGGTAGCGTCATCGGTCGATGACCGTTCAGCTTCCCGACGGCACTGAGCTCGAGCTTCCCGCCGGTGCCACCGGGGCCGATGCGGCACGCGCGATCGGCGAGGGGCTGGCCCGCGCCGCGCTGGGAGTGAAGGTCGACGGAGAGCTGGCCGACCTCGAGGCCCCGCTGCCCGATGGCGCGGAGATCGCGATCGTGACCTCGCGCGACGAGGAGGGCCAGTGGCTCCTGCGCCACGACGCCGCCCACGTGCTGGCCACCGCGGTGATGGAGCTCTATCCGGGGGTGAAGATCTCCATCGGCCCGCCGATCGAGGACGGCTTCTACTACGACTTCGAGTTCCCCGAAGGGGTCAAGGTCTCCGACGAGGATCTCGAGCGCATCGAGGCCAAGATGCGCGAGCACATCAAGGCCGACGAGGGCTTCGCGCGCGCCGAGCTGCCGGTGGCCGAGGCGATCGAGCGCTTCCGGGCCGAGGGCCAGGACTACAAGGTCGAGCTGATCGAGGACCTGGTCGAGACCAGGGCGTGGAGACCGTGTCGCTCTACTCGAACGGGCCCTTCACCGACCTCTGCCGCGGTCCCCACGGCCCCTCCACCAAGCGCATCAAGGCGTTCAAGCTCACCAGCCTGGCCGGCGCCTACTGGCGCGGCGACGCCGAGCGTCAGATGCTCACGCGCATCTACGGCACCGCGTTCGCCGGGAAGGAGGAGCTCGCCGAGCACCTGCGCCGCCTCGAGCAGGCTCGCGAGCGCGACCACCGCAAGCTGGGGCGCGAGCTGTCGCTGTTCATGTTGTCCGACCTGGCACCCGGCATGCCGTTCTGGCTCCCGAAGGGCACGCACATCTGGAACGAGCTGACCCGCCTGTGGCGGGCCACCAACGTCGACCGCGGCTACACCGAGGTGCGTACGCCGATCCTCTACGACGTCGAGCTGTGGAAGCAGTCGGGGCACTGGCACGTATACCGCGAGCACATGTACTTCACCGACGTGGAGGACCGGCCGATGGGCCTCAAGCCCATGAATTGCCCGGCCCACTGCCAGATCTACAAGCGCGAGCTGCGCTCCTACCGCGAGCTGCCGATCCGCCTGTGCGAGCAGGGCCTCGTCCACCGCCACGAGCCGAGCGGCACGCTGCACGGCCTGATGCGGGTGCGTCACATCACCCAGGACGACGCCCACGTGTTCTGCACCGAGGATCAGATCGAGGAGGAGGTGATGCGCTGCCTCGAGTTCGGCTTCTACATGTACGAGCAGTTCGGACTCGAGCCGCGCCTCGAGCTATCCACTCGCCCGGAGAAGCGGGTGGGCGCGGAGGAGATGTGGGACCGGGCCGAGGCCGCCCTTGTACGCACGCTGGAGAAGAACGGGCTGGAGTACGAGCTCAACGAGGGCGACGGCGCGTTCTACGGCCCCAAGATCGACGCCCACATCACCGACGCGATCGGCCGCTCCTGGCAGCTCGGCACCGTGCAGCTCGACTACTACATGCCCCAGCAGTTCGAGCTCGCCTATACCGGCGCCGACAACGCCGAGCACCAGCCGGTGATGATCCACCGCGCCTCGATGGGCTCCTTCGAGCGCTTCATCGGGATCCTGATCGAGCACTACGGCGGCGAGTTCCCGCTCTGGCTGGCCCCCACCCAGGCCGCCGTGCTGCCGATCTCCGACCGCCACCTCGGCTACGCCCGCACGGTGCGCGAGGAGCTGGGCCGGGCCGGCCTGCGCGTGGACGTGGACGAGCGCTCGGAGTCGATCGGGAAGAAGATCCGCGACGCCGAGTTGCTGAAGGTTCCCTACATGCTGGTGGTGGGTGACCAGGAGGAGGAGCAGGGGGCGGTGGCGGTGCGACGGCATCGGGAGGGCGACACCGGGGTGGTGCCCACCGGCGAGTTCGCCGAGCAGGCTCTCCACGAGATCTCAGATAGACGCTAAACTCGTGACACGAATGACGTACCCCCGCATCCGCGAGCTTTGATAGCCCGCCCCAGCCACACCTAGTGCCGATCCCCCGTAAGTTCGATCGGCGCCCACCCGAGCGCGACGAGACCCGGATCAACGAGCGGATCCGCGTGCCGCAGGTCCGCCTCATCGGTGACGACGGAAATCAGGTCGGTGTCGTGGACACCGCCCAGGCGCTTCGCTACGCGCAGGAACGCGATCTCGACCTGGTCGAGGTAGCCGCGGACAGCCGCCCGCCGGTCTGCCGCGTGCTCGACTACTCGAAGTACAAGTACGAGCAGGAGCAGAAGGCCAAGGCCGCCCGGCGCCACCAGAAGCAGGTGAACGTCCGCGAGATCAAGCTGCGGCCGAAGATCGCCACCAACGACTACGAGACCAAGAAGAACCACGTGGTCCGCTTCCTGAAGGGCGACGACCGCGTGAAGGTGACGATCATGTTCCGCGGCCGAGAGCAGACCCATCCCGAGCGCGGGGAGATGTTGCTCATGCGCCTGGCGGAGGACGTGGCCGATCTCGGCACCATCGAGCAGCATCCCCAGCAGGACGGGCGCAACATGACCATGCTGCTGGCGCCGGCCAAGCGCAAGGCGCAGGAGGAGACGGACGGTGACGCTCCCGCCCCGTCGAACAACGCGGCGCCCGCCGCCGTCGACGCACCGGCGCCCACCGAGGCTCCGCCTCCGGCCGAGGCTCCTGCTCCGGCCCCCGCCGAGGCCCGCGCCGCCGACGCCTCCTAGAGCCCGCAGCGGCCGATCGTCGCGCGGGCGTCTGCTTCAATAGACCGTCGCATGCCGAAGATGAAGTCCCACTCCGGTTCCAAGAAGCGCTTCCGCAAGACTGCCACGGGCAAGCTGCGCGCGCGGCACTCCTTCACGTCCCACATCCTGGGTAAGAAGAGCGCCAAGCGCAAGCGTCACCTGGGCCGGCCGGTAGAGGTGTCGAAGGCCGACGCACCCCGGGTCGAAAGGCTGTTGCACAAGTGAGCCGGGTCAAGCGGTCCGTACACGCGCGCAAGAAGCGCCGTGAGACGCTCGCGCGGGCCAAGGGCTACCGCGGGCAGTCCTCCAAGAGCTACAAGCGGGCCAAGGAGGCCCTGCTCAAGGCCGACTCCTACGCCTACCGCGACCGGCGCAACAAGAAGCGCGACTTCCGGCGGCTGTGGATCGTGCGCATCAACGCCGCGGCGCGCCAGGAGGGCCTCACCTACAGCCAGTTCATGCACGGCCTCAAGGAGGCCGGCATCGAGGTCGACCGCAAGGTGCTGGCCGACATCGCCGTGCGCGACCCAGAGACGTTTCGACGTTTTGCCGACAAAGCCCGGGAGGCCGTGGCCGCTTAATCGGCAACCACGGAAACCAACTCTCCCGGGCGTCTCGTACGAGGCGCCCTTTTTGTTTCCTCCACACGTGATCCGCTCACCCGACAACCAGAAGCTCAAGACGATCCGCAAGCTGCGCGACAAGCGCTGGCGCGAGAAGCTCGGCCTGTTCGCGGCCGAGGGCGAGGATCTGGTGCGGGCGGCCGAGCGCGCGGATTGGCCCACCCGAGTTCGTGCTGCGCGCCGAGGTGGACGTGGAGGCCGAGCTGCTCGGCGCGGTCAGCGCCCTAGGCTCGGGCACCCGGGTGATCGGCGTGTACGAGCGGCGCTGGGCCGCAGCCCGGGGGCGACCTGAGCGTGTGGCTGCACGGCGTGCGCGATCCGGGCAACGTCGGGACCATCATCCGCTCGGCGCACGCGCTGGCCGACGGCCCGGTGATCCTGGGCCCCGGATGCGCCGATCCCTTCTCTCCGATTGCGGTGCGGGCCAGCATGGGCTCGCTCTTCGCGCGGCCGCCCGCGCATGCGCGGCCTGGCCGGTCTCGACGGGCACAAGCTCGCGCTCAGCTCACACGGCTCGCGCACCCTGCGCGAGGCCGACCTCGAGACGCCGCTCGTGCTCTGCCTGGGTGCCGAGCGGGCCGGCCTGCCTCCCGAGCTGGAGGCGCGACAGCGTGAGGATCGAGGTCCGCGGCGACTCGCTCAACGTGGCCATGGCGGCCACCGTCGCCCTCTACGAAACGGCCCATAGGATTGCCCGCCGATGCCTGAGCTCGAGCAGCTGCAGACCGAGGCCGAGGCCGCGATCGACTCAGCGGGCTCGGCCGCCGAGCTCGAGGAGCTGCGGGTGCGTTACCTGGGCCGCCGCTCCGAGCTCACATCCACGCTGCGCTCGATCGGCGACCTTCCCCCCGAGCAGCGCGGGCCGGTGGGAAAGCAGGCCAACCAGGTGCGCCAGGCGCTCGAGAGCCTGCTCGAGCGCCGCACGGCCGAGCTGGAGACCGCGGAGCTCGATGAGCGCCTTGCCCGCGACCGCGTGGACGTGACGCTGCCCGGCGATCCGCCCCAGCCCGCCGGACACCTGCATCTCGTTTCCCAGATCCGCCGGCGCATGGAGGACGTGTGCATCGGCCTCGGTTTCGCCGTGCTCGAGGGCCCGGAGATCGAGTACGAGTACTACAACTTCACTGCCCTCAACCATCCGCCCGAGCACCCCGCGCGGCTCCCGGGAGACACCTTCTACTTCGCCGAGCACGTGCTGCTGCGCACCCACACCTCGCCGATGCAGATCCGCGCGATGGAGGAGCAGGAGCCGCCCATCTACGTGGTCGTGCCCGGCCGCGTCTACCGGCCCGACACCCCGGACGCCACCCACGTGCCCATGTTCCACCAGCTCGAGGGCCTGGCCATCGACGAGGACATCACGCTCGCCGATCTACGGGGCGTGCTGCTCTCGTTCGCGCGCCAGATGTTCGGCGAGGAGACCGAGGTGCGGCTGCGTCCGGGCTACTTCCCGTTCACCGAGCCGAGCGTCGAGGTCGACGTGTCCTGCTTTCGCTGCCACGGCACCGGCTTCGAGGGCTCCCAGCGCTGCTTCACCTGCAAGGGCGAGGCGTGGATCGAGATCCTCGGCTCCGGGATGGTCGACCCCAACGTGCTCGACTACGTGGTGGCCGGCGGCTACGACAAGGAGCGTGTGCAGGGCTTCGCCTGGGGCATGGGCATCGAGCGCATTGCCAGCATCGTCTACGAGGTCCCCGACCTGCGCATGCTCTTCGACAACGACCTGCGCCTGCTGGAGCAGTTCGGAGCGGGCGCGTGAGGGTCCCCGCCTCCTGGCTGCGCTCCTACTGCGACCCCGGGCTGAGCGCCCAGGACATGGCCGACGCCCTGACGATGGCGGGGGTGAAGCTCGAGCGCCTGCACCGCGTGGGCGTGGGCGATCCTGCCGGCGTTCGTGGTGGGCCGGGTGCTCGAGTCCGAGCGCCATCCGAACGCCGACCGCCTCAGCGTCTGCCGTGTCGACGTGGGCAACGAGGAGCCCCAGACCATCGTGTGCGGCGCGCCCAACGTGGCCGCCGGCCAGACCGTGGCCGTGGCCCTGCCCGGCGCGGTCATGCCCGACGGCAGCACGCTAGGCGAGGCCGAGCTACGCGGCGTGCGCTCCGCGGGGATGATCCTGGCCGAGGACGAGGTGGGTATCGGCGAGGACCACGACGGGATCATGGTGCTGGCCGGCGAGCTCCCGCTCGGCGCCCCGCTGTCCGAGCACCTGCCCATATGCGACGAGGTGCTCGAGCTCGAGATCACCCCCAACCGCCCGGACACCATGGGCGTGTACGGCGTGGCGCGCGACCTGCACGCGGTCACCGCGGCGCCGCTCGCCGAGGATCCCACCGCCGCCGACGCGCAGCCGAGCGGCGACGATCACGCCGGCGACCACATCGCCATCGAGATCGACCCCGAGGTATGCCTGCGGTTCACCGCGCGCGTGTACGAGAACGTGACCATCGCCCCATCCCCGCTGTGGCTCAAGCAGCGTTTGATGGCCGCGGGCCAGCGGCCCATCTCCAACGTGGTCGACATCACCAACTACGTGATGCTCTGCACCGCCCAGGCGCTGCACGCCTTCGACCTCGACGAGGTGCGCGGAGGGCGCATCGACGTGCGCCGCGCCCGGGATGGCGAGACCATGACCACGCTCGACGATGTGGAGCGCACCTTCAGCTCCGAGGTCGCCCTGGTGTGCGACGGCGAGGGCCCCACGGGCATCGCCGGCATCATGGGCGGTCAGATCTCCGAGGTGTCGGAGAAGACCACGCGGGTGCTGATGGAGGCCGCCACCTGGGTGGGGCCGAACATCATGCGCACCTCGAAGGCTCTCGGCCTACGCACCGAGGCCTCGGCGCGCTTTGAGAAGCAGCTGCATCCCGAGCAGGCGATCGCGGCCCAGCGCCTGGCCGCGCGGTTGATGGTCGAGCTGTGCGGCGCGCGCATGGCGCCCGGCACCGTCGACGTCTACCCCGAGCCGGCTCCGCCCGCGTCGTTGCCCTGCGCCGCGACCGCATCGCCAAGCTGCTCGGCGCCGACATCGAGCCCGAGCCGATCCTCCAGCGGCTGGGCTTCACGCACACCGACGAAGGCTGGTCGGTGCCGCCCTGGCGCGACAGCGACGTTCAGCGCGAGGCCGACCTGATTGAGGAGGTGGCGCGCATTCACGGCCTCGACGAGCTGCCGACCACCCTGCCGGCGCGCAAGGGAGCCATCGGCCGCCTGACCGGCAGCCAGCCCTTGCGTCGGCGCGTCGAGGACCAGCTGCGCGACCGCGGGCTCGACGAGTGCATCTCCTACAGCTTCACCTCGCCGGCGGTGCTCGAGCGGCTGCGCCTGGGCGACGTGCCCGTGCTGCGCCTCGAGAACCCGCTGTCCGAGGACGGCTCGGTTATGCGCCCGCTCCTGCTCCCCGGGCTGCTCGATGCCGCGCGACACAACACGGCGCACGGCCGCCCTCAACTGGCCCTGTTCGAGTCCGCACACGTCTACCACCCCGCCGAGCCGCTCGACGCGTCGGGCGGGGCGCAGCCGCGGGGAGGGCTGCCCGGCGCGTGAGCCCCACCACATCGGGATGCTCATGACCCGCGCCGCTCCCGGCGGCTGGCGCAGCGAGACGCGCCCGGCTGACTTCTTCGCGGCCCGCGCGCTGGTTGAGGGACTGTTCGAGGCGGCGGGTCAGTCGTGGCAGGCGGAGGAGGGCGGGCGCCCGTTCCTGCACCCGGGTCGCGCGGCGTCGATCATGATCGGGGGCGACCGGGAGATCGGCTGGCTCGGCGAGCTTCATCCGCTGGTTGCGCGCGGGTGGGATCTGTCCGGTTCCGTGGCGGCCTTCGAGCTCGACTTCGACGCCGTGGCCGGGTCTTCGGCCGGCGGCCCCGCCGCCTACAGCGACGTCACGAGCTTTCCCTCCGTGCTCCAGGACATCGCGGTGGTGGTGGCCGAGGAGCTGCCCGCGGCGCGGGTGGTGGCGGCGGTCCGTGCCGGCGGCGGCCCGCTGCTCCAGAGCGCCGAGCTGTTCGACCTCTACCGCGGCGCGCAGGTGGGGGAGGGGCACAAGTCGCTCGCCGTGCGGCTCGAGTTCCGCGCGCCGGATCGCACCCTCACCGACGACGAGGTAACCGAGCGCCGCGGCGCGATCGAGCGCGAGCTGGCGCGAGCTGGGGGGACAGCTTCGTGCCTGAGCACCGGGTGGCCGTGGTGGGCGCTGCGGGCTTCGGCGGCGCGGTCTGCGCGCGCATCTGCCGCGACCACCCGTCGCTGGAGCTGACCGCCCTCACGGCCCGCAGCGACGCGGGTCGGCGCCACGACGAGCTCTACCCGGCCTACCGGGTGCCGCTCGAGATGGCGGAGTTCGACCCCGACGCGGTGGCCGAGCGGGCCGACTGCGCGCTCGTCGCCTACCCCCACCGCGCCGCCGCGCCCGCGGTCAGAGCGCTGCGCGAGCGCGGCCTCAAGGTGGTCGACCTGTCGGCCGACTTTCGCCTCGACCGCGAGCGCTACGAGCACTGGTACCAGCCTCACGAGGCCCCGGAGCTGCTCGCCGAAGCGGTCTACGGGCTGCCCGAGGCCCACCGCGAGGAGATTGCGGGCGCCGACCTGGTGGCCGGCCCCGGCTGCAACTCGACCGCCGCGCTGCTCGCCCTGCTGCCGCTAAAGGGGCGGATCGAGGAGGCGGCCATTGACATCAAGGCCGGCGTGTCCGGCGCCGGGCGCGAGGCCACCGAGGAGACCCACTTCGTGTCGGTGGCCGACAACGTGAACGCCTACAAGGTCGAGGGCCACCGCCACACCGCCGAGCTCGAGCAGGAGCTGCCCGGCGTGCACTTCAGCTTCGTGTGCCACCTGTTGCCGATCGACCAGGGCATTCTTGCCAGCTGCTACGCCATCCCCTCCCAGCCGATCGGGCACGACGAGGCCCGCGCGCTCTACGAGGCGGCCTACGCCGGCGAGCCCTTCGTTGAGGTGATCGACAGCCCTCCGCACACCCGCTTCGTGCGCGACACCAACCGCGCGCTCGTGCAGGTGGCGGTGGTGAACAACCGCGTACTGGCCTTCTGCGCCATCGACAACCTCTGGAAGGGCGCGGCAGGGCAGGCGGTCCAGGATCTCAACCTCATGCTCGGGCTACCCGAGACCGAGGGCCTCGAATGAGCTTCTTCAGCTCGCGCTGGGTCGAGGCGCCCAAGCACGCCCGCGAGCTCGAGCCCCACGCCCTGCCCGCCGGCTTTCGCGCCGCTGGCGTCGCCGCGGGGATCAAGCCCAAGGGCCTCGACGTCGGCGTGCTCGTGTCCGACACCGAGGACACGGTGTCCGCGGCCCGCTTCACCACCAACGCCCGCGTGGGCGCGCCCGTGACAGTCACGCGCGAGGCCGAGCTCGGCCGGCTCCGCGCCCTGGCCGTGAACTCCGGCTGCTCGAACGTGGGCGACGGCCGGCGGGGCTTCGAGACGGCCGTGGCCATGCAGGCGGCCGCCGCGCAGGAGCTGGGCCTCGAGGCTTCCCTCGTGGGCGTGGCCTCGACCGGCATGATCGGTCTCGAGCTGCCGCGCGCCGCGGTGCTCGAGGGCATACGCGCGGCGTGCGGGCAGCTCGCCGGCGACGCGGAGACCTTCTCCGACGCGATCCTCACCACCGACAGCGCGGCCAAGCGGGTGTGCCTGGACGTCGGCCTCTCGGGCGGGCCGGTGCGCCTGTCGGCCCAGGCCAAGGGCGCGAGCATGCTCCAGCCCCGCTTCGCCACGATGTTCTGCTTCGTGCAGACCGACGCCGTGCTGGAGCCTGAGACGATCGAGCTGCTCACCGGCGTGTGCGTCAAGCGCTCGTTCGACCGCATCTCGGTGGACGGGCAGCTGTCCACCAGCGACACGGTCGTGGCCATGGCCAACGGCGCGTCGGGCGTGGCGGTGGAGCCCGAGAGCGACGATGAGCTGCGCCTCGGCGAGGCCCTCGACGCGACGCTGCGCCAGCTCGCGGTGCGAATGGTGGCCGACGGCGAGGGCGCCAAGCGGGTGGGCCGCATCGTGGTCAACGGCCGGCCCGACGCCGTGGAGCCGGTGGCGCGCTCCATCGCCAACTCGCCGCTGGTGAAGACCGCGCTACACGGCGCCGACCCCAACTTCGGACGCCTGCTGCAGGCCGCGGGCGCGGCCTGGCCGACGGGCGAGCCGTTCGTGGCCGACCTCGAGATCGAGGGTCACCTCGTGGTGTCGGCGGGCGACGTGGTGGCGGACACGCCCGCCGAGTTGGTCAGCGGATCCGAGGTCGAGTACACGCTCACCATGCCCGGCGAGGGTGGCGAGACCGAGGTCTTCTTCAGCGACCTGAGCCCCGAGTACGCGCACTTCAACAGCGCCTACAGCACATGAGAGACGTAGCCACCCTCCTCGAGGCGCTGCCCTACATCCGCGAGTTCCACGGGCGGACGGTGGTGATCAAGTACGGCGGCGCGGCGATGACCGACCCCGCGCTCAAGGAGGAGTTCGCGCGCGACGTGGTGCTGCTCAAGTACGTGGGCATGAACCCGGTGGTGGTGCACGGGGGCGGGCCGGACATCACGCGCTACATGGAGCGCCTGGGCATGGAGGTGAAATTCGTCGAGGGCCTGCGGGTGTCCGACGAGGCCACCGTCGAGGTGGCCAAGATGGTGCTGGTGGGCAAGCAGAACAAGGACATCGTTCTGCGCATCAACCGCCACGGGCAGCCCGCGGTGGGGCTGTGCGGCGACGACGGTCTGCTGTTCACCGTGAGCAAGCAGCTCGCGGCCAACGACACGGACATCGGATTCGTGGGCCAGATCGAGCGCGTCGACGCCGGTGTGCTGCTGCACATCGCCGAGGACTACATACCGGTGATCGCGTCGGTGGGCGCCGACACCGACGGCAATTCCTACAACGTCAACGCCGACGCCGCGGCGGCCGCGGTGGCCGAGGCGCTCGGAGCGTTCAAGATCGTGTTCCTGACCGACGTCGAGGGCTGGCGCGCCGATCCCGCCGATCCCGCCACGCGCATCTCCGAGGCCACCGCCGCCGAGGTCCGCGAGCGCCTCGGCAGCGTGGGCGGGGGCATGCTTCCCAAGCTCGAGGCGTGCATCCACGCGCTCGAATCCGGGGTGGGAAACGCGCACATCGTCGACGGCCGCGAGCCCCACTCGCTGCTGCTCGAGCTGTTCACCAACGAGGGCATCGGGACCAAGCTATGGCCCTAGCCGAACTTCAGGAGCTCGAAGCGGGCGCGGTGATGGGCACCTACCTGCGCAACCCGGTGGAGTTCGTGCGCGGGGAGGGCACGCGTCTGTGGGACTCCGAGGGCCACGAGTACCTCGACTTCCTGGCCGGCATATCGGTGGCCCAGCTCGGCCACTGCCACCCGGCGGTCGTGGCGGCGGTGACAGAGCAGGCCGGCCGGCTCATGCACGTGGGCAATCTGTTCTACACCGAGCCGGGAATTCGGCTGGCCCAACGGCTGTCGGAGCGCTCGCTCGGGGGCAAGGTGTTCCTGTGCAACTCGGGTGCCGAGGCGATCGAGTGCGCCCTCAAGCTGGCTCGCCGCCACCGGCCCGGCGGCGACTTCGTGGTGCTGGAGGGCGCCTTCCACGGACGCACGATGGGCGCGCTGTCGGCCACGCCTCAGGAGGCCAAGCAGGAGCCCTTCGCGCCGCTCGTTCCCGGCTTCACCGCCGCGCCGCGCAACGGGCCGCTACCGGTCACCGAGCGCACCGCGGCCGTGCTGATCGAGCCGGTTCAGGGCGAGGGCGGGATCCACCCGATCGACCCCGCTCTGCTGGAGGCGGCGCGGGCGGCCTGCGACGAGTTTGGCGCGCTGCTGATCTTCGACGAGATCCAGTGTGGGATGGGCCGCACCGGCAGCCTGTGGGCCTGGCAGCGCGCGGGAGTACGGCCCGACGTGATGACCACGGCCAAGGGTCTGGGCGGAGGCCTCCCGGTGGGCGCCTGCGTCACGAGCTCCGCCTTCGCCGACGTGATGCAACCGGGCGACCACGGCTCCACCTTCGCCGGCGGCCCGGTGGTGGCCGCCGCCGCCAACACCGTGCTCGACACCGTCGACGACGAGACCTTCCTGGCCGCCGTCGAGCGCAAGGGCGAGCGCCTGGCGGGCGGCCTGCGCGACCTCGGCCTCGACGTGCGCGGCGAGGGCCTGATGCTGGCCTTCGCCTGCGCGGACGGCCCGGCCCTGTCGCGGCGCCTGCTGCTCGAGGAGCGGCTGGTGACCAACGCGACCGGCCCCGACACGATTCGGCTGCTGCCGCCGCTCACGGTGAGCGACGAGGAGATCGACGAGGCCGTTCGCCGGGTGGCGGCGCTGGCCTAGTCGCCCGTCTCGCCCTCGAGGCGGCGGCGCACCCGGGCCAGCAGCTCCTCGGCGCCGGTGCCGTTGCGGCGCGTGAGGAGCTCGAGCAGCTCATCGGCCAGTTCACGGCGCGCCCGCGACGGGCTGCGGTACGCCCGGTCGCGCTCCGACGCGCCGAGTTCCTCGGTGCCCTCAGCCTGGGAGGCCTCGACCGGAGCACCGACGCGCGCCCGCTTGGCCCTGTACTGCGCCGCGTCGGCGCTGCGCAGGAGCGCGGCCGGCCGGTCGAGCTCGGGCCCCAGCGCAGCTATCCCGCATGAGATGGTCACGGCACCCCCGTGGTCCGACCCGAGCTGCGCGCTCACGCGCCTGCACAGGGCGAGAGCGTCGTCGGCGTCCCCGGTGGGCAGCAGCACGCAGAACTCGTCCCCGCCCACGCGGCTGGTCACCGCGTCGGGATGGCGCGCGGCGGCGGCACGCAGGCCGGCGGCGACGCTTCGAATCACCCGATCGCCGGCGTCGTGGCCGTAGCTGTCGTTGATCGCCTTGAGGCCGTCGATATCGCAGAGAAAGAGGGCGGGAGACCCCACGCCCGGTGGACGCGTCGCAGGCCCGCTCGAGCGCGTCCTCGAGGACACGGCGGTTGGCCAGCCCGGTCAGCGGGTCGGTGTAGGCCAGGGCCTCCACCTGGGCGAAGAGCTCCGCCCGGCCGATGGCGGCGGCGATCTGGTCGGCGACGGCGCGGATGAAGACCGAATCGGCCTCCACGAGGCGCCGCCCGCCGATGCGCGAGGCCACCCAGAACTCGCCCCACGTCCTGCTCTCGAACACGATCGGGACGGTGAGGCTCGTCTCCTTCTCGACGGTGCGCAGCAGCTTACGGTGCGCCGGGTCGGTGGCCGGGTCGTCGACGGCGGCGATCATCCACCCCCCGCCGGCCAACACGCTCAGGGTGGTGGGGAAGTCCGATAGCGGGTAGCGCTCGTCGCGTGGAGAACGCTCCTCGCCGGCGGCCAGCTCGCCGACGTTGATGAGGGTGACCACATCTCCCGCCTCCCAGCGGCCGATCGACAGCGACGCCGCGTCGATCGCCGCCAACGCGCTCTCGGCGGCGAGCTCCAGCACGTCGTCGAGCCGGTGGGCCCCGGCGACACCGGCCGCGACCCTCACCAGCGCGTGGAGCTGGGCCTCGGCAAGGCTGTCGCTGCGAACCTGGTTCACCACTGAGAGCATCGGGCTTCCGGGGCGCGGGCTTTAGAAGCGATGACGGCTGTTAGCTTCTCCGCCCCGTGAGCGAGCAGCGGCACACCCTCATCCGCACCGCCTCCTACGAGGCCGATCCGGCCGATGTGGGACGCGTGTTGCTGCTCTACTCGGGGGGCCTCGACACGAGCGTCATGCTCAAGTGGATCCAGGACGAGTACGAGGCCGAGGTTGTGGCCCTGACGGTCAACCTGGGTCAGCCCGGCGAGGACTACGAGGTGATCCGCGGCAAGGCCCTGCACCTGGGCGCGCTCGACTGCCACGTGGTTGACGCGCGTGAGGAGTTCGCCCGCGACTACGTGCTGCCGGCCATCAAGGCCAACGGCCTCTACGGCGGCGGGTATCCGCTCTTCACCGCGCTCGGGCGCCCGCTGATCGCCAAGCTGGCGGTGCAGTACGCGCGCGAGACCGGTTGCGACACCGTCGCCCACGGCTGCACCGGCAAGGGCAACGATCAGGTGCGCATCGAGGGCACCGTCGTGGCCCTCGACCCCGAGATGAAGATCATCGCTCCGGTGCGGGGCTGGCAGATGGGCCGAAAGGAGGAGATCGCCTACGCGCGCGAGCACGGGATCCCCGTGAAGGGCGGTACCGAGGCGCCGCCCTACTCGATCGACGACAACCTCTGGGGGCGCTCCTCGGAGGGCGGGCCGATCGAGGACATGGACGAGCCGCCCCACGACGACGTGTTTCAGCTCGTGACCCGTCCCGAGGAGGCGCCTGACGAGCCCGAGGACTTGACCGTCGAGTTCGAGCGCGGGGTACCCGTGGCCCTCAACGGCTGAGCGGCTTGGCCTGGTCGACCTGCTCGAGCGCGCCGGGGAGATCGGCGCCCGCCACGGAGTCGGCGTCGTCGACCACATCGAGGACCGCATCGTCGGCCTCAAGGTGCGCGACCTCTATGAGGTGCCCGCCGCCGAGATCATCCTCACCGCCCACAAGGAGCTCGAGAAGCTGGTGGGCACGATCCACCAGAACACCTTCAAGCCCCAGCTCGACAGCCACTGGGCCTACCTGGTGTACGCCGGGCTCTGGTACGAGCCGCTGCTCTCCGACCTCAACGCCTTCATGGACGCGGTCAACGAGCAGGTCACCGGCGCGATCACTATGCGCCTCTACAAGGGCAGCTGCCGCCCGGTGGCCCGGCGCTCGGAGAACTCGCTCTACGACCCGGATCTGGCCGGCTTCGGCGAGTCGGGAGGCCTGTTCTCACAGCAGGCCAGCCCGGGCTTCATCGAGCTGTGGACGCTCGGCTCGCGGACGGCTTACAACGTGCGCCGCCGGGGTAAGAGCTAGTCATGCCGATCAAGGGCTACACAGCGTTGGGCTGGCTCGCTTGGCAGATCGCGAGTCGGTTTGCCAGGTACAAGATGGGTCAGAGCAAGGGGAAGCTGGGCGCGGCCGCGACCGTGCTCGGCGTCCTTCTCGCCGGCGTGGCCGCGGCTCGCGCCGCGGGCTCTTCCGACGAGAGCTAGGCCGCCAGCGGCGCCGCCACCTCGACCGGTGCCGCCACCGGCTCGAGTCCCAGGCGCGCCGATCGCACCGCGTGGCGCAGCGTGAACGGGCTGCGCCGGTAGTAGAGCGGGCTGGCGCCGTTGCTCATTAGGCGCGTGGTCATGGCGACACCCCGAGCGTCGATCGCGTCTTCATCGCGCAGGCGCGCCAGGAGGGCGTCGAAGTCAGCGGCGCAGTCGCGAATCTCGCTCACGCGAAGTGGAATGCGGACGCTGAAAACCGGGGCGCCGCGGGCGCTTCTCGCCTCGGCGGCGTGATCGGCCGCTTCCAGCATGCGCTCGAGGCCGCGCGCCACTCGGTCGCGCTCATCGCGCGAGGTGAGCTGCTCGGCGCGAAGCGCCAGGCGCCCGTCGCCTTCGACGCCGGCGCCACGGGCGATCTGCTCGTCGAGGCCGGCTCGACGCAGCCAGATGCCGAGCCTGACTCGAGCGGGGACGCTCGGCTCGGGAGCTACTTGAACGTGGCGGTTGAAGTGAATCGGTGCGACTGGTGCGATTCCCTGGGGCATGTCGTCCTCCTGAAGTTTTTTTGGTTTGCAGCACAAATGTGCCCGCAAACGGCCTCTGCGCCCATGGGGGAAGCTCCCCATCTTGGCCCGGGAGGCGCCCTCATACGCCATCCTTCAGGGAAGGCGATGCAACGATCACGCGGCCTCTCGCTGCTCACCCGGGTTTTCCTGGCCAACGGCGCCGTCTTGCTGGCCATCGCCCTGCTGCTGCTGTTCTCGCCCATCGAGATCGATTTTCCGGTCACGGCCACGCAGGCCGCGATAATCGTCTCCGGCTTCGTCATCTCGGTGGTCCTCAACTACCTGCTCCTGCGGCCCGTGATCGCCCCGCTGCGCCGCCTGGAGGACACGATGCGAGCCGTGCAGCCGCGCGAGCCGGGGCGGCGGCTCTCCATCCCGCATGCCGACGCCGACGTGAAGGCGCTGACCGAAGCGTTCAACGACATGCTGGACCGTCTCGAGCACGAGCGGCGCGAGAGCGGCCGCCGGGCCATGGCCGCCGAGGAGGAGGTACGTCGCCGCATCGCACGCGAACTGCACGACGAGGTGGGCCAGGTGCTGACCGGGGTGATGCTCGGCCTGGAGGATCCCGAGGCGCGCGAGATGGTGCGCCACAGCCTCGACGACGTCCGCCGCATCGCGGGGGAGCTGAGGCCCCAGACCCTCGACGAGCTGGGCCTGCAGAGTGCGCTGCGGTCGCTGAGCACAGCGGTCGAGGCCACGCCCGGCCTACGGGTGGAGCGTCGGCTCCAGTTTGGGGGACGCCAGGCTGACGCCGGAGGTGGAGCTGGTGGTCTACCGGGTGGCCCAGGAAAGCCTGACGAACGTGATGCGCCATGCCGGAGCCACCGAGGCGTTGCTCTCACTCGAGCAGATCGACGGGGCGCTGCGCCTCGTGGTGCGCGACGATGGTCGCGGGCTCGACGGTGCCGACGACGGGGCCGGTCTGGCCGGCATGCACGAGCGGGCGATGCACGTGGGTGGCCGCTTCAGCGTGAGAGCGGCGCCGGGCGGCGGGACAGAGGTGGTGCTGGAGGTACCGGTGCCCGAGGGAGCGTGCTTGACCACGCCGCTGAAGACCCGCATCTTGATGGCCGACGACCACCCGATGGTGCGCCGCGGCCTGCGGCTCGTGCTCGATGCCGAACCCGATCTCGAGGTGGTGGCCGAAGCCGGCGACGGCGCCGAGGCCGTGGAGCATGCGCTGGCCGGGGACGTCGATCTCGCCGTACTCGACGTCGCCATGCCGCGCATGACCGGCCTGCAGGCGGCCGCCGAGCTTGCACCGGCGCCGGCCTGAGCTGCGCACCCTGATGCTGTCGATGTACGACAGCGAGCAGTACTTCTTCGAGGCGCTGAAGGCGGGAGCGTCGGGCTATGTGCTGAAGAGCGCCGCCGACAAGGACCTCGTCGAGGCCTGCCGGGCGGCGATGCGGGGGGAGCCCTTCCTCTACCCGGCGGCCGTGACCGCGCTGATTCGCGACTACCTCGACCGGGCGCGCGCGGGTGGAGCGCCTCCCCCCGACCCACTAACTCCGCGCGAGCTCGAGATAGTGAAGCTGGTGGCCGAGGGCAACACCACCGACGAGATCGCCGACACACTGGTGATCTCGAAGAAGACGGTGGAGAACCACCGCAGCCACATCCTGGAGAAGCTGGGGATGCGTGATCGGGTGGCGCTCACCAGGTACGCGATCCGGCGCGGCCTGGTCGAGCCCTGACTAGGCGGGCCGCCCGGTCTTCAGCAGCTGGCGCCAGTCCTCAGGGTTCACATCGGCCGGCTCGGTCGTCTCGATGAAGTCGATCAGGACGTCCAGAAAACGCTGGGGTTCGTCGAGATGGGGGAAATGTCCCGCGTCCTCGAACACCTCCAGCCGGCTCGAAGGCACGAGCTCGTGCGCCGCGCGCGCGTGCTCGATCGGGATGATCGAGTCGCGCTCGCCCCACACGAGCATGAACGGGATGTTCTCGGCCAGATAGAGGCGGTCGTTGGCGCTCACCCGCTGGCCCATCGGGTCCACGATCGTGCGCAGGGTATGCACGAAGGCAGCCCGAGCCTCCGGATCCTCCAGTGACGCGTGGCCGCGGGCGAGCTCGGCCATGTCGGTGCCGGCATGCAGCCCGAGGCGCCCGACCAGGCGGCTGACCGCGCGCCCGGCGTCCAGCAGCCTGGTGCTGACCAGGAGCGGCAGCACCACCTCGGACAGGGGCAGGGTGGCGGCGCGCAGCAGCAGGTTGAGCTCTCGGCCCAGGCCGCCGCTGTCGACCAGTACCAGGCGCTCGCAGCGCTCGGGGAACTGGTAGGACAGCTGCATCACCACGCCGCCGCCGAGCGAGTGGCCGACGAAGGTCGCGCTCTCGTGGCCCAGGGCCACCATCAGGTCACGGACCCCGCTGGCGTATGCCCCCAGCGAGTAGTCCCCGCGGGGCTTGGCCGACTCGCCGTGACCGATCAGATCCGGGGCGATCACCGTGAAGCGAGTGGCCAGGTAGGGCATCACGCGATCCCACGTGGCCGAGGTGGACGTGATGCCGTGCACCAGCACGATCGCGGGGCCGGATCCGGCGCGGCGGTAGGCCACGCGGTGGCCGTGAAGCTCGATCTCCTCGAGCTCCACGTCCTGCGGGCCGAGCCGGCGGGGTGCGGGCGGCGGGCTCTGGGCGCCGGCAGCGGTCATCCCGTCAAGGGTAGTCGCGCGGGGGGCGGAGGGCGAGGCGTACAGTCGCCTCCGTGTTCGGCGCGCTCGTCAGCCAGTCGATCGAGCTGCCCAGCGGCGAGCTCACCGTATGGCAGCCCGAGGAGGCGGCCGAGCTGCCGGACGCGGGGGCGGTCGAATGGGCGCCCATCGCGCCCTACTGGTCCGTTCTGTGGCGCAGCGGCGTGGAGCTGGCCGGCGAGCTCGACGGCATGACGCTCGGCGGCCGGCGCGTGGTCGAGCTGGGCTGCGGGCTCGCCGTGCCGAGCATCGCCGCCGCCCGGCGCGGCGCGCGGGTGCTGGCCACGGATTCAGCCCCCGAAGCGCTTGCGCTCGCGGCGCGAAACGCCGCTGCCAACGGCGAGCAGATCGAGACGGCCGCGGTCGACTGGGAGCACCCCGACGCGCTGGTCGAGCGCGGGCCGTTCGATCTCGTGGTCGCGGCTGATGTGCTCTATGAGCGCTCCGGCGTCGCCCTGCTCTTGGCGCTTTTGCCCCAGCTCGCGCCGGAGGCCCTGATCGCCGACCCGGGGCGGGTGTCGGCCGGCGCCTTCTTCGAGGAGGCCAATCGACGCTGGCGCCTCGAGACGAGCGACCGCGGAGTAGTGCGGATCCACCGTCTGCGTCTCTAGTTGCGGTGGCCGGCCGGCCTGGAGCACGACCACCCCGCCGAGTACCAGGGCGCCGCCGAGCACCTGGACCCATCCCAGCGTCTCGCCGAAGGCGATGAAGGCGAGCACCACCGTCACGAGGGGCTCGACGGTGGCCAGGATCGAGGCCTTCGTGGGCCCGGCGCGGCGCAGGCCCGCGAAGAAGAGGCTGATCGCCGCCACGGTGGCGACCAGGGCGAGCCCCGCCAGCGAGGCCCATCCCCCCGCGCTCACCTCGGCGGGGCGCAACTCGCCCATCAGCGCCGACCCCGAGGCCAGGGTGACCGCCGCGCCGGTGCACACAAGCGCGGAGAGGAGCAGGGGCGGCACGCGCCTGGCGATCCCGTCGCTGACGAGTATGTAGGTGCTGTACACCACCGCGGCCCCGAGCCCGAGCGCGACGCCCAGCGAATCGAGCGCACCCGCTCCCGCCCCGGCCACCACCAGCATCGTGCCGCCGGAGGCCAGCCCGAGCGCAGCCCCCCGGCGCGCGCTGATCCGCTCGCGGCCCAGGGCCACGGCGGCTACCGCGACCATGCCCGGGAACGTGTACACGAGCAGCGCCAGGAGTGATGCGTCGATGCGCTCCAAGGCGGCGAAGTAGCACGCGGCCTGGATCGCGTAGCCGCAAGCGCCCAGAGCGAGACCCAGGCCGATGTCCCGCGCGCCCAGGCCCCGCAGCTGCCGCGCGTCGCCACTTGCGAGAGCCAGGATCCAGAACATCGCGGCGGCGAGCACGAAACGCGCCACCAGCAGCGTGCCGACGCTCGCGCCGCCGTCGTACGCGAGCTTGCCGAAGATGGCCATCGTGCCGAATGCGGCGCCGGAGGCGAGGCAGAGGAATGTTGCCGAGGAGCGCACGAGGGCCATCGTCCCTCGTGAAAGCTTCACAATCCATTCGTATTACTGGTGGGTAATCGGTAGCGTTTCTGAACAATGCTCGACCTCCGCCGGCTGCGCCTCCTCCGCGAGCTCAACGACCGAGGCACGATCGCGGCGGTCGCCGACGCCCTTCAGTTCACGCCGTCGGCGGTGTCGCAGCAGCTGGCGATGCTCGAGCGCGAGGCGGGCGTGCCGCTGCTCGAGCGCGCAGGCCGAGGAGTGCGACTGACCGACCCCGCGCTGGTGCTGGTCGGGCATGCCGAAGCGCTGCTCGAACGCGCGGCGCTGGCCGAGACGGATCTCGCCGCGGCCGCCGGCACGGTCAGCGGACGAGCGCGCATCGCGGGGTTCCAGTCCGTAGCGCTGCGCCTCGCGCTACCCGCAATGAAGGCGTTGGCGTCGAGTGCGCCGCGGCTGCGCTGCGAGTTCGTCGAGGCCGAGCCCGAGCAGGCTCTACCCGCCCTGGCGCTCGGCGACCTCGACCTCGTTATCGGCGACGAGTGGCAGCATCAGCCGTGGCGCCTGCCCGCCGGCCTGCAGCGCCACGAGCTCTTCCCCGACCCGGTGCACATCCTGCTGCCCGCCGGGCACGAGTCCGCGCGCCGCCACCCCGAGGCCGTGCCGCTCGCCGAGCTGGCCGGCGCGGCGTGGGCAACGGGACCTCCGGGGATGGGCTGGGACGAGATGACCCAGGGAACCTGTCGCGAGCTCGGCGGCTTCGAGCCCGACATCCGGCACCGGGTCAGCGACGCCACGGTCAGCCTCGCGCTGGTGGGCCAGGGGTTGGCCGTGACGCTCCTGCCGGAGCTTGCCCTTCCCGGCCGCCCGCGCGGGGTCGCGCGGCGAGCCATCGCCGAGGGCGCCGTGCACCGGTCGATCTCGGCCGCCGTACGGGCCGCGGACGCCGGGCGTCCGTCCACGCAAGCCGTGCTCGCCGCGGTGCGCGAGGCCGCTGCGATCACGCGCGCCGAGGGCGACGCCGGCTAGGGCGTAGAGGCGGTGCCGAGCGAGTCGGCACCGAGGAACTTGGGGGTGCCGTCCTCGTAGAAGACGTCGACCTCGGTGATCGTGAAGCCCGCGTTCGTGAGCAGGTCGAGCACCGGACGGGTGAGGTGGCAGCCGCCGAACACGCGCTTTTCAACCGGCTCGAGGCGATGCTGCATCCGGCGGACCTTCTCGTCGGGGGCCAGCCCGTGCTCGAGGAAGTGCAGGGTGCCCCCGGGCTTGAGCACGCGCCGCAGCTCGGCCAGGGCAAGGTAGACGTCGGGGATCGTGCACATGCTCCACGTGGACAGCGCGGAGTCGAAGGAGTCGTCTTCGAAGGGCAGCGATTGGCCGTCCAGGCCGGAGCGCTCGACGGGCACCGTTGTGGCCCGCACCCGCTTGGCGGCGAGCTTCCAGCCCGTGTCGGCCGGCTCCACGGCGGCGACCCGGCTGACGGCGGCGGGGTAGAACGGAACGTTGAGCCCCGAGCCGAAGCCGATCTCCACGACCTCACCTCGGAGCCCGGCACAGACCCGCTCCCGCAGCGGTTCGACCGCCTTCAGCCCGCAGGCGACGTTGATCAGCCGAGGGAGGACGTGCTCTGCGTAGAGCCCCACGGCCCGTCCCCGCTAGCTGTCTCGAAGCCGCGTCATCTCGCGCGCGACCTCGTCGTCGCTGACCACGTGGCGCTGGCCGTAGGCCGCGTAGCCGGTGAAGGCCAGGCCGATGCCCCAGCCACCCATAACCCAGACGGGCCAGAAGTAGCCCGCGCCGCTCACCGCCCAGACGAGAATCAGCAGGGCGTTGACGGCCACGTACGCCACGACCATCTGCTTGAACGCCTGCTTGCGCTTGATGCTGGCCACGGCTTGGTCTCGCAGGTCGCCGCTCTGGCCGGGACGGTCTTGCGTTTCGCTCATGACGCGAATGTACAGCGCAGCGTCGACACACCATTTGCTACGGTTCACCAGATGGTTAACGATCCGTTCAAGGCGCTCGCGCATCCGATCCGCCGCGGCATCGTCGAACGCCTCGCCGCGGGCTCGGCGACGGTGGGCGACGCGACCGGCGGGTTCGGGGTGTCGAAGCCGGCCATCACCAAGCACCTGAAGGTGCTGGAGGAGACCGGCGTCGTGGTCCGCGTGGTGGAGGGCCGGACGCACCGGCTCTCGCTTCGGCCGCCGGCGCTTGGCGAGGCCACCATTTGGATGGATCGCCAGCGCGCTCACTGGGAGCGCATGTTCGACGTAGTCGACGAATACCTCAAGGAGAACCCCACATGAACACCCCACCGATCGTTTCGCCCACCGAATGGGACGCCGCCCGCGAGGAGCTGCTCGTCAAGGAGAAGGACCTCACCCGCGCCCGCGACGCGATGGCCGCGCAGCGCCGTCGGATGCCGTGGATGGCGGTGGGGAAGGACTACACCTTCGACGGCCCGGATGGCCCGGCCAGCCTGCTCGACCTGTTCGACGGCCGCCGCCAGCTCGTCGTGTACCGCGCCTTCTACGCGCCGGACGTGACAACGCTGGCGCCGGGCACCTCCTACCCGGAGCGGGCCTGCGTGGGTTGCTCCTTTCTCGCCGACCAGGTCGCGCACCCGGCCCACCTGAACGCGCGGGACACGACGCTGGCGTTCGTCTCGCGCGCCCCCCAGGCCGACATCCAGGGCCTCAAAGAGCGCCACGGGTGGGAGTCCATTCCCTGGTACACGATCAACGACGACTTCGACGCCGACTTCGGCGTGGACGAGTGGCACGGCACCAACGCCTTCATCCGCGACGGCGACAAGATCTTCCGCACCTACTTCATCGATTCCCGCGGCGACGAAGCGATGGGCACCACCTGGGCCTACCTCGATATCACCGCGCTCGGCCGCCAGGAGGAGTGGGAGGACTCGCCCGCAGGGCTCCCCGCAGACCCCGCCCTACGAGTGGTGGACCTACCACGACCGCTACGGCGACGCGGCATGATCGCCCACGTGGTGGGCCTTCCGCTGGAGGAGGTCCTACCCTCGGTGACCGGCGTGGGCGCTGGCCTGCTGCTCGCCCGGTCCTGGATAATGGGACGCCTCGGCAGGCAATCGAAGGGCCGAAGATGAGCGAGAACACGACGCTGCGCTTGGAGCGCACCTATCAAGCGCCCGCGCAGGCCGTGTTCGACGCCTGGACGAGCGAGGAGGTGATGCGGCGGTGGTGGCACGCCGGGCACGACTGGGAGACGACCGAGGCCGAGGTCGACCTGCGCGTGGGCGGCACCGTGAGGGTGGTCATGCGCGATCCCCACGAGGACACCGAGTACGGCGGGGGCGGCCGGTACACCGAGATCGAGCCTCCCAGCCGCCTGGCGTTCACCTGGATCTGGGACGGCAACGACACACGTCAGCTGATCGAGCTCGACCTCGAGGAGAGCGACGGCGCCACGACGGTCCGCTTCACCCACAGCGACCTCTGGGACGAGGAGGCGGTGCGCATGCACGAGGACGGCTGGAGCACGGCCTTCGACAACCTGGCCCGGACCCTGGAGCGGCCTGAGGGCTAGCCCCCGGCCATGATGGCCTGGTTCCCGGTGGCCCAGGCCACAGTCAGGGTCAGGGCCGCGATGCGCCAGCCGCCCTCGCCCCGCTGCAGCCGGAAGTCGTAACGCCCGCCGACCACCCAGCGCGATCCGCCGGAGGGGTTGTGTGCCACGTGGGTTGCGGTCACGTTGGCCGCCGCCGTTGCCGCGTCATCCTCGACGCTGACCACGTGGTTGGCGATGAGGTGCTGGGTGGCGTCGAGGCGCTCGAGCATCTCCGACCACCCTCCAACCAGCTTCCCCGGCGCGACCTGCTGCGGTTCGCCGCCGTTGAGCGACGTGTAGTCCACGTCGACCGTGTCGCAGAAGAGGCCTCGGACCGCGGGCCAGTCACGGGCGTCGATCAGCAGGCCGAGGTTCGAGATGAGGTCGACGATCTCGTCGCGGTCGCTCATGAGCCGATGTGCCGGTCGAGCCAGGCGATGGCGTGGGCGGCAGCCTCGCTGACGTAGGGATCCTGGTCGTAGAGCTCGACGTGGTTGTGCGTCTCGATCCACTGGAGCTCCTTCTCTCCCTGAGCCGCGTCGTACGCCGCTTGGGCGTACTCGGGGAGCAGGGCGGCGTCGACCGTTCCGTGGATGATGAGCAGGGGGGTCGGCGCCACGAGGGGGGCGGCCGCGATGGCGTTGTAGGCGAAGTACGCGGGCAGCGAGTCCGCCGTGATCGTCTCCGACCACGCGGGGGCGTCGGCCCTGTGCGTGCGGTCGTAGTACTCGTATGCCTCGTCGTTGGGCATCGCCGCGATCGGGGTGTCCTCCGTGAGCTCGTGAGCGATGGTGGGGACGTATTGGACCTCCCCGGTCTCGTACTGGGTCTGGACGACCTCGTTGATGCTGCGCACGTAATCGGCGAATCCGTCGACGCCGAATCCCTGTTGGAAGGTGCCGCCGATGTCGTAGCCGCCGGCGATGGCGACCACGGCCTTGGGGCGCTTGTCCCGGGCGGCGAGCGACACGGCGTAGCCGCCGCCCATGCAGACGCCCACGACGCCGACGCGGTCCGAATCCACGTCGTCGCGCGTAAGCAGATGGCTGACCGCGCTGTGGTAGTCCTCGATCACCGACCACGGGTCGTAGCGTGCGCGCGGCTCGCCGCCGCTGTCGCCGTAGCCGCGCGGGTCGAAGGTCAGCGCCGTATAGCCGGCGTCGGCCAGGCGCTCTGCGTAGTGGGGCAGGGTCTGTTCCTTGACGCTCGAGATCGGGCCGCACAGCGCGACCGCGGGCGTGGGCTCGTCCTGGCGGCGTTGGGTGGCCGGTAGAGTGGCCGGCGAGCTCCTCACCGGCGCCGGCGAAGCGCACGTCCTGCCGGCGCGCGGGGTCGGCCTGGAGATAGTCGGTCATGGGCGATCAGAGTGTCATACGGCGCGCCGTGTCTGGAACGAAATTGACGTCGGCGGCCTGCTGTACCGGCGTAGCCGGCCGGCGTGACGCCGAGCGAGCGGCGGAACCAGCGTCCGAGATGCGCCTGGTCGGCGAAGCCGGCGGCCGCGGCCGCCTCGGCCGGAGTCCGCCCTCGGCGAGCATCGCTGCGCGCGGGTCAGGCGGAGCATCATCAGGTAGGCGTGCGGCGTCGTGCCGAGGTGCGCCGGAAGCGGCGCAGCAGGGTGAACTTGGTCACGCCGGCCGCGGCGGCGGTCGCCTCCAGGGTGGGGCGGCCCTCGAGATGGGCGGCGAGGAAGTCGCGCGCGGTCGTCGACCGCATCGCGCGGCCCGGCCGAGTCCCGCAGCGCCTCGCTTTCGAGCGCGCCGGTGGCGAGCACGGCGCGCGACCAGATCGGTGACCGCCTCGCCGGCCTGCAGCTCGTCCTCGGCCGCCGCGAGGCGTCGCGCGACCAGGCGGAGGTCGGGCAGCGAACGCCGTCCTACGAAGGCCATGGTGCCGTGTATCCCGTCGGCGGGAAGCAGCTCGGGGGCGATGTCGACGGACAGGAACCCGTGAACGCCCTCGCCGCTCGCCCAGACGCAGCCGGGGGCCCGCAGCGAGATGCTGTCGGCGGGGTAGCTGTGCCGTCTGCCGTCCACCGAGACGTCGTGGGTCGCCCCGTACTTGAGGCAGACCCCCAGACCGGCCGAGACGCGAGGGGGAAACCTGCGGGCCGCGGGCTCGGCGATCACGATCTCGACGCGCCCTTCGAGCTCTGTGGGCCGCGCGATGCGGCAGCCCGATAGCCCTACCTCGGGCGGCGTGGTCATCGCCCGGATCATGGCAGGGCGATAGGTTGCGCCCATGGAGGTGTCTGACCCCGCCAGCCCGCGGCGCCCGCGCATCATGCCGCAGCTCTCGGTGCGGCGCGGCACCGCGGCGATCGAGTTCTACAAGAGAGCCTTCGGGGCCGTGGAGGACTACCGGGTCGGCGGCAGCATCTCGGGCGAGGGCGTCGTCGCTCAACTCTCGGTCGGAGAGGCCGCGTTCTGGGTCTCGGACGAGTCTCCCGAGCACGAGAACTTCAGCCCTGAGTCGGCCGGTGGCGCCACCACGCGGATGCTGCTGATCGTCGACGAGCCGGACTCGACGATCGCACGAGCGATAGCAGCCGGCGCCACGGAGGTCTACCCGGCGGCCGAAGAGCACGGTTGGCTGCTGGGGCGGATCGCCGATCCCTTCGGCCACCACTGGGAGATCGGCAAGCCGCTTGGGCTCTGGCCACCGCCAAAGCCTGCGCACGGTGACCACTGACCCGGTCCTTGGTGCGGCGCCGATGAGCGCCCGGGGACAGGCACTGCTCGCCGCCACCGCGGCGGCCTCGCTGCTCGGCATGGCCATCCAGGTGGTGGTCTCCGCCGGCAACGACGACGGGCTGTTCCCCACCGCGGCGGGCCGGGTGTTCAATGTGTTCTGCTACTTCACGGTTCAGTCGAACCTGCTGGTGGCGGTCACGAGCATCCTGCTGCTGTTGCGCCCTGACCGTGAGTCGCTGACCTTCCGCGCCCTCCGGCTCACCGGGCTGATCGCGATCACCGTGACGTTCGCGATCTACCACACCGCGCTCAGCAACCTGGTGGAGCTGGACGGCTGGGCCAAGGTGGCGGATCAGCTGGTGCACACGGTCGCCCCCGTGCTCGCGGTTGTGAGCTGGCTCGTTGCGGGACCGCGCGGCCAGGCCGACGAGCGCGTGGCGGCCTGGTCGCTTGCGGCGCCGGCTGCGTGGGTGGCGTTCACGCTCGTGCGCGGTGAGCTGATCGGCTTCTACCCCTATCCATTCGTCGACGTCGACGAGTACGGCTACGGGCGGATCGCGGCGAACATCGCCCTGATCGGCGTGCTCTTCTACGCGCTCGCTCGCGGGGCGGTCTGGCTCGACGGCCGCCTCGCATCCCGGCGCTCCCGGTAGAACTCACGCATGGCCAAAGCCGAAGCCACGATCATCGACGCCGGCGGGCGGGACCTGCGCGTGTCCAGCGCCGATCGCGTGATCTTCCCCAAGACCGAGCGCTCGGGAGAGGTCACCAAGCTCGACGTCGTCAGGTACTTCCTCGCGGTGGGGGAGGGAATCATGCGCGCCCTGGAGCGGCGGCCCACCACGCTCGAGCGCTGGCCCAAGGGCGTGCACCCGGGGATCGTGCTCTCGACGCGCGAGAAGGGCGGGGGGGACGCCTTCTACCAGAAGCGGGTTCCCAAAGGAGCTCCGGACTACGTGGAGACAGCGCGGATCGAGTTCCCGTCCGGGCGCCACGCGGACGAGGTGTGTCCCACCGAGGTGGCCGTGGTCGGCTGGGCGGCCCAGATGGGCACGATCACGTTCCACCCGTGGCCGGTGCGCAGCGACGACGTGGACCATCCCGACGAGCTGCGCATCGATCTCGACCCCCAGCCGGGCACCGATTTCGCCGATGCCGTGCGCGTGGCCGCCGAGGCGCGCATGCTGTTGAGCGACCTGGGCTACACCGGCTTTCCCAAGACGTCGGGCGGCCGGGGTGTGCACATCTACGTGCGGATCGAGCCGCGCTGGACGTTCACCGACGTGCGCCACTCGGCGATCGCCTTCGGGCGCGAGCTCGAGCGGCGCCTGCCGGGCCAGGTGACCACCAAGTGGTGGAAGGAGGAGCGCGGCGAGCGCATCTTCGTCGACTACAACCAGAACGCGCGCGATCGCACGATCGCCTCCGCCTACAGCGTCCGCGCAAAGCCCGGCGCGCCGGTGTCGGCCCCGGTGACCTGGGACGAGCTCGGAGAGGTGGAGCCCGAGGACTTCACCGTCGCCACCATGCCCGCCCGCTTCGCGGACATCGGCGACCGCCACGCCGCGATCAACGACGCGGTCCACTCACTGCAGCCCCTGCTCGACATGTACGAGCGCGACGAGGAGCAGGGCAGCGGGGACATGCCCTACCCGCCGGACTATCCGAAGATGCCGGGCGAGCCCAAGCGCGTGCAGCCGTCGCGCGACCGCGACCGCAAGCGAGACTGATCAGAGGGCTAGCCCTGGGGCAGCTTCTTGGCCCCGCGCTTGGTGACCGGCCTCGAGGGCGGCGGCACCACGGGTCCAATGTCCCCGTCCGGAGCCTCGTCGAGGTCGACGATCACAGGGGCATGGTCGCTCGGCCCGCTGCCCTTGCGAGCCTGGCGGTCGACCCAAGCCGCCTGGACGCGGCCGGCCACGCTCGCGCCCGCCAGGACCAGATCGATCCTCATGCCGAGGTCCTGGTGGAACATCCCGGCCCGGTAGTCCCAGTAGGTGAACACCCGCTCGCCCGGCCACCGGTCGCGCACCACGTCGCTGAGGCCCACCGCCTGCAGCTCGGCCAGGGCCTGGCGCTCCGGCGGCGTGACGTGGGTCTGGCCGGCGTACGCGTCGGGATCGAACACGTCGTCGTCGGCCGGCGCGATGTTCATGTCGCCGCACACCACCGTGGCGTCCGGGTCGGCGGCCACGGTCTCTCGCAGCGACGCCAGCCAGGCGAGCTTGTACTCGTAGTGCTCGGAGCCCGGCACCCGGCCGTTGGGGACGTACACCGACAGCACCCGGACGCCGCCGCACACGGCCGACACCGACCTGGCCTCCGGATGAGGGAAGCCGGGCCCACCCTCGAGCCCGGTGGCCACATCGTCCAGGCCCACGCGGGAAAGGATCGCCACGCCATTCCAGGTCGGCTCCCCATGAAGCGCAACCTCGTACGAGCGCTCGGCGAGCTCGTCGCCGAGCAGGCCGGTGAAGGCCTCGTCGGCGAGCTTGGTCTCCTGTAGGCAGACCACATCGGGCCTGCGCTCGTCGAGCCAGGGCAGCAGTCGCGGCACGCGCTGCTTGACGGAGTTGACGTTCCAGGTGGCTATCCGCACCACCCTCACGGTACCGGCACGAAAACGCGGGCTAAAGATCGCCCCGCACCGTCCGAGTAGCCAAGGCGAACGTGGCCATAAAGGCCGCCCGACAACCGGAGGGACACCTCATGCAGGACACATCGCAGGCTTGGTCGAAGATCATCGCGAAGTCGTGGGCAGACGACTCCTTCAAGACCCAGCTGCTGGATGATCCCAAGCCCGTGCTCGACGAGTACGGAATCAACGACCTCGACGAGTACCACGTCCAGGTGATCGAGGATCCGAACGCTCAGCCGGGCGACTGGCACATTCAGGGCCGCGGCCCCACGGCGACGTACGTCGTGGCGATCCCGCCGAAGCCCAATGGCGAGCTCAGCGACAGCGAGCTCGAGGGCGTCGCAGGTGCGGGATGCGCCTGCTGCTGCTGCTGCACTGGCGCAGCCAGCGACGAGATCCTCTAGCCCACGCCGGCCTGACCACCGCCCGCCGTCGTGACTAAGACCAAAGTCATCATCCAGGTCCATCCGTCGGCGGGCGATCCGGCCGCCGATCTCGAGCGGCGTCCGATCGGACGCAACAACGAGGTCTTCCAGGAGATGCTGGCCAGCCTCGAGGGGCTTGCCATCACCCTGGACGAGCTCGGCTACTGGGGTCTATCCCACACCGAGCACCATTTCCACTCCGAGGGGCTGGAGCTGTCGCCCGACCCAGGGCTGTACAACCTCCACCTCGGCAGCCGGACCACGCGGCTGCGCCACGGGCAGCTGGGCTTCGTGCTGCCCACGCACGACCCCATCCGTCTCGCCGAGCGCTGCTCGATGATCGACCACATGCTCCAGGGCCGCTTCTTCGTGGGCCTGGCGCGCGGCTATCAGCGCCGCTGGGTCGACGTGCTCGGCCAGCACATGGGCAACAGGGCGGCCTCCCTCGGCGACGAGGAGGCCGACGCGCGCAACCGCAAGCTCTTCGCCGAGCACTTTCGCATTCTCAAAGCGGCGTGGACCGACGACCTGCTGCAGTACAAGGGCGAGCACTACGAGGTGCCCTATCCCTACGACGAGGGCATCCAGAACTGGCCGCCCGCCGACTTCACCCGCCGCTACGGCACGCCCGGGGAGGTCGACGAGAACGACACCGTCGTCGGCGTGAGCGTGGTCCCGCGGCCCTACCAGCAGCCCCACCCGCCGGTGTTCCAGGCCAACTCGACCAGCGCCAAGACCGTCGACTGGGCCGCCCGCGAGGGGCTGATCCCGACCATGCTCGCCACGCCGGACGAAACCGTGTTCCGCCTGGCTCGCGGCTACCGCGAGGTGGCGGCGAGCGTCGGGCGCGAGCTGGCGCCCGGCGAGCAGACCGGCATCGTGCGCAGCGTCCAGATCTGCCGCGATCGCAGCCAACTGGACGAGATGACGCGAAACCACAACCGGGCGATCTGGACGGACTGGTACCGGAACTTCGGCTTTCTAGAGACACTGCGCCACCCGGGTGAGACCGGCCCGGTCCCCGGCCCGGGCGAGACCGTGGGCGGGCGGCTGCTGAGCTCGGGCATGGTCATCGGCGGGCTCCTGGACGACGTGAAGCGCCGCATGGAGGCCATCGTCGAGGCCGGCATCGAGTACTTCGTCTGGCACCTGCCCTGGGGCCTCGTGGACGACGACCTGCTGATCGCCCAGCTCGAGCTGTTCGCATCCGAGGTGATGCCGGAGTTCGATCTCGTCGACGGAACGGACGCCGATGAGATCGCTCCCCTCGAAATGGCAACGCGATGAGCTCGGTGTCGCCTCCCGTCGCCCCGCCGAGCGCCGCCGTGCACTTCGATCCGCGCTACTCGGTCGAGAGCGTCGACGGAGTCGGAGTGTTCCTCCTCTCGGAGGACGGCTCCGCGGTGCTCAGCGAGCCCATCCACCGCGCGCTGTCCGAGCTGCTCGACGGCACGCGCAGCGCCGACGACCTCGTGGAGGCGCTGGCCGGCCGCTTCACGCCCCTCGAGACTTATCACGTGCTCGAAACCATGACCGCGAAGGGGTACCTGGCGACGGCCGGGCACACCGGCGCCTCCGACGGGCAGCGCGCCTACTGGGCGCTGGCGGGAGTGAGCGCCAATGACGCGGAGCCCCGTGTCGAGGCCACGGGCGTGCGCACCACCGCCCTCGGCGACATCGACCAGGCCGTGCTCGACGAGGCGCTCGATGCCGCCGGGCTGCTGGGCGCTCCGGGCGCGGAGGGCACGCTCACGGCGGTCGCCACCGCGGACTATCTCACCTCCGAGCTCGCCGCAATCGACGAGCGCCAGCGGGCCGAGGAGCAGCCGTGGCTGCTGCTCAAGCCGGTTGGCGCCACGATCTGGCTCGGCCCCCTGCTGGTGCCCGGGCGAACCGGCTGCTGGCACTGCCTGGCCGAGCGCCTTCAGGGCAATCGCGCCGTCGAGTCCTATTTGTCTCAGCAGCGCGGAGCACCGATCGAGAGCCCGGTCGGCCGCGCGCAGGATCCCGCGGCAGAACGGCTCGCCGCCGCCCTCGCCGCGCAGCAGCTGCGCAACGTCGCCGGCGGCGCCACCGCCCGGCCGCTCGAGGGCACGTTGCTCACGATCGACACCCGCACCCTGGAGGTGGCGCGCCACGCGCTGGTCCGCCGTCCCCAGTGCCCGGCCTGCGGGGACCCGGGGCTGGTCGCGGACCGCGGCTTCTCGCCCCCCGTGCTGGGCAGCCGCCCCTCGGCCGGCAACCGCCTGCATCGCGCCGCGAGCGTCGAGGCCACCCTCGAGCGCGTGGGGACGCACGTCAGCCCGATCACCGGCGCGGTCCAGTCGGTCGACAGCGTGTTCGGCGACAGCGAGGGAGTGATCCACGCCTACACCGCGGGCCACAACTTCGCCGTTCAGTACGACGGCCTGGCCTTCCTGCGCCGAAGCCTCAGGGTTCGCTCGGGCGGCAAGGGGCCGACCGACGCCGACGCGCGCGTCGGCGCCATCTGCGAGGCGCTCGAGCGCTACTCGGGCGTCTACCGTGGCGACGAGGCCATTGTGCGGGGCCGGTACTCCGAGCTGGGGGAGGAAGCGATCCACCCCAACGACGTGATGGGCTTCAGCGAGCGCCAGTACCGCGACCGCGAGGCGCTCAACGAGGCCGGCCGCATACACACGATCTCCTCCCAGCTCGTCCCCGAGCGCTTCGACGTCGACGCGGAGATCGACTGGAGCCCGCTGTGGTCGCCGGTCGACGGCACTCGCCGCCTGCTGCCCGCGGGCATGTGCTACTTCAACTACGCGAGCTACCACGGCTACCGAAGCGCGTCGGAGCTCTTCTTCCTCGCCGACTCCAACGGCCACGCCGCCGGCTCCTCACTGGAGGATGCGGCCCTGCAGGGCGTGCTCGAGCTGATCGAACGCGACGCGGTCGGCATCTGGTGGTACAACCGCCTGCAGCGGCCCGGCATCGACCTCGCATCGGTCACCGACCCCTACGTCGAGCGCCTCGTCAACCGTCTCGACCAGCTCGGCCGCGACGTGTGGGCGATCGACCTGACCACCGACCTCGGCATCCCGGTGGTGTGCGCCGCCAGCCGCCGCCGGGGCACCGACGAGGAGCTGGTATTCGGGTTCGGGGCCCACATCGACCCCGCCGGGGCAGTGGTACGCGCCCTCTCCGAGCTGGTGCAGTTCCTGGCGAGCTTCGAGAGGTGGGGCGACGCGGGTGAGGACCGCTACGTCACCTTCGACGAGGCGGCCTCCCGCTGGTGGAGCTGCGCCCGGCTCGACGAGCACGACTATCTGGCGCCCGCTCCGGGCCCGGCGCGCACGCTCGCCGACATGCCGGACCTGTCCGATCCCGATCTGCTGACCGAGCTCACCACCTGCACGGAGCGCATTGCCGCGGCGGGCGTGCCGCTGTACCTGCTCGACCAGACGCGCCCGGACATCGGGTTGCCGGTGGTGAAAGCCGTCGCACCGGGGCTGCGCCACATGTGGTCGCGCCTCGGCGCCGGGCGGCTCTACGACGTCCCCGTCGCGCTCGGCTGGCTCGAGCGCCCCGTCCCCGAGGAGGACCTGAACCCGTGGGCAGTCTTCTTTTAGCCGAGACGCAGACCACGGTGGCCCTCGGATGGCGCCCGGGACTCGAGGCCTTCCCCGCCGGCGCATCGCCGTTGTCGGCCACGCTGCTGGAGCGGCTGGGATCCTCACCCGGGGTGCCCGCGGACGAGCTGATCGACGAGGCGGCGGGGACCGCGGCGCCGGACAACCGCGTGCTCGCCGAGATCGAGGCCCGCTCGCTGCTGGACCGGCTGTGCGGCCGCGGGATGATCGCCGCGCAGTTGCTGGACGAGCAGGGTGTGGCGGCCACGATCGCCACACCGGCGCTGCCCGACGAGCCATCCGGACCCGCCCGCGAGCTCGAGCTGAATCCCGACGTATTCATCCGCCGCGACGACGGGGGCCAGGCCGGCCTGGTCCTCGAGTCGGCGGCCGACCCGGGGCGCAGCGACCCGATCGAGCCACGCTTCGCGACGGCGCTGCTGTCCGGTGACGTGCCGCCGGCCTGGCGGACCGTGTTGCGGCACGCCGGCGTCCTCGTGGCCCGCGAGGACGTTCCCGAGCCGCTCGAGCCCGTGGATCGCTGGGAGTTCCACGACCGCCTCTTTCACACGCGCAGCCGCCTCTGGCGAGGCTCCGCTCGGCCATACGGGGCCACCAAGCCCCTCGCCGGCAAGATGCAAGCGCTCCCCGGCGAGCACGTGCCCGCAGGGGCCACGGGCACCCCGGTGACGCTCATCGAGCCGGCTCCGGCCGACGTTTCCACCTACGCGGAGGTGGCCGAGCGCCGCCGCTCGCAGCGACGCGCCGGCGGGCCATTGACGATCGATCAGCTTGGCGGGCTGCTGTACCGGACCGCGCGCGTGCGAGCAGCGGGCCCGGCCCCCGCAGGCGATGAGCTCAACAGGCCGGTGCCGAGCGCAGGATCGCTTGGCGCGGTGGGGCTCTATCCGCTGATCGTCGACTGTGAGGGTACCGACCCGGGCCTCTACCACTACTCGGGCACCGAGCACGTGCTGCGCCGGATCGAAGCGGCCACCGACGCCGATCTGGCGTCGCTCGTGGCCGGCGCGCGCTGGACGGCCGGCCTGCCCGACCGAGGCGCCGGTGCGGGTGCTGCTGGTACTGGCCGCGCGCTTTGGCCGCCTGCAATACAAGTACACCGGCATGGCCTACGCCGCCGCCCTCAAGGACGTCGGCGTCGTGTACCAGGCCCTCTACCTGGCGACAACGGCGATGGGGATCGGCGGCTGTGCGCTCGGTGGGGGCGACGCCGTCGCCTTCGAGCAGGCGAGCGGGCTCGACCGCTGGGAGGAGGGCAGCGTGGGCGAGTTCCTGCTCACGGGCGCGCTATGACCGCCGAGCCCGTCGACGCCCCCGCGGGCCGCGGCCCCGTTTCGCCGGACCAGCTCGACCGGCTCCTCACACTCATCCGCCCGCGGCTCTGGATCGTGCTCGCCGCCCTGCTGGCGCTCGTCGGGCTCGCGGTGGCGTGGAGCTTCTTCGCCACCGTGCGCGAGACGGTGCCCACTAGCGGGATCCTGCAGCGCGGCGAGGGGCCGAGCGTCGTGCAGGCGCCGTCCGCGGGGAGCGTGACCGCGGTCGAGGCGAGTCTCGATTCACGGGTTCAGAAGGGCCAGGCGCTGGCGACCGTCACGGGGGCCGACGGCCGGCCCACGGTCCTCCGCGCGCCGATCGACGGCCGCGTGGTCGACGCCGAGGCGAGCACAGGGGCAGTGGTGACCACCGGCGAGCGGCTCTTCTCGCTCGAGCCGACCGGCGGGGCGCTGACCGCCAACGTGGTCGTGCCGGTCGACCGCCGCTCGGAGATCTACGTCGGCGCGCCCGTTCAGGTGCGCCCGGACAGCGTGGACGGGGCCGAGCTCGGCTACGCCCACGGCAAGGTGGCCGCCATCGACTCCTATCCGGCCGGCGACGCCGAGCTCGAGCGGATCTTCGGCGGCGAGCGGGTGGTCGACGAGGTGGCGCGTTCGCAGGCCGTCTACCTGGTTGAGGTCAAGCTGCGCTCCGACCCGTCGGGGCCCGGCGGCGTGGCCTGGTCCACGCCGAGCGGGTCGGACGCGTCGATCTCGGCCGGCCAGCTGACCGAGGCCAGCATCGTCGTGTCGGAGGGATCGGTACTCGACCAGGTCTTCCCGTGAGACGGGAGCACGACATCCCGGCCAGCCGCGTGCCGGTGGTGCTCCAGATGGAGGAGGCGGAATGTGGCGCCGCGTCGCTGGCGATGGTGCTCGGCGCCCACGGGCGCTTCGTGGCGCTCGAGCGGCTGCGGGCCGACTGCGGCGTATCGCGCGACGGAGCCAACGCGGCCGCGTTGCTGGCGGCGGCGCGCTCGTACGGGCTGGACGCTCACGGATACCGCAAGACCGAGCAGGAGCTGGCCGACGTGCGCCTACCGGCGATCGTGTACCTCAACGCGAGCCATTTCGTCGTGTTGACGCGCATCCGCGGGGACACGATCGAGCTCGCCGACCCCGCGATCGGCCGCCGCAAGATCAGCGCCCAGGAGTTCGCCGACGCCTACTCCGGCATCGTCCTCACTTTCAAGCCCACGGCCGAGTTCGAGCGTGGGGGCCGGCGCTCGACCTTCACGCGGTCGCTCTGGCGCATACTCGACGGCTCGCGGCTCGGGTTGCTGGCGGCCGTGATCGCCGGGGTGGCGCTGGCCGTGCCGACGATCCTCGCGGCGCTGTTCTCCCAGCTGTTCATCGACGAAGTGCTGATTCCCGATTCGGCCGACTCGGTCTGGCCGCTCCTGGGCGCCATGACGTTCACGCTCGCCCTGCTGCTGGCGCTCACCTACGTGCAGCAGCTGGCGCTCGTGCGGCTCCAGATCGCCCTCACGCTACGTACCTCGAGCCGCTTCCTCTGGCACCTGCTCCGCCTGCCCAGCGAGTTCTTCGCCCAGCGCTTCGTGGGCGGCGTGGTCACCCGCGTGCAGCTCAACGACGACATCGCGCAGCTGCTCTCCGGCCAGCTCGCCACCGCGTTCATAGGACTGATCACCCTCGTGCTCTACGTGGCGGTGATGTTCCACTACAGCGTGGTCCTGACGCTGATCGGCATCGCCATCGGGCTGCTCAACTTCGTCGCGCTCCAGCTCGTCGCCCGCCGGCGCATCGACGCCAACAACCTCCTTCAGCACGAGCAGGTCCGCCTCGACGGGGTGGCCTTCGGCGGCCTGGGAATCATCGAGTCGATCAAGGCCACCGGCGCCGAGGACGAGTACTTCGCCCGCTGGGCCGGCTTCCAGACGCATGCGGTCAACGCCTCGCAGTCGGTCGGCGGCCTGACCGCCACGCTCACGGCCACACCCGCCACCCTGTCGGCCTTCAGCAGTGCCGTGGTGCTCGTCGGAGGCGCGCTGCTGGTGACCGAGGGCGAGCTCACGGTCGGAGCGCTCGTGGCCTTCACGACGCTGATGGCCTCCTTTCTCCTGCCGATCTCCAATATCGTCGCGCTGGCCACCCAGCTGCAGACCGCGCGCGCCAACCTGGCCCAGGTCCAGGACGTGCTCGACTACGACATCGATCCCCACCTGGCGGGCATCGGCGATCCCGCCCGCCCGGCGGAGGCCAACGGATCGTCGGCGGAGCGGGCACGAAGGCTGGAGGGATTCGTCGAGCTGCGCGACGTGACCTTCGGCTATGGGCGCAACCAAGCCCCGCTGCTGGAGTCCTTCTCGCTACGGGTGGCGCCCGGCCAGCGCGTGGCGCTCGTGGGCTCGACGGGCAGCGGCAAATCGACCGTGGGGAAGCTCGTGCTCGGCCTCTACGAGCCGTGGGAGGGCCAGGTCCTGCTCGACGGCGTGGACCGCACCCAGCTCCCGCGCGACGTGATCACCGGCTCCGTGGCCTCGGTCGATCAGGACATCCGCCTGTTCTCCGGCACGGTGGCCCAGAACCTCACCCTCTGGGACGAGTCCGTGGAGCGCCGGGTGCTCGAACGGGCGACCGAGGACGCATGCATCCGGCCGGTGATCATGCAGCGCCCCGGAGCGTTCGAGAGCACTGTGGCCGAGGACGGCCGCGACTTCAGCGGCGGCCAGCGCCAGCGACTCGAGATAGCCCGCGCGCTCGCCCTGGAGCCGTCGGTGCTGGTGCTCGACGAGGCCACCAGCGCGCTCGACACTCAGACCGAGCTGGACATCGACCTCAACCTCCGACGCCGCGGCTGCACCTGCCTGATCATCGCGCACCGGCTCAGCACGATCCGCGACTGCGACGAGATCATCGTGCTCGACCAGGGCAAGGTCGCGGAGCGCGGGACCCACGACGACCTGATGGCCGCCGACGGGCGCTACGCCGAGCTGGTGAGCGCTCAATGACCGTCTCAGACGCCCGCGGCGATGCCCGGACCGAGACCTTCGACGCCACGAACCCATTTGCCCTCGAAGCGACGGAGCGGGTCCAGCTGGTCAAGGCGGGCGCGGTCAACGTCTTTCTTCAGCCGGGCACCCTCGCGCAGCCGGGGGGCCGGCGCCATTTCCTGCTTCGGGCCGAGCCCGGCGCGTGCGTGGTGCCCATCGACCCCGCCGACGTGCCCGACGGGCACACGGTCGTGGCGGTCGGCGAGCTCCGGACGCAGTTGAGCGAGGTGGCGGTCGACGGCGCCGCGCTGGGCGGGTGGCTGGCCGCACTCGCCGGGACGCTCGACGAGCACGGCGAAGCGGGCCGGGCGCTGGGCGCCGCCGACGGCGGGGCTCACGAGCTCAACGACGGCGACATCGTCCGCGCCCGGGCCGACGGGCTCGCGCTGGCGGTCCAGGCGGGACGCCTCGAGCTGATCGGCCCGAAGCGCGGCGTGCTGGGCGTGCTGGACTCACCGGAGGCGATTCCCCTCGCCGCCGCCGTGCGGCTGATCGCCCGCGGCGCGACCAGCGTTGTGCTGACCGACCCGCTCGCGCAGGGCGACACGCCGGCGGCTCGGGAGGCCCTCCGCGGAGCCCACCGGGTACTCCTCGCGGCCGCGCGCGCGAGGGTGGAACAGGCAAACCGGGACGCCGATACGCGCCTGGCCGCCGCACGCGCGGGGGGCGCCGCCCTGCTCAACCGTTCGGTCACACACATCGCGTCCGCGCTCGGGGGCGCGCCCACCGCGCCACCTCGTGCCGATGAGGACGGCTTCGACCGCACATTGAGAGCCTGCCGCAGGATCGGGGTCTACCTGGGCGTGGAGTTCGTCGACCCGCCCGAGTCCTATCGCCGCGGCACCGACCCCGTGCCCGCCATCGCCATGGCGGCCGGGGTACGCCACCGCCGCGTTTCGCTCGACACCGGCTGGCACAGGCGCGCCACCAGCCCGGTGCTGGCCTTCCGCCGCAGTCCGCACGGCGAAGAGCGGGCGCCCGTCGCGCTGCTGCCGCGGCCCCGAGGGGGCTACCTCTGTCACGACCCGGCCACCGGCATCGAGTCGCGGGTCGGCGCCGACCTGCTCGCGGAACTCGAACCGCTGGGCTTTGAGCTCTACGCGCCGCTGCCCGCCCGACCGCTGGGCCTCGGGGACCTGCTGCGCATCGGCTTTCGCCACCAACAGGCCGCGCTGCTCTCGCTGCTCGTGGCCGGCGTGGCCGGCGGCCTGCTCGCGCTGGCGCTGCCGATCGGCACGCAGTGGCTGTTCAACGCGTTCATCCCCGACAACGATCGCCCCGCGATCTGGTGGACCGCCGCCTTCCTGCTGGCCGCGGCGGTGTCGGGCGGCTTTCTCGCCTACGCGCGTGCGATCGCCGTGGCACGTCTGTCGGGCAACCTCGACGGGGTGCTCCAGGCGGGCGTATGGGACCGGCTGCTGGCGCTTCCCGCGCAGCTTCCACGCGGGCTACGCGACCGGCGACCTGACGTCGCGGGCGTACGGCGTGAACTCGATCAACGCGATCCTCTCCAACGCCACGGTGTCCGCGGTGCTGAGCACGATGTTCGGCGGCTTCAGCCTGGCGTTGCTGTTCGTCTACAGCCCGCTGCTGGCGCTGTTCGCCGTCGGCGGCCTTGCGGCGGTCGGGGCCCTGCTGGGCTGGCTCAGCGTGCGCCAGGTCCGCCACCAGCGCACGATGTTCCTGGAGAAGGGCCACATCTTCGGCGTCCTGTTCGGCCTGCTCGAGGGAATCGACAAGATCCGCATCGCCGGCCGCGAGATCCCGGCCTTCGCCCGCTGGGCCGAGCGCTTCCACCGCCAGCAGGACGCCAACTACCGCAGCCAGCTCGTGTACTGCGCGCTGGCCACCACGATCGCGGGTACCCCGCTGGTCCTGTCGATGATCTTGTTCGCCGTTGTCGCCGGGCTGATGAACGCAGACATCGCCACCGGCACGTTCGTCGCCTTCGCCGCCGCACTGGCCCAGTTCACCGTCGCCGCGACGCAGCTGAGCTTCGCTCTGGTGGCGTCGATCACGGTGATCCCCCTCTACGAACGGCTTCGGCCCCTGCTCGAGGCGGTGCCGGAGCGAAACGAGCCCGACGGCGACCCGGGCCTGCTCACCGGGCGCATCCGCCTGGAGAACGTCCACTTTCGCTACGGGCCCGAGGCCGAGCCGACGCTCCGCGGCGTGACCCTGACCATTGAGCCCGGACAGAACGTCGCGCTGGTCGGGCCGTCGGGAGCGGGCAAGTCGACGGTGATGCGGATGCTGCTCGGATTCGAGACTCCGGACCGCGGGAGCGTGGTCTACGACGAGCGCAGCCTCGCGTCGCTGAACATGCGAATGGTGCGCCGCCAGGTGGGTGTGGTGCTCCAGGACAGCAAGCCGATGCCGGGCACGCTCGAGAGCAACATCATCGGCAACTCCGCGCTCACCGAGGACGACGCCTGGTGGGCCGCGGAGCAGGCCGGGCTGGCCGACGACATCCATCGCATGCCCATGGGGATGCACACCCTCGTGGGCGAGAACGGGGTCACCTTCTCGGGCGGACAGGTGCAGCGCCTGATGATCGCCCGGGCGATCGCGCACCGGCCGCGCATCCTCTTCCTCGACGAGGCCACCAGCGCGCTCGACAACGAGACACAGGAGGACGTGATGGGGGCGATCGACGGTCTCGACGCCACCCGCATCGTGATCGCTCACCGCCTGAGCACCATTCGCCGGGCCGACTACCTGTACGTGATCGACGACGGGCGGATCGTGCAGGAGGGCACCTACGAGGCCCTGGCCGGCGAGCCCGGGCTGTTCGACGACCTGGTGCGCAGGCAGACGGCGTGAACACGGGCGGCGCGGACCTGCGCTCCAACTACCGCCCCGTGGATGCCGAGGCGAGCGGCGTCGAGGTCGAGCTCGAGGTGCAGGGGCAACTGCCCGCCGAGCTCGCGGGTACCTACGTCCGCAACGGCCCCAACCGCGCGGCGAGCCAGGGGGTGGGAGGGGCCTGGGTCGACGGGCAGGGCATGGTCCACGCCGTGCGGATCGAGGACGGCCGCGCCACCTACGCCAACCGCTGGGTCCGCACCCCGTCGCTCGACGACCTCGTGCCCGCGTTCGGGCGGGCCGAGGAGCCGGCCTCGGCCGGCCTCGCCGACCTGGGCGCCGACGGGCTGCTGGCCCTGAGCGACAGCGGGCGCCCGTGGCGCGTGGATCCGCTCACCCTCGAGACCGTCGGCCCCGACGTGGTGGATGCGCCCGGGGTCGACATGGTGCTGCCCCACGTGACGCGCGTGGACGGACGGCCGGTGACCGTGGGAACGCGATGGAACGACCCGGCGCTGACCTTCCTCGAGCGAGGCGACGACGGCCACTGGCGCGCCACCGGCGAGTATTCGACCGAGCGGCGGCCTTTCATGCACGACCTGCGCGTGGTCGACGGCCGCGTGGTCACGCTCGACCTGCCGTGGCGACGCCACGAGCGAGGCGTCGAGTGGGAGCCCGAGACCGGCGCGGCGATTGCGCTGGCCGACCGCACCGGCTCCAGCGCGGTGGTGGCGGACGTGACGCCCGCCCACGTGTCGCACCTGGCCGCAGCGTGGTCGGACGGGCCGACCGTGCACGTCGTCGGCTGCCGCCGGCGCGTCCCGGGCGTGACCGCGGGCGAGGACAACCCCTTCGAGGACACGCCAGGGTCGCTGCGGCGCTGGAGCATCGACACCCGCGACGGCGGCGTGGTCGAGGCCGACATCGACGATCAACCCTGCGACTTCCCGACTCTGCTCCCTGACGGACGGCGCGTGGTGGTGACGCGCCCGACCGGCGACAACTACACCGTCGCGCGCGGCGTCTCGGCGATCGACCTACAGACCGGCGCGCGCGAGGACCACGAGTTCGGGCCGGGACGCTTCGGGGGCGAGATGGTCTCGCTCGGCGAGGTGGACGGCCAGTCACTCGTGGCGGGCTTCGTCCACGACACCGCCCGCGACGCGGCGGAGCTGCTGCTGCTCGACGCCGGCGACCTCAGCGGCGCCCCCGTGGCCCGGCTGCGCCTGCCGGTGCGGGTGCCGTACGGACTGCACGGGGCGTGGCTGCCGGCCTAACCGGTCAAGATTCCGGCCGCGACGCGCTGCACGGCCTGCGCACTGACCGCGCGCGACTACGACCAGGGCCGCTGTCAGGCCTTCGGTCAAATCGTTGTGCCACGCTCTGGCTGAGCGGCCAAAGGAGACGCGGCGGTGCAGTACATGGTCATCGAGCGATTCACCCAGGGTGCGGCCCCGGTGTACGAGCGCGCCGCGGCCGATGGACGCATGCTTCCCGAGGGCCTGAGGTACGTGGACAGCTGGGTCGACGAAGGGCTCGAGCGCTGTTTCCAGCTCATGGAAGCCGACGACGCGGCGCTCTTCGACGAGTGGATCGCTCGGTGGGATGACCTCGCCGACTTCGAGGTCGTCGCGGTCATCAGCACGGACGCAGGCCCGAGCCCGCTTGCGCCGCGCCGATCCCTGAGCCACCATATCGGCCCGATGGCCTACGACGAGGACCTGGCCGATCGCATCCGCGAGCTGGTCGCCGCCGAATCCGATCTCACCGAGATGCGGATGTTCGGCGGCCTGGCGTTCCTGCTCGCGGGGAACATGTCCGTCGCGGTCAGCGGTCAGGGGGGCCTGATGGTGCGCGTGGAGCATGAGGACACGGACAAGCTCCTGGAGAAGCCGCACGCCCGGCCGTTCGAGATGCGGGGCCGCGAGATGCAGGGCTGGCTGCGCGTGGACCCGGAGGGCGTGCGGACGAAACGCCAGCTGGAGCCGTGGGTCAAGCGGGGAGTGGCGTACGCGCGCTCGCTGCCTGCGAAGCGCTAAACGCGCTGCGGTTGTACATGGCGGCTGAAGGCCGCGGCCAGGCGCTCTAGGTCGGGGCCCAGTGGGCGGGGCGAGACGATCGGCGGCACGCAGGCGCGCACCTGATCCAGTAGCGGTGCGAGGGCGGGCGGTGGCGGTTGGCCGGCGACGTGGAGAGCTTGGGAGGCGACTGCGGCGAGAACCGCGAGTACCCGCTCGAGGCATGTGCCGACGGCGTCCGCCTTTCCCCACGCGAGAAAGGCGGGAGAGGGGAGGTCGTTCTGGCCGAAGCCGCCCAGGCCGAGCACGGTGGTCTGCGCCGTCGTTCGCGCTTCCTCGGCGTACCCCGCGCCCGCCATGTGCAGCTGGCTTGGTCAGCCACTCGCCGGCCAGCAACGGCGCGCTGACCGGGTGCTGGAAGAGCTTGTCGATATGGCGCTGGGCGAGCTGGGCCACGTCGGCCCAGGCGTGCGCCAGCCCGTCCAGAGCGGGGTGGGCGCGGTCGTTGTGATAGCCGCCGTTCGATACGAGTGCGCCCAGCGGGTGGTCTGCGCTCGGCGGCAGGAAGACCGGATTGTCGGTGACCGAGGCCAGCGAGCTTGTCGCGGTCCGTTCAGCGTGCGCCTGCGCCTCGCGCAGCCGGCCGAGAACCCGGGGTAGCACGCGGTAGCTGACCGGAGCCTGGTGGGTCTGGCGCTCGCGAGCGCCTCCGGCCAGCAGTGACCTGAACGACGTCAACGCGTCGGCCTCGTATTCATTGCCCCACAGCTCGCCCAGCTCGGGGGCGAACGCCTCCAGCGGTGCCCGGATGGCCTCGACCGACAACGCGAGCGTGCCCTCTGCGAGCTCGAGCCGGCCCCGCCCGGCCAGGGCCGCGTCCGCCACCATCGCCGCGGCGCTGGGTGATCCGTTGATCAAGCCCATCTTCTCTCTCGGCTCGAGCTCCAGGCGGTCGGCCACGCCACCGAACAGGTGAGCGAGCGCGAGGATCTCGCCCGATCCGCCGTTTCCCCGAGCGGGCACGGCGGGGAGCGGCCCTCCGTCCAGCATCGCGGCCACCGCAGCGGCCACCGGGGGTCGTGCGGCCGCATGGCCCTCCACGAAGTTGGCCAGGCGCGCCAGCACGATCGCGCGCACCACCCGGTCGGGAAGCGGCTCCCCGAACGACGCGGCGGTCCACAGCCCACGCGGCCTCGTGGCGCGCGCCCGGTCGGACAGCACCGCACTCCCCGCGTCGCCGGGCCCGGTGGTGACGCCGTAGAGCAGCGCACCCGGGTCCTCGGCCAGGCGAGCGGCCAGGTAGGCCGTAAACGCCGCGTGGCTCTGCTCCATCCGCTCCAAGACCTGGGGAGCGAGCCCGATCGCCTCGCCCTCCCACGCGACCCGGCGCACGGCGTCGATCGTCAAATCCGCGCGACTCGCCACGACAACGGTCATCACGCGAGCATGCCACCTCCCGCGCCCGCGCGATGCCCGCGACGGTTATCCGGCTGCGACCCGCTGTTCGGCCAGCGCCGAGAGCTCGTCTGGCGCTTGCTCGATCGGTACCTGGGTCCGGATCTCGGCGGCGGTCGCGCGCGCCCGGTCGCGGTAGCGCGGGTCGCCCAGCAGGTCGAGCACGGCCCGTTCGAGCCGGGGGAGGGACGCGGCCTCGTCTTCGAGCGCGATGGCGGCGCCGAGCTCGGCCACGCGGCGCGCGTTGAAGTGCTGGTCGGCGAAGAACGGCACGAGGGCCATCGGCACCCCGGCGGCCAGCGCACCGAGCGTCGAGCCCGAGCCGGCGTGCCCGACCATGACCGCGGTGTGCGGCATCAGCTCGGCCTGAGACACCCAGCGCTCGACGCGCACCATCTCCGGTAGCGGGCCCAGGTCGGCGGGATCGCGCTGGGCGCCGACGGTGACCAGCACGCGCGCTCCGGTGCCCCGCAGGGCCTGCACGGCGGCTCGGTACACGCCGGGGAAATGCTCGCGCTCGGGTGAGGGCACCTCGGTGCCGAACGACAGATAGACGAGCGGCGCGGCCGGGTCGCCCCACCCGTCGGGCGGTGCGGCCGGTGAGCCGGTGGGGGTCGTGCGAAAACGCCGCACCTGCTCGGTCTCGCGCGCACCGGCGCCGTCCAGCGACGCGGGCGCCACGGTGAGACACAGCGACCGGGCGGCTTGGCCGGCCAGGCCCGAGCCGGCCCCGACCGTGGCAGCGAGCTCGTCGAGCGCCGGGCCCGCGAGCGCCAGCATCTGGGTCTCGAGCTGCGTGGAGAGTCCGATGCCCACCCGGGCGTGGGGAACACCAAGGCGGTGCGCGGCGATCAGGGCCGAGAACTCGGCGCTCTCGCGCACCACCACGTCGGGGCGCCACTCCTCGACCACCGCCTGCGTGTCCTCCAGGGCGGCGCCCGCGTACAACCCGATATAGAGCTCGGTGAGAGCGCGCCCCATCGCCTGGTTCGCGGACAGGCCCGACTGGCCGGCCCGAAACCGGGCGAGCGCCTCGTCGTGCGGCTCGGCAAGAGCCCGAAACGAAAGGCCCGCCCGCCGGGCCGCCGGGCCCGCGCCGGCCTGACCCGCCACCAGCACTTCGTGGCCGGCGGCAAGACACGCCTCGGCGAACGGCACCAGCGGGCGAAAATGACCGGCGTTGGCAGTGGTGGCGAAAAGGACCCGCATGGCCACGCCACGTTAGAAGGCCACCACCACCGCCGCGTGACATGCATCACAGTGCGTCCGGCGATCGAGCGCCCCGCTGAGCTACCTGATGACCGAGTCGACGATGATCTGGTCGCGGCCGAGGAAGAAGATCCCCGGGTCGGTCTCGAAGCCGCTGCTCGGGTTGCGCCGCAGGGTCGAGGAGCGAATCTCCAGTACGCCGCTGCGGTCGTTGCTGACGAAGAACACCGCGCCGCCGCCCTCGCGTGCGCGGTTGCCGCTCATCCTCGTGCCCGCAAGCAGCACCCGGAAGTTGTTGCCGTCCGCGTAGAGGGCGCCTCCCGAGCCGCCGCCCGACGTGCCCGGGCGCGAGGGATTGGCGCCGCGACCGATGGCGCGATTGCCGGTGAAGACGCTGTTGAAGACCGACCACGAAACGCCGATGCTGCTGAGCGCGGCCCCGTTGCTACAGACCCCGTCGGTGAAGGTGCTGGCGGTGACGTACACGGGCTGGCCCTGGTGCTGCGACAGGGCCCGCACGGCGGCGCCGCCTAGATCGGGGCCCGTCGGGTCGCAGCGGTTGCCGGCGAACGTCGAGCCGACGATCTTGAGCCGCCCCCCGCGCACGAAGATCGCGCCGCCCCCACCGCCCTCGTAGGTCTCCCCGGTGGCGTCACCGTCCGCGAAGGTCAGGTTCTGCACCACCAGACGAGGCGTGGCCTGGTCGTCGCAGTGCGAGGTGGTCCAGATCTGCCGCTGGTCGCAGGTGTTCTGGTAGAGGATGCGGCGCTTCCCGCCGCCGCTGAGGGTGACCAGGCCGCGCCCGTCGAGGACTACGCGACGGCTGGTGTTCACCACCTTGGCGGTCCGCTTCATCTCGATCCGCACCGGGTTGGCGCCGCAGCGGAACCTGATGATCCCGCCCTTGGCGACCGCCCGCACGACGGCGCGCGAGGTGCAGCTCCGCGGGGTCCCGCGGCCCACCCAGCGGTCGGGCTGAGAGGTATTCACGGCCCGCGCTGCGCGCGGCACGCCGACCGCGGCGGTCGCGAGCGATGCGCTAAATGCGGCACTGAGGGCCAGGAAGACGGTCGTGAGGACGAGCAGCAGACGCATGGCGATCATCGGCCCGCCAGCCTAGTGGCCGGTGGCGGAGGCACCGGTGGCGCCGAGCTCCTTCTCGTACAGCAGCCAGCCGAGCGTGGCCGCCATCCCCGCATTCTCGTATAGGCGGAAGGCGCCGGTGTCGCTCGCCGTGTCCACGCTGAGCCCGACGCTGCGCTCGCCGCGCTCCCAAAAGCGCCCGAACGAGTCGGCCAGCAGCGCCGCCCCGACGCCCCGCTTTCGCCAGGGGCGACGCGTGAACAGCACGTCGATCCATCCGCCGCCGTACGTCTCGCCCCTGCAGATCGTCCCGGCGGCGATTTCATCCCCGGCGCGGACGACGCACCAGAGCGCCGGGTCGAAGCTCTCACTCCCGAGGTGGAGCTTCGACCACGACTCGAAATCCCGCGGCGTGTAGTCCCAGACATCCGCGAACGCCTCCTGATGCGCGGAGTGGAGGTCGCGCGCGTCACGATCCGGGTCGAACCGCACGACACGTAGCCCCTCCGGCCAATCGGGTGCCGGTGGCGGCGCTTCGAGCTCGATGCGCAACTCGCGGAAGACGCGCACCGTGCCGTAGCCAAGGGACTCGAGCAGCCCGCGGGCGGCGGAGTCGGCCTCCAGGATGGCGTTCTGGATCTTTCGCGCGCCGGCCCGCGCCGCGCCCAGCTCGAGCTCGGTCGCGATCAGCATCCCGATTCCGCGCCCGAGCGCGTCGGGGTGGACGTACCCCTCCGTGAGCCAGTGCTCGCCCCGCTCCCGCACAATGCCGTAGCCGACGATGCGGTCACCTTCTCGAACCACTCGCGCATCCCGCTCGAGTTCGAGGTCCGCCCACTCGTCCTCCAGATCGGACTGCGAGAACGCGCTCTGGCCGTACACCGACGTCTCGAGCGCCGCGACGAGCTCGAGGACCCCCGGCGCGTCGGCGGCGACCGCGGGCTCAAGCCGGGCCGAGCTCATCATGCATCACCTCGGACACAGGACGATCTTGCCGCGCGTGTGGCGCTCGGCCAGCCGCTTGTAGGCGTCGCGTACCTCGTCCAGCGGATAGGTCGCCGCTATCGGAACGCTGAGGTCACCGGCGTCGATCATGCCGGCGAGGTCGGCGAGCATCCCGGCGGAGGCGACCGCATGCCCGAACACCGTTTTCGCCCCGTGCTCCTCGGCTGCCTCGAAGTCGATGATGGTCACGATCCTCTGCGGCGCGACCCCGAGATCGATCGCCTGGCCGACATATCCGCCGCCATAGGCGTCGAGCATGGCGTCGATCCCGTCGGGTGCCGCGGAGCGCAGGCGCTCGTCCAGACCGTCCCCGTAGGCCACGGGCTCGACGCCGAGCTCGGCGAGCCAGTCGCCGTTCGCCGGGCCCGCGATCCCCAGCACACGCGCGCCACGGTTGCGGAGAAGCTGGATGGCGATCGAGCCCACCCCGCCGCTCGCGCCGGCGACGGCTGCGGTCTCGCCCGGCCGGACGCCGGCGGAATCCACCATGGCGCAGGCGGTGCAGCCCGCCACGTACAGGGATCCGGCCTGCTCCCAGGGCACGCCGCCGGGCCGCCGGGTGAGCTGGTCCGCCGGCACGGCCACGAGCTCGGCCTGCGCGGCGCGCTCGTCGGTCCACCCGATGACCTCGTCGCCGGGTGCCCAGTTGATCACGCCGCCGCCGACCACGGCGATGCGGCCGGCCAGGTCACTGCCCTGACCCGACGGGAATGTGGCGGGCGTCCGCTCCTCCATCGCGCCTTCGCGGATGGCGATCTCGCCGGGGTTGATCGAGGTGGCGACGACCTTGACGACCACTCGGCCAGGCTCGGGCTCCGGCGCCTCGACATCGGCGACGTAGAGCTCCTCCACTGGGCCATATCTGTCGAAGCGCACCGCGCGCGGCATGTCAGGGCCTGTACCCGGTCGGTTGCGCACCATGCCCGCGTACACTCGCCCGCACGATGCGCCCTCGGCGCTACCCGGTCCGGGATGAGTTACCGCGGGCACGACTGCCGGATGAGTTCCTGGCCATCTTGCGTGCCTCGGTGATCACCAGGTCGCGATCGCCGAGAAAGGCAAGCGTCGTGGCTCCCTCGACGACTAGGGCAAGCCGCATGGCGAGCTGCGCCGGGTCCGCCGCGCCCGCGGCGCGGCGAGCCCCTCGAGCTCGGCGCGATACCACGACTTGTGCTCGTGCGCTCTGGTGGCGGCCGCGCGTCCGCCGGCCTGGGTTTCCGCGGCGGCTCGCACGAACCCACAGCCACGAAACCGAGTATCGGCAACCCAGTCGAGCTGCCACTCGACCGCGGCCTCGAGGCGTCTGGCGGGAGAGGACGGTCCGTGCTCGAGCGCGGCTACGAGCGATTGCCGGCGGTCGGCGTCCCGTTTGGCGAGCGTGGCGTCGACGAGGCCCGCTTTCGACGCGAAGTGGCGATACAGGGCCGGCTTGCCCACCCCGGCTCTGCCCGCAACGGTCTCGACGCCGGTCGCGCCGATGCCGCGTTCGTAGAACAGTCTGCCCGGCAGCGTCCAGCAGCGCGGCGTGGATCTGCGAGGAGGGCGGACGAGGCATCCAAATATGTTACCGTACCGTTCGGTTACATAATTTGATAGGTTCGCCTGTGACGCACGATTTCCCTCAGCTGCGATCACCCGATCATCCAGGCGCCCATGGCCGGCGGGCCCTCCACTCCGGCGCTGGCCGCCGCCGTATCGGCCGCCGGCGGTCTTGGCTTCCTCGCCGCCGGCTACAAGAACCCCGAGGAGCTGCAAGCGGACATCGCGAGGACCAGAGAGCTCACCTCGGCAACGGTCGGCGTCAACCTGTTCCTCCTTGCCGAGACCCCGGTCGATCCCGCCAGGCTCACCGCCTACGCGCGGGCCATCGAGCCCGAGGCGCAGCGGCATCGGGTCGCGGTCGGCGAGCCGCATTTCGATGATGACTCGCTGGACGCCAAGCTCGAGGTTGTCTGCCACGAGCGCCCGCCGGTCACCTCGTTCACGTTCGGGTGCCCCGCGCGCGAGGTCGTACAACGGCTGCACGAGCGCGACATCGCCGTCTGGGTGACGGTGACGCAGGTGGATGAGGCTGTCCTCGCTGCTCGCTCCGGAGCCGACGCGCTGATCGTGCAGGGAGTGGAGGCCGGTGGGCACCGCGGCTCATTCGAGGACGCCGACGGCCGCGGCGAGATCGGCGCTCCTGCCGTTGCTGCGGCTCGTCGCGCGGGCGAGCGAGCTTCCGCTGATCGCCTCCGGCGGTATCGCCGACGGCGCCGCCGTCGCCGCGGTCCTCGCGGCAGGCGCACGGGCAGCCCAGATCGGGACCGCGTTCATGCGCTGCCCCGAGGCCGCCACCAGCGATGCGCATCGGGAGGCGCTGACTCGTCCGACTCCGACGGCCCTCACGCGCGCCTTCAGCGGACGCCGCGCCCGCGGCATCGTCAACGCCTTCATGCGCGACCACGGCACACAAGCGCCGCCGGCCTACCCGCACGTGCTCCACCTCACCGCGCCTCTGCGGGCGGCTGCGCGCAAGGCCGGGGACGCCGACGCGATCAACCTCTGGGCCGGCCAAGCACACACCCTCGCCGAAGACCGCCCCGCCGGCGATCTCGTTCGTCGCTGGAGCGCCGAGGCTCGCGCCGCCATCGAGCAGGCTCAAGCGACCTGCGGCCCGAGGGCCCCCTAGCTCAGTACGGCGCGTAGCGCCGGTGCAGCATGAGCTGGTTGCCGTCGGGGTCGGCGAAAATCGCCATATGGCAGACGCCGGTGTCCAAGGTGTCGCCGAGGAAGGTCACGCCCTTGGACTCCAGCTCCGCGCGCGTCGCGTGGACGTCCTCCACTCGCAGCGGCAGCGGGTTGCCGGTCTGGGCGGTGAACTCCATCCCGACGTTCTCGGGCTCCCAGACAGCGAAGCAAGTGCTGCCCGCCCATTGCTCGTACTCCGCGTGCTCGTCCGGGCGCATGCCAAGAACCTCGCGGTAGAAAGTGCGCGCGCGGTCGCTGTCCCGCGAGGGGATGCCGATGAAGTCAAGGTCTTGGATGGGTGCCATGGGCGGCAGTCTCTCAGGTGCCCCGGGGCCGTCGGAGACGAAGCTCGTTTGGTCGCTCCCGCAAATCGCGCGAAGCAGCTGTCAGGTAGCGACGGCTCCTTCCGCATGGAAACGACCACTGCAGGTCTCCCACACGTGGCACGTACGACCCGGTCGGCGCCCGAGTGGTCGTCGCCGGCTGACCCGGCGAAGGCCGGGACCAGCGGGTGCGCGGCACTAGTGTGCCCGAGGTGTTCAGGCTGCCCGCCGAAGGAGCGGAGGGTCGATGCTCGAAGTGACGACCACTGCCTGGGCGGTGACGGTCGGGCTCGTGCTCGTGCTGCTCGCGATCGATTTCGCGCTCGCCGTGGCGCGCCCCCACGAGGTGGGCTTTCGCGAGGCGACGCTTTGGTCGGTTTTCTACATCGCGGTGGCGATCGGGTTCGGCCTCGTGTTCGCCTCGTTCGCCGGCTGGGGTTATGGCGGCGAGTACTTCGCCGGCTACATCGTTGAGAAGAGCCTGTCGGTCGACAATCTCTTCGTCTTCGTGGTGATCATGACCTCTTTTGCGGTGCCTGCCGAGCACCAGCAGAAGGTGTTGATCGTGGGGATCATCCTTGCACTCGTTCTGCGCGTGATCTTCATCGCGCTCGGCGCCGCGCTGCTCGAGGCTTTCTCGTTCATGTTCCTACTGTTCGGCCTGCTGCTGGTCTTCACGGCGATCCAGCTCTTCCGCCACCGCGACCAGGACCCCGAGGTGGAGGACAACGCGCTCGTGCGCCTCGCGCAGCGCCGGCTGCCGGTCACGGAGGACTACGACGGCGGCCAGCTCGTCACCCACCGCGAGGGCCGGCGGATGCTGACCCCGCTCTTCCTCGTGCTGCTCGCCATCGGCAGCACGGACATCCTCTTCGCGCTTGACTCGATTCCCGCGGTGTTCGGCGTCACGGAGGAGACGTTCATCGTCTTCTCCGCGAACGCGTTCGCGTTGCTGGGGCTGCGCGCGCTGTTCTTCCTGGTCACCGGCCTGCTCGACCGGCTCGTCTACCTCTCTACCGGGCTCGCGCTCATCCTCGGATTCATCGGGGTCAAGCTCGCGTTGCACTGGGGCCACCTTCAGGACGACGCCGTGCCGGAGATCTCCACAGGCACATCGCTCGTCGTCATCGCGGTCGTCCTGACCGTCACGACCATCGCCAGCGTGCTCAAGGTGCGCCGCAACCCGGACGCGCGGGCGCACGCCGGGTCGCTGCGCGCGCACCCGCAGCACGAGCCCGACTAACGGCGCCGATCCGAGGTCGAGTATTCAGCGCCTGGTCTGGTACCTGGTCAGGAGCACGCCGTCGGGAAACGTCCGGGTCTCCACCAGGTTCAGGTTCACCCAGTCGTCCAGGGCCGTGAAGAACGGCTTGCCGCCGCCCACCAGGACCGGGTGGGTGACGATCGCGTACTCGTCGATCAGCCCGGCCCGCATGGCCGTCGCGGCGAGGGTGGCGCCGCCGACGTCCATGGGCCCGCCATCCTCAGTCTTGAGCCGGGCGATCTCGGTGACAGCGTCGCCGGTGACCAGGCGGGCGTTCCCGTCGACCGCGCTGGTCGTCGAGGAGAACACCAACTTCGGCATCTCCCGCCAGCGGCGGGCGAACTCGATCTGCGCCGGTGTGGCGCCAGGCTGCTGGTCGGCGGTCGGCCAGTGGGAGCTCATCGTCTCCCACAGTTTGCGCCCGTACAGCGCCAGGCCCGTCGCCCCCACCCGGTCGGACCACCACTGGAACAGCTCGTCGCTCGGCACGCTCCAGCCGAGGTCGTCGCCGGGCGCGGCGATGTAGCCGTCCAGGCTCAGGTTCATGGCAAAGGTCAGTTTCCGCATGGCGTCAGCCTCCCATGAGTCGTTCGGCGTACATGGGTTTCACGGGCGCGCGATGCTATTGCTGGGAATGGCAGGCATGGCATCGGAGCGGTTTGTCTGGGCGGTCGACACTCTGGAGGTCCGGCCGGCCGACCGCCTGCTCGAGGTCGGCTGCGGCCACGGCGTCGCGGTCTCCCTGGTCTGCTAGAGGCTGACCACGGGAACGATCACCGCGATCGACCACTCGCCCAAGATGATCGAGATGGCCACGCGGAGGAACCGCGAGCACGTCGACGCGGGCCGGGCTGTGCCCGAGGCCATCCCGCTGGAGGACGCGAACCTCGACGATCGGCGGTTCGACAAGGTCTTCGCCTTCAACGTCGCTCCCTTCTGGCAGCAGCCGGAGGCTGCGGTCGGTGCCGCGTCGCGCTCCCTGGCGAGCAGCGGCCAGCGTCGACCGAGAACCACTGTGGCCGCCCGGCTGCGAGCCGAACGGGCGCGCTAGGCGTCGTCCGGCAGGCCGGCGAACTCGCGCTTGACATTCCGATATCACCCGAGGCCGCTGATCGGGCGCTTCCAGCGGCCGCGCATCGCGTCGTGGGCCTCGCGGTGCGTCTCGTCGCCGGCCGCGACCTGCGCCTTGAGGTGGCGGTCCTGGGCCTTGATGGCTTCGTTGTGGTCGTTGCCGTGGTGCTCGACGTTGCAGGGGCCGCCGAGTTGCTTGCAGGTTATGGTCTTCATGGGCGCCAAGCTACGCCTGCGCGGCCGTGAGAGCTTCTCGAATCCTGATCGATCGGCCGAAGACTGTTCTCGGCGCTGGGGAGCCCCGCCACCCGCGTCCATGCGGCCGGTCCGGCAACCCAACACCCACAGGAAGAACAACCCGCAACCAAGGGAAAAGCCAAGCACGAAGACCCCCGTGCGGTCCGAGCCCGGACGTATATTCGAAGCCCGGATGTCGTTCGCCCATCTCCACGTCCACTCCGAGTATTCGGTCCTCGACGGCGCCTGCCGCATCGAGTCGCTGGCCGAGCGCGCGGCCGTCCTACGGCCAGCCCGCGCTGGGGCTCACCGACCACGGGGTGATGAACGGGGCGGTAGAGCACTACAAGGCCTGCCGCAAGCACGGGATCAACCCGGTCATCGGCCTGGAGGCCTACTTCGTCGACGACCGCAAGACCGAGGCGGTGCGCTACGAGCGCAACCATCTCACGCTGCTGGCCGGCTCCGACCAGGGCTTCAAGAACCTGGTCAAGCTCAGCTCGGCCGGCTACCTGGAGGGCTACCGGCGCGGCAAGGCCAACGTCGACCTGGAGCTGCTCTCCCGCCACTCCGAGGGCGTGATCGCGCTGACCGGCTGCCTGCAGTCGCGCTTCTGCCGGCGCCTGGTGGAGGAGAACCCGGTCGAGGCGCGCGCCCATGCCGACCAGCTGCTGCAGGTCTTCGGCCCCGACAACGTGTTCTTCGAGGTCCAGAAGAACGGCATCGCCGAGCAGGACAAGGCCAACGAGGGCATCGTCAAGATCGCCCGCGAGGTGGGCCGGCCGCTCGTGGCCACCGGCGACGTCCACTACCTCGGCCGCGAGGACTTCGACAACCACCGCGCGCTGCTGTGCGTGCAGACCAAGAGCACGCTGGCTCAGCCCAAGCTGTCCTTCGACACCAACGAGTTCTTCCTCAAGAGCTCCGACGAGATGGCGAAGGACTTCGCCCAGTGGCCCGAGGCGCTGCAGTCCACGCTGGACCTGGCCGAGCGCTGCCAGGTGGAGCTCGAGCTGGGCAAGATGCTGATCCCGCGCTTCCCCACGCCGGACGGCTCGGCCGAGTCCGACTATCTGCGCCGCCTGGCCCACGCCGGCCTGCGCCTCCGCTACGGCGACCCGGCGCCCGCGGAGGCGATGGAGCGGCTCGAGCTGGAGCTGACCACGGTCGAGAAGATGGGCTTCTCGGCCTACTTCCTGATCGTCTGGGACTTCGTCAAGTTCGCCAAGGACAGCGGCATCGCGGTCGGCCCGGGGCGCGGCTCGGCGGCGGGCTCGCTCGTGTCCTACTGCCTCAACATCACCGAGGTCGACCCGCTCGCCTACGGCCTGCTGTTCGAGCGCTTCCTCAACCCCGAGCGCGTGTCCATGCCGGACATCGACATCGACTTCTCGGTCAAGGGCCGCGCGCGCGTGATGCGCTACGTGGAGGACAAGTACGGCAAGGAGTCGGTGGCCCAGATCGTCACCTTCGGCAAGATGCTGCCGCGCAACGCCACGCGCGACGCCGCCCGCGTGCTGGGGCTCGACTACGGCGCGGGCGACCGCCTGGCCAAGCTGATCCCCGAGCCGGTGATGGGCCGCTCGCTGTCCTTCGAGCGCTACCTGGCCGAGGAGCCCGAGCTGCGCCGCGTGTACGACTCCGAGCCCGAGGCGCGCCAGATCATCGAGACGGCCAAGGGGCTCGAGGGGATCGTGCGCAACGCGGGCATCCACGCGGCGGCGGTGGTGATCGCCGACCGCCCGCTCACCGACATCGTGCCCGTGCAGCTGATGGAGGACCGCGGCATCGCGTCTCCGGCGGGCGAGCGCACCTACAAGGTCGTCACCCAGTACTCGATGAAGCCGATCGAGGAGATCGGCCTGCTCAAGATGGACTTCCTCGGCCTGCGCAACCTCGACGTGATCGAGGACTGCCTGGTCATCATCGAGGAGTCCACCGGCGTGCGGCCCGACATGGCGACCCTGCCGCTCGACGATGCCGCCGACCTACGAGATGATGGCCCGCGGCGATTCGATCGGGGTGTTCCAGTTCGAGTCCGACGGCATGCGCGAGGCCCTGCGCAAGGTCAAGCCGACCGAGTTCGAGGACCTTGTGGCGCTGAACGCCCTCTACCGCCCGGGGGCCATGCGCCACATCGACACCTACGCGCGCAACAAGCGCAACCCGGACGCCGTGTCCTACATCGACGATCGCCTGCGCCCGATCACCGAGGCCACCTACTCGGTGATCCTCTACCAGGAGCAGTCGATGCAGATCGCCAAGTCGGTGGCGGGCTTCTCCGGCGCCGAGGCCGACGACCTGCGCAAGGCCATCGGCAAGAAGAACCGCGAGGCCATGGCCGCGCTGCGCGAGCGCTTCTTCGAGGGCGCGCGCGCCACCGGCACCAGCGAGCCCGTGATCAACGACCTCTGGGCGGTCAACGAGGCCGCGGCCGACTACTCCTTCAACCGCTCCCACGCCGCCTGCTACGGGCTGATCTCCTACCGCACCGCCTGGCTCAAGGCCAACTACCCGGCCGAGTACATGGGCGCGCTGATCTCCTCGGTCATGTCGACCAAGGACAAGGTGCCGTTCTTCGTGGCCCAGTGCGAGGACATGGGCATCGAGGTGCTGCCGCCCGACGTGAACGAGTCGGGCCACGACTTCAAGGTCGTCGAGGGCAACATCCGCTTCGGGCTCGACGCGGTCAAGGGCCTCGGCTACGCGGCCGTGGAGGCGATCATCCAGGCGCGCGAGAAGGACGGGCCGTTCGTCTCGATCTGGGACTTCTGCCGGCGCGTCGACTGCCAGGCGGTGAACAAGCGCGGCGTCGACTCGCTCGTGAAGTGCGGCGCGTTCGACTCGCTGCCCGGCACCCGCACCGGCGTGATGCAGGTGCTGACCGCAGGCCCAGGCCGCGGGCGCGCAGAGCCAGCAGGACGCCCAGCTCGGCCAGGGCTCGTTCTTCGACTTCGGCGGTGGCGACGACGGCGCCGGCCCCACCCACCAGGACCTGCCCGATCCCGCCGCTCGAGAACGACCGCAAGCAGCTCAACGAGTGGGAGAAGGAGACGCTCGGCCTCTTCCTCTCGAGCCACCCCCTGAAGGAGGTTCGCCACGCGCTGCGGGCCAAGGTGGACTGCTCGGTGGCCGACCTCGCGCAGAAAAAGGACGGCGAGTGGGTCACCGTCGGCGGCATGATCGCCGAGTGCAAGCGCATCCGCACCAAGAAGGGCGACCCGATGATGTTCGCCACCCTCGACGACCTCGAGGGCCAGACGGAGATGCTCGTGTTCAACTCCTCCTACGCGGCCAACGCCGACAAGGTCGACGTCGACAAGATCGTGATCGTGCGCGGCCGTGTCGACCACAAGGAGGCGGGGGAGACCAAGCTCGTGGCTCAGGAGGTCACGCCCTTCGAGCCCACCGAGGACGAGGTCGACACGAGCGACCGAGGAGGCGGCCCGCGAGCCCGTGGTGGAGCGGCTGACCCTTCACGTCTCACCCGGCGTGCCCGAGGCTTTCTGGAGGAGCTCAAGGAGGTCGTGGGCCACCATCCCGGTGACCACGAGCTGCTGCTGGCGGTGGGCGAGCGGCGCCTGATCCTGGGCGGCGAGTTCCGGGTGTCGGCGTCGAGCGCGTGCCGGTCGGAGCTGTCGGGTCTCCACGGCGCCTCGCGTGTAGCAGCGGCCTAGCAGTCGGTCTACACTTTTTGCGTGGCGCCGATCTCAGAACGCACGACCGTGGAGCTCCACGAGTGCCGCCAGTGCTGCTCGTTCTGCGATCGCACCGTTCATCCCGCGGGCTGCATCGCCAGCGGGTGCCAATACCTCTACCTCTACGACGACGAGGAGAGCGGGCGGCGCTTCATGGGCTGCATGAACAAGGTCTTCCGCGGCGAGATCGACGTGGAGCTCTTCGAGCAGGCCGAGCGCACGCGTCACGGCTTCGGCGGCGTGAAGATGAGCGGGCTGCCGCTCGCCCAGTGCCGCATCCACCGTCGAGCGTGCCTACGACGGCTACAGCGAGGCCTTCGACTGCGTCAACCCGGGGTTCTTTCGCAAGCCGACGGTCGAGGACGCCGACGCGGCGTTCGACATCCGCGACCTCTGAGCCCTAGCGCGGCTGGCTGACTCGCTCGCGCAGCGCGATCTCGGTGGCTTGCCACGCGCGCTCGCACCGATGCGGCCCCAGCGGCGAGGTCGGCGTCCGGCGCCTCGACCGCGGCGCAGGCCTCGGCCAGCTCCGTCGCGCCCAAGGGCCAGGCAGCCGCCGCGAAGCCGATGCGCGGCGTGGGCAGCGGTGTCCCGATCACCCGCCTCCGCGGCCGCGGCGATCCGCTTGACCAGGCCGGGTGAGGTACCGAGAAGAGACTCGATCAGGTCGCGTACCAGCAGCGGGTTGAAGTCGTGCTCGAGGTCGTTGAGCCGCGCCTTGTTCGACCGCGCTGCCCGCCGGCAGCCAGCGCGAGAGCACCGCATCAAGCTCCTCCAGGCGCAGCGGCTTGGCCAGGTAGTCGTCCATTCCCGCCGCGAGGCAACGCTGGCGGTCGCCCTCCATGGCGTTGGCCGTCATGGCCACGATGGGCAGCCGGTCGCCGTCGAGCCGTGTTTCGCGCTCGCGGATCTCGCGAGTTGCCTCGTAGCCGTCCACGTGCGGCATCTGGCAGTCCATCAGCACGAGGTCGGGCTCCTCGCGCGACAGCAGCTCCAGTACCTCCCGGCCGTCACCAGCGGCCACCGTGCGGTGTCCGCGGCGTTCGAGTAGGCGCTCGGTCAGCAGCCGGTTGACGTGCTGGTCCTCGGCGATGAGCACCAGAGCCCCGCCGGCCGGCTCGCGCGACGTGGCGGCTTCCTGTGGCTCCTCGGTCGCCGGCGCCGCCCTGCGTGGGCTCATGGCCATGGCGGCCGCGATCTCGTCGTAGAGCTGGGCCTGGCGAATGGGCTTGGTGAGCATCCGCAGCACGCCGGCCCGCGTCGCCGGCTCCAGGGCGGCCGGGCTCGAGGCGAGCATGATCAAGCGCGTCCCGCGCAGGGCCGGGGACTCCGAGATCGTCCGGGCCAGCTCGGCGCCGTCCATGTCGGGCATGTCGTAGTCGAGGATGGCGAGGTCGAAGGGCACTCCGCGGATCACGGCGGTCTCCATCCGGTCGAGCGCCTCCGGTGCGCTCATGGCCAGCTCGGGACGCATTCCCCACGCGGCCAGATATGCCTCGAGGATGCGGCGGTTGGTTGCGTGGTCGTCGACGGCGAGAACGCGCAGGCCGCGCAGCTCGGGCCGGGAGGGGGAACGGGTCGGCTCGGAGGTCGCGGAGTCGAAGGGCACGACGAAGTCGAACTCGCTGCCCTCGCCGACCACGCTGTTCGCCTGTATCTGCCCGCCCATCAGCGTGACCAGCTCGCGGCAGATGGCCAGCCCGAGTCCTGAGCCTCCGTAGCGGCGGGTGGTCGAGAGGTCGGCCTGCGTGAACGGCTCGAAGAGCGCCTCGAGGCTGTCCGGCTCGATGCCGATGCCGGTGTCACGCACATGGAAGCCGATCGTGGTCGCCCCGGCCTCATGCCCATCGACCCGCACCTCCAGGGCCACCTCGCCCCGGGGTGTGAACTTCACCGCGTTGGAGAGCAGGTTGGTCAGCACCTGGGAGAGGCGGGTGCTGTCGCCCTGCACCGCGCGCGGCACGTCCTCGGGCACGTAGACGGTGAGATCCGAGTCCCTTCTCACGCGCGGTGAGGGCCGCGATCTGCGCCGCGCTCTCGACCGCCTCGCGCAGGTCGAAGTCACGCTTCTCGATCTCGAGCTGCCCGGCCTCGATCTTGGATATGTCGAGGATGTCGTTGATCACGCCGAGGAGGGCCTCGCCCGAGGTGCGCGCCGTGAGGGCGTACTCGGCCTGCTCGGAATCCAGGTCGGTGCCCAGCAGCAGCTCGTTCATGCCGATCACGCCGTTGAGTGGGGTGCGGATCTCGTGGCTCATGTTGGCCAGGAAGCCGGACTTCAGCGCGGAGGCCTCCTCGGCCTGCTCGCGTGCCTCTCGCAGCTCGCGCTCGCGCTCGGAGAGCGCGGACGCCATCCGGTTGAAGGAGCGCCCGAGGAGGCCGATCTCTCCGGCGCCGAGCTCGGAGGCCCGGGCGTCGCGGCGGCCCGAGGCGAGCCGGTCGGCGGTGGCCGCCACGTCGCGCACCGGCCGAAGAACACGAACGATCACGTAGGCGGCAAGCGCGGTCAGAAGCAGGATGGACAGCACGAGCCCGGCCGCGGCGAACGCCAGCGAGCGGTCGGCGGAGGCGGAGGCGTCCAGGGCCGCAGCGTTGGTGGTGCGCAGTTCCGTGGACCGGAAGCCCGCGAATAGCTGCCGCAGCGAATCCAGGCGCCTCTTGCCCTCGCTGGTGGCGGCCTTCAGCTCCTCTGGGCTCGAGTTCAGCGGCCGCGCTGCCTCCGGGCGCGCGTAGGTGGCGACGTAGGACTCGACGCTCAGCCGCAGGCGGTCCAGGCGCGGTTGCGAGCTTGCGCTCGCCAGCCGGTCCAGCCGAGCCAGCAACTCGGGAATTTCGGCCACCGCCGCCTCGTAAGGCTCCAGGAAGCGGTCATCGCCGGCGAGCAGGCGCCCGCGGATGCCGGTCTCGAGGTCAACCGTCAGCCGCTGGAGGCGCGAGGTAAGGAACACCACCCGCTCGCTGCGGCGCACCTCGGCGGTGGCGTCGGATTGATTCTGTACCGCGCTGAGCAGCAGCACGAACATGGCAGCGATGAGCACGGCCGCAAGCCCGAAGGCCGCCAGAGTCGGCGCCATGAGGCCTCGTCTTGTCGACAGGAGCGGGGGCAGGATGCGATCCGGGGGAGGATTTCACCCCGTTTATCGGTCGATCGGCCTCGCGCCTGAAGGAAAGCTCAGGTGAGCAGAGCGGCGCAGGCGGCCAGCATCATCAGGCTCAGCCCGGCACCGGTGATGCCCAGCACCTCACCGGCGATGGCCACGCCGGGCGCGCTGCAGGAGCCGGAGCGGCGGGCGTTGCGCCCGAGCGCCCACGCCGAGATCGAGATCGGGAGGGAAATGAGGAACAACGGCATCAGCATCAGCCCGATGAGTCCCACCACGAGCGAGCAGACCGCGGCACCGCTGGTGGCCCGACGCGCCGGTGGCGTGTCCTCGACCGGAAGCCAGCGCAGGGCCTCCCAGAGGTCGGAGACCGAGCGCGCCTGCCAGGCCTCGCCAACTCGCTGCTCGAACTCCTCCGAAGTGAGCCGGCCGGTGAGCCAGTGGCGACGCAGGAGACCAACCGTGTACTCCCGCTCTTGGTCGGATACGAGCAACGTTGACACTTAGTGACACAATGTTACAAGGGCTCGATCAGGCCCGCAAGCAATTCAGGCGGCGCGCCGCCTGCGCGAGCGGAGGCCGGTCCGGCGCAGTTCCCTCATGCGGTCGATGTCGACCTTGTCGGGCGCGTGGCCACCCGTTCCCGGGCCCTCGAAGAGCGCCGGGAGCTTCTCGAAGCGCGGCTCGGAGAGAAACGCGGCGCATCCGCGGGCGCCGAGTTCGCCGTCGCCGGGAATCGCGTGGCGATCGCGGTTCGAGCCCAACGGGGTCTGGGAGTCGTTCACGTGAAGGCAGCGCAGGCGCCGGCGCCCGACCAACTTCAGGCAGCGGTCCATCACCTCGCCCAGCTTGTCGGCGGTGCGGATGTCGAAGCCGCTGGCCAGCATGTGGCACGAGTCGAGGCAGACCCCCAGCCGCGCGTCCCCTCCCGCCAGCTCGATCAGCTCGGAGAGCTCCTCGAAGGAGCGGCCCAGGGTGTTGCCCGCGCCGGCGGTGTTCTCGAGCAGCAGGCGGCAGCTGTCGGATTCGGCGAGCGCGTGCTCGAGCATCTGGCCCACGCGACCCAGCGCCTCCTCGATCGGCTCGCCCACCGTCGAGCCGGGGTGCAGCACGACCCCGTCGGCGCCGATCTCATCGCCCATGCGCAGCGCATGCACGAGCGAGTCGCTCGACTTCTTGCGCATCTCGCGGTCCTTGGTAGCCGGGTTGATCAGGTAGACGGCGTGGATGGTGACCGACTGGATCGGGCCCGCCTTCTCGAGCTCGAGGAACTCGGCGATGTCATCGTCCTTCCAGCGGGTGGGCCGCCACTGGCGGGGCGATTGGTTGAAGACCTGTATGGCCTCGCAGCCCCGCTCGACGCCCCGCTCGTGAGCGTTGACCAGGCCTCCCGCCGTGGACACGTGTGCGCCGATTAGCATCGCAAGGGATGAGGGTTCGCTTTGCACCCAGCCCGACGGGCATGTTGCACATCGGCGGCGCGAGAACGGCACTGTACAACTGGCTGCTCGCGCGCGGATCGGATGGAACGTTCGTGCTGCGAATCGAGGACACCGACCGCGAGCGCTCCACTCCGGAGAACCTCGACCAGATCATCGACGGGCTGCGCTGGTTCGGGCTCGACTGGGACGAGGGGCCGATCTCGCAGTGGGAACGGCGCGACCACCACATCGAGGCCGTCGACCGGCTGCTCGCGTCCGGCCACGCCTACGAGGACGAGGGAGCGGTGCGCTTCCGGGTGCCCGACGAGGGCGAGATCACCTTCCACGACGCGATCCTGGGCGATATCACGAACCCCTACGCGGCCATCAAGGACTTCGTGATCCGCCGCTCGGACGGCAGCCCGCTCTACAACCTCGCCGTCGCCGTCGACGACCTCGACATGGGCATCACCCACGTGGTGCGCGGCCAGGATCACGTGTCGAACACGCCGCGCCAGCTGATGCTGCTGCGTGCGCTCGGCCAGGAGCCGCCGGTGTACGCCCACATCCCGCTTCTGCACGGGACCGACGGCAAGAAGCTCTCCAAACGCCACGGGGCGGCGTCGGTCGGTGAGCTGCGTGAGTCGGGTTACCTGCCCGAAGCGGTGCGCAACTACGTGGCCTTGCTCGGCTGGGGTTACGACGAGACCACCACGTTCATGACCACGCCGGAGCTGATCGAGCGCTTCGCCCTCGACCGGGTGTCCAAGAACCCGGCCGTGTTCGACGAGCAGAAGCTTCGCTGGATGAACGGCCGCTACCTGCGCGAGCTGCCCACCGAGGAGGTGAGGGGACGCCTCGAGAAGCTGACCGGCCGGGAGATCCCGCTCGAGGCCGTGGCCATCAGCCAGGAGAAGATGCAGACGCTGGCCGAGTTCTGGCCGCTGGCCAAGTTCCTCGTCGAGCCGCAGGAGTTCGACGAGAAGGCGTGGGCCAAGGTCATGGGCAACGGCGTCGCAGAACGCCTGGAGGCTGCTCGCGGCGCCCTCGCAGCACTCGACTCCTTCACGGCCGAGGACGTCGAGGGAGCCCTTCGTGGCGTGGTGGAGCGCCTCGAGGTCAAGCCCAAGGAGGTCTTCCAGCCCATCCGGGTGGCCATCAGCGGCACCACGGTGTCGCCGGGGATCTTCGAGTCGGTGGCGGCGCTCGGGCGCGAGGAGACGTTGGCGCGTATCGACACGGCGCTGGAGCGGGCGGCCGTCAGCTGACTGGTCGGTGGGCGCCCTCAACGTTTGGGGGGGCGGTGCCGATGACCCGGGGGGACGGATCCCGCTAATCGGCGACCGTTTCCGTCCCCGGACGAAAGCACATGCGAGCCTCCTCGATGACCAACCCAATTCGCGCCGAGCCGGCGATGAGCCGGCACAACGAGGGGCATGGTCGCCGCCTGACGGCAGCCTTCGAGGCGCTCGAGGCCTTCCCCGCGCTGGCCGAGTCGCGCAACCGGGTGCTCAGAATCGTGCGCGAGGACCAGACGTCGGTGGGCGAGGTGGTGGCCGCCGTGGAGTCGGACGTCGCGCTCGTGATCACCGTGCTGCGCATCGCCAACCGCACGGCGCAGCGCAAGCGCGGCAAGATCTCGACCATCCCCTCCGCAGTGGAGGTGCTCTCGCCCGAGGGCGTGGAGCAGCTGGCTGCGCGCAGCGCAACGTTCGACTTCTTCGAGCGCACGCCGGGCTGGGACGCGATGCCCGAGCGCTTCCGCCTTCATGCCGTCGCGACCCAGGCGGCCGCCGACCGCCTGGCCCGCGAGCTGGAGTTCGACGATCGCGACGAGCTGCTTTGCTCGGCCCTACTTCACGACGTGGGCAAGCTGGTGCTCGCCCACGCCTATCCCGGCTATCCGGGCCAGATTCACGGCACCGCGCGCACGCCCGAGGAACGCATCCATCGAGAGCGGTTGGAGCTGGGGGTCGACCACGCGCTCGTGGGCGGCGTGCTGGCGCGCCGCTGGGCCCTGCCCAACCGGCTGGCGCGGGCGATCGAGCGCCATCACGCCGACGACGCCGAGGACGAGGCCGCGCTCGTGCGCCTGGCCGACATGCTGGCGCACTATGGGCACGCCCAGGCGGTCAACCCCAAGGCGTTGCTGAAGGCCGCCCACGCCTGCCGGCTCTCGACCGATCAGCTGCGCTCGGTCATGTACGAGCTCCCTCAGGGCAGCAGTCACGCCAAGCGCAACGTCGATCCCTGCCCGCTCTCCACCCGCGAGGTCGAGGTGCTCAAGCGCCTCGCCGAGGGCAAGGTCTACAAGCAGATCGCACACGAGCTCGAGCTCTCCACGAGCACGGTGCGCACCCACCTGCACAACACGTACGCCAAGCTTGGGGCCGTCGACCGCGCGCAGGCGGTCCTGATCGCCACCGAGCGCGGCTGGATCTAGTCGTTCAGCCCGGGTATCTCGCCGTTGCGAAAAGCGTCCACGAACAAGCCGTGGTCCTTGCGCACCTGCTCGCCGTACTTCGCGCCAAACTCGGCCAGCTCCCCCGGTAGGTCGTCGTCGATCACGGCTTCGATGGCTTCCTCGGTCTCGAAGTCGACGAGTTCCTCAGCGCTGCCCGCATCGGAAACGCAATGCACCTTCGCCGTGGCCTGCCCGAGGTAGGCGAGCAGTGGAAGGATCTCGTCGGGGTCGGCGAGCGGTTCCCACGACAGGTCGGCCTCGTAGGGGGAGAGCTCCTGCACCACCTGGCCCTTGCCGCGCAGCTCACACCAGCCTAGCCATGGATCGGCGTGGGCCTGCAGGGCCCGCTGGGAGATCGCGGTGCGGTGGCCCGAGTGGTCGAAGTACTCGGTGATGCGCTCGTCGTCGACCACCCGGCTGGGCGCCGCGACGTTGCCCTGCTTCATCGAGAGCACCACGTCGTTCTCGAGCGCCTGGGAGCGGCCCTCCACCAGGAGGTTGTAGGCCGGTAGGCCGGCGCTCCCGATCCCGAAGCCGACGCGGCCCACCACGTCCTTCACGTCGTAGGACACCGAGTGCTGGCGCTTTTGGTCAGGGATCGTCTCGAGGTAGTCCGAGTAGGCCGCGAGCACCTCCTCGCGCTCGTCGTCGTCGAGTCGCCGGGCGCCGGAGCTTTCCTTGAACACCCGCTCGTGGCCCTCCACGTGGGTGCTCTTCTCGAGCATGTGCCAGCGCGTCTGCAGGCGGGCCTGCTGAAGCACCTCGTACAGCGCGCCCTCGGTGTTGTCGAGGGTGAGGCGGAACTCCTCGTCCTCCTCGCCGTGGTGGAAGGTCTCCACCTGCTCGAGATAGGCGCGACCGTAGGTCTCGATCATGGCGGCGATCGTGTCGTCGGAGAGGGCCTTGATGAAGCCGAGCAGGGCCAGGCTGGCCGCCATCCGCTTGAGGTCCCAGGTGAAGTGGCCCAGGTAGGCCTCGTCGAAGTCGTTCACGTCGAACACCAGGATCCCCGCGTCGTTGACGTAGGTGCCGAAGTTCTCGGCGTGCAGGTCGCCCTGGATCCAGACCCGGCTGGTGCGCTCGTCGGCGTATCGGTCGTCGTCCTCGGCGACGTCTGCGTAGAAGAGGCAGGCGCTGCCGCGGTAGAAGGAGAACGGATCCTGGGCCATCTTGCGGAACTTGCGCCGGAAGGCCCGAGGGTCGGCGTCGATCAGGTCCTTGAAGGCGTCGACCAGCACCTCGACGATGTCCTTCGCCCGCGCCCGCGAGTCAGCCACGGCCCCTCATCCGGTCGAGGTTGCGGTAGGGCATCTGCATCCGCCGGTTCGCGCGTAGGCGCTTCTCGTTTCGCTCCAGGAACTGCCAGTAGCCCTTGGTGAATGGGCAGGCGTCCTCGCCCTCCCGCTGGGTGGGGTCGTAGCGACAGTCCCCGCAGAAGTCCGACATGCGGTCGATGTAGCGCCCGCCCGCGGCGTAGGGCTTGGTCATCATGCGCCCGCCGTCCGCGTAGGTGGCCATGCCGACGGCGTTGGGTCCCATCACCCACTCGTACCCGTCGATGAAGGAGTGGTGAAACCAGTCGAAGGCCTCGTCCGGGCGCACACCGTGCAGCAGCATGAGGTTGCCGAACACCATGAGGCGCACGATGTGGTGCGCGTAGGCGGTCTCGCGTAGGCCGGCCACCGAGTCGGCCACGCAGCGCATCTCGGTGTCGCCGGTCCACAGGTACTCCGGCAGCTTCTTGCGCGCGTTGAGCCTGTTGTCCGTTCGCCACTGCTCGGCGTGCAGCCAGTACATGCCCCACACGTACTCGCGCCAGCCGGCGATCTGGCGCACGAAGCCCTCCACCGCCTCGATCGGAGCCCGGCTCTCGCGGTAGGCGCGCTCGGCTCGCTCGAGTGGCTCGTGGGGGTCGAGGAGCCCCAGGTTGAGCGAGGAGGAGAGGTGGGCGTGCCACATGAAGCGCTCTCCGTGGAGCATGGCGTCCTGCCAGCGGCCGAAGTCGGGCAGCCGGGTGTCGATGAAGCGGTCGAGCGACCGGCGGGCTTCGGCATGCGTGGCGGGCCAGAGCCGGGGGGCGTCCGAGCCGAAGGTATCAAGACCGAGCGCGTCGAGATCGCGGCGCACCTCCTGGTCGATCTCGTCCTCGCGCGGGCGATAGGGGCGCGGGGGACGGTGGTCGCGCGGGGGCGGCTCGCGGTTCTCGCGGTCGAAGTTCCAGCGTCCGCCGGTTGGCTCGTCGCCGTCCATGAGCAGCCCGAGGCGCTTGCGCTGGCCGCGGTAGAAGTCCTCCATCACGAGGCGCTTGCGCCCGTCGGCCCAGTCGCGGAAGTCGTCGGGGTGGGTGAGGAAGAGCGTGCCCCGGACCAACTCGACGCCGGGCAGCTTGCCGAGCTTGCGCCGCGCGCCCAGGCTGTTGGGCTCGAGCAGCCTGATCGTCTCGGCCCGGTGGGCGCGCACCCCTGCGGCGTAGCTCGGCTCGCGCCGGTAGTCGACCTCGAAGCCGCGCTCGCGCAGCTCGGCGGCGAAGTGGCGCATCGCGGAGAGCACGAGATGAAGCTTCTGGCGGTGCCAGGGCGCTCCACGCAGCTTGGCCTCCGACTCGATCATGAGCACACGTGTCGCGCCGGAGAGCGCCGGGTTGTCGAGCGAGAGTTGATCTCCGAGGATCCAAGCGCTGACGCTCACGCGTGCACCCGGCGGTTCTCGTGGCGGCGAAGGCGCAACGCCATCAGTGCGGCCCCCGCGCTGTCGATCACCCAGTCGACGGGCGTTCCGTGGCGGCCGTCCACGAAGCTCTGGTGAAACTCATCGCTGGCGGCGTACAGGCTCGACAGGACGAACGCGAGCAGGGCAGCCCGCCCGGAGCTCATTCCGGTGCGCAGGAGGCGCCACCACAGAAAGCACAGCAGGGCGTACTCCGCGAAGTGAACGATCTTGCGGCCGATGAGGTCGAGCAGACCGAGGCCCGAATCGAGGCTCGGCTGGGCCGACAACGCGAAGATCGCCCCCATCATCAGAAACGGGGGAAGCCACAGGCCGGCGCGCCGCAGAAGCTCCACACCCATACCGTAATCTCAGCTGCTCCCGTGCTGGTGATCACTACCAAATCGCCCTACGCAGTCCGAGCCCTGGCCGAGCTCGCCCGCCGCGGCCAGCCAACGCCCGTCCCGATCGGGGAGATCGCCCGGGCCCGCGAGATCCCGGTGCAGTTCCTGGAGGGCCTATTCGCAACCCTGCGCCGCGCGGGGATCCTGCAATCCCAGCGGGGCGTGAAGGGCGGCTACAGCTTCGCCCGCGCCCCCGAGCGGATCACCGTGCTGGAGGTGGTGGAGCTACTCGAAGGCGAGCTGGGCGTGGACGCCGCGGCCAGCGGCGCGGTGTGGAGCGAGGCCGTGGAGGCGGTCAGGGCGGTGCTGAGCGGAACGACGATCGCTCAGGTGGCGGAGAGCGAGGCCCAGGCGGCGGGCGCTCAGATGTACTACATCTGACCCCGGTCGTCAGCCCCCGGCCCCGGGGGCGCCTGTTCCCTTCTGGCGTGCCCAGGCGCCGCTCGGGTCGGAGTTCGGCGGGCGCGCGCTTCGTTCGAGCTTGCGCCGGCGCGTCGACCGCTTCCTCTCGGCCCGACGCTGCATCAAGCTCCCGATTTTGCTCTTGCGCTGCGAGTCCTCGCTTCGCACGGGCGCTCCTTCCTGTGGACCACCGGAAACGCTACGCCGGGCGGCCCTGGATATCAAGGCCCGCCGCGAGCCAGGCGCCCCGACCGGCAGTAGCGTGCACGGTCTCGTCTTCAATGAAGGGACAGCGATGGCTAATGGACAGAACCTGGCGGAGTGGCGTGGCAAGCACCTGCTCGATCGCGACGGTGAGAAGATCGGGAAGCTCGAGGACGTCTACGTCGACACCGACACCGACGAGCAGCTCTTCGGCACGGTCAAGGAGGGCATGATCGGCAAGCACCTGACCTTCGTCCCGCTACAGGGCGTCACGGCCAGCCCCGACCACCTTCAGGTGACCGTGTCCAAGAAGGAGGTCAAGGACGCGCCGAACATCGACACCGACGGCGAGCTATCTCAAGCCGAGGAGGCCGAGCTGTTCAGCCACTACGGGATCGGCTACCCGGCCATGCCAACGGAAAGCGGTCGCCGACTGGCTCGTCGATAGTTCTCGGTCAGGCGAGCAGATTGAGCTCGCCGGCGCGGTGCGCGGCCTCCACCCGTGAGCGGGAGTCGAGCTTGCGCAACAGGTTGCGTACGTGCATGTCCACGGTGCGGGGGCTCAGGAAGAGCTCCGTGGCTATCTCGCGGTTGGTGCGCCCCACGGCCACGAGCCGGACGACCTCGAGCTCGCGTCGCGTGAGGCCGGGACCGTCCGCGTGAGCGGATGCTCGAGGGCCGAGCCGCTCGGCCACCGATTCGCCCAAGGCCGCCACCTCGCGGGAGGCCTCGGCGGCCAGCGGCCGCGCCCCGAGCTTTCGGGCGGTGCGGTAGGCGTTGCCCAGCAGGTCGAGGGCGGACTCGCGCTCGCCGGCCGCGGCCAACGCCACTCCCGCCCGGAGCTCGATTTCGGCCCGTGCGAAGGGGAGGTCCAGATCGCGATGAACAGCCACCGCGCGGCCCATCTGGTCGGCCGCCGAGTCGGGGTCTCCGTTCGCCAGCGCCAGCTCGCCGATGGCGTGGGCGAGGGCGGCGATCGCGTCGGGGTGGCCGGTCTCGGAGGCTATCTGCGTGAGCGCCTCCGCGTGGCGGTGGGCCTCCTGCATGGCGCCTCGCTGGGCGCTGAACGCCGCGCCGAAGCGCAGGCCCTTGATGGCGTAGTGGTGATCCTCGCTGGTCTTCCAGCGGGCCAGGAGAGAACGGCAGGCCTCCGCCGCGGCCTCGTGGTCGCCCTCGGCGGCGGCGACCCTCGCGAGCGCCCCCGTCGCATCCACGGTCGTGTTGAAGTGCCTGAGCCTGGAGGACGTGGCGAGCGACGATGTGAGCAGCCGGCGCGCCGTGGTCAGCCTGCCCTGCAGGCCGTGGATCGACCCCACGAGACCCTCGGCCACCCAGACCGCCGTGCCCGAGTCGATCAGGTCCCGGCCGAGCCGCAGCGCCTCGGCCCACTGCCCGCGCTCGCGCAGTACGTAGACCAGGCAGGTCACGCAGGCCACCTGCGTGCCTTCCGCGTCCGTGGGGCATAGCTCGAGGGCGCGATCGAGCATGTCGTTGGCTGCGGAATAGTCGCCGGCCTCATAGAGCACCATGCTCAGGCGCTGATGGAGGTCGGCCGACACCTCGGTGAGGTCGTGCTCGAGCGCCTGCGCGAGGCCCTCCCGCACTGTGGCGAGGCCGTGTTCGTAATCGCCGCCCTTGGCCTGCGCCAGACCCTGCAGCCCGACCGCGCGCAGTCGCAGGTCGAGGCGGCCCGCCCGCTCGGCGTCAGCGGCTGCGGTAGCGGCCTGGTCGATGCTCGCGGAGTAGTTGGCGCCGGCGCGCAGGTAGTTGGCCAGCGCCAGCCGCTCGACGGCCGCCTCGGCAAGGCACTCCTCCGCGGCGAAAGCCTCGGCGGCCGCGTTGCGCGCGGCAAAGGCCGCGCCACGGTCAGCCCTCAGATCGTGCACGGCGGCCAGGCGCCGCTGGGCCTGCGCGCACGCCGTGCGGTTGCCGTGCTCGGCCCGGACCGCGCAGATCTCGCGCCACGCCCGCGCAGCCTCGGTCAGCTCACCCGACAGCTCGGCGCTCCGGGCGTAGGACTCCAGCGCCTCGATGCGGAGATCCGGTGCTTCGGCCTCGGGCCACAGCTCGAGCGCCTGACGAAGTGCGCTGGCCACGTCGCGGTGGGCGTGCACGCGCCCGGACGCTTCCGCCGCGTCGACCAGCCACCCGCGGGCGCGGGTCTCGTCGCGGGCGGCAAGCCAATGCCCCGCGATCTCGATGCTCAGCCCCCCGTCCTGCTCCATCGCCTCGGCCAGCGTCACGTGCAGGCGACGGCGCTCGATCCAGGACACGTCCGCGTACAGAGCCTCGCGCGTTAGAGCGTGCCGAAACGCTCCTCGGCCGGACCCGACCTCGGTGACGAGCGCGCGGTCCAGGAGCTCGGCCAGCCCCGCGGAGCCGGACGTGGCCGCCACCACCGCGAGGTCGAATTCCTCGCCGGCGACCGCGGCTACGTCAGCCGCGGCCCGCGCCTCGGAGGAGAGGTCGGATACGCCGATGAGCACGGCATCGCGGACGGTGTCGGGCACCGGCACCTGTCCGGTCTCGCCCAGCTCCAGCCCGCGCCGGCCGGCCACCAGGGCGTTGGTCAGCAGCAGCGCCTGCGCGAGCTCCTCGACAAAGAAGGGAACCCCCTGGGTCCGGTCCTGGATCGCGCGAACGAGCGCCGGGGCCGGGGACTGCTCGAGGAGATGCGTGAGCAGCTCGGCGGTCTCCGCCGGAGTCAGTGGCGGGATTGTGATCTCGGTGAGGCGCCCGGATCGTCGCAGCTCGTGCCTGACCCGGCGCAGAGCGTGATCGCGCGGCAGGCCGTCCGAGCGGTAGGTCGCGACGATCAGCAGCGGCAGCTCGGTCACGGACTCGGCCAGGGCCGGCAGCAGCTCGAGGGTGGCCTCGTCGGACCACTGGAGATCGTCGAGCACGACGACGGCGGGCTCCGAGCGGGCAACGTGGCTCAGCGCGGCGCGCACGGCCTCGAACAGGGTCGGGCGATCGCTCTCCTGAGCCGGCTCTCCGAGCTCGGGGAGGATCAGAGCGAGCTGCTCCCGCAGCGGGCCGAACTCGTCGAGGCCCTGGGCGTCGACGTGCAGCAGGGAGCGCAGAGCGGCCACCACCGGGCCGTACGGCGTCGCCGCTCCCTGGCGTGCCCGGCCCCACAACACGGTTACCCCCGACTCTGTGGAGACCTGCTCGACCAGACGGGTCTTTCCCACTCCCGCCGCGCCCGCCACCAGCACGAGCGAGCCGCCTCCGAGGCGCGCCTGATCCAGCGCGTCCTCGAGGCGGCTTCGCTCGTCCTTACGTCCAACGAGGACGGTGCGGATGGCCATGCGCCGAGCTTAGGACCGCCTCAAGCCGTGACGGGCTCGGGGTCGGCGCGCACGATCACGGTGTCCGCGACCGCCACGATCTCGTCGGCTGTCATGCCGGATGCGGCTGCGTGAGCCCTGATCGCCTCGGGGCTCTCCGCCTCGTAGATGCAGACCGTGCCCAGCCGGCCGCTCTCCTCGGTGACCACGTAGCTGCGGATCCAGCGCACGCCGGAGTCGGCCCTGTCGCCTTCGGTGGCCGACCGCTCGGCAGTCGCCTCCAGCTCCTGCGGCGAGGCCCAGACGTCGCGCCGGCGAATCACATATAGGTCCATCGGTTGGTCTCCTTGGTCGGTTGTGTCAGAAGACGGTACGGCCGGGGCCGAGCCTTTGCATCCGCAGAATTGCCGTATTTCGCGCGCGCTATGCCGTGCCGCCGCCAACCACGTGGTCACCGCGGCGTACCCGCCCGGGGGCGCTCACCTCACACCAAACGCCGAAGACCACGTTGCGCTTGCCGTGCAGCTCGGCCAGGGTCTTCAGGATCGGCAGGTCGCGGCGCCCACTATCGGGGGAGCGGGTGGTGACCACGCAGCGCGGTACGGGCTCGGTCACGCGCAGTCGGGCCTCGCCGATCTGGATCTCTCGCCCGGCCCAAGCGTTCTCCTCCCAGGGCTCCGCCCCGTCGATCGTGATCGTCATGCGAAAGCGGCGGGGATCGGGCGCCGCGGCGCCGAGGGCCTCGCCCACCGCCGCCACCGACGCGGAGGACATGAGGCTCACCGGGAAATCGTCGGTTCCCACCTCGGCCGGGTCCAGCGCGACGAGCCGCACCGGGCTCCCCAGGTGCTCGGACAGCGCGGCGGAGTGAGGGCCGCGGGTCAACCGGCCGCTGACCCGCCGGCCGTTGTAGAGCGCGGTGCTCATCGCTTCGCCCGGAACCGGCGCCCCCGTGACCTGCACGCTGCCGGGAAAGCCCAGGGTCAACTCCCCCGATCGGGGATCCCAGCGCTGGGCCACCTGCAGCAACCGCGGGGTCCGCGCGGTGAGCAGCAGCTCGTTGTGCTCGTCGATCACGACGTAGGCCCGGTCGCCCACCGCGCCGGTGGTACGAACGTCCAGCTCGTCCACGGGAGCGAGGCGCAGGCCCTTGACCGGCGCAATGGCCAGCTGCGAAACGGTGATCGGCATCGCGCCGAGAGAAGCTAGACGGTGGCCTTCTCGTGCACCGGCACCGGTTCGGCGGCGCTGTCGGCCTCGGTGCGCGCCAGCAGGCAGGCCATGCGCTCGCAGGCCCGGCGGGCGAAGCGGATCTGCTCCCGGCGCCCGAACACGCGAAAGCCCAGACGGATGACGGGGTTGGCCACGCGGCTCGGGCGCGAGACCACGTGGATGCGGAACTCCACTTCGCCGGTGTCGGCCCATTTCCACACCTGGTAGTCCATTTGGCCCTTCTCCAAGTGGTCCTGGAGGGTCTGGTAGCTCCAGCCCCAAACGCGCACCTCGCGGCCGTTCTCGTCGCGCGTCTGGTCGACCACGTTGCCGACCCGGACGCCGAAGCGAACGCGGATCACGTTCCACAAGCGGGCTTCCAGGAGCATGTCGCGTCCCTCGAGCTCCGTGTCCTCCGCGTAGAGGGCGGTCACGATCTTCGGGTCGGCGAACTCGTAGTCGAGCATCAGCTGCTGGGCCCGCTCCCAGATCCCGCCCGGCTCCGGCGGACCCGGCGCCTCGGAGGGCAGCGGTTGGCAGTAGTCGTCGACGTGCCAGCCGGCCTCCGCGGTGAACGAGGCCTGCTGGGACAGATCGAAGTTCAGCTGCTTTTGCTGCAGCGCGCGCAGGGCCTTCACCGCTCGCGGATCGCCCAGGCGCCGCTCGGCGGGGATGTCCTCCACCCGCCGAGTGTGGATGCGCAGGCCGCCGTCGCGCTTTCCGCCCGAGAGCTCAACTACGCCCTCGAGGAAGGAGGTCCACATGTGGAACTGGATCTCCTTGGACATCCGCAGCTGGTCGTAGAGAAGGTTCGAGAGGCGGTCCCCGGCACGCGCCCAGGACTCGATCTCGAAGCGGAGCCGGTCATCCTCGCCCTTGGCGCTGAAGCGGATTTGGCCCGCCTCGAGATGACCGTCGAGCGTGGCAAGCCGAAAGGACGTCGGGGTGCGCTCGAACACGCGGACCGGACCGTCCCAGGGCCCGGGCATGCGCACCACGTACTCGTCGCCCACCCGCAGGTGTCCCTTCTCGCCCTCGAGCTTCTTGAAGGTGGCGAACTCGGTCGGCGCCGCGCGGTCGAGATCGTCGGTCAGCCGCTTCATCAGCCCCTCGGGCGAGAACTCCGAGTCGGCGATCACGGCCGTGTAGCGGCGGCGAAACATCGGTCCCGCTCCGTGGCCGATCCGCTGGAGATCCTCGTGGCTCACCGAGTCCGGCAGCGATGGCGGCGCGTCCTCGTCCCAGGACCCCCGCTCCTCGTGGCGATAGAGCGGCGTGGTGCGCCACATGTAGCGCCACGAGGTGAGGACGACGCCCACCGGCCAGCGTGTGGCCGTGGTGAGGCGGCGAAACAAGGGCTGGTTATAGGCCATCGCAGGGGATACGGGCGGTTGGGCCGGCGGGGTGAGTGGCCTCGGCCCTGGCTGGGTACCCGGCCGCCATGCTCACAAAAGCCCTAAGCGCCTGCGGCCTGCGCGGCTGGCATCTGCACATCACCTCGCTCGCGACCATTTACCTGTGCATCTCGCTGTGGATCCGCGCCAAGACCGTGGATCAGGAGGAACGCGGCAACGCCGAGCGGCGCGCGCTCTTCGTGGGCCTGTGGCCGCCCATGTTCTGGCTCATCGGCGACGCCCTGCAGGCCGACGAGGGGCGCTCGCGCGCCAAAGCCCGACTGTCGGGCCTGCGGCCGGGTAAGAGGAACCCATGGAGCATGACAAAGAGCTAGACACAGAAGAGACCGACGCCGAGGCCGCCGCCGATCCGCAGCCCAAGAAGCAGACGCCCGAACAGGACGGCACGGACAACACGACCTTCGACACCGACCAGCACTCCGACGCACCGGGACCGCACGGCACGGGCTGAGCGCCCGACGGCTACAGTCGGCGGGCATGAGCGTCCCGCCGATCGCCGGCGCGATTCCGCACAACCTGGCCGACCTGGTCGGCAACACGCCGATGGTGCGCCTGACCCGCGTGGCGCCCGACTGCCACGCCGAGTTGATCGCCAAGCTCGAGGCCTACAACCCGGGCGGATCGGTCAAGGACCGCATCGGGGTGGCGATGATCGACGCCGCGGAGGCGGAGGGGCGGATCGAGCCGGGTCGCAACACGATCGTCGAGTCGACCTCGGGCAACACCGGGATCGCGCTCGCCTTCGTGTGCGCGGCGAAGGGCTACGACCTCGTGCTCACGATGCCCCAGGGAATGAGCCGCGAGCGCGAGAACCTGCTCCGTCTCTACGGCGCCGAGGTGGTGTTGGTGGAGTCGATGGGCGGGATGAACGAGGCGGTGGAGGAGGCCCGCCGCATCTGCCGTGAGCGCGGCGACTGCTGGGTGCCGGCCCAGTTCTCCAACCCGGCCAATCCGGAGATCCACCGGCGCACCACCGCCGAGGAGATCTGGCGCGACATGGACGGGCGCATCGACGTGCTGGTGGCCGGAGTGGGCACGGGCGGCACCATCACCGGCTGCGGCGAGCGGCTCAAGGAGCTCAACCCCGACCTGACCGTGGTGGCGGTCGAGCCCAAGACATCGCCGGTGATCTCGGGCGGCCCGCCCGGGCCGCACAAGATCCAGGGCATCGGCGCGGGTTTCGTGCCCGACGTGCTCAACCGTGACGTGATCGACGAGGTGGTCCCGGTGGACGACGAGGACGCGATCGGCACCGCGCGCCGCTGCGCGGCGGTCGAGGGGGTCCTGGCCGGCCTCTCATGCGGCGCGGCCCTTTGGGGGGCCATCCACGTGGGCAGCCGCCCCGAGATGAGCGGAAAGCGGATCGTGGTGATCATGCCGGACTCCGGCGAGCGCTACGTGAGTACGCCATTCTTCGCCCCCTGATGCTCGGCCTCGGCACCTTCACCCGAGTGGCGCGCGAGCTGCGCGAGGACCTGACCGCGGCCCAGGAGCGCGACCCGGCCGCCCGCAACGTCGGGCGGGCGGAGATCCTGCTCACCTACGGCGGCGTGCAGGCCGTGTTGGCCCACCGCATCTCGCACGCGCTCGACGAAGCCGGTGTGCCACTCGCCCCGAGGGTCCTGGCCAACGTCGTGAAGGTGGTCACCGGGGTGGAGATCCATCCCGCCGCGAACATCGGTCGCGGCCTGTTCATCGACCACGGCGCGGGCGTGGTGATCGGCGAGACCGCGGACGTGGGCGATGACGTGACCATGTACCAGGGGGTGACCCTGGGGGGCACCGGGTTTGCCCGCGGCAAGCGCCACCCCACCGTGGGCTCGGAGGTGATGATCGGCTCGGGCGCCAAGCTGCTGGGGCCGATCGACGTGGGCGCCCGCTCCAAGATCGGCGCCAACTCGGTGGTGATTCACGACGTGCCCGAGAACGCCACCGTGGTTGGCAACCCGGGACATCCCGTGCGCGTGGACGGCCGCCGGCCCGAGGGGCCCGACGCGGACTGGGTGCACCTGCCCGACCCCGTGGCGGACGCCATCAGCGGCCTGGCCAACCGCCTCACGGAGCTCGAGGAGATGGTGGCGGAGAACACCGGACGCAAGCCCGGCGGCGCGGAGGTGACCCCACTGCGGCGCCGCGGCGGGCCGGACTCCGCCGGCGGGTGAGCTCGAGCCGCGCGCTCGGCGCAGGCGCTGATCCTGATCGCCCTGGTGGCGGCGCCCATCGCGGAGGCCGCCCCGAAGGAGCCGATCGTGATCGCCCATCGCGGCGCGTCGGGCTATCGCCCCGAGCACACCCTGGCCGCCTATGCGCTGGGCGCCCGCCAGGGCGCGGACTATGTCGAGCCGGATCTCGTCGCCACCCGCGACGGCGTTCTGGTGGCCCGGCACGAGAACGAGATCTCCACCACCACCGACGTCGCCGACCATCCGGAGTTCGCCGATCGCCGGACCACCAAGACAATCGACGGCGTGCCGCTGACGGGCTGGTTCACCGAGGACTTCACGCTGACCGAGCTGCGCACCCTGCGCGCCCGGGAGCGAATCCCGGACCTGCGCCCGCGCAACGCGGCGTACGACGGGCGCTACCGCATCCCCACCTTCCAGGAGGTCATCGACCTCACGCGGCGCCTCTCGAAAAGGCTCGGCCGGCCGATCCGCGTGTATCCCGAGACCAAGCATCCGAGCTACTTCCGGTCCATCGGGCTGCCGCTGGAGGGCCGGCTCGTGAGGATTCTCCAGCGCAACCGCCTCCACCGCCGATCGGCCCGGGTGTACGTGCAGTCCTTCGAGGCCGACAGCCTGAAACGACTGAACCGGCGGGTCGGCGTGCGTCTCGTCCAGCTGCTGGGTCTGCCGGCTCCGCCCACCGGACCTGCCGCGCTCCGGGCCATTGCCCGCTACGCCGACGGCGTCGGGCCCTCCAAGGACTACATCGTCCCGCTCGACGCCGAGGGCCGCTCGCTGCCTCCGACCGGTTTCGTCCGCCGGGCGCACCGGGTCGGGCTGGTGGTGCATCCGTACACCTTCCGGCGCGAGAACGCCTTCCTGGCGCTCGAGCTTCGCGACGGCTCCGACCCGGCGGCCTACGGCGACATCGCATCGGAGTACGAGCAGTTCTTCCGCCTCGGCGTGGACGGCGTGTTCGCCGATCAGCCCGACACGGCAGTGAGGGCCAGACGGGCGAGCGGCGCCTCCCGCGCTCAGTAGTAGACCGAGCGGGTCCGGTTGCGCGGGATCGCCTTGTACTCCGGCGCCTGGCCGAGGTTCCACAGCGTCACGTCGAGCACGCGCGGCGCGATTCCGGTGCGCTGCGCGAGCAGCTCGCACGCGTGCAGGGCGCACGCGCGGATCTCGCGCTCGGCGTCGCCGGGCGGAAGAAGCTTCCCCGCATCGATGTGGGCGGCCAGCTCGGGCGTGTAGCGCAGCACGCCGTCCACCCTGAGCACGTGGGGCACGAGGTTGTCGGCGAAGATCGTCAGGCGGTCGAGGTCAGCGAACTCGGCCACGCCGGCCAGCGCGAGGTCGCTGGGCGTGATCTGGGCTCGCTTGTAGAAGCCCCGGTCGTCGAAGAAGCGCATGCCGCGGGCCAGCAGCGTGGCCAGCCGCTCGGCCGAGCCGCCGGCCTCCCCGATGAGGTCCAGCGCGCCGCGATCGCCCAGGAAGCGGCCGAGGTCGCGCAGGGCCTCGGCGTAGATGCGCATCAGCGGGTGGCCGGCGTCCTGGCCGAGCACCTCGGCCAGCTCGCGGACCTCGATCGCGCGCAGCTCGGCGTTCGACCACGGCCCGTGAGCTCTGAAGCGGTCGGCCAGCGCCCAGGCCACGGTGAAGTAGCCCGAGCAGCCTGGGCGCTTGCGCAGCGTGGGAAACCATCCCGAGCCGAAGTTGATCGCGTCGAGGGTGAGCAGGTAGGCGGCCACGTCCGGCCGGGTGCCCTCCAGGTAGTGGCGCTCGGGATCGAGCGCGGGCGGCGCGACCGGCTCGAGCCGCGCCGCGGCATCGATGTCGACGGTCACGTGGCGCGCCGATCGCGCCAGCGCCGCGCAGCTCTGCCGTACCTCGTCGAGCAGACTCATCGGCGCCAGCGTAGGGGCGGGTTCCTACACTGCCGCCCGTGACCGCCGCTTTCGCGTGCCAGGAGCTCGAGAAGCGCTACGGCGCGACGGTGGCGCTCGGCGGCGTCGATCTGAGCGTCGAGCCCGGCGAGCTCGTGGGCCTGCTCGGCCCCAACGGCGCGGGCAAGTCGACCCTGGTGAAGATCGCCTGCGGCCTCGTGCGCGCCTCGGGGGGCCGAGCCCAGGTGGCGGGTGAGCCCGCCGGCTCGGCCGGCGCCCGGGCGGCCATCGGCTACCTGGCCGAGCTGTTTCGCTTCCCCGGCTGGCTGAGAGCGGATGAGCTGCTCGACCTGCATCAGAATCTCGCCGGCTCGCCGGGCGGAGCGGCGGAGCGGGCCGAGCTGCTTTCCCTGGTGGGCCTGGCCGACGACGCCGGCACACGGGTCGAGGCCATGTCGAAGGGAATGCAGCAGCGCCTGGGGATCGCCCAGGCGCTGGTGGGCTCGCCGCGCCTGCTGATGCTGGACGAGCCCACGAGCGCGCTCGACCCGGTGGGGCGGCGCATCGTGCGCGACCTGCTGCTCGAGCTCAAGGGCCGCGGCGTGTCGGTGCTGCTCAACTCGCACCTGCTCAGCGAGGTGGAGCGTGTGTGCGACCGGGTGGCCATCCTCGTGGGCGGCCGCATCGTGGCGCGCGGCCGGCCCGACGAGCTGTCCCGCGCGCGCGGGGTGGAGGTCGACGTGGAGGACGGGGTGCGCACGTTTCCCGAGGCAGAGCGTGACGCGGTGCCCGAGATCGTGGCCGGGCTGGTGGCGGCGGGCGAGCGCGTGTACGGCGTGCGCGTGCTGTCCTCCACGCTCGAGGACACCTACCTCGAGGCCGTGGAGGGTGCCTCGTGAGGGGCGCTGCCACCATCGCGCGCTACGCGCTGCGCGAGTCCACCCGGCGCCGGGTGTTCGTGGTGGTGCTGTTGCTCACCCTCGCCTTCCTCGTGCTCTACGCCGTGGGCACCGAGGCCGCGTTCGACGTGACCACCGAGAACGAGGGCATCGACGCCATCGACGACCAGGTGCTGACCGGCTCCACCCTGCTCGGGCTGGCCATGTTTACGACCCTCTTCCTGGGCTGCGTCCTGGCCGTGTTCCTCACTCTGGGCGCGGTCCGCGGCGACGCCGAGCGGGGACTTCTCCAGCCGCTGGTGGTGCGGCCGCTGGGCCGCGGAGCCCTGCTCGCCGGGCGCTTCGGCGCCGCGGCCGCCGTGTGCGCGGGCTATGTGGCCTTCGTGTACGCGGCCGCCGTGGTGATCACCGGCGTGGCGGGCGGCTGGTGGCCCGATCATCCCGTCAGTCCCGGCCTCGGACTGATGGCCGGGGTCGTGGTGATCGCCGCGCTCTCGCTGCTGGGCTCGATCTTCATGTCCGCCAACGCCAACGGCATCGCCGTGTTCATGGCCTTCGGCGCCGGGTTGGCCGCGGGGCTGCTGGGCCAGATCGGCGACGCGCTCGCCGTGGACACGCTCGAGACGGTGGCGTCGGTGGCCTCCTGGGTGCTGCCCTTCGAGGCGCTCTACCAGGCCGGCCTCGACGACCTCACCTCGGAGCTGAGCGGCACCACGGGGGTCATCGTCCAGCTCGGCCCCTTCGGGGGCGCGCAGGAGGGCGGGCCGGTGCTGTGGCTGTGGACCGTCGTGTATCTCCTGCTGGTGGGCGTGGCCGCGCGGACGGCGTTCGCGCGCCGCGACCTGTAGCGCTCACGACCCCGCCGCCCAGCGGCCTATCCTCGCTGGGATGAGCGCGCCGCCCGCCACGGAAGCACTGCTCGAGGGTCTCAACGACCCTCAGCGCGACGCGGTGCTGCACGCCGACGGCCCGCTCCTGATCCTGGCCGGAGCGGGCTCGGGCAAGACTCGTGTGCTCACCCACCGCATCGCCCACCTGGTCGGCAGCGGCCAGGCCCACCCGGGCGAGATCCTCGCCATCACCTTCACCAACAAGTCCGCCCAGGAGATGCGCGAGCGCGTCCAGGGCCTCGTGGGCGGGCGGGCGCGGGCCATGTGGGTGATGACCTTCCACTCGGCCTGCGCGCGCATGCTGCGCGCCGACGCGGAGAAGCTCGGCTACACGCGCGGCTTCACGATCTACGACGAGCAGGACTCGCTGCGCCTGGTCAAGAACTGCATCGAGGAGCTCGACATCGATCCCAAGCGCTTCGCCCCGCGCGGGATCCGCCGCCAGATCTCCGACGCCAAGAACGCGCTGCTCGACGCCGAGGCCCACCGGCTGAAGGTCAGCTCCTTCTTCGAGCAGACCGCCGCCGACGTCTACGACCTCTACGAGCCGCGCCTGCACGCGGCCAACGCGATGGACTTCGACGATCTGCTCTTTCGCTGCGTGAACCTGTTCGAGCTCTTCGAGGACGTGCGCGACCGCTACCGCCGCTCGTTTCGCCACGTGCTGGTCGACGAGTACCAGGACACCAACCGCGCGCAGTACCGCTGGCTGCAGCTGCTGTGCGAGGATCACCGGCAAATCGCGGTTGTCGGTGACGATGATCAGAGCATCTATGCCTTCCGCGGAGCCGACATCCGCAACATCCTCGACTTCGAGCGCGACTGGCCGGACGCCCACGTGGTCAAGCTCGAGCAGAACTACCGCTCGACCCAGACCATCCTGAACGCGTCCAACGCGGTCATCGCCAACAACCGCTCGCGCAAGGTCAAGACGCTGTGGTCGGATCTCGGCGAGGGAGACCCGGTGCACGTGCGCGAGCTCGACGACGAGCACGCCGAGGCCCGATTCGTGGTGTCCGAGATCGAGCGGCTGGTGGACGAGGGGGCCTCACGCGACGACGTGGCGGTCTTCTACCGGACCAACGCCCAGTCGCGGGTGCTCGAGGACAACCTGGTGCGCTACGGGGTCTCCTACCAGGTCATCGGCGGCACCCGCTTCTACGAGCGCGCCGAGATCAAGGACGCCATGGCCTACCTGACCATGCTCGTGAACCCCTCGGATACGGTGGCCTTCGGGCGGATCGTCAACTCGCCGCGGCGGGGGATCGGCCAGACCTCGCAGGCCCGCGTGATCGGCCACGCCAACACGCTGGGCGAGCCGGTGTGGGACGTGGCCGCCGAGCCGCAGGCCATCCCCGGCCTGGGTACCGCGGCGGTCAAGGCCGTGGGGCGGTTCATGTCGATCATGGAGCGCCTGCGCGAGCGGGTGGACGGCGGCGCCGGCGTGGGCGACCTCCTGCACGAGACGCTCGAGGAGGCCGGCTACACCGAGGCGCTTCAGGCCGAGCGCACCGTGGAGTCGCAGGTTCGCATGGAGAACCTCGAGGAGCTGGTGGGGGTGGGGCGCGAGTACGACGCCACCGCGGAGGAGCCCTCGGTGGAGGAGTTCCTTCAGCAGATAGCGCTGTTCTCCGAGCAGGACAACCTGCGCGACGAGCAGGGCCTCGTGACCCTCATGACGATCCACAACGCCAAGGGCCTCGAGTTCGACACCGTGTTCATCATCGGCCTGGAGGAGCAGGTGTTCCCGCACTCGCGCGCGGTCGAGGCGGGCGACCTGGAGGAGGAGCGGCGGCTGGCCTACGTGGGGATCACCCGCGCGCGCCGCGAGCTCTACCTCACCTCGGCGCGCACTCGAGCCCTGTTCGGCAACCGCGACTGGAACCTGCGAAGCCGCTTCATCGACGAGATCCCGATCGACTTCACCGACCGCGACGAGAGCGTCCCCACCGGCCGCGCGGCGGCCTCGACGTGGGGAGGCGGAGCGCCGGCGACGCCCGAGCCCAGCGGACCGGGGGCGATCTTCGCCACGGGCGACGACGTGCTGCACGCCAACTTCGGCGAGGGCGTGATCGTGGGCGTGGAGCCCGGGGGCCTCGTGGTGGTCCGCTTCGCCGAGGACGGCAGCGAGCGCAAGCTGATGGCGGACTACGCGCCGCTCAAGAAGCGCTAGATCGGCTAGGCTGCCGCGCCCTCATGTCGGCCCGGGTCATCGATGGCAAGGCGGTCGCCGAGCGCGTTCGGCGCCGCGTGGCCGACGAGGTCGCATCGTCCGGTCTCCAGCCGGGCCTCGCCACCGTCCTCGTGGGCGACGACCCCGCCTCCGCGATCTACGTGCGCATGAAGCGCGAGGACTCGGCCGAGGTGGGCATCGAGTCCTTCCACCACGAGCCGGGGGGCGACGTATCGGCTGACGCCCTCGCGGGCCTGATCCGGGACCTCAACGCGGATTCGCGCGTGCACGGCATCCTGCTCCAGCTGCCCCTGCCCGACGGGCTCGACCAGGACGAGTTCATATCGCTGATCGACCCGGCCAAGGACGTCGACGGGCTGACCCCGGCCAACGCCGGGCTGCTGATGCAGGATCGCGAGGAGGCGATGGTGCCCTGCACCCCGGCCGGCGTGATGGAGCTCGTCGCGGAGGCCGGCGTGGAGCTCGAGGGTGCCCGGGCCGTAGTACTGGGACGCTCGATCCTCGTGGGCAAGCCGTTGCTGCAGCTGCTGCTGGCGGCCAACGCCACCGTCACGCAGTGCCACTCGCGCACGCGCGACCTCCCGGCCGTGTGCCGCGAGGCCGATGTGCTGATCGCCGCGGTGGGCTCGCCCGGCCTGGTGACCGCCGACATGGTGCGCGAAGGCGCGGTGGTGGTCGATGTGGGCACCAACCGCACCGAAGCGGGTCTCGTCGGCGACGTCGATTACGAGGCCGTGGCCGAGAAGGCGGGGGCGATCACACCGGTCCCCGGCGGGGTGGGGCCGATGACCCGGGCGATGCTGCTGGTGAACACGCTGCGTGCCGCCAGGCGCGCCACCGGCGCGTGAGAGTGACCGGTCTGTCGGTACGGGTAGCCGCACCCCAACACGCAGGCGGACCCCACTGTGCGCGGCGTCCGGGGCTGAGAGTCTCCTGATCAGCTCAGACGTGGCAGCCACACAGGCCGCCGGCAAAAAGCGTCCCGGGCAATAGGCGCGGCCCCGCCCATATCCCTCGCGGCCGGCCCGCCACGGCGTCCTCCCGCCCCCGGCCCTGTCCCTCCTCGCGCCGGGGGCGGAGTGACGCCAAGCGATGACATCGCTCCGGTCCGGGCCAGCCCGGCCCCTCGCGCACGGCGCGCTACGCTGCACCGGGCATGGATCTGCGGAGGCTTCGGGCGGGCGAGTGGATCGCGGCCCTGTCGGGGTTGGCTCTGCTCGTGTCCCTGTGGCTGCCGTGGTATTCCGAGCTCAGCGCATGGGAGTCGCTGGCCGCGCTCGACGTGCTGCTTGGTCTGATCGCCGCCTGCGCGGTCGCGCTGCTGCTCATCACGGCGACCCAACGCGTGCCCGCCGTCCCCGTCGCCCTCACTGTGCTTGTGACCTTCGCCGGGCTGCTCGGGGTTCTGCTCGTCCTCTTTCGCCTGATCGCGCTGCCCGAGGGCGCCGACGGCCGCTCCTTCGGCCTGTGGTTGGCCCTTGCGGCCACCCTCGGCATCGTCATCGGAAGCCTCGTGGCCATGCGAGACGAGCGCCCGTCTCCCGCGGGCGGCCACACCGACGTGACCGGGCGCCCGGTGGCGCCACCGGCCGAGATCGAGACGTTTCCCGCGCCACGCCCCTGACGGTTCTCGGCGCTCCTACAATCGCTGAGCGATGATCGAGCGTGAACAGGTACTCCACGTGGCCAAGCTGGCCCGGCTGAGGCTGACCGACGCCGAGGTCGAGAAGATGACCGGTGAGCTTGCGCCGATCCTCGAGCACGTGGAGCAGATGGAGGCACTCGACCTGGAGGGCGTCGAGCCCACCTCCCACGTGGTCGGGCTCGAGAACGTTCTGCGCGAGGACGTGCCACGGCCGAGCCTCCCGCGCGAGCGCGCGCTCGAGAGCGCGCCCGACGAGGCCGACGACGGCTTCCGCGTGCCCAGCCCGGGGGCCTCGTGAACGAGGGGCTCCTCGGCCTCGGCGCCTGCGCCCAGGCCGAGATGATCGCTGCCGGAGAGGTCTCCGGCGAGGAGGTCTTCGCGTTCTGGCGCGAGCGCGCGCACGGCGACGATCTCGGCTCATACCTGTGGGTGGCCGAGGAAAATCGCGGCGGGCGGCTGCCCCCGGTGGCGGTGAAGGATCTCTTCTGCGTCGAGGGCGTGCCCAGCTCAGCCGGCTCGCGCATCCTCGAGGGCTACCGGCCGCCCTACACGGCCACGAGCGTGCGCAATCTCGAGGCCGCCGGTGCGCAGGTGCTCGGCAAGACCAACCAGGACGAGTTCGCCATGGGCTCCTCCAACGAGAACTCGGGCTACGGGCCCGTGCAGAACCCCTGGGATCGCCGGTGCGTTCCCGGAGGCTCCAGCGGCGGGAGTGCCGCGGCGGTGGCCGCGGGCACCGCGCCGTGGGCCATCGGCACCGACACGGGGGGCTCCATCCGGCAGCCGGCGGCCCTCTGCGGTCTGGTGGGTCTCAAGCCCACCTATGGGGCGGTCAGCCGCTACGGGATGATCGCCTTCGCGTCGTCGCTCGATCAGTGCGGCCCCCTGACCCGCGACGTGGCCGACGCCGCTCTCCTGTTGCGCCACCTTGAAGGCCGTGATCCGTGCGACTCCACGAGCGTCGGCATCGACGGTGGCGTTCCCGGCCCGAGCGCCGAGCGCCTCGACGGCCTGCGCTTCGGAGTTTGGGGCCTCGACGCCGAGGGGCTCGACCCCGAGGTGGCCGAGATCACCCGCGCCGCAATCGGCCGCATCGAGGACCTGGGGGGCGCCACCGAGGAGATCCGGCTCCCTCACGCGGCGCACGGTCTGGCGGCCTACTACGTGATCGCCCCAGCCGAGGCGAGCGCGAACCTCGCCCGCTACGACGGCGTCCGCTACGGCCTGCGGTCCACCGACAACGGCGATCTCACGTCGCTCTACGAGGAGACCCGCGCCGCGGGCTTCGGCGACGAGGTCAAGCGCCGCATCATGATCGGCACTTACGCCCTCTCCTCGGGCTACTACGACGCCTACTACGGCAAGGCGCAACAGGTCCGCACGCGCATCGTCGAGGACTTCCGCGCCGCCTTCGAGCAGGTGGACTTCGTCGTCACGCCCACCTCGCCCACGGTGGCCTTCGAGCTGGGCGAGCGCACCGCCGACCCGCTCGCCATGTACCTGTCCGATTACTTCACCGTGCCCATGTCGCTGGCCGGCATCGCCGCCATCTCCATTCCCGCCGGGCTCTCGGAGGGCCTGCCGGTGGGCTTCCAGATCGCCGGCCCGGCCTTCAGCGAGGCGAAGATCCTGGAGGCCGCACACGCGCTCGAGGCGGCGATCGGCTTCGAGGGGGTGCCGAGGACGTGACCGTGACCGAGGCGGGACCCGTGCCTACGAGCCGGTGATCGGCATCGAGATCCACGTGCAGCTGAAGACGCGCACCAAGATGTTCTGCGCCTGCGCGCTGTCCTTCGGCGAGGAGCCCAACACCCGCACTTGCCCGGTCTGCCTCGGCCATCCGGGCAGCCTTCCGGTGGCCAATGCGGAGGCCATCCATTTCGGGCTGATGATCGCGCTGGCCTTCGGATGCGAGATCGCTCCGCGCTCGATCTTCCACCGCAAGAACTACTTCTATCCCGACCTGCCGAAGGGCTACCAGATCAGCCAGTACGACATTCCGCTGGCCACGGCGGGCCGCCTGGGCGACGTTCGCATCCATCGTGTCCACCTCGAGGAGGACGCGGCCAAGCTGGTGCACGCCGGGACCAGCGGGCGAATCCACGGGGCCGAGTCGAGCGTCGTCGACTTCAACCGCGGCGGCACGCCGCTGGTGGAGATCGTGAGTGAGCCCGACCTGCGCAGCGCCGGCGAGGCGGCCGAGTTCGGGCGCCTGCTGCAGGCCACCCTGCGGCGCATGGGGGTGTCCGACGTGAACATGGAGGAGGGCTCGCTGCGGATGGACGCCAACGTGTCCATCCGGCCGGTGGGGGAGACCACGCTCGGCACCAAGACCGAGCTCAAGAACATGAACTCGTTTCGATTTCTCGAGCGCGGCATCGACGCGGAGATCGAGCGCCAGAAGCGCACGCTGGCCGAAGGGGGCGAGATCGAGCAGGAGACCCTCCACTTCGATCCCGGCTCGGGCGCGATCACCACGCTGCGCTCCAAGGAGGAGGCCCACGACTACCGCTATTTCCCCGAGCCCGACCTGGTGCCGATCGCGCCCACCGAGCAGATGCTCGCCCGCGCGCGCGAGGCGATGCCCGAGCTGCCCGCGGCGCGCGCCGAGCGCCTCGAGCGCGATCTCGACCTGCCCGCCGAGACGGCGAAGCTGCTGGCCTTCCGCGCCGACCTGGGCGACTTCTACGAGGCTGCGCTCGCCGGTGACGGCGGCAAGGCGCGCAACCTCGCGAACTGGACGATCAACGAGCTGATCACCCGCATCGGCGACGCCGACCCGGCCGCCACCGAGCTGGAGCCGGCCGCGTTCGCGCGACTCGTGGAGATGGTCGGCGCGAAGGAGATCTCCGCTTCCGCCGGGGGCGAGGTGCTCGACACGCTGGTGAGCGAGGGCGGCGACCCCGCCGCCCTGGTGGAGGCAAAGGGCCTGGGCCGCGCGGGCGACGACGAGCTCGAGGCGATCGTGGATCGCGCGATCGCGGACAACCCGGACGCCGTCGAGAAGATCCGCGCCGGGAAGGGACAGGCGGTCGGCGCGATCGTCGGCGCGGTGATGCGCGAGACGAGAGGCCGCGCCGACGGCGGCCAGGTCCAGGAGATGGTTCGCGCCCGTCTGGGCCAGTAGCGCCGCGCCCTACCATTGTCCTGACTGCTTTCGCATCACAAAGGAGACAGGCATGGCTCGACTCATCCGCATGGACGGCACGGGGCACACCACGCTCGCGGAATGGACGGCCGCCGACGACGCCCGCTTCGCCGAGGCCGTCGAGCAGTTCGGCTCCCAGCAGGAGCTCGGCTACATCGGCACCGTGCCCGACGGGCCCGGGCAAGGCCATGCACGTGCGTGAGCTTCCGCGCGACGCGGACCTCGTGATCATGCGCCGCCCCATCTCCGGGGGCTGATGGCGGTCGCCACGGAGGCTCGAGCCGCTCAAGCGCCGGCGCCCGCTCTACCCGAGCTGGCCTCGGTCCCCTGGCGCCAGCGCACCGACGCGAGCTGGCTGCTGCGGTGGGGCCGCGTCTGGCAGGCATGGACGCTGCTGTACACCGTCCCGTTCCTCGCCGCGGGCGGCGCGATGCTGTGGCTGGCGCCGATCGCCGCGCCCGTGGCGCTGATGGCACTCGCACACGCGTGGATCATCCCCGAGCTCTACGCCTTTCGCGGCGCGAGCGTCGTGCGCCCGAAGGGCCCGCGCAACGAGCGGGCCGAGCCCGTGGCCCAGGGGCTCCTCGGCGACCTGCTGGGCCACGAGGTGCGCGACCTGCAGCGGCGCACCGGCCTGGCCCTCGAGCCCGGCGAGCTCGGCACGTGGCTGGTGGGCGAGGCGGGCGCGCTTCTGGTGACCCCGGGCGGACGGCGCGTGCACTGCTTCTGCGTGCGGGTGAACGAGCCCGAGCTGCCTCCCTCGGACCGCGTCGCCCACCTGCTGCTCGCGCTGCGGGTGGACGAGGAGGGCTTCGCCACCGTGGCCAACCACGCCTTCGCCGGCGCGCCATGGCGGGTGCGCCGGCGCATGCCCGCGCCGATGCGCCCGGCCCTGGACGCGGCCCGTAGCGCGGCTCGTTAGCCTCGCCGTATCGCACAGGAAGTCGTCATCGCCGGAGGCGGATTCGGCGGGCTGTACGCCGCGCGCCGCCTCGAGCGCCGCCTCCCTCGCCACAGCGCGCGCATCATCCTGGTGTCCGACGTCAACTTCCTGCTCTACACGCCGTTGCTGCCCGGCGCGGCCGCCGGCACCCTCGAGCCGCGGCACGTGGTGGTGCCGCTGCGCGAGGAGCTCGACTGGACCGAGATGCGGATGGGAACGGTCGAATCGGCCGACCCGGACCGCAATGAGCTGCGCTTTCGCACCATCGACGGTCGCGAGGACACCCTTCGCTACGACCAGCTGATCGTCTCGCTCGGCTCGGTCTCGCGGGTGCTGCCGGTGCCGGGCCTAGCCGAGCACGCCCTCGGTTTCAAGACGCTCGCCGACGCCATCGCCCTGCGCAACCGCGCGCTGCTGCATCTCGAGATCGCGGAGTCGCTGCCCGACGAGGACTCGCGGCGCGAGTACCTGACCTTCGTGTTCGTCGGGGCCGGGTACGCCGGCCTCGAGGGGCTGGCCGAGATGCAGGACTTCGTGGCCGACATGATGGATCGCTACCCGCGCTCGAGCATGACGGGCTCGCGCTTCGTGCTCGTCGAGGCCAAGGACCGGGTCATGCAGGAGATCCCCGCCCCCCTGGCCGCGTTCGCCACGCGCGAGCTGCGCCGGCGCGGGATCGAGATCCGCACCGGCACGATGCTGGAGTCGATGGACGAGCGTTCGGCGACCCTGTCCACAGGGGAAAGAATTCCGGCGCGCACCGTGTGCTGGACCACGGGCGTCAAGCCGCCCGCGGTGGTCGGCCGGCTGGGCCTGCCGCTCGTGCACGGGCGGATCGACGTCGACGCGACGATGCGCGTCAAGGGCCGCGACAACGTGTGGGCAATCGGCGACTCGGCGGCGGTGCCCGATCCGGCCAAGCGCCGGCGCCAGCCCAGCCCGCCCACCGCGCAGCACGCGCTCCGCCAGGGCCGCCGCGTGGCCGAGAACGTGGCAGCGGCGCTGGCCGGGGGCAAGCCCAAGCCGTTTCGCTACCGCACGCTGGGCGTGTTCGTGGACATGGGCCAGCACCAGGCCGTGGCCCAGATGGTGGGTGTTCCGCTGCGCGGCTTTCCCGCCTGGTTCGCCGCCCGCAGCTATCACCTGCTGGCGATGCCGGGGGCGGCCCGGCGCGTGCGGCTGGCCCTCGACTGGACCACCGGGCTCTTCTTCGGGCGGGCCTCGGCCGAGCTCGGGCAGCTCGGCCATCCCGAGCTGTTGGCCGGCGAACAGCCCGCCGACCCCGGCGCGGAGTGAGCGTTCTCGCCTTCCGCGAGGGGCGCTCGAGCGACCTGCGCGCCACCTTCGAGCTGGGCGAGCGCACCTGGGACGCCGCGCGGCTCGATCGCAACCTGATGCCGGGGGGCCGCGGGCGCGAGTCCGGAGAGATCGCGGCCCAATGGCGCCGCGAGCGCCCGCTGCTCGAGTTCATCGCCGCCCAGAGCGACGGCTGCTACCTGCTCTGCGAGGACGGCGACGAGCTGGTCGGCTACACGCGCATTGCGCGATTCGGGGCCATGGACGAGCTGACCGAGATGTGGGTGGCGCCCTCGCACGCCGGCCGCGGCGTGGGCCGGGCCCTGCTCGAGCGTTGCTGGCCGGACACGCCGTCGCCCGATCTCGGGCGGGTGGTGCTGGGGTTGGGCATGCCCGCCGACCTCGGCCTGTTCACCGACTTCGGAGCGATGCCCGTGGCCGGGCACTGGCACCTGCGCCAGCACGCCGAGGAGTATCTGGAGCGCCGCTCGCAGGAGGTGGATGCCAGCGAGCCCGGCGTGCACGCGCTGACCCCCGAGCGCGCGGTCCTGGAATGGAAGAGCCTCGAGCCCTCTGCCATCGGGCACGAGCGTCCGCTGCTGCACAGCTTCTTCGCCCGCACCCGCACCTGCCTGGCGGTGATGGATGCCACCGAGGGCGGCGCGGTGGCACTCTGCTGGGTGAGCGCCGACGGCGACATCGGTCCCGCCGTGGCGCGGTCCACCGAGGACCTTGTGCCGGTGGTTCTCGCCGCCCTCGATCGCGTGTCCAAGTCGCAGGAGCCGGAGACCCTCGCGCTCTTCTGCACCACCGACTCCTGGTGGCTGCTCGACCGCCTGCGCCGCCTCGGATTCCGCGTGGTCTGGCCCAGCTGGCTGATGTGCTCGGTGCCGCTGCCCGGCCTCGACCGCTACCTGCCGACGCGCCCCTCCCGGCTTCTGTAGCGCCTGCCACAATTCTTCCCATGGGTCAATTCGCCTCTGATGTCGCGCGCAAGCTGATCGCCGTGGTGGTGCTCTTGGTGGCGGTGTGGCTGCTCTTCAAGTTCGTGATCGGCGCTGTTGCCGCCGTCGCCTGGCTCGCTGTGGTGGTCCTCGCGATCATCGCCGCCGTCTGGGCGGTCGGCGTGTTGCGCTAGCTCCCGGTGGAGTACGTCGTCCTCGCCTTCTTCTGCGGCCTCTCGGCGGGGGTGATCGGGAAGCTCAAGGGGTCCTCGTTCTTCCTCTGGATGCTCGTGGGATTCGTGCTGCCGGTACTGGGGACGATCGCCGCGATCTTCTACCGCTCCGAGCGCGACCAGGCGCTGCGTCCCTGTCCGGAATGCGGCCAGCAGGTGGCCCTGCACGACCAGGTGTGCATGCGCTGCGGACGCGATCTCGAGTGGCCCGTTTCGGCCGCCTGAGAGCCAAAAGGCCTTGTTAGACTGCCTTTTTCCCCGTGCGAGCCGTCGACGCCATAATGGAGTGCCTGAAGGCCGAGGGGGTCGAGCACGTGTTCGGCATCCCGGGCGGCGCGAACCTGCCCACCTACGACGCGCTCTACGACGCCGGCATCCGCCACGTCCAGTGCCGCCACGAGCAGGGCGCGGGCCACGCGGCCGAGGGTTACGCGAAGGCCTCGGGCCGGGTCGGAGTGGCGCTCGCCACCAGCGGCCCGGGGGCGACCAACCTGGTCACCTGCATCGCCGACGCGGTGATGGACAGCGTGCCCACGGTCTTCCTGACCGGCCAGGTGCGCACGGAGCTGATCGGCACCGACGGGTTCCAGGAGGCCGACATCTCCGGGATCACCATGCCGATCGTCAAGCACTCGATCCTGATCCAGGACCCGCGCGACATCCCCAAGGCCATCCACGAGGCATTCCACATCGCCTCGAGCGGGCGGCCCGGGCCCGTGCTCGTCGACGTGCCCCAGGACCTCTCGCGCGCCGACATCGCCTACGAGCCCGTCACCAAGGTCCACCTGCCGGGCTACCAGCCCACCACTGAGGGCAACACCAAGCAGATCCGCCTGGCCGCGAAGGCGCTCGCCAACTCGCGCCGGCCGGTCATCTACGGCGGCGGCGGCGTGGTGAACGCGGACGCCGGCGCCGAGTTCACGGAGCTGTGCCTGTCCGACAAGCTGCCCGTCACCTGCACGCTGATGGGTCTCGGCGCCTTCTCCGCGAGCGAGGCGCAGTGGCTGGGCATGCCCGGCATGCATGGCACCCGCACGGCCAACTACTCGATGGACGAGGCCGACCTGATCGTGGCCATCGGGGCCCGCTTCGACGACCGCGTGACCGGCAAGCTCTCCGAGTTCGCCCCGCGCGCCAAGTTCATCCACATCGACGTCGACCCGGCCGAGATATCCAAGAACGTGCCCGCCCACATCCCGATCGTGGGCGACGCCAAGCAGATCCTGCCCAAGCTGACCGCCGAGTACCGGGCCCTGGCCGCGGATCCCGCGCGCCTGGAGGGCTGGTGGCAGCGCATCGAGGGCTGGCGCGAGAAGCACCCGCTGCGCTACGAGGACTCCACGGACTCGGAGATCAAGCCGCAGTACATGGTCGAGGCCATGTACGAGGCCACGGGCGGCGAGGCCGTGATCACCTCCGACGTGGGGCAGCACCAGATGTGGGCCGCTCAGTACTACGGGTTCTCGCGGCCACGCCAATGGATCAACTCCGGCGGCCTGGGCACGATGGGCTTCGGCCTGCCCAGCGCCATGGGCGCGAAGGTCGCCGTGCCCGACCAGGACGTGGTCTGCCTGGCCGGCGACGGGTCGCTGATCATGAACGTGCAGGAGTTCGCCACCTGCGTGACCGAGCAGATCCCGGTGAAGGTCTTCCTCATGAACAACGGCTACCTGGGCATGGTGCGCCAGTGGCAGGAGCTCTTCTGGGACCGCCGCTACTCGTCGGTCGAGATGGGCGCGAGCCCCGACTGGGTCAAGCTGGCCGAGGCCTTCGGCGCCACCGGGATGCGCGTGACCGACAAGGGCGAGCTGCCCGACGCCTTCCGCTCGGCCCTGGCCGAGGACGGCCCCGTGCTGGTGGACGTGCACGTGACCAAGGAAGAGAACTGCTATCCGATGATCCCCGCCGGACAGGCCGCGCGGGACATGGTCGGCTAGGGCCGTGGGCGAGCCCGGCACCAAGGAGGTCCTCCGCCTCGAGGACCTGCAGGCCACGGTCGGGATGCGCACCGGCCGCAAGCACATCCTCTCGATCCTGGTCGAGAACAAGCCCGGCGTGCTGGCCCGCATCGCCGGCCTGTTCGCCCGGCGCGGCTTCAACATCGACTCGCTGGCCGTGGGCCCGACCGACGACGATTCGATGTCGCGCATCACGCTGACCGTCGACGGTGCGGCTCACCCGATCGATCAGGTGACCAAGCAGCTGCACAAGCTCGTCCACGTGATCAAGATCCGCGACCTCGAGCCCGGCGAGACGGTGGCGCGCGAGCTTGCGCTGTTCAAGGTGTCCTGCCAGGACGGCGACTCGCGCGCGCAGGTGATGCAGTTCACCGAGATCTTCCGCGGCAAGACCGTCGACGTCTCCAAGCGCAGCGTGACCGTCGAGGTCACCGGCACCTTCGACAAGATCGCCGCCTTCGAAGAGATGGTGCGGCCGTTTGGCCTGATCGAGATGGTGCGCACTGGCGAGATCGCGGTTTCGCGCGGGCGGGGCGCCACCTAGCGGTGCCCCTCCGGGCCCCGACCGCCCTCAGCCCCTTTGCTCTCCCGGCGGAGGCGCGCGAGCGACTTGCGGTCAGGGTCGGGTTCGCGCTAGCCGAAGCGCGGAGGGACGCGGGCCCGGCCGTCGCGGCGGTCACCGTGCCGGTGAGCGCCGATCTCGACCTGTCCGCCGCGGTATTCGCCGCCCGGCGCGCCGACGACCGTTACTTCTGCTTCGAGCAACCCGATCGCGGCGGATTCGTCCTCGCGGGGCTGGGCCAGGCCGCGATGGTGGAGGCCCAGGGCGAGGAGCGCTTCGCCCGCGTGGCAGCCTACGCGCGCGAGCTCGGGCGGCGCACGTTCGCCGACGAACCCGGACTCGACGCCACCCGGCCCTCCGCGGCGGGCCCGGTGTTCGTGGGCGGCTTTGCCTTTGCCGACACGGGCGGCGCCACGCCGGAGTGGTCGTCGCTGCCGCCGGCGTCGCTCGTGCTGCCGGAGATCGCGCTGAGCCGCCATCGCGGCGAGGCACGGCTCACCGTGTGCGCGGCCTTCACGCCGACGACGACGCGGGCGCCGTCCTGGATCGCCTGGAACGGCGGCTCGCCGAGCTCCGGCCCGCGTCGATGCCGCTGCTGGATCCCGACCCGATCGAGCGCACCCGCCT
>CAVSJF010000016.1:0-33836 GCA_963728155.1 uncultured Thermoleophilaceae bacterium | reverse complement strand
CGGCTTGCCGGACCGGATCTTCGGCCCGCTCGTCGAGGCGGGCACGGAGCTCGGCCCTCTGCTGGCCCATCACGATCTGGGCGGCGCGACCGTCTACGCGGTGGCCAGCCACGACACCGCCGCCGCCTACGCCGCCGCGCCGCTCGAGGATGAGCACTCGGCGATCCTTTCGAGCGGAACCTGGTCGCTGCTTGGCCTCGAGCTCCCCGAGCCCGTGCTGTCGGACCCAACCCTGACCAACGAGCGGGGCGTCGACGGCACCACGCGGCTGCTCAAGAACGTCATGGGGATGTGGCTGTTGGAGGAGTGCCGGCGGACCTGGGCCCAGCAGGGAGACGACTGGTCCTACGACGACCCCCTGCACCGGCTGGCGCAGTCGGCCGAGGGCGTCGTCCCGCTCTACGACCCCGACGACGAGTCCTTCCTGCCGCCCCGGCGACATGCCCGCGCGCATCGCCGCCGCCTGCAGAGCGCAGCGGCCAGCCGGCGCCGCGCGACGTCGCGACCACAGTGCGCAGCATCCTGCTCTCGCTGGCCTGCAAGTACCGCTGGGTGATCGAGCGCCTGGAGGCGGTCACGGGGCGCGACGTGCGCCCGCATCCACGTGATCGGCGGCGGCGCGCGCAACGCCGCTGCTCTGCCGCATGACCGCCGACGTCTGCGGCCGCGAGGTGCTCGCCGGGCCGGTCGAGGCGACGGCGCTGGGCAACGTGCTCGTCCAGGCCCGCGCGGCCGGCGAGCTCGGCTCGCTCGCCGAGCTGCGCGCCGTCGCCGCCGCCAGTCGGCTCGACCCCCCCGTGCTCGAGGAGCCGTCGCCGGATCGCGAGGCCGCCGAGGCCACCTACCGGCGCTTCCTCGACATCTGCGGCCTGCACACGCCGGCCACCGCATGACCCGACTTCCATGGAGGCGACACCGTGACCGATCCCACCATTGCCGCGGCCGAGCGCCGGCTGCGCGAGCTCGTCATCGAGACCCCCTCGTGGGGCTACGGCGACTCGGGACGCGCTTCGGGGTGTTCCCCCAGCCCGGCCGGCCGCGGGACATCTTCGAGCGCTTCGACGACGCCGCCGAGGTCCATCGCTTCACCGGCACCGCGGGAGAGTCGCCCTGCACTTCCCGTGGGACGCCGTCGACGACTACGCCGCGCTGCGCGAGCACATCGAGGCGCTCGGGCTGCGCGTTGGCGCCGTGAACCCGAACGTCTTCCAGGACGAGGACTTCAAGCTCGGCTCGATCACCCATCCCGCCGCCCGCGTGCGCGACAAGGCGGTCGCGCACCTGCTGAGTGCCTCGACATCGCCGCCGAGCTCGGCTCACCGCGCAGTCGCTGTGGTTCGCCGACGGCACGAACTACCCGGGCCAGGACGATCTCCGCGAGCGCCGGCGCGGATGTCGCTGCGCTTTCCGAGTCTACCGCGATGCCCCCCGACCAGGATGCTCGTCGAGTACAAGCTCTTCGAGCCGGCCTTCTACGCCACCGACCTCGCCGACTGGGCTCGTCGCTGCTGATCTGCCAGAAGCTCGGCGAGCGCGCGCGCGTGCTGGTCGACCTCGGCCACCACGCGCAGGGAACCAACATCGAGCAGATCGTCGCGCTGCTCTCGGGCGAGGACCGGCTCGGCGGCTTCCACTTCAACAACCGCAAGTACGCCGACGACGACCTGATCGTCGGCTCGGTCAACCCGTTCGAGCTCTTCCTGATCTTCTTCGAGCTCGCCGCGGCGGGGACCTGCCGCGCCTGACCATCGACCAGTCGCACAACATCGAGCCGAAGGTCGAGGCGATGGTGCTGAGCGTCGTCGCGCTCCAGGAGGCCTATGCCAAGGCGCTGCTGGTCGACCGGGAGGCGCTGCGCCACGCGCAGCAGGCCGGCGACGTGCTCGGCGGGCACGAGGCGCTGCTCGACGCCTACCGCACCGACGTCCGGCCCCTGTGCGCGCGCGTCCGCGCGGGACTCGGAGCCGCCGAGGACCCGATCGAGGACACTTCGCGCCTCCGGCTACGCCGCGCGCATGGCCACGGAACGAGAGACACGTCAGGAGATCACCCGATGAGCACCGTCGACCCCACTCGTCGATCACGTCGACGACCTCTGGCCGGGCGGGGGGCACACCGCGGGACGACGTCCTGGACCAAGCTCGTCCTCGCCTCGAACCTGCTCGGAGCCAACCGGGCCGTGTCGAACTTCGGCGGCGGCAACACCTCCGCCAAGGGCACGGCGATCGACCACACCGGGCGCGAGGTGCCCTGTGATGTGGGTCAAGGGCTCGGGCAGCGACCTCGCCACGATGGGGCCGCAGCACTTCACGGGCCTCAAGCTCGACGAGGTGGTGCCGCTGATCGAGCGCGCCGAAGATGAGCGACGAGGAGATGGTCGCCTACCTGTCGCGCTGCATGCTCGACCCCGACGATGCCGCGCCGCCTCGATCGAGACGCTTTTGCACGCGTTCGTGCCCGCCGCCGCACGTGCACCACACGCACCCGGACGGGATCAACGTGCTGGCCGGGCACGGCGGACGGCGAGCGCCTCGTGCACGAGTGCTTCGGCGACAGCCGCCGCGTGGATTCCCTACATCCGCCCCGGCTTCACGCTCTCCAAGCAGGTCGGCGAGGCGGCGCGGTCCGACCCGGACCTCAAGCTCGTGGTGCTCGCCAAGCACGGGCTCGTCGTCTGGGGCGACACGGCGGAGGAGGCCTACCGCCGGACGATCGAGGTGATCAACCAGGCGGTCGCGTTCGCCAACGAGCGCACGGGGCGACACCCCGCGCTTCGGCGGCAGCGCATCCGGCCGCGCGCAAGGTGAGCGACGAGGCCGCGCTCCGAGCTGCTGCACGAGCTGCTGCCGTCGATCCGCGGCGCGGTCTCGAGCGAGTGGCCGAAGCTGCTGACGCGTCGACACGTCCGCGCGCTCGGTCGAGTTCGTCTCCCTCGGCCAGGCCGAGGAGCTCGTCACGGTCGGCGCCCCGTGCCCGGACCACCTCGTCCACACCAAACGGCTGCCGCTGTGGATCCCGTACGACCCGGACGTCGACGACGCCGAGGCGCTGCGCGCGCGCATCGCCCGAGCGCGCGGAGGGCTTCCGGGCGGACTACCGCCGCGTACCTCGGCGCAGCACGGCGACGAGAGCACCGTGCCGGCCGATCCCTGATCCGCGGATCGTCCTGATCCAGCACGTCGGGCTCGCTCTCGACCGGCACGACCGTGAAGAACTCGGCGATCTCGCGCGACCTCGACCACCGGGCGATCGAGGTCATGGGCGGGGCTGCAGGCGCTCGGCGAGTTCGTCTCGCTCGACGCCGAGGAGAGCTTCGCGATCGAGTACTGGCCGCTCGAGCTCTACAAGCTCGCCCAGGCGCCGCCGCCGGGCGAGCTCCAGGGCCAGGTCGCGCTGGTGACCGGCGGCGCCCGCATCGGCCGGGCGATCGGCAACTCGCTCGCCGCCGCGGGGGCGTGCGTCGTGGCCTTCGACCTCGACCGGTCGGGTGCGGAGGACGCCGTCGAGCTGTTCGGCGACAAGCGGGCTGCGCCGTGCGCGGGAGACGTCACTGAGCGAGGAGCTCCGTCGCCGCCGCGTTCGCCGCGGCCGTCGACCGCTTCGGCGGCGTCGACATCGTGGTCTCGAACGCGGGCGTGGCGTCGAGCGCCGCGCTCCGAGGAGACGTCGCTGGCGGAGTGGGAGCGCAACCACGAGATCTCGTGACCGGCTACTTCCTGGTCTCGCGCGAGGCGTTCCCGTGCTCCAGGCGTCAGCAGCGCGGCGGCTCGATCGTCTTCATCGCCTCCAAGAACTCGATCGTCGCGGGCAAGAACGCCGCCGCGTACTCGTCGGCCAAGGCGGCCGAGCTGCACCTCGCGCGGTGCCTGGCCGAGGAGGGCGGCTGCAGCGGGATCCGCGCCAACACGGTCAACCCGGACGCGGTCCTGCAGGGCTCGCGCATCTGGGGGCTCCTCATGGCGCGAGGAGCGCGCCGCCGCCTACGGCATCGAGCCCGACGAGTCTGAGGAGCACTACCGCAAAGCGCACCACCCTGCGCGTCGACCTTTTCCCGAGGACATCGCGGAGGCGGTGCTGCACTTCGCCTCGCCCACGCGCTCGGGCAAGAGCACGGGCAACCTGCTCAACGTCGACGGAGGGGTGGCCGCGGCCTACGCGCGCTAGGCCGGTACCTCGGGCTGCCTCGGCAGCAGGGCGTGGCCGTCGACGACCGCGCCGGCCACGTCCACGAGCTTGCGGTTGGCGGAGCGCGCGTGGTCTCGCAGCATCTGGAAGGCCGCGGCCTCGTCGACCGAATGGCGTTCCATGAGGATGCCCTTGGCGCGCTCGGTCACCGCCCTTCGCCCAAAGGCACCTTGGAGGTCGTGGTACTCGGTGAAGCGGCGCAGGACGATGTCGATCGAGCTCTGCCAGTCCTTGGCCTCGGCGTCGGTGATGTAGGCGAACACCCCGCGCTTGGAGGCTTCTCCACGAAGTCGGGGTGGGGCGCATGGATCAGCACGATCACCGGGCAGGTCGCCTCCTGCACGATCTTCTCGATCAAATCGAGGGCGTGCTGCGAACTTTCGCCCAACCCCACCAGCGCGACGTCGGTCGCTCTCGGGCCGTCACGTCGCCCACATCGGCGACATCGATCTCCCGCGCGATCACCTCGTGGCCGAGCGCCGTGACAATGGGCGCCACCAAGGCGAGCCGATCCTTGCGCTCGTTAGCGATCAGCACGCGCAGATGCTCTGTCTCGCGATAGCTCATCGGTTTTCGAAGCAGTCGAGTCTAGCCGCTGACGGGCGACGGTGTTACGCTGTCCACGCGCTCTGCCCCAGCTGATTGGCGGGCGCGGTTTCCGGCTCCAGCACTAGGCCGGCCTGGGTGCGCCGACCGGTAAGTGGTCGCTCGCGGATCGACAACGCAGGAGCCGGACATGTCACGTTCTCCGCAGTACGCACGGAGTCACGAAGAAGCCGAGGAAAAGAGCCTCAGCTTTCAGGTCGAGCGAGGCCCGGAAGCTGCTCTGAACGCCCGACGAGCACTGCTCGCGGGCGACGGTTGGCTGCCGCCCGAGGTGCGAGAGGACATCCTGCTGCTGATGACCGAGTTGATCACCAACGCCGTGCGCCACGGCGGGGACGAACGCGATCGACCGCTGGCCACCGAGATTCGGTGGCGCGACGGCACGGCCTACGTCGAGGTGACCGATCCCAGTGACGGCACGGAGACTTCGGCTATCCGCCCCGACGCCGGCAACAAGGGCGGCTGGGGGCTCTTCCTGGTGGAGCAGATCGCCGACCGCTGGGGATTCACCTCCACCGCGTCCGGCACCAGGGTCTGGTTCGAGCTTCAAGCCGAGCACTGAAGTGCCGGAGGCCAGAGTTGAGAAACTGGGCCTCTGGCGATGGCCGACTACGGACACGAGCTCGAGTTCGGCGTCTTCATCACGCCCTCCGCCGGCGACGCCGCGAGCGTCGTCGAGACGGCTCAGCTGGCCGATGGCGCCGGGCTGGATCTCGTTTCCTTCCAGGACCATCCCTACCAGCCGAGGTTTCTCGACACCTGGACGCTGATCTCGTTCCTGGCGGCGGAGACGGGCCGGGTCAAGCTCGTGCCCAACGTGCTGAGCCTCCCGCTGCGCCAGCCGGCGGTGGTCGCGCGATCGGTGGCCAGCCTCGACATCCTCAGCGGTGGCCGGATCGAGCTCGGCATCGGGGCCGGGGCGTTCTGGGAGGCGATCGAGGCGATGGGCGGCCGCCGCCTCACCCCCGGCCAGGGGGTCGACGCCCTCGGCGAGGCGGTTGAGATCATCCGTGGCGATCGGGACGCCGGCCGGGGCGACGGCGTGACGTTCGAGGGTGAGCACTACAGGTTGAAAGGCGCGAAGCGCGGGCCCGCCCCGGCCCACGACGTGGGCATCTGGATCGGTGCCTACAAGCCTCGGATGCTGGCGCTGACCGGGCGCGCGGCGGACGGGTGGCTGCCGAGCGTGCCCTGTTCTGGAACCCGGGCAGATCGAGAGTGGCAACGCGCTGATCGACGAGGCGGCCGTGGAGGCGGGGCGCGATCCGTCGGCCATCCGCCGCCTGCTCAACGCGTCGGGCGCCTACTCCGGCGGCAGCCCCGGCCCCCTTTCGGGCTCGCCCGCGGAGTGGCCGGCGCAGATGGCCGAGTACGCCCTCGAGCGCGGCATTGGCACCTTCATCGCCATGGGGGACGATCCCGCCCTGATCGAGGCCTTCGCCCAGGCCGCGCCCGCGGTTCGGGCGCTCGTGGAAAGCGGGCGCGCCCCGGCGCCGCACGCGACCCGGTTCCCGCCTTCGTGCCCGAGCGGAATCCGGCGAGTACGAGCGCCTCGGGGTCACTCCCACCCCCGACGCCGCGCGCCTCGGCGACTCCATGCCCTGGGACGAGGCCACGCGCCCCACCGCCCGCCGTCGTCACCCGACGTTCGGTACACCGAGCGCGGCAGGCAGGTCAGCCAACACCTGATCGACGTGCACGACCACCTCCGCGGGGAGCTGACCGAGCTGCGGTCCGTCGTCGCCCAGGTGCGCGACGGACAGATCTCCGCCGGCGACGCGCGCAGCGCGCTCAACCAGATGGCCATGCGCCAGAACGACTGGACCCTCGGCGCCTTCTGCACCCGCTACTGCCGCGTCGTCGCCCAGCACCACAGCCTCGAGGACGTCTCGGTCTTTCCCCACCTCAAGCGCTCCGAGCCCGCGCTCGAGCCGGTGATCGACCGTCTCACGGCCGAGCACCACGCCATCCACGACGCCGATCGAGGAGGTCGACCGCGCGCTCGTCCACCACATCAACCACCCGCGGGACTTCGACCAGCTCCAGCACGCGATCGATGCCCTGACCGACACATTGCTCTCGCACCTCTCATACGAGGAGCACGAGTTGGTCGAGCCGCTGGCCCGGGTGGGGCTCGGCCCGGGCCAGGTCTGAGAGGATGAGGCCGCCGTGACCGCCACACAAAGCCACACCACCGCGACACTCCCCGACAGCCTGCGCCTCGGCCCCGTCCAGCTGACCGTCACCGACCTGGACCGCTCGGCCGCCTTCTACGAACGCGCGATCGGGCTGGACCCCCATCGCCATGCTGGCGGCGAGGCCGCGCTCGGCACCGGCGGCCGGGATCTCGTCGTCCTGGTGGAGGAGCCGGACGCCCGCCCTGCCGGGCGCCACGCAGGCCTCTACCACTTCGCGCTCCTCCATCCCTCGCGTCTGCAGCTCGCCCGCGCCGCCCAGCGCCTGATCGCCACCGGCACGCCGATCAGCGGCGCCTCCGACCACAAGGTCTCAGAAGCGATCTACCTGCCCGACCCCGACGGAAACGGCATCGAACTCGCCGCCGACCGCAGTCGCGGGCACTGGGGCGACCTGGGCGATCCCACCGCGCTCGGCGGCCCGGCCCCGCTGGACCTCCAGGGCCTGCTCGCGCTGGCCGCCGACTCCGAGCCGCACGAGAAGGCCTCCGACGGCCTGGTGGTGGGCCATCTCCACTTACACGTGGGGGACGTGGAACGCGCGCTCGCCTTCTGGCGCGACCTCGTCGGCTTCGAGGTGATGACGCGCTTTCCAGCGCCGCCTTCATCGCCGCGGGCGGCTACCACCATCACCTCGGCCTCAACACCTGGCGCGGGGAGGGAGTGCCGCCCATGCCGAGCGGCACGATCGGCCTGCGCCACTGGACGATCGAGCTCGATCAGGCGGCCCAGGTGAACGAGGTGCGCGACCGGCTGGTGGCCGGCGGGGTGGAGATCGAGGACGCGCCGGGTGGCTTTCTCGCCCGCGACCCGTACGGCAACGCGGTGCGCTTCGCGGGCGAAGCGCCGGCTTGATCGCGATCACCGGGGCCAGCGGCGAGATCGGCGGCCGCGTGGCGAAGCGCCTGGGGGCGAGCGGTTCGAATTGAGGCTGGTCGTGCGGGACGCTTCGTGCGCGCGCGACATCGACGGCGCCGAGGTGGTGGGCGGCGCCTCCTACGGCGATGCGGCAGCCATGCGAGGCGCGCTCGAGGGCGCCGAGACCGTCTTCCTGGTGTCCGCGGGCGAGGCGCGCGACCGGGTGGATCTGCACCGCACCGCGGTCGACGCCGCCGTGGCGGCCGGAGTCGAGCGCATCGTCTACCTGTCCTTTCTCGCCGCCGCGCCGGACTGCACCTTCACCTTCGGGCGCGATCACTTCCACACCGAGCAGCACATCCGCGAGGCCGGCGTGCGCTGGACCTTCCTGCGCGACAGCCTCTACCTCGACTACGTCCCGTTCTTCGCGGGCGCGGACGGGGTGATCCGCGGCCCGGCCGGCGACGGCCGGGTGGGGGCGGTGGCGCGCGAGGACGTGGCCGACGTGGCGGCCGCGGTGCTCAGCGGCCACGGGCACGACGGCGAGGCCTACCCGCTCACCGGCCCGCGACGTTCACGCTCGCCGAGGCGGCCGCGGAGCTCTCGAGCGCGGCCGGCACGCCGGTCAGCTACGTGGCGGAGACGATCGAGGAGGCCCGCGAGTCGCGCGCCCCGAGCGGCGCGCCGGACTGGGAGATCGAGGGCTGGGTCACCTCCTACGCGGCGATCGCCGTCGGCGAGCTCGACGTGGTCAGCGACAGCGTCGCCCGGTTGGCCGGCCACCCGCCGCGGTCGCTCGCCGACTTCCTGCGCGAGCACCCCGAGAGCTACAGCCACCTCGCCGCGGCATAGCCCGCGCCGCATGACTGCCGCGGTCGGCGAGGATGCCGCCGTGCCCGGCGGAGCCCTTCACCAGGTCGGCTTGGTGGCCCACCCGAGCCGGGACGTCGCGGGCGTGCTCGAGGCGATCTCGAGCTGGTCCTCCAAGCATGGGGTGGCGGTCGGCCAGATACCCGTTCCGGGCAGCCGCGCCGGGCTGGCCGACCCGGTCGAGCCCGGCGGACTGTGACCTGGTGCTCGGCCCTCGGAGGAGACGGCACCACGCTGGTGGCGCTGCACGCGGGCGCCGCCGGATTCCGCGTCCGGTGATGGGGGTGGCCTGCGGCAGCGTCGGCGTGCTGACCTCGGTGAAGGCCGACCGCGTGTCCGGCGGGCGCTCGAGCAGGTCGCCGCCGGGCCGCTGGACGCCCACGGCGGTGCCGGGACTCGACTGGCCGAGGACGGGGCGCGGGCGCGGCGTGGCCATCAACGATCTTGCGGTGGTGCGCGACGGGCCGGGACAGGTCCTGGTCTCCGTCACCGTGGACGACGTGCTCTACGCGCGCGTAGCCGGCGACGGGCTCGTGGTGGCCACTGCACTCGGCTCGAGCGCCTACACCATGGCGGCCGGGGGGCCGCTCCTGCGCGCCGGGTGCGGAGGGAATGGCGGTCACGCCGCTGGCGGCCCATGGGGGATCCTGTCCACCCCTGGTCGCCGGGATCGGCAGCCGGCTGGCGCTGGCGATCGACCCCGGTTACGGCGGCGTCCGCTACGAGATCGACGGTCGCCGGACAGCCATCGACGCGTCCGCGCTGACGCTCGGCTGGCGGCCGGACTACGCGACGCTCGTCACGCTCGCCGACGAGGAGCCGCGCCTCACCGGCCTGCGCCGCCGCGGCCTGGTGCTCGACAGCCCGCGGGTGCTCGTACGCGAGAGCCGCGCGAACAGCGACGCCGAGCACCGTCCCGTCTGAGCGCCGGCGGGCGGGCAGTATGCTCGCGGCGTGGACGAACAATCCGTACTCGATCGGATCGAAGAGCTCGTCGCCGAGGAGCACGAGCTCTGGCAAGCCGAGTCCCACGGCGGGCTCGACGACGCGGGGCACCAGCGGCTCGCCGAGGTGCGGCGCGGGCTCGACCGGGCCTACCAGACGTTGCGCCGCCGCCGCGCGGGCCAGCCCGACGAGGGCCCCGCGGACCGCGACGTACCGGATCCGCCGAACGAGCTCGACGGCCCCGATTCGGAGCCGCCCCACGGCGAGCACGGCGTGCACGAGACGGACTCATCGGGCTCCGACCCCGCGCCGAACTCGCCTAGTCTTCGGCGCAAGCTGACCGTCGTGACCGACGCGCCCCGTTTCCGCGCCGAGCCGATCGACCGCGTGCCGGGCGTCACGATGCCGGACGAGTTTCAGCCCCGCCGGCTCGCGAAACGCACGCTTCAGATCGTGGGGGCGCTCGCGGTGGTCGGCCTCGTGCTGCTTCTCGCCCCTGGCCTGGGCGAGGTCCGCGACATCTTGACCAAGGCCGAGCCCAATGGATCGCGCTGGCTGTCGTTTTCGAGGCCCTGTCCTGCATCTCCTACGTCCTGATGTTCCGCCCGATCTTCTGCCAGCACATGCCGTGGCGCACGAGCTGGGAGATCGGCTGGTCGGAGCTCGCGGCCGGCTCGATCGTGCCGGCGAGCGGGGCCGGTGGGCTCGCCCTCGGCGCCTGGATCCTCCAGTGAGGGGGGCATGCCGGCGGAGCGGATCGCCCGTCGCTCCGTGGCCTTCTTCCTGATCAAGAGCTCGGTCAACTTCGTCGCCGTTGCGGTGCTCGGCACGGTGATGGCGCTCGGCCTCCTGGGGCCCGACCTGTCGCTCTGGCTGACCGCGGTCCCGGCGGCGGGCGCCCGCTCGTGATCGCCGCGGTCCTGGTGGTGCCGCGGCTCGGCGTCGGCGCGCCCGTCGCGCGCCGACGCGGGAGAGCTCGCCGGGCGCTCGGCGCGGCGCGCAAGGCGCTTGTGGGCGGCACGGGTGAGGCGGTGCAGATGCTGCGCTCGCGAAATCTCCTGGTGATCGCCGGTTCGCTTGGCTACTGGGCCTGGGACAACGCCGTCCTGTGGGCCACGTTCAAGGCGTTCGGCTACTCACCGGCCGATCACGATGCTCCTGATGGGCTACCTGATCGGGCAGCTCGGCGGGCTGCTCCCGCTTCCCGGCGGCCTCGGCGGGATCGACGGCGGGCTGTTCGGGGCGCTGATCGTGTTCGGCACCCCGGCCGCGGTCACCGCCGCGGCGGTGCTCGCCTATCGCGTGATCCTGTTCTGGCTGCCGCTGCTGGTGGGCGCGGTCGCCTTCATCTCGCTGCGACGGGGGCTCAACGGCCCGGACCGGCCCGAGCTGTGCGTCGTGCCCGCGGCGACCTAGAGGGGCCGCCGGCCGATGAACTACCGCCCCGCAGCCGATCGAGCGCCGCGGTGGTGACTGGTGCGATGGCGCTTCCGATCAGCGAGCCGACAACCACGTCCACCGGGTAGTGCACGCCGGTGTGCACCCGCGAGTAGGCCACCATCGCCGCCGCCATCTGGAGCAGGCCGCCCATTCCGGGGAGGGGAGCCGAGGCCGCCGAGGCGAAGGCGAACGCCGACGCTGAGTGACCCGATGGGAACGAGGTCGACCTCGGCATGGCGACCTGCCGCGAGTGGGACCTTGTTCAGCTGGAGGTCGGGCCGGCGACGCCGCGCGAGCGGCTTGAGGCCGAGGTTCACCACGGCGGAGGTCACGGCGATCGCGGTGACCCCATCGACCGCCGCTTGCTTGCCCGCCGGTCCGGTCAGCGCCATCACGCCCGCCGTGGCCATCCAGATCTTCGAGTGATCGGCGGCTCGTGAGAGCCGGCCGAAGTCGCGGTCGAGGTCGGGCGTGGGCGTGGCGGCGACGGCGGCGTACACGGCCGCGTCGAGCCTTGTGAACTGGGCGCGACGCCGGGCTGCCCACGAGGTGCCGCGTACCATCGGCGGCCGATGCTGACGGCGGAAGCGCGCCGGCGGATCGCCGGCAGCGCGGCTTCGCGCGCCGGCGCCGGGCCGCGGCGGCGCTCGCTTCTGCTGGCCGCCGCCGCGACGGTGATGGCCGCCGCGGTGGCCGATCTTCGAGAACCCGCTCGCCGGCGTGGTCACGGTCGTGGGTCTCTTCCTCGCCGTGCAACTGGTGTGGCAGGGCGCGCTCCAGTCCGGAGCCCTGCGCATCTCGCTGTTCGCGGCCGCGACGGTCGCCGTGGCGGTCGTGCTCTCGCTGCTGGCGGCCCGGGATCTCGTCGCCCATCTGCTGGTGGTCGCCGCGGGGGTGGTGGCGACGGCCTTGGCCGTTCGCGTCGCGTTCGGGCGGCGCGGCGCGGCCGGCGGCGCTGGCACGACGTGGACGCCCCTCACCGGCCCATCGTGCTGATCAACCCCCGCTCGGGCGACGGACGGCGGAGGGCGGATCTGGCCTCGGAGGCCGGCGAGCGGGGCATCGAGCCGGTGATCCTCGAGCCGGACGGCGACCTGCCCGCGCTGGGGCGCGAGATGCGATCGCCCGCGGCGCCGATGCACTCGGATGGCGGGGGCGACGGATCGATGGCGATCGTCGCGAGCATCGCGGCCGAGCACGGCGTCCCCTTCGCGTGCATCCCCGCCGGAACCCGCAACCACTTCGCGCTCGACCTGGGAGTCCGGCGCGACGACGTGGTCGGGGCGCTCGATGCCTTCGTCGACGGGGTCGAGAGCAGGGTTGATCTGGGGCGAGTCAACGACCGGCCCTTCGTGAACAACGTCTCCCTGGGCGTCTATGCGATGGCGGTTCAGGACCCGGGCTACCGCGAGGCAAAGCTGCGGACACTGCGGCGCTCGGCGCGCAGCCTGCTCTCTCACAGCGCGACGGCACCAGGGATGAGCGTGGTCGACGACCGCGGGCGCGAGCACACGTCGGTGGCCATGATGCTGGTGTCCAATAATCCCTATGCCCTGCGGCGCGCGCTCGGGCGCAGCACCCGTCCGGCACTCGACGGGGGCTGCCTCGGCGTGGTCCTCGTCGCTGCAAACGGAGGTGACCGCACGTGGGAGACGCCGGCGGTCACGGCCCAAACTGCCGAGCCGGCCGCATCGGCGATCGACGGCGAAGCGGTGACGCTGGATCCGCCGCTGTCGTTCGCCACCGACCGGGTGCGCTGCGCGTACGGATCTCGGCGCGGCACCCCGGCGTGTCCCCGTCGGGCCTGCTGCCACCGAACCCGGCCGCCGCCGTGCCCCGGCTGGCCCGCATGGCGGCGGGCCGCTGACGCCGGCTATGCCGCCGCGGCAGGGAGGCTGAGAGGCGGCCGCTCTTCCCGCAAGAAGGTGAGCACCGCCAGCACCCGCCGGTGATGGCTCGAGCTCGGTGCCAGGTCGAGCTTGGCGAAGATGCCGGTCACGTGCTTCTCGATCGCGCGCTCGGTCACCACGAGCCGCTCGGCGATGGCCCCGTTCGATCGTCCCTCTGCCATCAGGGCAACCACCTCGCGCTCGCGCGGGCTGAGCCGCGTGAGCGGGTCGTCGCTCTGCGGGCCGCGGTCGACCAGACGCGCCACCACCTCGGTATCGAGCACCGATCCGCCCCGGCCCACGCGCCGGACGGCATCGACGAAACGATCCAGATCGGCCACCCGGTCCTTGAGGAGATAGCCGACCCGCTCGGCGCTGTCGGCCAGCAGCTCGAGGGCGTAGCCCGACTCGAGGTAGTGCGACAGCACCAGGACTCCCGTCTCGGGCAATTGCCGCCGGATCTCGACCGCGGCGCGCAACCCGTCGTCGGTGTTGGTCGGCGGCATGCGGATGTCCACCACCGCAACGTCGGGCTTGTGGGCGAAGACCTTGCGCCTCAGGTCGTCCGCGTCGCCGGCCTGAGCCACGACGTCGAAGCCTGACTCTTCGAGCAGGCGCACGATGCCCTCGCGAAGCAAGACCGAGTCGTCGGCCACGACAACGCGCATCGGATTCTGCCCGGAAGAGCGCACCCGCCTAAGCTACGAGCCGATTGGATCGGTGAGAAGAGCCAATCCGGGTGCATGTGGGAGGACCAATTTCGGCGTATGCTCCGGCCGATGGACCTTCATCTCGCGCTCGAGGCCGACTCGCCGCTACGGGCTCAGCTCGAGCGCCAGCTCCGAGACGGCATCCGCTCGGGCCGGCTGCGGACCTCGGCCAGGCTCCCTCCGAGCCGCGAGCTCGCCCGCGAGCTCGGCGTGTCGCGCGGAGTGGTGGTCGACGCCTATTCGCAGCTGGTCGCCGAGGGCTACCTGATCGCCCGCCGAGGCGCCGGAACCGAGGTGTCGGGCTCGATCGGCGCCCAGCCGGCGCCGCGTCTCGACACCGCACCGCAGGCACCGGCCGTCCGCCACGACCTGCACAGCGGGTTGCCCGACGTGTCGTGTTTCCCGCGTCGGGCCTGGCAGGCGGCCACGGCCACCGCGCTGCGAGAGCTCCCGGACGCCTGGCTCACCTACGGGCGCCCGCGAGGCTACTCGCGCCTGCGCGTGGCCCTCGCCGATTATCTCGGGCGCGCCCGCGCCACGGTGGCGGCGCCCCAGCAGCTGCTCATCTGCGCCGGGCTGTCGCACGGCTTGACGCTCGTGTGGCGGGCGCTGGCCGAGCGCGGCGCACGGCGCATCGGCGTCGAAGACCCCGCGTGGCGGGGGCAGCCGGACAGCGTGACCTACGCCGGTCTCGAGGCGGTGCCCATTCCGGTCGACGACAACGGCCTGGTGGTGAGTGACCTCGACCGAGCTGGAGTCGATGCGGTGATCGTGACCCCGGCGCATCAGTACCCGACCGGGGTGGTCCTCTCCCCCGAGCGTCGCGGTGCCCTGATCAGCTGGGCGCGCCGCCACCGAACGATGATCGTCGAGGACGACTACGACGCCGAGTACCGCTACGACCGCGAGCCTGTGGCCGCTCTGCAGGGTCTGGCGCCCGACGTGGTGATCCACACGGGCACGGCCAGCAAGACGCTCGCCCCCGCGCTTCGGCTCGCCTGGCTGATGCTTCCCGAGCATCTCGTGGACGAGGTGACCGCGCAGCATTCGATCACGCTCGCCATGCCGAGCGTGATCGACCAGGCCGCGCTCGCGGTGATGCTCGAGCGCGGCGAGCTCGGGCGCCATCTTCGCCAGATGCGCCGCCGCTACCGCCCGCGCCGCGACGCTCTCGCGGCTGCGCTCACCGCCGAGCTGCCACAGGCGCAGGTGGGCGGAGCCGCGGCCGGGCTCCACCTCGTGGCCTGGCTGCCGGACGGCGCCGACGAGGACGAGATCCGAAGCCGCGCCCGCGAGCGCGGCGTGGCGATCCACACCCTCCAGCGCGACAGCGCCGCGGTCGCGCCGGCGCGGCCGGCCCTGCTGCTCGGCTATGCGTCGCTCACCGAGGAGGCCCTGCGGCTCGCCGTTCGCGAGCTGGCCGCGGCCGCACGGCCTGAATTGGAGCGTATCCTCTAAAATACGCCGCCATGGATCGAAATGCGATCGTGGTCCTGACCACCTTCGAGGCCGTCGAGGAGCGCGACGCCCAGAAGCTCTTCGCCACCTTCCACGACGACGTCGAGTTCCACGAAGCTCCCCTCGCTCCCCTACGGCGGGGTGTCTCGCGGCAAAACCGCGATGTGGACGCGGCTCCAGGCGGCGCCCGAGACGACCTGGCTCGGGACGTGGGGCCCGCTTCAGCCGACCGGTGCCGAGCGCCGCATGGACCCGCGCGTCGTGGCCACCGGGGGGCGCGAGGTCGCCATCTCGTTCACCCAGCGCGGATTGAACTTGGACGGCCAGCGCTTCGAGGGCCCGGTGGTCGGCCTGTACACCGTCCTCGCCGGCAAGCTCGCTCGAGCACAGATGTTCCACTACGACACGGCGGCGATACTGGCCTTTCTGAGGCGCAGCTCAGAGCGGCTCTTCGAGCACCGCGGCGACGGCCCGCCCGACGTCGCCGCGTAGGCCCGGCGGAAGCGGTGCACCCGCAATCAGGTGGCGGCGGGCCGCACCGTAGGGGAGGTCGAAGACCGCCAGGAAGGTGCGGTTGAGCGCGGCCTTGGTGCTTCGCCCGTACAGCCTGCGCGCGAGCGCCACCAAGGCTCGCTCGAGGGGGCGGTTGAGCTTCGCCCGCTCGTCGGCCAGCGGGCCGCCGGGAACATCGCGGACGAGGTCGTCGTGGCGAAAGGACACGAGTAGCCGGGCGTCGGCCGGGTTGGCCTCACAGAAGTCGACGATCGACATCGCTCCCGCGAGGGCGGCCTTCGTGGCGTCCGGCTCCTCGAGCGCGGCCAGGAAGGAGGCCTGCGAGCGGTAGATCGCCCGCATCCAGAGCCTCGCCACCAGCTCGTCACGCGAGCCGAAACGGTGGTAGATCGAACCGGTGGGCGCGCCGCTGGCCCGGGCGATGGCGTCGATCGTGGCCCCCCGCGAGCTGCCTCCGAGGAGCAGGTCGCGCGCGGCATCGAGCATCGTCTCGGTGCTGTGCACCTCGGGTCGCGGCACGGGCGGCTGATTCTAGAGCCGACGTACTACTTGGCCGACTTGCACTGCTCCTGGATCGACTCGAGCTCCTTCACCACGGCGCTGCGCCCGGCACGGGCGGTCGACGCGTTGAAGTAGCGGTCGATCGCCGCCACCGCCCCCTGCACGCAGGCCTGGGAAAGCTGTGTCTCCTGCTGGGCCGCATTCAGCGCGGTTGCTCCCGCTGCTCCTGGCCCTCCGCGGAGGAGGCCTCCGACGTGCCCGTCGAGCTCCGCCGACTCCTTGTCGATCGTCTTCTTCAGCGCCGCGGCCTTGGCCTCCGCGCGGACGAAACGGCGCCTGACCCTACGGAAGGCGGCACGCTCGCGCTCTCCGAAGCCCCTGAGGCTCGCCTCCGCGCTGCCGGCGCCCCGCTCCTCCCTGGCCAGCTGGCGGTCCTGCCTGGCGATGGCCGCGTTGGCGCGGTCGAGGGTCGCGTTCGCGTCGTCGAGGTCGGACTTAGTGGTGAACGCGTAGAAGGCGAGCGCGATCGCCGCCAGCACCAGCACCGCCGCGGCCGCCATCCACACCGTCGCGCTGGAACCACGCGACTCGCTGCCCGAGCCGTCCGGAGGTGTGTCACCAGCAGAAGAGGCAGTCACGACGCATCCTTTCGACGTGGAGAGCTGCGAGCCGGCGCGAACCTATCGCATCCACTCATCTCAGTCGGCGCGCAGCAGGGGAAGGGTGAGACAGGTCGGTCCCCCGTCGCCCTTCAGCGACAGCTCAGACCCGTCGTACACGTGCACCTCCACGCCGCGGCGCTCGAGCTCGCGGCGAACGCCGGCGATGCCGCCGACCATGATCGCCACCCCGGAACGCACGGCGAGGATGTTGCAGCCCATCGCCGTGTAGGCGTCGTGATCGATGGCGAACCACTCGATACCGCGCTCGCGCAGGTCGCTCAGCAGGCGGACGGGGGCCAGCGGTTCGTAGACCACGCACAGGTCGGCGGTCACGGCGGAGATGAAGGACTGCAGGTGCAGGACGGACCCCGGACCCCGATCGTGGGGCATGTCGTAGGCCTCGACGTGAACGCCCTCCGGCTCCATGAGGCGCGCCAGCGCAGCGGCCCCCGCTCGGTTAGTCCGGTAGCCCAGGCCGACCGCCGCAGTGGTGTCGTCGATCCAGAAGCGATCCCCGCCGTCGGCGTATGCGGGCTCCTCGAGCGTGCCGATCAGCGGCACGCCGAGCCGCTCGAGCTCCTCCGCCGCGGCCGCGGGCTCGCGCCGGCGCGCGGGCTTGGCCATGCGCAGGGCGATCCCGCCGCGCCGGGTGATGACGGTGGAATCGTGCATGTACACCGCATCGACCTGCCCGGGGAGGGCCCCGGCGATCTCCACCGTCGCGCCGAGCTCGCCGAGCAGCGCGCAGAATGCTTCGTGCTGAGCGGCCAGCAGGCTCGGATCCGGGGTCCGCCAACCCGCGCCGGCCCAGTCCCCGGTCGTGGCGGGCCGGCGTACGAGCACGCGCCGCAGGCGGGCGGTCATCGAGGTGACACCGTAGGCGGTTGTCGTGCCGGTCAGCTCACCAGCTCCTTCAGGAAAACCAGGAGCAGGCCCAGTCCCCCGCAGCCCAACGCCGTGATGACCACGCGGCCGGTCGATGCCTCCTCGCGGTGGGCGACGACCGCGCCCCAGGCACCGAGCGAGACCACGCACACCCAGAAGCCGATGTCGATGGCCGTGGAGTCCGACGCTCCGAAGAGCGCGGCGATGGCCATCGCCCCGAGCGGCGGCAGCGCCGATTGGACGAGCGGCCAGTCCCGCGCGAGCGAGTGCCGCAGAGCCCGCTCCGCCGGCCCCACGCCCACGAGCCTGCGGCCGAGGGTCTGGGCCCACGCGTGGGCCAGGTAGAACACGAACACCGTCGCCACCGCGTAGACCGCGGTCTCCAGCGCGTCCGGGTCTTCGTCGCCCTCCGTGGCGGCCAGCACGCCGGCCACCACGATGGTTCCGTAGATCGCTCCGGCGAGCCGTTCTACGCGGTCGTGGGCCTCGCTCACGCCCGGCAGTATGGAGCGAGGTGCGGTCTAGCCGAACTGCGGCCCGGACAGCAGCGCACGCATGGTGGCGATCTCCGTGACCGCCTCGCCGACGAACGCGAAGTGGGTGGCGACGATCTCGTTCTCGAGGTCGGTCATGTAGGCCGAGTTGCCCGCGAGCCCCTCAATCGAGGCCAGCGCGCGCTCGGTCTGCAGACCCTGGAGGCGGATTTGCATCTCGACTGCCGACATGTTCTTGTATTTCGCGCGAGGGGGCGAAACCGATCACTGCGAACGCGTCAACCGAGCAGCTCGCGGCGATGCTCGTCGAGGCCCGGCGCTCCCCGCCGGGCCGGCTCCGAGCGGCCGTCGACCTTGAACACGCTGCCCAGGAGGACGACCGGACCGTGGCGCTGCTCGACCGTCTGGACCAGGCCGTTGGCCTTGGCCTGCCGGTCGTCGAACAGCTGACCAAGGCCCCGGACCTCTGCCGCCGGCACTCCGCGCTCGGCCAGCGTGGCCACCGCCTCCTCTGCGGTCAGCTCGCTGAAGCGGCCCTCGAGGCGAGCACCGTGCTCGAGGCGCACGGCCAGCTCTTCCGGGCCGGTGGGCTCCGCCTGTGGGTCGTGGGCGAACGGGTCATCGAGATCGAAGATCGCGCAGACCGCGCGTCGCTGCGCGGCGTTGAGGCAGGCGAGGGCGACGAAGCCGCCGCCGGCGCACGCATACGCTCGGTAGTAGGGGTCCAGGCGCTCCCTCTCGTCCTGGGCGTGCGCGAGCTCCGTCAGCCCGTCCGCGGTAAGCGGCTCCGCGGGGGGCGCGGGCTCGGCTCCCGAGATCGCCACGAACCGCTGGGCCTGCAGGCACAGTGCCGCGCCGAGAAGAGACACCTCGATCCCGGACGCCTCCCCGTCGCGCGCCACCAGCCCGGCCAGCACCGACACCGCGGCCAGGGCGCCGGCCATGAAGTCGGCCAGAGCGAGGCCGCCCATGCGTCGCGGCACCTCGTCGCCCACTCGCGGCTGGGCGGCCAGCAGCCCGGAGAGCGCCTGGCTGATCAGGTCGTAGGCCGGTCGCTCGGCGTCGGGTCCCGCGCTGCCGAAGGCGGACACGTTCACGCACACGCAGCCGGGGTTGACCGCCATCACGCTGTCGCGGTCCAGGCCGAACTCCCTCGCGCGCGCGGGAAGACAATTGTGCACCAGGGCATCGGCGCCGCCGATGAGCACCGCCGCCGCGCTGCGGCCGGCCTCCGTCTTCAGGTCGAGGGCCACCGAGCGCTTGTTGCGGTTGAGCGCGTAGAAGTGGCGGCTCTCGCCCGGGCCCAGCGGGTCGTAGCGGCGCCACTGGTCGCCGGCCGGCGGCTCGACCTTGACCACGTCGGCTCCGAGGTCGGCGAGCAGCATCGTGGCCGAACGGGACGGCGACGTACTGGCCGAAGTCGAGCACCCGCACACCGGCCAGCGGTCGCTCACCCGTCCTCCCCGGCGCGATGGTGCATCTGCGGGCCAAGCGAGCGCCCCCCGTCGACCGTGAGCACCGCGCCGGTCACGTAGGAGGCATCCTCGGAGAGCAGGAAGGCGGCGGCGCGAGCGATCTCATCGGGCTCGCCGAAGCGGCCCAGGGCGATGCTCTCTCGCATCCGTTGCTGCGCGCCCTCGTCGTCCAGCAGCTGCGTCATGGCCGCCTCGGTGGGCACGAAGCCCGGCGCCAGCGCGTTCACCCGGATGCCGAGCGACCCCCATTCCCGTGCCACCGACTTGGTGAACGCGAGCATCCCGGCCTTCGCCGCGGCCGAGTGGGCCACACCGGGCGCGCCGGTCCACGCGTAGGTGGCGATGATGTTGAGGATCACCCCCGGGCGCCCCTCCGCGGTCAGCCGGCGGGCGAGGGCACGTGAGCAGTGAAAGCAACCGAGCTGGTTGATCTCCGTCACCGCGCGGAAGCCGTTGGTGCTGAGCTCGACGGTCGGGGCGACGAAGTTGCCGGCCGCGTTGTTCACGAGGCCGTCGATCGCCGGCAGCGACGCGATCAGATCGTCGACGGCCTCACCGTCGCGCACGTCGACGCTCGCCACGGTGCAGCGCGCTCCCTCGGCCTCGAGGCGGGCCTGGGCGGCATCGAGCCGTTCGCGGTTGCGCGACGCCAGCACGACCGCGTCTCCCTGCTGCGCGAGGTGACGCGCGATGGCGAAGCCGATCCCCGTGGCGCCTCCGGTGATCACGATGGTCCGCATCCTCAGTCCTCCTCGTCGACGATCGCGTCGATCCAGGCCTTCATCGAGCGCGCGCGCCGCAGCGCTCGCTGCAGCGGGTACTCGAGCGTGAAGCCGATCGCGCCGGTCACCTGATGGCAGATGGCCAGGCCCTCCGCGGCCGCGGTGCCGGCGTACGCCAGGGCGGCGTCGTCCGGCCGCGCGAGGCTCACCAGCCGCAGCCCGTCTGCCGCCGTCGCCACTTCGGCGAGCTGCTGCTGGACGGTGTCGAGCGCGGCCAGCGGGCGGCCGAACGCGATACGGGACTTGGCGTGGGCGAGGGTCAGATCCAGGCCGTACTCGAGCACCCCGGCCAGGTAGCCGACGCTGGCGTTCACCCACGCCGCCCGGCGGGTCCCCGGCTCGGCGGCCTCGCCGGTGTCAGTGCAGCTGATCACGCGCGCGGCCCCGATGGCGTCGCCGTAGGCGAGCGGCTCGAGCCGTTCCGCCGTGGCCAGGACGATCGTGGCTGGCCGCGGCCGGGCGAGCGTTGCGCCCTCGGTGGCGTAGCGGCTGAGGGGGCCGGCCATGAGGGCACCCCCGAGCAGCTGGTCGATGGTGTCGAGCGGCGCCAGCGTGCGGCCGAGCTCGAACGCGGCCGGGCCCACCACGCCGGCGAGCTCGGCGTTCACGGCCAGCTCGGTCCAGCCGAGTGCATCCAGGCGCGCGAGCAGCGCAGGGTTCACGTCCGACGCGGAGCTTCCTGGCCGCCACGGGTCAGCTGTGGCCAGGCCCTGCGCCACGCCCGCCACCGAGGCCGCGAAGTCGCGCGCCACCGGGTCGGATGCCGTGATCGTCGTCATGGCAGGGCCGGCTGCTCGCGGTCGAACGGGAACAGCCTCACGAGGTCGGCGATCTCGCTCGCCGCGCTCGTCAGCAGCGGGGCAAAGTGCTCGCGCACCCCCTTGCGACTCATGCGCGACCCGGGCGACGAGACGTTGATCGCGTAGGGGCGGTCGGCGCGCGCGGGCAGGGCGACCGCGCAGGAGGACAGTCCCTCCTCGAGCTCGCCCTCGGACATCGCGTAGCCGCGGCGGCGGGTCGCGATGAGCTCTCGCTCCATGTCCTCCCAGCCGGTGAGCGTGCGCGAGGTCACGGCACGGTAGGGCTCGGCGCCGAGCATCCCGCGGGCCTCGTCGTCGCCCAGCTGGGCCAGCAGGCTCTTCCCCAGCGCGGTGGCGTGTGCCTCGAGCCGAAGGCCCGGTGGCGTGTCGATGCGCAGCAGGCGACGGCTCGAGGCGCTGGCGAGATAGAGCACCTGCCCGCGCTCGAGCGCGGCGAGGTGGGCCGACTCGCCGGTCTCGTCGGCCAGGCGGTCGATCACCGGCTGCGCGAGCCGAGGCACGCCGAGGCCGTCGAGCAGCGGCGGCAGCAGCTCCAGCACGCCCAGCGCGAGGCGGTAGGCGCCGGTCGCGGAGTCGCGCTCGAGGAAGCGCCCGGCCTCCAACGTGGTCAGCAGGCGGTAGGTGGTGGGTGGCGAGAGCTCGAGCAGCGCCGCGCAATCACCTAGCGTGAGCGAGGGCCGCTCGCGGGTGAACAGGCGCAGCACCCGCAGCCCGCGGGCCAGGGCCTGGACGGTTGCCGGCGTCCGGATGGCCGTCATGCCGGGCACGCGAGGCGCCGGCGGGCGATCACGCGCCGCTGGATCTCCAGCGCTCCACCCGAGATCGTGGACGCCACCGAGGCCCGGTGGAAGGCCGCGAGCCGCCCATCGAGCATGGCTCCCGGCCCGCTCTCCACCAGCGCCTCGGGCCCGAGCACCTCGACCGCCCATCGGCCGAGGCGCTGAGCGAGCAACGCGATCGAGATCTTGGCCATGGATGACGCGGCGCTCGCCGGCCGGCCCTCGGCCAGCAGGTCGGTCGCGTGGTGTCCGTGCAGCCGGGCCGCCTGGGCCTCGCCGCGCAGCCGCCGCAGCGCCCGACGCTCGGCGGGCGCGTCGATCAGCTCGTCCAGGTCGTCCATCATGCGAAGAACCACGCCGAGCTTCTCGCTGGTCACCCGCTCGTGGTCGAGAGTTGCCATCAAGACGCTCCAGCCCGCGCCGGGGTCGCCCACGGTCTGGGCCACCGGCACCTCCACGTCGCTGAGGAACACCTCGCAGAGCGGGCCGCCGCCGAGCGTCTCGATCTCGCGCACTTCGATGCCCGGCGTGCGCATGTCCGCCACGATCACCGAGAGTCCGTGATGCGGCCTGGCCGCCCTCTCCTCGGTGCGCACGGCCAGGTAGATCCAGTCGGCCAGCTGGGCGCTGGAGGTCCAGATCTTGTGCCCGTTGACGATCCAGCGGTCGCCGTCGCGCTCGGCCCGCGTGCGCAGAGAGGCGAGATCGGACCCGGCCTCCGGTTCCGAGAAGCCCTGGCAGAACAGCAGCTCGCCGGCCGCGATCTCTGGCAGCAGCCGGCGGCGCAGGTCGCGCGAGGCGAAGCGCAGCATGGCGTTGCCGATCGTCTTCACCGAGAGCAGGTAGCCGGACAGCGGCAGCCAGCGGTAGCCGAAGCGTTCCTCAGCCGCCACGGTGTGCATCGGCGTCAGGCCGCGCCCGCCGAGATCGACCGGCCAGTGCACCCCGATCCAGCCTCGCTCGCCCATCGCCGAGTAGACGGCGCGCGAGTCGCCGTCGGAGGGCATCCCCTGGAAGCGGTTGTGCCCCTCGGCCCGGGAGCGGGACGAGAGATCGGCGGCGGCCGCGTCGGCGGCCTCGACGAAGTCCTGCGCGACCTGAGCTGTGTTTGAAAACACATTTCAAGTCTAGCTCGCACTCGCGGCGGAGGGAAGCCGGGCGCGGTCACGAAAAGGCGGGTCTATGAGGTCGCGCAGGGCCAAGAAGGCGAAGGCGAAGCTGAAGGCATCCCGGGACGAGTTCGCCATCCGCGTGAACTCGATCGACGAGTTGTACTGGGAGTTCGACGCGCGACCGGTCGCCAAGCGGGCGATCTCGGGCGACGCGCGCTGGGCGCTGCTCGACGAATGGGAGCGGGTGCGCGAGCGCGAGCCCTCCACGCTGACCATCTACGCCCCCGAGGCCGACCGCGCCCGAACCGACGAACAGGCGGTGGGCGACGCGATCCGCCGGAGCCTCGAGTCCGCCTCCGGGCCGTTGAGCCGAGTCGACCCGCTCTCGCGCCAGGAGAAGATCGCCCTGCGGCTGGGGTTGATGTTCTGGTTCGCGTCGATCCTGATCTCGACCTGGATCGACCGAAGCACCGACGATGTCCTGGCTCAGGGCTTCTCCCAGGGCATCGTGGTGATCGGCTGGGTGGCGCTATGGCCCCCGGCGGCCCGCTTCATGACAGAAGTGGTGCCTCACTACTTCAACCGGCGGCGCTTCGCCGAGTTCACGGACATCTCGGTCCGTTTCGTCTGGGTATGAGAGGCCCTAGCCCTCCTGCGGCTCGTCCTCGGCCAGGATCCGGTAGAGCCCGCGCCGCGTCTCGTTGAGCAGCTCCTTGGCCTTTGCCACCTGCTGCGCGTCGCCGGCGGAAGCCACCTGGAAGACGGCCACCCCGATCTGACGCACGAGGCCGCGTAGCTCGAGGCGCTCCTCACCGACGCCCTCGTCGAGCTTCGCCCACGGCTCGCCCAGCTGCTCGCGATTCTCGGCGACGTAGGTGCGCCCGGCGTCGGTGAGCGTGAACGGCTGGCGTCCCTCGCCCGGCTCCGTGGCCACGAGGCCCTCGTCCTCCAGCTGCTGGAGCGTTGGGTACACCGAGCCGGGGCTCGGGCGCCACGAGCCGCTGCTGCGGCTCTCGATCTCCTCGATCAGGCTGTATCCCGTGTGGGGGCTCTCGTCGAGCAACACGAGCAGAGCTGCCCGGACGTCGCCTCGCCGCATGCGCCGCCGGCGGCCTCCACCCCAGCTTCGGGGCCCGCCCCAGTCGCCTGAGCCTCCGTGCCGGTGGCCGCTCATCTTGCCGCGGCGGCCGTGCGTGTGGCAGCCTCCGTGGCTGCCGGTTCGATGACCATGTCCATGCATGGGTTTCTCCTATCTTGGATTATCACAATACGTCAACGATATATCGTTATGAGCGAAACGTCAAGTCCTGACCCGGACCTCGAGCTAGTCGAGCGGCTCTTCGCGGCCTTTGCGACCGGCCAGATCGACGCCGTCACCGAGCTCATGTCCGAGGACTTCGTGCTGGTCGTGCCGCCCTCGATGTCGGCCGAGCCCGACCGCTACGAGGGGCCCGAGGGGGCGCGGCGCTACATGGACGCCTTCGAGGGCGCGGTGGACGATGTTCGCTTCCGCGCCGACGAGCTACTGCGCGCCGGGCCCGGATGCGTCCTGGTGCGCGTCCATCTCACTGGCCGCGGTTCGTCGAGCGGGCTGCCCCTCGACATCCAGTCCGCCGCGATCGTCCGGGTGGGGAACGGCAAGGTCACGGGCATCGAACCGCACCCCGATATGGCCACGGCGCGCAAAGCGCTCGCCGAGCGCTGATAGCTTCGCGCCTGCATGCGCCCCCTCGCCCTGGTCCTGCTGATCGCGTGCGGAGCGCTCGCCGCGCCGGCCCAGGCCGCCAACCCCTGGATCGAGAAGCGCGCTCCGCTGAACATCGCCCATCAGGGTGGCGAGGACGAGTTCCCCTCCAACACGATGTATGCCTTTCGCAAGGCGCTGCGAGCCGGCGCGGACATGCTCGAGCTGGACATCGGGGTGACCAAGGACGGCGAGGTCGTGGTGATGCACGACACCACGGTCGACGGGAAGACCAACGGCACGGGCACCGTCGCCTCGAAGACGCTGCGCCAGATCAAGCGCCTCGACGCGGCGTACTGGTTCGCGCCCGGTCGCGAGGACCACTACAGCCACGACCACCCGCGCGAGGCCTACCGCTTCCGCGGCATCGCCACCGGCAAGCGCCCGGCGCCGAAGGGCTTTCGCGCGCGCGACTTCCGGGTGCCCGCTCTGGCCCAGGTGCTCCGCGCCTTCCCCAGGGTGCCGATCAACGTCGAGATCAAGGGCCGCACGCCCGACGAGGAGACCGCGGAGTACGTTCGCAACGCGGAGGCCCTGGCGCGCCTGTTGAAGGACACCCGGCGCCGTGACCTGATCGTGGTGTCCTTCCGCCAGGAGGCGGTCGACCGCTTCCACGAGCTGCTGCCCCGGATCGATCTGGCGCCCGGCATCGCCGGCGCCTCGGCCTGGATTCTCGGCGGCGGCTCACCCGGCCCCGGCGTGGTGGCCTTTCAGGTGCCGATCACCTTCGACCTCGGCGGCACGCTGGTGCCCGTGACCACCCCCGAGAACGTGGCTCGGGCCCACGGAGAGGGCTACGCCTGGCAGAACTGGTTCTCGGGCAACGACCGCGACGCCCCGGGCACCTGGCCGGATCTCGTGGAGATGTGCGTGGACGGCATCATGACCGCGCGCCCACGGGCTCTCGAGCGTGTCCTGGCTCGTACGGAACGCCCCGCGACCTGCGGCTAGGAAGCGAGCTAGGCGAGAGCCTGATCGACCGGGCACCACCAGGTGGTGCGGCCGCCGACCGTGTCTCGCTCGAGCGTGGCGCCGCAGCGTGGGCAGCGCCCGCCGCTGTGGCGGTGGGGGATGAGCGCGCCCGTGTGGACGCCTCCCCGAACGGTGGCCCGCCGGGTGGCCGTCCGCAGCGCGCTGCGCAGATCGTCGAGCTCGCCTTCGCTCAGCGAGCCCGCCTCGCGCAGGGGAGACAGCCGGGAGCGCCACAGGGTCTCGTCGGCCAGGAGGTTGCCCACTCCGGCGATCGCCGACTGGTCCATGATGCGCGCCTTCAATGGCGCTCGTCCTCGGCCGACGCGCTCGCGGAACTCCTGGCGGGTGACCTGCGCGGCGTCGGGGCCGAGGCGCGAGAGGTCGGGGTCGAGCACCACGCGCCCCAGGCGGCGCTTGTCGCGCAGCGCGAGCGAGCCGCCGTCCTCGAAGCGCAGGGTGAAGCGGTCCCAGCCGCGCGGCGAGCCGTCGCCGTCGATCACGATGCGCCCGGCCATCCCCAGATGCATGCCGAGGGGAGGCCCGCCGTCGACGTCCATCCACATCGCCTTGCCCTGGCGGTGGGCCTCGACGAGGGTGGCCCCCGTGAGCGCGGCGGCTATCTCGCCCGGAGCGTGAGGGCGGCAGACCCATGTGTCGCCGTCGTCGACCTCGGCGATGCGCCGGCCCAGAGCCCTCTTCTCGATCAGCGAGCGGGCGTTCTCGACCTCGGGTAGCTCGGGCACCTTGCGCTGCTCTCAGCTTCGCTCCGCGCGCTCCTTGAGCCCGTCCGCGGCGCCGCTCACGAGAAAGTCGCGCACCTTGGCCTCGGCCGGCCCCCGCAGCAGCATCCCGAGCAGCCGCCCGGGGTCGGACTCGAGCGCGTACGTGGCGCGCGTCCGCTGATCGCCGAGGTCCTCGAAGCTCCACGACCCGTGCAGCGACTTGGCGTCGCCCTTCTCCTGGTCCCAGCGGATCCCGTGCGGGGGGTCGTAGGAGAAGCGCAGCACGGCTCGCACGCTCTTGACCTTCGCGTCGGACTCGGTCTCGACCAGAAGGGCCCGCCGCTCGCCATCGCGCTCGAGCACCTCCACGTCCTTGAGCGATCCCTGCCACTCGACCGAGTTCTCGATGTCGGCGGCAATCTCATAGCAGCGCTCGATCGGCGCCTCGATCTCGACGCTGCGGTCACCCTTGATCACACCCATGGGCGGACTCTAAGCGCTACCGCCTCAGGCGTTGACCGGCGAGACGAGCGTCGCACGCCGCGCCACCAGCACCGTCGCGCCGACCAGGCCAACCGCGACCGCCACGAGCACGCCAGTGACCCACGAGCCGGCCTCGATCACCGTGCCCGCGGTTGCCGCGCCGAGAGCCACGCCCGCCACGAGCGCGGTCAGCGGCCAGGTAAAGGCCTCCGTCGATGTCCCCGCCACCACCACTCGCTCGACGAGCTGGTTGCGGGAGGCGATCAGCGGCGCGATCGGCAGGCCGGCGACTATCGCGAGCGGCACCATGGTGGCGGGGGACGAGGCCAGCATGAGTGGAGCGATCGCGAGCGGCAGCAGCCACGCTAGGCGCAGGTGGGCCGAGAGGCAGCGGCACCCGGCCTCCGAAGGCACCCCAGGCCAACCCCGCCGCGCCGCTGGCTCCCGACCACACCGCCAAGAGCACGCCAGCCAGCTCCTCGGCGCCCTCGTCGGCGCTGTAGGCGGGCAGCACCACCTCGATCGTGCCTAGGGTGAAGCCGACGGGCAGGCTCGCGAGCACCAGCGTGCGCAGGCCGGGGCGGCCAGGGCGCCGAGGCCGAGCGCCCGCTCGCCCTCCGCAGCTCGGTTCCGGGCCGGGCCGGCCGCGCAGCCCGCCGAGCATCAGCACCGCACCTCCCAGCGCGCACGCGGCCGAGACGATGAGCGCGTACTGGGCCCCACCGTCGCCACCACCGCCGTTGTCAAGAGCGGCCCGATCACGAAGATCAGCTCGATCATCACCGAGTCGAGCGCGAACGCCCCGGGATCAGCTCCGGCCTCTCGGCGAGCAGGAAGGGCCAGCGCGAGCGCAGCACCGAGGACACCGGCGGCGTGGCCACGCCGGCGAGCAGCGACACCGCGGCGAGGAGCGCCGTGCCGGCCCCGGCCTCGCCCGCGCCGAGCACGCACGAGCAGGCCGGCGGCGTGAAACACGGCCAGGGGGAAGAGCATGTGCACGCCGCGGCGGTCGATCAGGCGGCCCTGCAGCGGGGCGCCGGCCGCGCTGCCCAGCGCGAGCGCGCCCGCGCACAGCCCGGCCGACGCGAAGGAGCCCGGTCACGTCGCGCACGAACAGCAGGATCGCCAGGCCCGCTGATCCCGATGGGCATCCGCCCGATCAGCGTGGCGAACACGACGATCGCGACGCCGGGAGTTCGCAGGATGCGCGCGTAGACGCCCACCCCGAGAGGATGTCAGGCGCGTCGTCAGCTCATGGTCGGCGTGGAACCGGACGCCGCGGAGCTCCGCGTGGTGGGCTGCCTGGTGGAGAAACAGCGCACGACGCCCGACCAGTATCCGCTGACGCTCAACTCGCTGCGCCTGGCGTGCAACCAGTCCACCAACCGCGAGCCGATCGTCGACTACGACGACGCCACGATCCGGTCCGCCATCGACCGCCTCACTCGCCGCAAATGGGCCACGCTGGCCAGCTGGTCGACCGCGCGCTCGGTCAAGTACAAGCACCTGCTCGACCAGGCACTCGGCCTGACGACCGCCCAGCTGGCGCTGATGACGGTGCTGATGCTGCGCGGAGCGCAGACGCCAGGCGAGCTGCGCGCGCGCGGAGCGGATGCATCCCTTCGACTCCAACGAGGAGCTCGAGCGACCTCGAGCACTCTCGAGCGCGGCCTGGCACGCGGCTGCCGCGCCGCCCGGGCGAGCGCGGGCAGCGCTACGGCCACCTGCTGTCGGCCGCCGAGGGCGAGCCTGCCGCCGCGCCGGCGGTCGAGCCCGAGCCGGCCCCGGCGGTGAGCGACGACGGCGTCGAGGCCGCCTGCTCGGTGCTCGAGACCGAGGTGGCGGGCCTGCGAGCCGAGCTCGGGCGCCTGCGCGAGGAGCTGGGCGCATGACCGCCTCGCGACCCGGCGTCCTGGCGCGCGGCCCCTGGGCCGCCGAGCAGATGGAGGCACACTGGCTGGAGGAGCCCTACCGGCCCCCGGAGGACGTGACCCGCCGCCGATGCGGCCGTGCAGGACCTGCGCGAGCGCGGCTCGCCCGCCCACGACGGGCTGGCCAGCGGCTCGCCGCCTGGCGCGAGGAGCGCGACCGGCTGCCGCTCGAGCTTCAGCCCTCGCGCTGGGCGCTGCGCCTGCGTGGACGGCGACGCCTGCGACAGCCTCACCGCCCTGTGCGTGGTGCGCACGCGCCGACGGGCGCTGGCTGGCCGGGCGCCGCGCGAGCTGGGTCTCGACCTGGGCAGGCCGCTGGGCGCTCGGAGCCGGGGGCGCGGTGGACCTGGGCGAGAGCCCGGCGCGACACGCTCTCGCGCGAGCTCGACGAGGAGTGGCGGCTCGAGCCCGAACGCCTGAGCGTGGAGGCGCTGGTCGTCCCTGCCCAACGGCGTGACGATGGTGGTGGGGCTGGCCACGGTGGCCGACGGCTCCGACCCCCGTGCCCGACGCCGAGCACGACGAGTGGGCCTGGTGGCCCGCCGACGTGGAGCGCTGGCCCGCCGAGGCCGATGAGCTGGCCGCGGGGCCGGCTCCTTGCCCAGGCGCTCAGGCGCCGGCCACGCCCGACCGGGCAGGACACGCCGGTGCCGCCCAGGCCGCAGTAGCCGTTCGGGTTCTTGGCCAGGTACTGCTGGTGGTAGTCCTCGGCGTAGTAGAACTCGGCGGCGTCGAGGATCTCCGTGGTGATCTCGCCGTAGCCGGCGCGCTCAGCCCCTCCGCGTAGCCCTCGCGCGACGCCTCGGCCGCCTCGCGCTGGGCGTCGGACGTCACGTAGATGCCGGAGCGGTACTGGGTGCCCACGTCGTTGCCCTGGCGCATGCCCTGGGTGGGTCGTGGCCCTCCCAGAACAGGCGCAGCACATCGTCGAAGGAGATCTCCGCCGGGCGGAACACCACCAGCACCACCTCGTTGTGGCCGGTGCGCCCGCTGCACACCTCCTCGTAGGTGGGGTTCGGCGTGTAGCCGGCCGCATAGCCCACGGCGGTGGTGTAGACGCCGGGCGCCTCCAGAAGTCCTTCTCGGCGCCCCAGAAGCAGCCCATTCCCACGATCACCTGCTCGGTGTCCTCGGGGAAGGGCGGCTCGAGCGGCGTGCCGAGCACGAAGTGGCTCTCGGGCACGGGGAAGGGACGCTGTGTCGCGGCCGGGCAGGGCGTCGGCGGCGTCGGGCAGCTCGGTCTTGTTGCGAAAGAGGAAGCTCACGACCATCGAGAATAGCGCCGCGGGTTACGGTTCGACGGAATGAGCCTCGTCACCGAGCTGGAGCTGCCCGAGCTCGACTTCCTCGGCCCCGACCTCAACGGCGAGCGCTTCCACGAGGTGATGGCGGAGCTGGCCGAGCGCCGCTGGCTCGCCACCTCGCCGATCGGCTTCTTCGTGCTCGACCGCGAGGCCGGCCGCGTTCTTCCTGCGCACGCGCGCGGCCACCTTCCCGGGCATGAAGATCGCCGAGATGTTCCAGGTGCCGCGAGGGCCCGCTGCCGGAGGAGATGCGGCGCAACATCCTGCACCTGAACGGCGACGACCACCGGCGCCTGCGCAACCTCGTCAACCCGGTGTTCACGCCGCGCGCGGCCGACCGCTGGCGGCCGGCGATGCGCGAGTTCCTCGCGCAGCTCTGGGAGCCGCTGGCCGACGCTGGAGCGCTGCGACTTCGTCGACCGCGTTGCAAGCCCTACCCGTCGCTGACGATCGCCACGGTGATGGGCGCGCCGCTCGAGGACGCGCCGAAGCTGCACGAGTGGTCGAACCTGATCCAGCGCCAGTTCGACCCGACAGCCTGATGAACGAGCGCGACGCGATCGAGCGCGCCGCGCGGAGTTCTACGAGTGGGCCGGCGCGCTGATCGAGCGCCGCCGCGACGAGCCCGGCCGACGACCTGATCTCGACGCTGATCGCCGCCGAGGAGGAGGGCGACCGGCTCTCCGACGTCGAGTGCATGAACCTCGTGCTGAACGTGCTCGTCGGGCGGCGTCGACACCACGCAGTCCCAGCTCGCCCACGGCCTGCGCCTGTTCGCCCGCGCACCCCGACCAGTGGGCGCTGCTCGCCGCGCGAGCCCGAGCTGCGCCCCGGCGGCGGTGGAGGAGCTGCTGCGCTACGAGCCGATCACCCCGTTCACCGCGCGGCTGCTCGCACGAGGAGGTCGAGTACCGCGACGTGGTCTTCCCCGAGGGCACCGTGGTGATGGTCTGCTCGTTCACCGCCAACCGCGACGGCGTGGACGGCGAGCCCGGCGGTTCGACATCACCGCGGACCGCGGCGCCGCCAAGCCGCTGACCTTCGGCGCCGGCATCCACTACTGCCTGGGTGCCAACCTCGCGCGCGCCGAGCTGCAGGAGGCGCTCGCCTTCCTGCCGCCGCGCATGCCCGGCCTGGCGCTCGACGGCGAGCCCGAGCTGGGCTCGGTGCACGGGATCTACGGGCTCGAGAGGCTGCCGGTCCGGTGGAACACGGCGTAGCGCATTTCTCCACCGACTACTCGATCGACCCGGGCCGGCTGGCGCGGCTGGCCGAGGAGCGCGGGTTCGAGTCGCTCTGGTTCACCGAGCACACGCACATACCGGTGAGCCGCGAGACGCCATGCCCGGGCGGCGGCGAGCTGCCGCCCGAGTACAGCCACGCCTACGATCCGTTCGTCGCGCTCGTCCTTCGCCGCGGCGGCGACTGAGCGCATCAAGCTCGGCACCGGCGTGTGCCTGGTGATCGAGCACGATCCGATCGTGCTGGCCAAGGCCGTGGCCTCGCTCGACCGGCTCTCCGGCGGCCGCTTCCAGTTCGGCGTCGGCGCGGGCTGGAACCGCGAGGAGATGGCCAACCACGGCACCGATCCCGGCGCCGCTTCTCGCGTGCTGCGCGAGCGCGTCGAGGCCATGAAGGCGATCTGGACCAACGACGAGGCGGAGTACCACGGCGAGTTCGTCGACTTCGACCCGATCTGGTCCTGGCCGAAGCCGCTCCAGCAGCCGCACCCGCCGATCCTGGTGGGCGGCGGCGGGCGACAAGGTGCTCGACCGCGTGCTCGCTTCGGCGACGAGTGGATACCGAACCGCGTGGAGAGCGTCGAGGCGCTGAAGGAGCGGATCGACGAGCTGCGCGACCGCGCGGGCGCGGCACGTGCCGGTCTCGTTCTTCGGCGCCAAGCCCGAGGCCGCGGGCGTCGAGCGGCTGGAGTGGGCGGGCGTGGACCGCGTCATCTTCTACGTGCTCGCCCGACGCCTCGGCCGACGCGGTCGAGCGGGAGCTCGACGAGTACGCGGCGCTGCGCTGATGGGCCGCCTGGACGAGCTCGACCTGAGCCTCAAGCTCTCGAAGCCGACGAGGCCGAGCGGCTCGAGGCGGGCTGGGAGCGCCTCGAGGGCTGCGGCTGGCGCTGGGCGGCAAGCTCGCGGGCTACGGCCTCGGGCCGCCGGTGTGCGTCCTGTTCGAGGGCTGGGACGCCTCGGGCAAGGGCGGCGCGATCAAGCGGCTGGTGCGGCCGCTCGACCCGCGCCACGTGCGCGTGGCCCAGTTCGCCGCGCCCACGCCGGACGAGCAGCGCCACCACTACCTCTGGCGCTTCTGGCCCGTCGCTGCCCGGCGAGGGAGGGATGACGGTCTTCGACCGCTCCTGGTACGGGCGGGTGCTGGTCGAGCGCGTCGAGGGCTTCGCCACCGAGGAGGAGTGGCGAGCGGGCCTACGGCGAGATCGTCGAGCTCGAGCGCAGCTCGTCGACGCGGGCATGGTGCTGATCAAGTTCTGGATGCACATCTCCGAGGAGGAGCAGCTCGAGCGCTTCGAGAAGCGCCGCGACGACCCGCTCAAGGCCTGGAAGCTGACCGACGACGACTGGCACAACCGCTCGCAAGCGCCCGCAGTACCCCGAGGCCGTCGAGGAGATGCTCGAGCACACCGACCAGGAGCCGGCGCCCTGGCACCTGATCGAGGCCGACACCAAGAGCTTCGCGCGCGTGAAGGTGGTGGAGACCGTGATCGACCGCATCGAGGCGGGGATGCGCGCCGCCGGGATCGAGCCGCCGGCCGCCTAGCGGCGCTAGGCGGCGAACAGCGTCAGGTCCGGCTCGCGCTCCCCGCGCAGCACCGCGAGGTCCACCTCCACGCACGCGATCCCGCGCGACTCGGCGAGCACACGCGCCTGAGGCTTGATGAGCTGGGCGGCGAGCACGCCGCGGCAGCGCGCCATGCCGGGCTCGCCGCGATGCGCTCGAGGTAGCGGGTGAGCTGCTCGACGGCATCGATCGTGCCGACGCGCTTGATCTCCACGGCCACGAACTCGTCGTCGTCGTCGCGGCACATGAGGTCGACCGGGCCGATGTCGGTGGGCCACTCGCGCCGGACGAGGCGCAGGCCCTCGGGCGGCGGCGTCGGCCAGCAGCTCCTGAAGCTCGCGCTCGACGCCCTCCTTCTCGAGCGCCGCGGCCTCGCCCATGTCGTGCGTCACGTCCGAGACCACCTCGGCGACCCGGATCTCGAGCCGGTCCTCGCTGGCGCCGGCGCGCTTGCGCACCACGATCAGGCCGGGCTCCTCCTCGATCACGGTCGGCGGGGTCATCCAGTTCTGCGGCTTGAAGCCGCCGGTGTCGGCGTGCACCATCACCGAGCCGTCCGACTTGACCATCAGCAGCCGCAGCGCCTCGGGCAGGAGGGCGGTCAGGCGGCCGGTGTAGCGGACCTCGCAGCGGGCGACGATCAGGCGCACGGCCGCCACGTTAGACCCCAGCTCGGATGCAGGGGCGTTTTT
>CAVSJF010000015.1:0-10195 GCA_963728155.1 uncultured Thermoleophilaceae bacterium | reverse complement strand
AGATCCAGCGCATCTGGCGCTCGGCGAAGCTCGAGTCCGGATGAATGATCCGTATCGACCCGCTCACCACGACCTCGTCACGCTGCTCCTCCCGGAAGCTTCTCGGCCGGACTCGCACCGACGTACCGGCCTCCGCCGCCTCGCGGTAGTAGGCCCGCAGCTCGTCGTGGCCCTCGAGCACCCGCCCGTCGGCGCTCGGGGGCCGAAAGCGGCAGTCCCGGTGGGATATCGCCAGCGGCGCCTCGGCCCCTGCTTCCGCGCCCTAATCGGTGAAGGCCTTGAAGGCGTCCTTGACCGCCTGCACGTTCTGCGACTCCTCCGCGAGGCCCCGCGGGTCCTCCCCCCCGGAAGGCAGGTCCTGCTCGAGATTGTGCGAGTCCAGCGTGTGCGAGTCCATTCGCGGTTGGGAGTCTCGCAGCCCCGTCAAACTCTCTCTCGGCCGCGTGCGCGAGTGCCTCCTCGCGCGATCCGCACAGCCGCCAGCCGGCCACCCGATTGTCGCGGAAGTGGGCCACCTGGGATACGTCCATGGACATCTCGATCCCGCTGCCCCGACCCCGGCCCGCGTGGCGAACGGGCACGACGATGGCCTCGCCGGCGAGGAACGGCTCGTCGGCCTCGACGCGAAAGTCCACACGCGTCCCGCCACTCGTTCATCATTGCGTAGGAAGCCCTCATGGCCGTGGTAAGACGCCCATGTTCGCCAGTCCGTCGGGGATGATCGCGACCACGTCCTCGTTGATCAGCTCGAGCAGAGCTTCGTAGTCGCCGGCGTTGTAGGTGGCGATGGCGCGGTGGGTGATCTGGAGGTAGTTGCTCTCCATGCGGTGAAGTCTCACCCCGCCCGATGAACGTCGCCTACGTCGTGCTCTCCCACCGCAACCCGCCGCAGGTGCTGCGTCTGGTTCGCGCGCTCGGCGAGGGGCCCGCGGCGCGGGTGCTCGTGCGCCACGACCCCCGTCATTCCGCGCTGCCGACCGCGGCGATTGAGGCGGCAGGAGGCGAGGCGCTCGAGGACCAGATCCAGGTCAAATGGGCTCAGTGGTCCTACCTCGAGCTGATTCTGTCCTGCCTGCGCGAGGCCCGTCGGCGCCTCGACCCCGACTGGACGCTGATCCTCTCCGGGCAGGACTACCCGCTGCGTCCGCTGGCCGCGATCGAGGCCGACCTCGGCCGCGCGCGGGTCGACGCCCGGTTGGGCTCGGTGCGCCAGGTGGAGTCGCGTCGGCCAGCGCTCGGGGACGAGTTCTACCTGCGCTGCCGCTACCGCCATTACGCGCGCCCGCGAGGGTTCTCGCACCTGCCGCGCCGGCTTCGCCCCATCGTCTACGCCCGCGACCTGCCGCCGCTCGTCGGCGTGCGGCGCCTGCGGCACCCGCCGCTGCCCTTCTACTCGTCGGCCGACTGGCTCACCCTGCGGCGCTCCGCCGTGGGGGCACTGCTCGACGCGGCGGACGATCGCCGCCTGATGCGGCACTTTCGCCGGGTGGCGGTGCCCAGCGAGTCGTTCTTCGCCACCGTGCTGCTCGCCGACCCCGCCGTGGCGGTGGACGGCGACCACCGGCGCTTTGCCCACTTCTCCGGTACCGGCGCTGCCCATCCGGACACCCTCACGAGTCGCGACCTGGATCGCATCCTCGCATCGGGCGCGGATTTCGCGCGCAAGTTCGACGCCGAGGTCGATTCGGAGGTACTCGACCGCCTGGACGAGCGTCGCTAACATCACCGTGACCTCGCGGCGGGCGAGGTCGTGTCTTTTTGCACGCCCGCCTCTACCTTCCTAAGGACTCATGGCTCGCGGAGATGTCCGAATCGCCGTCACCCTCGCGTGCGAGGAGTGCAAGCGGCGCAACTACCAAACTGAGAAGTCCAAGCGGAACCATCCCGACCGGATCGAGTTCCGCAAGTACTGCCGCTGGTGTGGCAAGCACACGCCGCACAAGGAGACCCGCTGAGCGGCGGGCTTCTGGGATCCGATGGCACGTGACCGCCAAAAGGCCAAACAGCGGCAGGCCGAGCGCCGCGCGCGCCGCCTAGCCGACCAGCGCGACGGCGACGCCCAGCTGATCGACGACTCGACGGCCGTCGATCCGTCCCCGGCCGTTTCGCCCGAGCTCGCCGTGGGCGCTCCGCCCACCGACGAGGGCCGCTCAGACAGCGTCATCGAGGATGAGCCGCCTCTGAACGACGAAGAGGCGCGGCCGGGGCGGCTCGTCGAGCGCGACCCGGTGCTCGGCGACCGGCCCACGTTCGGGGAGCCGCCCGAGACCGAGGACGAGGCCCTGCAGGAGATCGAGGACTGGGAGGTCGCGGACGAGGACGGCGAGACCGCCACCGGCGCCGGCGAAGAGGGCTACGAGGTGCGCGGCCGCCGCGGTCGCGATGATGCCGAGGCCCACAAGGATCGCCCGCGCGTAATACAGTTCCTGATCGCAGTCTGGGCTGAGCTCCAGCGGGTCCAATGGCCAAACCGCCAGGCCCTTGTCACGCTCACGGGCGTTGTGCTCGGCTTCGTCCTCATCGCGGGCGGTTACCTGGGACTGCTCGATGCCATCTTCTCCGAACTGATTCAGGCTCTTCTCTAAACATGTTCCGCTGGTACGCAGTCAACACCTACTCCGGTCACGAGAACAAGGTCAAACAGAACCTTGAGCACCGCCGCATCTCGCTCGGCCAGGAGAACAGCATCCGTCAGATCATGATCCCCACCGAGCAGGTGCAGGAGATCAAGGACGGGCAGAAGCTCATGAAGGAACAGCGCACGATGCCCGGCTACCTGCTCGTGAACATGAACATGACCGACGACTCGTGGCAGCTGGTCAAGAACACCCCGGGCGTTACCGGCTTCGTGGGGGCCTCCAACAACCCCGTCCCGCTCAACCAGGGCGAGGTCGACCGCCTGCTCCACCGCGAGACGGCCGAGCGGCCGCGCACCCGCGCACAGTTCTCGATCGGCGAGTCGGTGAAGGTCGTGTCCGGCCCCCTGTCGGACTTCTCGGGCGAGATCTCGGAGATCAACGAGGACGCGGCTAAGCTCAAGGTGCTCGTGTCGATCTTCGGGCGGGAGACCCCCGTCGAGGTCGGCTTCGACCAGGTCAAGAAGGTCTAGGCATCAGTTTCCATGGCACGCAAGGTCCTCACACTCATCAAGCTCCAAGTGCCCGGCGGGCAGGCCAATCCGGCCCCGCCGGTGGGTCCTGCCCTGGGCCAGCATGGCGTGAACATCATGGAGTTCTGCAAGGCGTTCAACGCGCAGACCCAGCAGGACACGGGCACCACGATCCCCGTCGAGATCACGGTCTACGAGGACCGTTCGTTCACCTTCATCACCAAGACGCCGCCCGCGGCGGTGCTGATAAAGCAGGCCATCGGCCTCGAGAAGGGCTCGGGTGAGCCCAACCGCAACAAGGTGGGCAGGATCAGCAAGGCGCAGGTGCGCCAGATCGCCGAGCAGAAGCTGCCGGACCTGAACGCTCACGACGTCGACCAGGCCTCGAAGATCATCGAGGGCACCGCCCGCTCGATGGGCGTGGATGTGACCGCCTGATGCCCAAGCACGGCAAGCGCTACCGCAACTCGCTGGAGACCGTCGACCGCGAGGCGGTCTACGCGCCCGCCGATGCGGTGGCCCTCGTGAAGGGCTTCGGCTCGGCCAAGTTCGACGAGACCGTCGAGGTCCACCTGCGCACCGGGCTGAACGTCCGCCACGCCGACCAGCAGCTGCGCGGCACGATCGCGCTTCCCAACGGCCTGGGCAAGGAGATGACCATCGCGGTCTTCGCCAAGGGCGACAAGGCGCGCGAGGCCGAGGAGGCCGGCGCCGACGTGGTCGGGGCCGAGGACCTCGCGGAGCGTGTGCAGGAGGGCTTCACCGACTTCGACGTGGCCATCGCCACCCCGGACATGATGCCGGTGGTGGGTCGGCTGGGCCGGATCCTCGGCCCGCAGGGCAAGATGCCCAACCCCAAGGTGGGCACGGTCACGATGGACGTTGCCAAGGCGGTCTCGGAGTCCAAGGCGGGCAAGATCGAGTACCGCACCGACCGCAACGCGATCGTGCACCTCCCGATCGGCAAGCTCAGCTTCGACGAGCAGAGGCTGCTCGAGAACTACGCCGCATTGATCGACGAGATCGTAAGGCCAAGCCCGCCTCGGCCAAGGGCCGCTACCTGCACACCGTCACGCTCACCACCAGCATGGGACCGGGCGTGAAGGTCGACCCCTCGCGCACGCGCGACATCGTGGGAGAGCCCGCGCTAGCCTGACCGTCGAAAGCTTTTCTGCCCGAGACCCCCGGCGGCTTTCGATCTAGTCCGAGGCAGGTGGAGTGGCTCGCCCTCGTGTGAGCCCGCCTGCGTGCGGGCTCTTTCGTTTCACAAAGGACCTTTATGAACAGAGACCAAAAAGCAGCCGTGATCGAAGAGGTATCGACGCAGATCTCCGACTCGGAGGCGGTCTTCGCCGTCGACTACCGGGGAATCTCGGTGGCTCAGGTAGCCGAGCTGCGCATCAGCCTGGGCGACGCCGGCGCGCGCTTTCGCGTGGTCAAGAACACGCTGACCGAGCTGGCCGCCGACCGCGCGGGCGCCGACCCGCTCAAGGAGGTGTTGGACGGCCCGACCGCCTTCACGTTCGTGGCGCCCGACGGGGACGTGGCTCTGGCCGCCAAGGCCCTGGCCGATTTCCGGCGCCGCACGGACCTGCTCGAGTTCAAGGGCGGCGTCATGAACGGCGAGGCGATCTCCGCCGATCAGATCGGGGCGCTGTCGCGCCTTCCCGCGCGCGAGGTGCTGCACAGCCAGCTCGTGGGCGTGATCGCCTCGCCGATCACCGGCCTGGTGCGCGGCCTCAACGCACTGATCTCCGGCCTGGCCATACAGCTCCAGCAGATCGCCGACGAGGGCATGGTGCCGCGCGGCGCAACCGAAACCACTGAAAACACTGACGAGAACACTGACGAGAAGGAGAGCCAGAATGGCTGATGCAGCAGCGATGATCGAAGAGATCAAGAAGATGTCCGTGCTCGAGCTGTCCGAGCTGATCAAGGCGCTCGAGGAAGAGTTCGGCGTGTCCGCCACCGCCGTGGCCGCCGCGGCTCCCGCCGCCGCCGGTGCCGGCGACGGCGCCGCCGAGGAGGAGGAGTCGAGCACGGTTGATGTGGTGCTCACCGGCCCGGGCGACAAGAAGATCCAGGTGATCAAGGTCGTGCGCGCCGCCACCGGCCTGGGCCTCAAGGAGGCCAAGGCGCTCGTGGACGAAGCCCCCAAGCCGATCAAGGAGGGCATCGATCGCGAGGAGGCCGCGAAGCTCGTGAGCGAGATCGAGGAGGCCGGCGGAACCGTCGAGCTGAAGTAGCAAGAACGGGCCGCGAGGGGATACGCCCCTCGTCGCCCGGGGTAAGAGAACGCGCGATGAGGAGGATCCTCCTCGATCGCCGTTCTCGTGCTCGCGCCTGGCGGCCCCCCAGACGGCGCACCGCCCAGGAACCGACGGCGATCGGCCGGGGCGGAGGCGCCGCGACCGTCGACGCCGCCGGCACGCAAGCCGCCATCCTGCCCTTCGCCAGGGCGGCAACGCGGTCGATGCCGCCGTGGCCGCCGCGGCCGTGCTGGGCGTGACCGAGCCCTACTCGTGCGGGATCGGTGGCGGAGGCTTCATGGTCATCCGCACGCCCGACGGCAAGGTGACCACCATCGACTCGCGCGAGGAGTCGCCCGCGGCGATGCGTCCGGACTCCTTCTTCGTCGACGGCGAGGCCCCTGACCCCAGCGATGACGCCGACTTCGACGCCGCGCGCTACAGCGGCCTGTCGGCCGGCGTGCCCGGCACCGTCGCGGGCTGGGACAAGGCGTTGCGCCGCTACGGCAGCTGGTCGCTCAAGCGCGCGCTGCGACTCGGGCGTCCAGGTGGCCCGGCGCGGCTTCGAGGTCGACGAGACCTTCGTCTCGCAGACCGAGCCCAACGTCGAGTACTTCGATGACATCCCGTCGACCGCGGCGATCTACCTCGATCCCGACGGCACGCCCCGCGACGAGGGCTCGACGCTGCGCAACCCCGATCTCGCGCGCACGTATGAGCTGATCGGCAAGCGGGGCAAGCGACGGCTTCTACCACGGCAACCTGGCCGAGGCGATGGCCGATGCCGCCCAGCGCCCGCCGGTGGGCCCTGACGCCGACCACGAATGGCGCCCGGGCCTGATGACCGAGGCCGACGTCAAGAGCTACGAGGCTCTGAAGCGCGCCCCCACCCGGGTCGGCTACCGGGGCCTCGATGTATGGGGCATGGCCCCGCCCTCGAGCGGCGGCTCGACGGTCGGCGAGGCGCTGAACATCCTCGAGGGCTACGACCTCAGCGCGGCCGAGCGCACGCGCGCCCTGCACCTGTACCTGGAGGCATCGCGCCTCTCGTACGCCGACCGAAGCGCCTTCATCGCCGACCCGGAGTTCTTCGACGTGCCTCTCGCCGGGCTGCTCTCCGACGAGTACGCGGCCGAGCGCCGGGCCCTGATCGATCCCGAGCAGGCGGGCACCGAGCCCGGTCGAGGCCGGCGACCCACGGCCGTACTCCTCGCACCACCCACCTCGTGGTCTCCGACCGCGAGGGGACGGTCGTCTCCTACACGTTCACCATCGAGTCCACGGGCGGCAACGGCATCGTCGTCCCGGGCTACGGATTCCTGCTCAACAACGAGCTGACCGACTTCAACATCGACGCGACCGACGAGCCCAACAGCCCCGGCCCGAGCAAGCGGCCGCGCTCGTCGATGGCGCCCACCATCATCACCAGTGACGGCAAGCCCTTTCTCGCCGTCGGCTCGCCGGGGGGCTCGACGATCATCACCACCGTGCTGCAGGTGCTGCTGGAGCGCCTCGACCTGGGCGCCACCCTGCCCGAGGCGATCGCCGCGCCGCGCGCCAGCCAGCGCAACACCGAGGTCACCGAAGCCGAGCAGGCCTTCATCGACTCGCCCGAGGGCCAGGCCCTGGCCGCGTCCTACGGCCACGAGTTCGAGGTGCCCGACTCCGAGGTGATCGGCGCTGTGACCGGGCTCGAGTTCCTGGACCGCGGGCGGGTCCTCGCCGCGGCCGAGCCCGAGCGGCGGGGCGGCGGCAGCGCGGCGGTCGTGCGGCCGTAGGGCCATAGAGTCCCACGCGTGCGGATCCACTTCGACCACGCGGTCATCAAGGTGTCGGACTGGGAGCGCTCCAACGCCTTCTACCGAGAGGTCATGGGCGCCGTGTTGATAGGCGACGATCCCGCCGGCCCGGCGCGCTACCGCTTTGGCGAGCAGCAGCTGAACGTGCACGGCCCGGGAGTCGAGGCCCATCCCGTCGCCGCTCGCGCGGTGGAGCCGGGCAACTCCGATCTCTGCTTCGCCTGGGACGGACCCATCGACGGCGCGGTGGCCCACCTTGGCGCCCTGGGTGTGGAGATCGAGGAAGGCCCGGTGGCTCGGCAAGGCGCTCGCGGAGAGGGGACGAGCGTCTACTTCCGCGATCCCGACGGGAGCCTCCTCGAGTTCATCTCGTATCCGTGAATCGCCTCGCGCGCGCGCTCGGCTGCCTGGCCACGGTCGTCGTGGCCGACAAGGTCATCTCGCGGCGGCGGCTGCCCTGGTTGTTGATCGGGGTCTTCGACCATCCCGCCCATCTCGCCACCGCGGGGCTGGTGCTGCTCAATCTGGGCCCGCGCTCGCACCGGTGGACCGCCGGCTTCATGGCCGGGGCGCTGTTGCCCGACCTCGACCACGTGCCGCTGGCGCTCTCGCGCGTGCATCCGTCCATGGACGATCCCCGCCCGGTCACCCACTGCCTGCTCGCCGTCGCGCCGGTGGCCGCCCTGGCCGAGATCCGGAGCGACGAACGGCTGCGCGGCGCAGCCGCAGGCATGCTTGCCCACTTCGCGCGCGACGTCGGCGTGGGCAGCGGCGTGCCGCTGCTCTGGCCGGCGACCCGGATCTCGTGGCGCGTGCCGTACTCCGTCTACGCCGCGGCCTGCCTCGCGCTGGCTGCCCGGGCGGCTGCAAAAGCCCGCTGAGCGCGCTAGTCTTGAAGCCGGCCTATAGCCGTAGCCGTCCCTCGAAAAGCAGCGCCGGCACATATTCCTGGCGCCTCGGGACGGGGTCCGTGATGGCCACGCCTGCCGGCAGCACGCCGGCCGGCAACCGCCCCTTGCGGGGGCGCATCTTCCTCTGCTATATCTGGTCGGTCGCGCTTTGCGCCCGTTCCGCCCTCTCCCGCCGTTGTCTTACCTCACTCGAAGGAGTTGCCGTCTTGGCACGCGTTGACGCTGCTCGTACCCGCCGCTCGTTCTCCCGCCTGGAGAACTCGCTTGAAGTTCCGAACCTCATTGATATCCAGCGACGCTCGTTCGAGTGGCTGGTCGACACCGAGAAGGGCGGCCTGCGCGAGACGATCGACGACGTCTCGCCCATCGAGGACTACACCGGCAACCTCGCCGTGGTCTTCGAGGAGATCCACTTCGACGAGCCCGTCGCTCCGATCTCCGAGTGTCGCGAGAAGGACCTCACCTACGCGCGCCCGCTGACCGTCAAGGTCGCGTTCCAGAACCGCGAGACCGGTGAGATCCGCGAGCAGTCCGTGTTCATGGGCGACTTCCCGTGGATGACCGACTGGGGCACGTTCATCATCAACGGCACCGAGCGCGTGGTGGTCACGCAGCTCGTGCGCTCCCCGGGCGCCTACGTGATGGAGCCCAAGGACCGCGAGAAGCAGGTCTTCATCGCCAACCTGATGCCGGCCCGCGGCTCCTGGCTCGAGCTCGAGATCGACAAGAAGGGCAAGGTCTTCGTCCGCATCGACCGCAAGCGCAAGCTGCCGGTCTCGGTGCTGCTGCGCGCGATGGGCGAGACGCTGCGCGAGGGCGGGCACGTGCCCGAGGGCTGGACGGGCTCCGACGAGGAGATCCTCGCGCTCTTCGACGAGTCGCTCTACATCCGCCTCACGCTCGAGTCCGACACCGAGGTCACCAAGTCCGAGGAGGGCTCGCTGATCGAGCTCTTCAAGAAGCAGCGCCCCGGCGAGCCGCCCTCGGTCGACGCGGCCAAGAACCTGCTCAACCAGCTGTTCTTCGACCCCAAGCGCTACGACCTCACGCGCGTGGGCCGCTACAAGCTCAACTCGCGCCTGCACCTCGACAAGCCGCTCGACACCCGCACGCTCACCCCGCGCGACATCATCGAGCTGATCAAGGAGCTGATCTCGCTGCCGCAGATGCTCGGCATCCCCGAGTCGGGCATGTTCGAGGACGAGGGCGAGCCGATCAAGGACTTCGCCGCCGAGGCGATCGTGATGCAGCGCGGGCCGATCGCCGACCGCCTCGACGAGTACGAGCACTTCGGCAACCGCCGCCTGCGCACGGTGGGCGAGCTCATCCAGGAGGCCTTCCGCATCGGCCTCTACCGGATGGAGCGCGTGGTCCGCGAGCGCCTCACCACCGAGGACTCGGACACGATCACCCCGCAGACGATCATCAACATCCGCCCGGTCGTGGCCGCGCAGAAGGAGTTCTTCGGCTCCTCGCAGCTGAGCCAGTTCATGTCCCAGACGAACTCGCTGGACGGCCTGACGCACCGTCGCCGCCTGTCGGCGCTCGGCGCCGGCGGGCTCACGCGCGAGCGCGCGCCCATCGAGGTGCGCGACGTGCACCCGACCCACTACGGCCGCATGTGCCCGATCGAGACCCCGGAGGGCCCGAACATCGGCCTGATCGGCTCCCTGTCGAGCTTCGCCGAGGTGTCCGAGCACGGCTTCGTGACCACGCCCTACCGGGTGGTCGAGGACGGTGTGGTGACCGACGAGGTCGTGCACCTCGACGCCACCCAGGAGGAGGACAAGACGATCGCCCAGGCCAACGCGGTGATCGACCCGAAGACGAACAAGCTCCGGGGCCCGAACGTCGAGTGCCGCTCGGGCGAGGAGGAGAGCGTCCTAGGTCCCCCAAGGAGATCGACCTGATGGACGTTTCGCCGAACCAGATCTGGTCGGTGGCCACCGCGCTCATCCCCTTCCTCGAGCACGACGACGCCAACCGCGCGCTGATGGGCTCGAACATGCAGCGCCAGGCGGTGCCGCTGCTCAAGACCGAGTCGCCGCTCGTCGGCACCGGCATGGAGACGCGCGCCGCGGTCGACACCGGTGACGTGGTGCTGGCGGACAACGCCGGCACCGTCTC
>CAVSJF010000014.1:0-170525 GCA_963728155.1 uncultured Thermoleophilaceae bacterium | reverse complement strand
CCTGGAAGGGGGGCGGGAGGCTCGAACAACCGATTACCTACTGGAACGCCGAGGGAGCTCTCGCGGCGATGGGCCTGGTGCTGTCCGTCCGCCTGGCCGGCGACGGCTCACGGCCGGTCTGGATGCGAGCTTTGGCCTCGTCGGCAGCTCCGACCCTCGGGCTCGGGCTCTACCTGACCTACTCGCGAGGCGCCATCGCCGCGGCTGTCGTAGGTCTGGTGGTGCTGCTGGCCGCGGCTCCGTCGCGACCTCAGCTGAGGGCCGCCGCCCTGGCCATCGGGGCGACCTTGGTGCTCGTGGCGTGCGCCGCGGCCCTGCCCGGTATCGCCGCCGTGCAGGGCACGCTGGCCGAGCGCCAAGACGATGGATGGGTGATGCTCGGCCTGCTGGCCACGACCGTGCTCTCCGCCGGAGCGATCGGAGCCGCAATCGCCCTGGCCGAGAGCCGGGGACGCCTGCGCACATCCCCGCCAGCGTGGGGGCGCCAGCTTCCCCGCCTGGCCGTCGCCGTGCTGGCCATCGGCTTCGTTGGCCTCGTGGCCAGCGGCCTCGCCGAGCGCGGCGAGCCCTCAGAAGGCCGGGGAGCGACTCGCCTCACCTCTGTCGACTCGCGCCGCTACGACTACTGGCGGGTGGCGACCGCGGCCTTCGCAGACGACCCGCTCAGGGGCGTCGGCTCCGGCGGTTTTCGGGTGATCTGGCTGCGCGAGCGACCGGTGGCCGAGGGTGCGCTGGAGACACATTCGCTTCCACTCGAGATGGCCGTGGAGCTCGGCCTTCCCGGGCTGCTCGGCCTGGGGCTGTTCTTGTTCGGGGCCGGTGCCGCCGCCCGGCGCGCCCTGCGAGCGAGCCCGGCCTTCGCGGCCGGTCCCGTGGCCGGAGCGACGGTATGGCTGCTGCATTCCTCCATCGATTGGGACTGGCAGCTTCCGGCCGTCAGCCTCGTGGCCGTGATCCTGGTGGGCGCGCTCATCGCCACGACCGAGAACCGCCCCGCGCCCCGACGCTGGCCCGCGGTCGACCAGCTGCGCCCCGCGACGGGCGAGCGTGCGGGGGTCCCGGTCTAGGGTTCGGCGAGGGGGTTTAGACGCCGCACCTCGGAGGCGGCACGCGCCGAGGCCCTCGGGTCGGCTCCGCGGCCGGCGTTCATCAATATGCGCCACGCCGCGACGTTTTCGGGCTCGCTGCGAAGTAGCTCCTGCGCGACCCGTGCCGCCTCCACCCGGCGGCCGCGGGCAGGTAGACCTGCGCGCGGGCCAGGTCCAGGGCCGAGTCGGGGTTCAGCAGGCGGCATCCTCGAGGCTCTCGACGTTGCGCTCGAACTGCGCTCGGTCAGCTCCGGCTCGAACAGCAAGGGCGCGGCCGCCTAGCTCACCCGATGGTCGCGCAGCAGTACGCCGACCCAAGCCAGCACCAGGACAGCCACCAGGCCGAGCAGCATCCGGGCGAGCATGTTGGGCATGATGCCGAAACGACCGAGGGCGGATACCAACCCCTGGCCGTGGGGCCCCGCACGGCGAGCGCCGTTCGCGCGCGCGGACCGCGCGCCGTGGCCGGCGACTACGCGCGCTTCTGCGACCGGCCTGGCCGCCGGGCCTCCCTGGACGCTGGTCGGGCTCGCATGGCGAGTTCAGCTTCCGCGGGGAGAGTCTACCCCTACCTCTTTCACCGCTACAAGCACACCTGGCTCACCGAACGCGCGGTCGAGGTGCCGATCGTGCAGGCCATCGTGGACGCTACCGCAGCGAGCAGGTGCTGGAGGTGGGCAACGTCCTCTCCCACTACCGCGCCGCAAGAGCACCTGGTCGTCGACAAGTACGAGCAGCGCGCCCGGGATCCTCAACCGCGACGCGCTCGACCTCGACGACCTGGGCCGTTCGACCTGGTCGTGGCCATCTCGACGATCGAGCACGTCGGACGCGACGAGGAGCCCCGCGACCCCGAGCTCGCGACCGGAGGCGCTACGGCGCCTCGAGGCTCTGCTGGCGCCCGGCGGGCGGCTGGTGGTCGACCGTGCCGTCGGCTATCACCCCGGGCTCGACGCGGCGCCCTGAGCACGGGCGCCCTGCCGCTCGACGCGCGGGCTTCCGCGCTGCGGCGAGGGTCCCTCGGGGCCGATCTGGCGGAGGTGCTCCCTCGGGAGGTGTGGGGGACGCCCTACGACTTCCTGCTCTACTCGGCTCGGGCCGTGCTCTTCGCCGAGATCGAGCGCCCCGCCGGCCTGACCCGCGCCGGACGGCGTCGCGAACGGCGGAGAGCATGCGCCAGCACGCGGCACCGAGCAGAACGAGCGCCAACACCCCGACGCAGTGCGCGCGTCAGCTCCACGCTGTACTCGAAGTTGTAGCCCGCCCTTGTCCCGCGGAGAGGCCACCAGGTACAGGATCGGCACCACCACCCCGAGCAGTCGCGGCCGCCATGGCGAGCCAGCAGCCGCGCGCCCACCCCACGCCACAGGATGAAGGTGAGGGCCGGGAAAGATGAACACCGAGGTGCGCAGGGCGAAGATCAGCGCGAGCGGGACCGTCAGGGACAGGGCGATCGCCGCCGCGCGCGGCAGCGGCATCGGCCCGTCACGCGGCCAGCGCTCACCGGCAGTGTCGACGGAGCAGCCGAACCGCGGCCGCGGGCGCGGCCCGCCAGCCCGCCCGCCACCAGGAACGCCAGCAGCAGAAGGCAGACGACCCGCGGAGATCACGTACCCCAACCGGGCCGGCTCCTGCGGGGCGAAGCCGAAGGCCACGTCGACGCAGTCGGCCGGCGCCACGCCATCCGTTGGCGTAGCCGTTGATCGGCTGCGGAGGCGCCCAGCGAGCGGCCGTCGCAGGTGGCTCGCCAGCCCTTCGAGTAGCTCTGGCCGAGCACCGAGCCACGACGGCCCGTCCAGGTCCACGCTCACGCCGACTGAGCGAGCTGCTGCCCAGCGTCACCCGCTTTCAACCACCGTCCCGCCCCCGGTAGGCCGGGGCAGAGGCACGGAGGGTGCCGAGCTCAGGCGCAGCAGGTCGACGCTGAAGGCGCCCGGGCAGGGTGCTGGATGCGCTGCACGTCATCGCCCGATCCGCACCGGCCGCCGCACGCGCGTCGCGCGCAGCGGCCGGCCGGCGTCGAGGTCGGCGACGCTGCCCACCGGCCGAAGCGGCACGTCGCGCCCGCCCGCGCGCACCTTCACGCTGCCGCAGCCGGCGCGTAGCGGCCCGTTCGGTGGGCACGCGAAGCGCCGGCAGGCCGGGCACGCTCGACCGAGGCCGACTCCCACCGCCCGGGTGGTTCGCTGCGCTGCGGGTCGCTCCGCCGGGCAAGCGCGCCTTCAGCACGGTCAGGCGCAAGCGCACGGGCGCGGATCGGCTCGCGGCAGCGTCACCTCCCCGTTGGCGCCGACCACGCAGCGGCGGCGTCGAGCCGCCGGCCCAGCTCACCCGCACGAGGTGGGCCGGCGCATCACCAGGCGGGCCGGCGCGAGCCGCAGCCGTAGAGACGGCCATCGGGGCGGCGGTGCGCCACGAGATCCATGGCTTGGGGGCCGAGGGCGGCTCCCAGATGCTGATCCAGGAGGTGTCGGGCCGGCCATCGAAGGCGCTCGACGCACGATGGCGCGGCAAGTTGTGAAAGCGGCTCGATGAATCGAAGGCGGCCGCTCCGCTCAGCCCGGCGAGGCGGTCGAGCTCGGGGTCGCGGGCGTCGACCGAGGGCGCCACCCACGCGTCGAGCTCATACGAGCGCGCTGCCGGGCACGAAGACCAGGCGGTCGATCTGCTTCTCGGCGTCCTGGCGGTTGGGAAGGAGCTCGATCAGGGGGCTGCCGGTGTGGCGATCGCGCCGGCGCGGCTGGTCGCCGGTGGTGCGCTCGAACACATAGGTCAGGCCCACGCGGCTGAGGTCGCTGGCCGGCCAGCGCGCTGCGCGGTCACCACCGGCGGGCGCAGCATCTGCCGTGCTCGCACTCCGGGGATGCCGATCTCGCGAAAACCGCCCGACCCCTTCGGCTCGGCCTCGGGCTGGTCGACGCGCGTGAGCCGCACGCGAACGGCGCGAACGGCGCGCTGATCGAGGCGAACGCGCGTGACCCCGGGCCCAAGCCGCACGCGCACGCCGTTGACCTCGGCCTCTCGCTCCACTCCGCGCCAGTCGCGAATCGGGCGAAGGTCTACGTAGGGCACGTCGCGCGGCCGGTCGAAGCCGATCTCGATCCAGCGTTCGGACCGGGCGGAGAAAGCGGTCGGTCCACATGGTCGACGGATCGCCGTCGAAGGCGAAATAGGGCGCCTTCTCCGGGAAGGCCAGCGGACCGCCGCCCTGGGGCGCCCGCACGTAGCCGGCCCCCTCCAGGACAGCGACCGTCTCGGCGTCCGCTCCGCGCTCCGGAAAGGGGTTGATGAGGGCGGCCTCCTCGTTGAAGGGCTCCTCCGTGGCCAGCGTGCGGCCGACGTTCTGCTGGGTATTGGTGGGGATGAACGAGCGGCGGCGGTTGGAGTCCGTGACCACCACGTCCGCCCCCCGCGCGGCCTGGCGCCGGAGCTCAGCGCCCGAGAGATCGCCTGCGTAGAAGATCGGCCGGTCCTCGGGTAGCGCGCCGAAGGCGGCCAGTGCGGCAAGGCCGGGTGCGCTGCCGTCGACGATCGTGGCCGGGCTCGGAGGGCTCGACGTCCACGAGCCCGCGACCCGCACCGATGTCGTACCTGCGCACTGGCGCCAGCGCGCGGGGCTGCTCGATCTCCTTCTTGGCCGCGGCGCGGCGCCGGACGCGGCCGTAGCTGCGGGCCGGCCGCGAGAGGCCCTGCTGCGCGAGCTCGTCCGCGGCCGCCGAAGCGGCCAGCGCTCCGCTTCGGGAGATGTCGTCGTCCGCCCCGGTCAGCACCGCCCGCACGCCCATCAGGCGAAGGAGAGGCTGGAGCTGGCCGGGAAGCAGCCGCCGCTGCTGCACCAGGCCGTCCACGGTGGTCAGCAGATCGGAGGCGTGCGGGTCGGAGTAGGGAGTCTCGTAGCGCACGACCACCGGGCGCTTGGTGAGCCGGGGCAGGATGGCGTCGACGGTCCCTCCCCAGTCGTAGTAGGCGAAAATCTGTCCCGGCAGGACGATCGCGCGCGCGTTGGCCGGAAGGCTTGCGTCCAAGTCGCGCCCCGCCTGTTCCCAGGGCCGCGGGGATGTGGTCCCACGTGATCTGGCGGTCGGGCGCGCTTCCGCGCGTGAGCGGCAGGGCGGCAAGCGCGATGAGCGCCGCCAGGGCGAGTGGCGCAGCACAGCAGAGCTACCCACCGCGCGGCGGGCCCTCGGACGGCGCGCAGGCGTATCCACGCCAACTGGGCTGCCAGGCCGAGCAGACCGGCCACGCCGATCGCCACGAGCGGCGCGGCCTTCTGCGTGGTCCGCATGAAGCGCAGCACGCAAGACCTCGTCGTAGACCCACTCCATTGCCTTGCGAATGGGGGTTCCGCTGGGAAAGCCCGCCACCTCGATGACCACGCCGACAAGGAGCACCAGCAGAAGGAAGGGCGCGTAGCGAAAGCGTCGCGTCCAGACGAAGCCCGCCACCGCCAGGGCCGGCAGCAGCAGCGATGCCCCTACCAGGAAAGGGTTGAAGAGCAGAGTGGGCGACTCGCTGAACAGCGCGCGCTGGGCGCCGTAGAAGCCCACGCCGAAGTACGAAGTCCAGTAGGCCATGAGGCGAAGCGCCTCCGTCGCGGCATTGGTGGCCCAGATGGTGCTGGGCTGCTCGGTGTACTGCAGGAAGTCGACGCCGTAGCGGGCGTGCGCCAGCAGCGGCAGCACCCACCAGAGCGAGGCGAGCAACCCGAGCGTGCCAAAACGCAGGACGAAGGTGGCGGAGTCGCGCCAGCGCACGCTTCCGATGAGCGGCTCGTAGACCAGCAGCACGAGCGGCCCCACCAGCATCCACCCCACCACGGCGCCGTTGATGCCACCGCCGATCGAGGTGACGATGAGGGCGAAGGCAGCCGGCCACCACCAGCCACGCCAGTCGCGCCAGCCGCTGGATGCGCGGGCTGCCTGAAGGCCCCTCGACACCACCAACAGCAACCACGGCAGCGCCGCGTAGCCGAGCAGCACGATCGTTGCCCGCGCTGCGAAGACCGTCGTGTAGGGGTTGAGCACGTAGAAGCGCGGCGGCCACGAGGTGCGCGACGCCGCGCGGGCGGCCGGCGAAGACGTCCATCAACCGCAGGACGCCCCAGGCCGACAGCGCGAGGATCAGGCCGAGCCAGAGCCGCTGGGCCAGCCACGGCGACGCGCCCAGCCAGTGCGCGACCGCGAAGAAGGGCCCCATCGGCCAGAGATAGCCGGCGTACTGCGCGCTGTGCACCTGGCCGAGATCGCCGGTGACCGTCCAGACCGACGCAACGCGCTCGAGAAAGGCGACCGGATCGACGTGGAGGTCGATCTTCGTGTCGGTCACGGCCCGGCCGGGCCGTTGCCAGAGGGCCAGGGCAAAGGCCATCACGACGAAGCCCAGCGTCATGGTCCCGTCGCCGGCAGGCTTCCGCATCGCGGCGCTGAGGCTAGCTGGTGGCCTCAGCCGCTCGCCTAGACTCCCGGCCGTGTTTTGCCCCCCCGAGGAGCCACCGGCGGCTCCCGAGTTGTCGATCCTCATGCCCGTCTACAACGAGGCGGATCGGATCGAGGCCGCGCTGGCCGATGCGCTCGAGACATCCCTGCCTTTTTCGACTGAGCTGGTGGTTGTGGACGACGGCTCCACCGACGGCACCCGCGAAATCCTGCAGGGCTTCGAGTGGCCCGAGCGGGCGAGCCTCCACCTGCACGAGGGGAATATGGGCAAGGGCGCCGCGGTGCGCACGGCGCTGGGCCACGCGCGGGGTAACTTCTCGGCCATCCTCGACGCCGATCTCGAGTACGCCGCCCGTGACCTGGAGGTCCTGCTCGAGCCGCTCCGCGAAGGCCTGGCGAACTGCGCCTTCGGAGTGCGCGCCTTCGACGGCTACACCAGCCACTCGTTTCTCTACGTGATGGGAAACCGGTCGGTCACGCTGGTCGCGAACATCCTCTTCAACGTGTACCTGCACGACCTGATGACCTGCCATAAGGCAATTCGCACCGAGCTCTTTCGCGACCTCCACCTGAGAGAGAACGGCTTCACGCTCGAGCCGGAGATCGCCGCGCGGCTGATCGAACGCGGCGAGCGCATCTACGAGGTCCAGGTCGGCTACCGGGCACGCAGCTTCGAGGAGGGCAAGAAGCTTTCCGCCCGCGACGGGCTCAAGGTGCTGGCAACGCTCATTCGCTGTCGGCTTCGCCCGCACCGGCGCCCGGCGAAGCGCTAGGCCGCCTGTGACGCCACAGGAGTTCCGTGTTCGCCTGGCGCTCATCGTTGGTTTCGGAGTGGTGCTCAGGGTCCTCTACACGGTGTTCGTGGCCCCCTGGCCACCGGAGGTCTCAGACGACCAGGTGTTCTTCAATCTCATGCCTCGCCTCCTGGCCGACGGTCACGGCTTCATTCAGCCTCAGCTGTTCTTGGCCGGAGAGACCAGGGTCACGGCTGCCCATCCTCCCTTCTACTCCGTGCTGCTCGCCGGCCCGGCCGCGCTCGGCCTGGATCACCAGCTCTTTCAGCGCCTGACCGGGACGGTCTTCGGGGCGGGCACGATCGTGGCCATCGCCTACATCGCGCGGCGCCTGGCGGGCAATCGCAGCGCGCTCATTGCCGCAGCCCTCGCTGCGGTGTATCCGATCCTGATCACCGCCGACGGTGCGCTGATGGCGGAGTCGCTGTTCGGCCTGCTCGTGGCCGGCGCGCTCCTGCTCGGCTATCGCCTGTTCGATTCGCCGAGCCTGGGGCTGGCCGTTGCCATCGGCGCGCTCGTCGGGGTGGCTGCACTCACGCGCGGGGAAGCGCTGTTGCTGCTCCCGCTGATCTTCCTGCCTACGCTGCGGCGCCCCGGGGGACTGCGGACGGCCCTCGTGGCCGGCCTGGCCATGGTGGTGGTGCTGGCGCCGTGGACCATTCGCAACTTCGTGGTCTTCGACCGTCCGGTGCTCGTGTCCACGGACGCGGGGGCGGTGATAGGCGGAGCGAACTGCGAGACCACCTACTACGGCGAGAACATCGGCGGCTGGAACATCTTCTGTGACCGGCCCTGGCCGGGCCACAACGAGGCTGAGGAAACGTCTCGCCAGTTTCGCGACGGAGTCAGCTACGCGGCCGACAACCCGCTGCGCCTGCCGGTGGTCGCGGCGGTCCGGCTGGCGAGAGCCTGGAGCTTCTTCTTGCCCTGGCAGACCAATCCGGGGCGATCGGAGCTGGTCCAGAACATCGGCGTGGTCATGTACTTCCTGCTGCTGCCGCTGGGCGTAGCCGGCTTCTTCATCCTCCGGCGGCGGGGCGTTTCGACCTGGCTGGTGATGGTGCCGGTGCTCCAGGTCTGCATCATGGCGGTGCTGATCTACGGATTCCTGCGCTTCCGCCACCCCGCCGAGATCTCGCTCGTGGTGCTGGCCGGCGTGACGCTCGATCGGCTCGTTGGCGCGGTGGGCAGCCGGTACAAGAGCACGCCCCCGGTATCGAGCGGAGGCACACCGAGGGTGGCAAACAGCCGGCGGCGCTCCGGGGAGAGGGCAGTCTTGTCCACCACCACCGCTGTGACTCCCTTGTCCTCGATGAAGCGCTGGAGGTCCCGCCCGTAGTCCGGGGTGAGCTCCCCGGAGATCAACATGCTGAAGGCCGGATAACGCAAATAGCTCTCGGGGAAGGCTCCGACGCCCCCGCCGGCCAGGTCGAAGCGAAAGTCCTCCTCCGCCTGCCAGCGCATGCTCTCGCCGATGATCGGCACGGGCAGCACCCGTTCCCCCTCCCGGAGATAGGAGCGATATTCCCCGCTACTGAAGAAGGACGGCGTGGTTGCCGGGGTCTTCCAGTAGTCACCGAACACGTAGGGGACCATGAACACGATCGTCACCGCCACGACCGCGGCTCGCGCCGCGGTGCGAGGGCCCCCGCGGGTCGCGAGCCACATGGCTGCCATCACCGCGGCGGCGAGGAAGGCGAACATGGGAAAGCGCTGCGGCACCAGCAGTTTCAGCGCGGGCAGGTGGTCGACGACCGCCCAGGGCAGCCCGATTCGGGTCAGATCGCCGTTGAAGGTCAGCCGGTGGCCAAGTCCGGCCACCGCGGCCATGAGGAATACGAGACCGAGCAGCCGGCCCGACTCGGCTTCGCCAGCCGTTCCTGAGGAAGAGCGCCGACCACCAGGAGCAGCGGTATGCCGAAGTAGGCCAGGCCGCCGTATTGCGGGGGCGTCGCGCCCGGCGCGTGTCCCTCGGCCACGAGCATCGAGGAGTCCGGCAGCACCCACGAGATCAGGTCGTTGGCGAAGAACGGGTTGTTCTGCGCCGGCGTGGTGTGCGCGTAAGCGAACATGTTGAAGAGGACGGGACTCACCAGGACGGCGGCCGCGAGGTACGCGGCACCGATGATCAGCGTCGTTCGCAGGATCAGCGCTCGCCGTTCGGGCCACAGCCAAAAGGCGATCACGAGAGTGGCGCCCCCGAAGATCGAGGTCGTGGCCAGCACGTCCAGGCTGGTCAGGTACTGAGCGGTCAGCCCGGCGGTGAGGGCGGCGAAGAAGGCGCGCTCTCCCACGGAGCCCTCGAGCCGGCGCACCACGAGCAGCGCAAAGAGGGGCACGAGCGCCACCAGGTAGAGGTGCGGTGAGCCCTGCTCCATGCGCAGCATGTAGGGCGAGAAGCCGAAGATGTAGCCCCCTACGAGCGCGGGCAGGGTCGCCGCGGTCACATGGCGGCAGAGCAGGAAGGCGGTCCACGCCGCCAGCGCCGGCGCCGCGAGACCGAGCACGTTGTAGGTGACCACGGGCCCCAGGGCCAGCGTGACCGGAGCCAGGAGCAGGCTGGGGCCCGGCACGGCGGTGACCCAGGTGAGGTTGTAGCCCTCGGGGACGAAGATCGCGTCGGTCACGAACGGGTTGGCCCCGTCGAGCACGGCGTGCGGCCACCAGGCGTAGAACCAGGTGTACACGTTGGGGTCGATGGGGTTCTCGGCGATCAGCGTCGAGCCGAACTCCCCCGCGATCGGCAGTCCCCAGTAAGCGAGCGAGATCAGTGCATAGAGGGGCAGCGACCACAGCGCCGGCGAGAGCGCTGAACGGCGTTCGGCGCGGGGGCGGGGAGTGGGCGCGCGCGCTTCGCGGACGGCGCGCGCGACCGAGTCCCACGGTCCGAGCGCCCCGAGGGCGGGCCGAAGAGCGGCGAAGCCAACCGCCCAGCCCGCGATCAGAAGCAGCGCCGCGCCCGTGAGCGCGTAGAGGCCTGCGCCGCGGGGCGTGAAGTCATCGGAAACGCCCAGAGCGACGGCGTTCAGCCCCGCCAGTGCGCCTACGCCGAGCGGCGCCCACGACCATTCGCCGCGCCGATGGGCGCGAAGAGCCAACCCCCCGGCCAACACGGCGAGTGCGACGAGCGGCCAGCCCGTGCCCTCGCCCCACAGGGATCCGGCATCGGGGCTCTCCTGGGGTAGAAAGGCGCTCGCCACCAGCACGCCGGCCCCGGCCAGGACGATCACCAAACCGAGCCGCGCAGGCAACATTCGCGGCTCGGCCGTGGTCAGGGACGCCTCCTGCACGATCCCCATCCAATCACGAGAACTGCGAGTACGATCGGGGCTTGCTCACCGCCGGCGCCGCCCTGCACCACGTTCTGCTGGCGCTCTCCATCCTGGCCCTCGCCTCTTCCGCGCTGCGTGGCGCCTCGAGCCTGGGAGCGTCGGGCATTGAGCGGTTGGTGGCCGCCGCTGTGCTGGCCACGGCCGCCGCGGTGGCGCAGGCGCTGCTGCTCGGCCTCGTCGGCCTCGGGTCGAGCCCCGTGGCCCTTCCCGCTGCCGCCGCCCTGACCTGGTTGTCGGTCGTCAAGCTGCTTCCCGCTCCCGCGCCGGGGCCCGCCCAGGAGCTTCGCCACTGGTGGCGGGAACGCGGCTCAGGGGAGCGGTTCCTAACTGCGGCGCTGGCCGGCGGCGCAGCCGCCACCGCCGTCTGGCAGCTGCTCAATCCGTCGATCGGCTTCGACAGCTCGATCTATCACTACGCGGAGGTGGCGGGATGGATCGACAACGGGCGTCCGGGCTCGATCCTCTCGCTCAGCTACGACCTTCCCTACGGCAACTACCCGGTCACCGACGAGGTGGCGCTCACGTGGATGGCGGGCATCGCCCGCAGCTTCGTGCCTCTGTCCCTGTGGAGCTGGGCCATGGCCCTGCTCTTCGCCGCGGCCAGCTGGGCCACCCTGAGAAACGTCGGAGCTCCCCGCGCTGTCGCACTCGCCGGCGCCCTGGCTCTGGTCTCGCTTCCGCTGATAGCGCATCAACTCAACGAGCCCCAGACCGACGTGCCCGCCCTGGCCTGGCTGGCCTGCACAGCCGCGTTGGCCACCGCCGCGGGCCGTGAGCCAAGGCTCCTGAGCGTCGCGGTGATCGGGGCCGGCCTCGCGATCGGCACCAAGACCACCCCGGTGGTTCCGCTGGCGGCCGCGCTCCTGGTGGGGGGCTACCTGGCGCGCGCCAGCCTCCCGTCGCTGACCCGGCCGCTCCTCCTCGCCTCGGTGGCTGCGCTGGGGGTGGGCGGGGTGTGGTACCTGCGCAACCTGGTGCTACACGGCTCGCCGCTCTGGCCTTTCATCGCTGCCCCGTGGGGAGACGCTCAGCCGGCGTTCCTGGGCCTGGTCGACACGAGCTTGATCGAGCGGCCGGTGGCCACCGTGCAGGCGGAGTGGAGGGGCTACGGCGAACGCCTCGCGGGGGGGATCGTCCTGCTCGCCGGAGGGCTGCTCGTGGCCGTGTGGGCCGCTACCCGCCGGCGGCTGCCCCCAGCGCACCGGCGAGCGCTCCTTGTGGCCGGAGTGCTGACCGTGATCTCGTTGCTGGCCTTCGCTCTGGGTCCGGGTACGGGGCTGCAGCGCACCCCCGGCGTGTGGTTCGGGCCGCTCGCCACGGTGCGTTACCTGCTGCCCACCGTGGCCATCGCCGTCGTCGCACTCGGGCTGGTGTCGCGCGAGGGCAGAGTGGCCCGCGCAGGCGTGCTCGGGGTCCTGAGCGTCGCGGCGGCGTGGAATCTGGTCGAGGTCGTTCGGCTGGGGGCGCCGTACTTCCCGTCCGCCGTCGTAGTGCTCGCCGGTGCGCTCACGGCGATGCTCATGCTTGCCGCCGCGCAGGCTCTGGCGCGGCGTCGCCCCTCGTGGCCGCGGCGCGCCCTGCGCCGCGGGCCTGTCACCGCCGCCCTGGCGGCCGTCCTTGCCGGGCTGGTGATGGCGCCCTTCAGCGAGGGCTATATCGAACGCCACGCGCAGGTGGCGGACTCGAGTGCCCTGGGCCGCGACGTCGTCGCCTGGTTCACGAGCCGGCCGGAGTTCGAGCGCGAGGACTTCGCGATCGGCTTCGCGTCCCGAGCGATCTCGGCACAGCTCGCGGGAGATCACTTCGAACACTCCCTGACCCTCCTGCCGCCGCGAGCGGGCTGCCCGCGCGTCGAGGCGCTGAGCCGCGACAGCACGGTGGTGGTCGCACAGCCGAACTTCCTGTTCAAGTTCATAGGCGTGGCGCCCTTCAGCTCCGGACGCTGCCTGGAGGGCCGGCCGGTGGGATACCGGCGCGGCGCCTTCACGGTCTACCGCCCGTCCGGCTCGCTCACCGCCGAATCTCGCTGACCCTCGCGCCGGGCCTCCACGTAGACCGTGCCGCCGCGGCGCAGCAACGCCTCCAGCACGGCCAGGAGCGCCGCCACCGGCAGCAGCGCCGCGGCTCCCAGCAGGGCACCGACCCGAGTCCACGTGGTCATGGGACGGCTGCGCGCCGAGGGGCGGCGGATGGCGTCGTAGAGGTCGGGGTGCCCGGGCAGCAGCCCCACCAGGCCGTGCAGCCAGCCGAACACGACCTGCCCCCCGCGCAGGTAGTCCACCCGCTCGACGGTCAGACCGAGCCCCTTCAGCCGGGCGAGCAGGGCTCGCGCCGGCAGGTGCACCAGGTGCCGGGGAAAGTCGAGAGCCAGCCAGCGCGCACCGAACGCGCCCGCCTGCAGGCTGTGCGCGTTGGGAACGGCCACCACCAGGACCCCTCCGGGTGCGAGCAGCTCCGCCGCCCGGGCGATGGCGGCCCCCGGCTCGCGCAGATGCTCGAGCGAGTGCCAGAACACGATCGCGGCAAAGCTCGGGCGCAACTCTTCGAGTGTGGCGTCGCTCATGTCGGGACGGCCGCCATCGCGTTCGAGCCCGAGGACTCCACGTCCAGTGGCGCGCAGAGCGTCCAGCAGGGCTCCGTCGCCCGCGCCCACGTCGAGCACCTGACCGGGCGGGGCGATCTCGTCGAGACGCCGGGCGAGCAGCCCCCGGGTGCGCCGAAGCAAGCGGTCGCCTGGCCCGCTGAAGCGCCCCGACGAGGGGCGATACCAGGTCTCATAGGCCCTTGCGAGCTCGATGTCGTCGGGCCACGGATCTGTCGTGCCGGCTCCGCAGGACAGGCACAGGCGCCGGCCCGGCAGCCGGGGTGCAGAGGAGCCCAAGGGCGCTCCGCACCAGGCACAGAGCGCAGGCGGGCGCTCGCCGCTCAAGGCTCGAATCGGCGGGAGCGCCAGAGGCCCCGGCGGTGGAGCACCAGGCGAGCCCCGGTGAGCAGGGTCTTGAGGCCGTAGACGACCGACGGGCCGAACGACACCGAGGACGCGTCCTCGAAGTAGCGCGTGCGGGCGGGCACCTCGGCGATGCGGTAGCCGAAGAAGGACGCCTGCATGAGCATCTCCGAGTCGAACGAGAAGTCCAGGCTGTTGCGCAGGAACGGCACCTCCAGCAGCAGCCCGCGGGAGTAGGCCCGGTAGCCGGTGTGCATCTCCGTGAGGTCCGTCGACAGCAGCCGGTTCTCGACCGCCGTCAGCCCGCGGTTGGCCACGTACTTCCACAACGGCATGCCGCTGGCCCGGGCCATGCCCGGCTCGGCAAGGCGCGAGCCGAGCACGAGGTCGGCTTTGCCGCGCAGGATGGGGTCCACCAGCTTCGGGATCAAACCCGGTTCGTACTGGCCGTCGGGGTGGAGCATCACGACCACGTCGGCATCCCGCTGCAGGGCCTCGAGGTAACAGGTCTTCTGGTTTCCTCCGTAGCCGACGTTGTGGGGATGCCAGATCACGTGGACCGGCAGATCGCGAGCCAGCTCGACGGTGTTGTCGGTGGACTTGTCGTCGACGAGGATGATCTCGTCGACCCAGTCGAAGGGGATCGCCGACACCGTGGCGCGCAGCGTTCGCGCGGCATTGCGCGCCGGCATGACGACGACGATCTTTGCGCTCCCGCGGTCCATCACCGGGCGCGATCCTAGATCAGCCCGCACGGCCTAGGAGACCGTCGCGCTCAGGGGGCGCCGTGGTCTCTCGCGGCCGGCGGTACTTGAAGCGAAGGATGGGTCGCTCCACCAGGTAGTAGCTGGCTGCGGCGATGAGGACCGTCAGCAAAGCGCCCGCAACCACCAGGGCCGGGAAGGAGTTGACACCGCGATCGAAGAGCCAGGTCAGAACCGGCACGTGCCACAGGTAGATGCCGTAGGACACCAGCCCAAGCCAAGCGAGAGGCGCCCAGCCGAGCACCCGGCCCGGCCAGCCGCGGTCGGACCCGCCGAAGACGGAGGGCATAACCAGCAACGCGGACATGATCCCGCCAAGCACGTAGTAGCCGAGCGTCCATTGCAGATCGGAATAGGTCCCGTCGGGGTTGGTGAGCACGGCCAGCAGCGCGTATGCCGCCAGCGCGCCGGCCCACACCAGACCGGGGTGCGCTCCCGCCCGGCGCACGGCGCCGAACGCCACCCCGGCCTGCTGCGCCGAGCTGACCACGGCCATGCCCATGCCCAGCGCGAACCAGAAGAGAAACGCGGGAAGCGAATCCTGGACCAGGGCGTCCGGCCCGCTCGCGTAGTCAACCGCGCGCAACGCGATCGAGGCAAGCGCGATCCCGGCGAGCAGCACCAGCTCGAGACGTACCCTGCTCCGGATGTCGCGGCCACGGGCCAGGCGGCCGGCGAGCGCGGCGTAGAGGGGCAGCGCGAGGTAGAAGGTGAGCTCGACTCCGAGGCTCCACGACACGAGCAGCCCCTGGAAGAGTGTGTCGTAGCTATAGCCGGACAGGAGTAGGTAGTAGCGCCACCAATCGTCGCTGAACACGCCGGCGAGCCCTGGGTAGATGGCGAGTAGCGTCAGCGCCAGCCAGTAGGCCGGCACGATCCGCAGGAGGCGACGGCGGAGGTAGTCGGTCCACGGCGTCTTGGGTGCGCCGTTCATCTGAGCGTTGACGAAAGGCCGGTAGAGGAGAAAGCCGGAGATGACGAAGAAGATCGTCACGCCCTGCACGCCGGTGGTGAAGACGGAAGCCCAGCGGTCCGAGCTGTCGGGCGCCTCGGTGATCCGGATCGCGTGCGAGAGCAGCACCAGCAGCGCCGCGATGGCGCGCAGCGCATCCATGAGCGGGAAGCGAGGATGGCCGGGCGGGGGCGCGACGGCCGCCGGCGCGGCGGTTTCCGCGACCCCGGCCCTCGTCATCTCGCGTGTCCCGCGCGACGGCGCTGCTGCAGCCCCACCCCCAAGGCCGCAAGAAGGGCGACCACGCCGAGTGCCGAGATGATCAGGCCCGCCCGCACGCTGGCGGGCTCGTAGCGAAACTCGACCGTGTGGCTCCCGGCGGGAACCATGACGCCGCGGAGCAGGTAGTCGACCCTCTCGACGGGGGCTTCTTCACCGTCGACAAACGCCTTCCAACCGGGATAGTGCACATCGGTGAGCACCAGCAGACTGCGGCGCGGCGCATTCGACTTCGCGACCACCTTCTCGGCCTCGTAGGAAGCGAGCCTGGCCCTTCCCGCCGAACCTCCCGCGTCGGCGCCGGTCGACTCGGGCAGACCCGGCAGCCGGCTCTCGGTGACCGCCAAACTGCGCCCGTCGAAGCCGGGCGCAGTGGCCGCCGCCAATGCCGCCTCTTCACCGTCGACCGTCTGCTGGCGCTGCACGAGGAAGACCCGCGGCAGCGCGTTGGCGTTGCTGTAGACCACGCCGTCGGGCCCGCGGTAGGCCACTCGCGTGCCCGGTACGCGGATGGGATCGCCCTCGGGGTGCTGGAGGAAGTCCGCCACGCTGAGCAGGCTCAGCGCACGAATGGAGGCGGGCGTGGCGCTGGCCAGCTCGACGGGCTGGGCGAAGTCAGGCGCGCCGGGTACCACGTTGCGCCGCCACAGCCGGTCGTAGCGCTTCTCGGCCGGATAGTCATAGCTGCGCGCGTCGAAGAGGTCGAAGTCCATCGCCAGATCCGCCGGCAGCGGCTGGAACGCGATGTCCGTGCTCACTCCCACGAAGCGGTTGGGCGCGCGCGACTGGAGGTATCGGATGGCGCCGGTCTCGGGCGGAGCCGCGTCCGCGCTGCGGATGGCCGGGTTGAATCCCATGTTGGCGCGGAACAGGTCCACGGCCAGCAGGGCCAGCACGAGTGCGACGAAGGCCCCCACGACCAGCGGCCGTCGCGGTAGGAGCCGCCAGGCCAGCAGCAGCACGCCGAGGCCGGCGAGGGGGATCCACTGAAGCAGTGCACTCATGTGCACCACGTCTACGGAGAGCGGGTCGGTCTCGGGGCTCAGCGGGTTGACTGGCGGCGGGTCGACGAAGCCCCAGGCCACCTCGAGTGCCGTCCCAAGCCCGCGCGTCGTCAGGGTCCCGGCCCCCGCCAGCCACAGGAACGGAATGCAGAAGATCGCCGCTGCTGCGGCCAGCACGAGCCCCCGCCGTCGCCGCGAGAGCTCGCGCCGGGCACTCAGGTCGTCGAGTCCCCAGCCCGCCAGCAGGGCCAGCGCGAGCAGGACGAAGATCAGCATGCGCTGGTTGTGTGCGGTGCTGAAGCCCGGCAGCTGGGTGACGACCCAGAACACCGGGTCGATGCCGACGATGACCATCGCGGTTAGGACCCCGAAGATCGCGAGGGCGATGCGCGCCACCGTGGGCCGGATGATCAGGGCCGCCGTGGCGAGCATGAGCGTCAGCGCGCCCGCGTACCAGCCGCGTACCTGCATGAAGGGCTCTACGTTGGACTGCTGGGTGGCCCGGCCCCAGTAGTCGTGCAGGAAGAGCGCGCCCAGGTACTTGCTGGGCCACGAGTTGGGCGTCCTCGCCCTGGCGGCGCGACAGGTCGCCGCTGTTGAGAAGCAGCTCGGCGAAGGGCACGAGCATGATCGCGGCGATCGCGCTGCCCACGAAGCAGGCCCCGAGGTAGACGGCTACGGGCCGCACGAGCGCTTGCGAGCGGCCGTCGGGCGAGCGCGCGTTCCAGGCCAGGCGCACGGCGAAGAAGAGGGTGGTGATCACGATCGCGTGAAACGACGACTCGGGATGGCCGCCGAAGAAGGTCAGAGCCACCGCGGTGGCCAGGCCGGCGCCCACGAGCGCCCCGGGGCGTCGAATCACGAGCTCAGCGAGGATCAGCAGCCATGGGATGAGCGGGAAGATGTTGGTGAGCGGCCAGGCCAGCCAGATGACGAAGAAGGTGCCGAAGGCAAACACCAGCCCCGTGAGCAGCGCACCGCCAAAGCGCATTCCGAACAGCCGGCCCAGCTGGAAGGCGCCAAAGGCCCCGAGGAAGAGCTTGACGGCGGCGATCAGTCCGAGCGACCACCAGAAGGGCAGAACGTAGGCCGGCCAGCTGAAGGGCGAGAAGATCGCCGACTGCGCGTTGGCCAGATAGGGCCGACCGCCGGCAGATCTCCGGGTTCCACAGCGGCACATGCGGCAGCTCGGCGCGGGTGTGCTGGAGAAAGGGCTGGAAGACCAGCGCCGAGTCGGCCAGCTCGAAGTTCGAGCCTAGGCCCGGGACGTCGGCCGGCCTTTCCTCGAGCCAGGGGACGTTGCTGAACAGAAGGTCCGACCCCGAGAGAGTCGAGCCGGGCACGAGGCCGGGAGCCACCATGATCAGCGAGAGGACCGCGTAGATCAGGGCAGCCGTCAACGCAGGTCGCCTGAGTATGCGCTCACCAAGGCGCGCCGGCCGCGCGGCGGCGGATTCCTTGGCTGCCGATGTCCGCTGGACGGTGCTCATGCCGGCCGCCTGCGCCGCCGCCGGCGGTCGAGGCCGACCACCCCGAGCAGCATGCCTGCCGTGACGATGCTGAGCCCGAGCCCTACCCACGAGGTCGTCGGCCGGTAGACGAGCTCGACCCGATGGGCTCCGGCGGGCACCTGGATCCCGCGCAGGATGTAGTCAACCCGTTCCACCGGCCGAGAATCGCCGTCCACGTTGGCTCTCCACCCCGTGCTGAACGCGTCGGTTATCACCAGCAGCGCGGGTCGTCGCGCCGTCACCTCGACGGTCACCTTATCGCCGGCATCCTCGATCAACCGAGCTGTCCCCGCGCTTGGCGCGCTCACCTGCTCACGTTGCGACGGAATCCCGGGGAGCCGGTGCTCCGTCACGGCCACCCGCGTCGCGTCGAACTCGGGTTCCGTGACTGCTCTCAAGGCCTGGTCGCCAGTTGCCACTACTCGTTGACGATCGACCAGGAAGGTCCGCGGGATCGCGGCTTCGTTGGTGTACACACGGGCCTCCTTCCCGTCGTAGGCCACCCGCAGACCCTCTTCTTCGAGCAGCGGAGCACTTGGATGCTGCATGACACTCGACACGCTGAGCAGGCCCAGCGCCTTGAGCGCGCCGGGTTGAGGTGGATCGGCAACGGCCAGCGGGGTGCCGGGCAGAAGCGGCTGGACGGCGGTCGACCAGAACGTGCCGAAGCGCAGGTCGACGGGAGAATCGTATCCGCGGGCGTCGTTGAGCCCGTATCGCATGGCCAGGTTCGGGGGGAAAACAGACGCGAAACCGGACGCCAACCCGACGAAGCGCGCGGGATGGCGGGCCTGGAGGCGCTCGATCGCCGGTGTGGTCGGCTGCACGGCTTCACTTCGGGGGATGACGGGATTGACTCCAGCGCCGATGTGCCACAGGTCCAGCGCCACGAGGGCCAGGGCCAGCACCGCGAAGACACGAGCGGATAGGAGAGGTACTCGCTTGGCTCGCAGCGCAATGAGGGCAAGCGCCAGGAGGGCTGGGACCAGCCACTCCAGCAGCGCGCTCATGTGGACGACGCTCGCCAGCCCGGCGGCGCGGGTTTCCCCTTCCTGGGGGAAGATCGAGCCCCAGGCAAGGGACAGCGCTGCCGAAAAATCGTCCAGCGACAGCGTCCCGGCGAAGATCATCCACACGACGGGGACGAGCAGCCCGACCACCCCAATCCCTACGGCCCCGCGCAGGCGCTCCGGCGATCCCCGGCGCCGCGCCAGGTCGTCCAGGCCCCAGCCGGCAAGCACGGCGATCGCAATTGTGGGCCAGACCAGCAGGTAGTTGAGCTTCATGGTCTGGAGCAGCGGCAGCTGCTCCCAGATCGCTACCAGCGGGTCCAGCTCGACCGCCAGGAGGAGCGCGAGCACGCCGAAGAGCGCAATACCTATGCGCTCACGCGTAGGGCGGAGGGCGACGGCCGCCCCGGCAAGCATGAGAGCGATGGCACCGGGATACATGGCACGATCGATCAGAAGCGTGATGTCCCCGCCCGCCTGAGTGTGCGGACTGCGACCCCAGTAGTCGGGGAGGAAGAGCCCGAGCAGGAACTTCGGCGGGACTCCTCCCCCGCTGAATTGGGAGCGCCAGCGATAGTCATACGAGGTGAACAGCGCCTCGGCGAATGGCACCAGCAGGACGCCGGCCAAGCCGACCCCGGCGACCGCTCCCGCGCTGAGCATCCCGGCCGCCCTCCACCTGTCATCTCCCCGCGCCCTCGTGCCCACGACACGCCATGCGGCGAAAGCGGCAGCGGCGATGAGCACCGCAGCACTGGCTTCGGGCATGCCAGACAGGAACTGGAGCCCCACCACAACCGCCAGCCCGACCATGGGGATCAACACCCTTGGACGCCGGACGACCGCCTCCACGAGAAGGAGCACCCAGGGAAGAAAGGCGAACACCCGAAAGCGCTGTAGCGACAGCCCAACGGTCGCGAAAAAGCCAAAACCGAAGACGAGGCCGGCAAGCAGCGCTCCGGCAAAGCGCATGCCGAGGGCGCGCCCGAGGAGGTAGGTGCCCATCGCGGCGACGAACAGCTTCATCACGGCGATCACTGCCAGGGCTGACCAGAGGGAGAGTGCGTAGGCGGGCAGGCTGAACAGCGAGAAGGCGCCCGAGATCGGTTGGGCGGCAAAGGGGCGGCCGGCCATGACATGCGGGTTCCACTGCGCGATTCCCGGAAAGGTCCTGCCCGCGTACTCGAGGAAGGGCTGGTCCAAGAACACCGCGTCGACCTGCTCCGGATTGGAACCGGCGCGGCCGACGCCTGCGGGGGCGGACGCGTCCCACGGCGGAACGGTCCAAAGATAGTCCGACGCAGACAGAGTCTTCCCGGGGAGCAGGCCCCCGCCGACCAGAGCAACGGCCAGAGCGAGGTAGATCGCTGCGGCCGCCGGCGTCGGATGGCGGCCCAGCCATAGCGCGGCACGGCTGGCGCCTACTCGCGTCGCCAAGCGTCGCGCGCGTGATCCAAGCCGCCGAAACCCGTGCCGGGCCGCAGCCGGGCTGTGCATGACCCGAAACCCCTTACCTATTCCGGGATGGTAGGGCGGGAGATCGCTCGGCGCCATGAACGACCATCTAACCTCTCCCGCCCTCTCGACATGGACAATTCTTCCTCACAGGTAGGCCTGAGCCTGGTTGTGCCCGCGTACAACGAGGCTCGCCGGCTCCCGCCCACCCTTCGGCGCGTCCGGAGCTACCTCGACGCCAAGACGAGACGTACGAGGTGATCGTCGTGGATGACGGCAGCGACGACGGCGACTTTGGCCGAGGCCCAGCAGCTCGCGAGCACTGGCCCGAGCTGTCCGTCCTGCGGCTGCCCGCCAATCGAGGGCAAGGGTGCGGCGGTCAGAGAAGGCATGCTCCGGGCCCGCGGCGCCCATCGCGCCTTCAGCGACGCTGACCTCAGCACGCCGATCGACGAGCTGCCCCGCCTGCGCATCGCATCTGAGCGACCGCCGTCCCAGGTGGCCATCGCCTCGCGTGATGTGCCAGGCAGCAACATCGAGGTCCATCAACCCGGATGGCGCGAGCTGATGGGCCGGACCTACAACCGCCTGCTGCGCCTGCTGGTGCTGCCCGGCATCCGCGACACCCAGTGCGGCTTCAAGGTGTTCACCGCCGAGGCCGCCGAGGCGTGCTTTCCCCCTCTGACCACGTTTCGCTTCGGGTTCGACGCCGAGGTGCTCGTACGAGCGCGCCGGCGCGGGTGGACGATCGCCGAGGTGCCGGTGCGCTGGCGCCACGTGGAGGAGTCGCGCGTGGGCGGCTTCGGCGACGCCTCCCGCATGTTGCTCGATCTGTTGCTCCTGCGTTTCCGCCGGCTCTAGGCCCGGCCTAGGCCGCCCTGGCCACCATCCCCACCGACACGCCGGCGGGCAGCTTCACCCCGCGCTCGATCAGCTTGGCCTCGGCGCGGGAGGGCAGCTCCAGCAGGCGCCCCATCGCCGGGGAGGTGAGCGAGAGATCCGACTCGCCGTTGCCCTCGCCGCGGCGAAAGGCGCGCACCGCGGCCACGCCGGGGAGCAGGATGCTGAAGAAGTAGGTCTCGACCTCGGGCTTCCAGCCGGCGGCGCTCATCTGGGCGCTCAGGCGCCCGGCCGTGTAGCGCCGACGGTGATGCATGGACTCGTCGTGGCGGCTCCACAGCCACGTGTAGGCGGGAACGGTGACCACGAGCCGGCCGCCCGGCGCGGTCACGCGGCGCAGCTCGGCCAGTGCGCGGCGGTCGTCGTCGAGGTGCTCGATCACGTCGGTTGCGATCACCACGTCGAAGCGCCCGTCGTCGAAGGGCAGCTGCTCGAGGACCGCCTGCTGCACCCGCTCGAGGCCGCGCCGCCGGCAGAACTCGACCGCGTCGGCCGAGAAGTCCACCCCCTCCGCCTCACCGAGGCCGCCGAACTCGAGCAGGTTGCGCCCCGTGCCGCAGCCGGCGTCGAGAACTCGCTGCGAGGGCGGCAGCCCGGCCCGGCGCAGCAACGCCCACACGACCCGGCGCCGCGAGCGAAACCACCAGTGCCTGTCCTCGAGCTCGTAGAGCTCGCGGTAGCGCCACTCCTCCAACGATGCTCAGCTCCCGGCGGGGCCGGCCGACTCGACCGCCGGATCTCCCTCGTTGTCGAGCCGCGCTGAGGCGGGACCGCGAGAAGCGCCCAGCCGGTCGCCCGACGGCGCGGCGCACGTTGCGCCGGGCAGCCAGCAGCTCGCGGATCACCGGCACCAGCACGCGGGTCATGGACAGCCGCGAGCCCTCCCGGTCGTTCCACACGATGCCGGTCTCGCGCACGGTGTATCCGAGCCGGCGCGCGAGAGCGAGCACCTCGATGTCGAAGGCCCACCCGTCGATGCTCTGGCGCGAGAAGGCCGCCTCGGCGGCCTCGGCGCGCCATAGCTTGAATCCGCAGAAGATGTCGCGGCTGGGCTCGTTCATGGTCAGCCGGCAGAGGTTCAAGAAGTTCCAGCTCGCGATTCGCCTGCGCATCGGCTGAGTGCGGTCGACCCGCGACCCGTCGATGTTGCGCGAGCCGATCACCACGTCGGCTCCGTCGGTCAGCGCGACCATGTCGTCGAGCGACACCAGCGAGGGGAGGCAGTCGGCGTCGCACATGAGACGAAGCTCGCCCGAGCAGTCGAGCATGCCGCGCCGGACCGAGTAGCCCTTGCCGCCGTTAACCTCGTTGCGCAGCAGCCGCACCCTGGGGCCGTCCAGGAGCGGCTCCAGCACCTCCACCGTCCGGTCGGTGCTCGCGTTGTCCACCACCACGATCTCGTAGGTGACGCCGCGCTCCTCGAGCCAGGCCCGCGCCGCGGACACCGTGCCGGCGACGGTCATCTCCTCGTTGTAGGCGGGAATCACCACTGACATCCAGGGCGCCATTCACATCAACCTATCGCGGGACTTGAACGCGGATGCATAGATTCTCCGGCTCATGAACGAGTTGGACGCCGGTCGTAATTTTGTGCGGCGGGCGCGGAACGCGCCTCCAGGAGCACACCCAGGCCATCCCCAAGCCGCTGGTGGAGATCGGCGGGCGGCCGATCGTGTGGCACGTGGTGCAGATCTACGCCGCGCAGGGCTTTCGCCGGTTCGTGCTGGCCACGGGCTACAGGGGAGAGCAGATCGAGGCGTTCGCGGAGGCGCACGCGTGGCCCACGGGAGTGAGCGTGCGCTGCGTGGACACCGGCCTCGACACGCCCACCGGCGGCCGGGTCAAGCGGGTCGGCCGGATGCTGGAGGGAATGCCCTTTCTGCGCCACCTATGCCGACGGCGTGGCCGACATCGACCTGAGCCGCCTGGTCGCCTGCCACCGCGCCGAGGGAGCGCTCGCCACCATGACGGTGGTGCGGCCCGAGCTCCAGTTCGGCGTCGCCGAGCTCAACGGCGAGGGCCGCGTCCGCGGCTTTCGCGAGAAGCCCCGTCTGGAGCACTGGATCAACGGCGGCTTCTTCTGCTTCGAGCCCGGGGCGCTGGAATACATCGGCGACGAGGCGGTGCTCGAGCGCGAGCCGCTCGAGCGAGCTGGCGGCCGGCGGGCGAGCTGCACGCCTACCGCCACGAGGGCTTCTGGGAGTGCATGGACACCTACAAGGACGCGGTCTCGCTCAACGACGCCTGGGCGCAGGACCGTGCGCCCTGGAAGCTCTGGAGCGATAGCTGATGCGCGCGGCCCTCGTGACCGGCGCCTACGGGCTGCTGGGCACCTGGCTGGTGCGGCGCCTGCTCGACGAGGGTGTCGAGGTGACCGTCCTGCGCCGCGACGTCCGCCCGCGCTCGGCCCTCACCCTGCTCGGCCTCGAGTCCCGGGTGAACGTGGTCACCGGCGACGTGACCGACCTGTCGCTGATGGAGCGCACGCTGGGCGGCTACGAGATCGACAGCGTGTTCCACCTGGCCGCTCAGACCATCGTGGGCACGGCCAACCGCTCGCCGCTCGACACCTGGGAGACCAACGTGCGCGGTACCTGGGTGGTGCTCGAGGCGTGTCGGCGCCAGGAGCCCGCGCGGGTGGTCGTGGCCGCCTCCGACAAGGCCTACGGCGCCCACGAGGAGCTGCCCTACCGCGAGGACAGCGCGCTCCTGGCGCGCTTTCCCTACGACGCCAGCAAGGCGGCGGCCGATCTCATCGCGCGCTCCTACTGGCATACGTATGGGCTGCCCGTCGCCACCACGCGCTTCGCCAACCTCTACGGCGGCGGCGACACCAACGGCTCGCGGCTGGTGCCCGAGGCCGTGGCCGCCGCGCTGTCCGGCCGGGCCCCCGTGATTCGCTCCGACGGCACCCCCGAGCGCGACTTCATATACGTGGAGGACGCCGCCGAGGCCTACCTGGCCATCGCTCGGGCGCTCGACGGCGAGGGCGCCCGCGGCGAGGCTTTCAACGCCGGCAGCGGGCGTTCGTATGCCGTGCGCGAGGTGGTCGACCTGATCTGCCGGATCGCCGGCACCGAGGTCCAGCCGGACATCCGGGGCAAGGGCACGCCCCACGGGGAGATCGACCGGCAATACGTGGACACCACCAAGCTGCGAGAGCTCACCGGCTGGGCGCCCAAGCGCGACCTTCAGAGCGGGTTGGAGCTCACGGTGAGCTGGTACCGCGAGCACCCTGAGGCTCTGGCTCAGGGACCGGGAAGCTAGGCGGAAGGCCGTTGTCGCCCTCATGACCGGCGGCATGCGTGCCGGCGGGCTGGGGCACCGGCGGCCCGCTCGCCAGACCCGCCTGGCGGCGCACCACCTCGAGGTAGGCGCGCGCAGAACGGTCCCAAGAGAAAGTTCGCGCCCGGCGCTCAGCCGCGTCGCCCATGCGCTCGCGCAAAGCGTTGTCGTCAATCAGCTGCCGGGCTTTGAGCACCAGGTCATGATTGTTGGCGGCGAGCATCCCCGTCTCCCCGTCCACGATCGACTCGGGCAGGCCGCCGGTGGCTAGCGCCACGCTCGGCGTGCCGCACACAGCGGCCTCGATCACCGTCAGCGACCAGCCCTCCGACCGCGAGGCGGTCATGTTCAGCCAGGCGCGGCCGTATAGCTCGGCCTTGCGCTCGCCGTCGACGTAGCCATGCATGACCACGCGACCGGCCAGGCCTCGGCGCCCGATCTCGCGCTCGAGGTCAGGGCGGTGGTCGCCCTCCCCGACGATGTCGAGCTGGGCCTCGGGAACGGCATCGAGCACGTCGAAGAGCGCCTCCACGTTCTTGTAGGCCTTGAGGCGACCGACGAAGATCAGGCGCGGTCGGGGAGCGCGGGCCCCTCGGCCGTAGTGCTCCACGTCCACGCCGAGGTACTCCACCGTGATGTGCCCCGGCGGAATGCCGTCGCGGGCAAGGTCGTCCCGGGCGGAGTTGGAGATGGTCACGAAGGGCGTGCGGCGGTACAGGGTGCTCAGGGGAAGCTTCTCCGCGAGCCAGTAGATGAGGTGACCGGCCAGACCGAACTCCCCTATGAACAGCTCGCGATGAACGTGGTGCACCATCGCCACCCGCGGCTTTCGCAGCCACAGCGGAGTGAGAAAGGTGATTCCGTTGATCACCTCGACCACCACATCGGCATCGCGACCCACGCCTCGCAGGACGGTCCCGAGCGCCAGCGGAAACACCGTGGCACGATTGCCGGCCCGGTGAATCGTCAGCCGGGGGCCGAAGCGCTCGACCTTCTTCGCACCCGGGTAGCTCCCGGTCACAATCGTGACCCGGTGCCCCCACGCCACCCACCGGCGCACCTGAGCTTCGATGTTGGCGCCGTTGCCCCCGCGTCCGGGTGCGTCCAATCGCGGTCGGCCAGCATCAGGATGTGGAGCGGATGTTCCTCAGCAGGCGGCGCCATTGCGGCGTGAGACGCTAGCGAACGCACGGCCGGCCCCGAACGAGTGTGGCGAACGAGCCGCGTCACCCGTATCGTCTCGAACAATGCCCCCAAGCCTCTGGGTCTTCTTCCCCACCTACAACGAAGCCGGCAATCTCGAAGAGGTCGTCCGGGCCACGGCCGACCAACTGGAGCGGACCGTCCCGGGCGACTGGCGCGTACTGGTGGTCGATGACGCCTCCCCGGACGGCACCGGTGCGCTGGCGGATCGCCTCGCGCGGGAGCGCTCGAGTGTCGAGGTCCTCCACCGGCCGGGCAAGCAGGGCCTGGGAAGGCCTACCTGGCCGGCTTCCAGTACGCGCTGGCCCGAGGGGCGGACTACGTGGTGGTGATGGACGCCGACTACTCGCACGATCCCGCGCATCTGCCGGCCCTTCTCGCGGCGGCCGAGAACAGCGACCTCGTGCTCGGGTCGCGCTATGTGGACGGCGGCGAGATCGCCGATTGGCCGCCGTTGCGCCGGCTGCTCAGCCGGTTCGGCTCGCTCTATGCCCGAACCATTCTCGGGGTGGGCGTGAACGATCTCACGAGCGGCTACCGCCTGGTGCGCCGGCGGGTGCTGGAGACGGTAGAGCCGTCGACGCTGCGCTCACAGGGCTACGTCTTCAACATCGAGCTGACCTACCGGGCGCTCCTGGCCGGCTTCACCGTCCGCGAGGTGCCGATCCGCTTCCGAGACCGCAAGGCCGGCGAGAGCAAGATGTCGCTGCCGATCGCCTTCGAGGCGCTGATGCTGGTGCCGAAGCTTCGCACCCTCCGCCCTCCTCCCGGCTCTCGGGCCACGGCTGCGCAGGATCCGGCCACCCGGCAGCGTCGGCGTATCACCCACCCGCGCTGGCGGCGTCGCCGGGGCGGCTTGCTCCCCGACGGCAGCCCGGCCGAAGAGGCTGGGCGCATGCCCGCCCACTCGTCCGACAACGGCGCTACGCCGACGGGAGAGGCTGCTTCGCACTCAGCTTCGCCTGGCTGACGCAGCTGAGGATCACGGCAGCGCCTGCTCGGCGTAGGGATCCAGCTCGACCGCCCTCGCACGGGCCCGGTCGGAGCGTTCGGCCGAAGGAGCCGACAGGAAAGCCAGGATCCACGCCACGGTGTTCTCGGGCTCCGCCGCGGTGACCTCGTCGGCGACCGCGGCGGCCTGGCGCTTGCGACCGCCCCACGTCAGAACCAGGCCCTCGGTGATCAGCGGGCCGCGGTCGGCGTTCAGCTGCTGGGCTGCGCGCAGGGTTTCGATGGCGTTATCCACCTCCTGTGCATCCGCGCCGCCCTCTTGCAACTTCGCCAGCGTGGCCGTTGCCCCGGTCCTCGAGCGCCACTGCGCGATAACCGAGGCCCAACCAGGCCAAGGCCAGCAAGGTTGCTGCCACCAGAACCGTGCGGGCGACCGGCGAACTCACCCGAGCGAGTCTAGGTGGCCTGGGCTACTGTGGCCGAACATGCGGAGATCACCGGCCACCCTTGGCGCCGTGGCCCTGATCACCGGGCCGTTTGTGCTCGCGTTCTTCTCCGGAGGCTTCTTCGACCGTCCCCGCATCGTTGCCGGACTCGTGGCGTGGGCCCTGGTAGCCGTTGCCGTGCTCGTGGCACCCCAGCCGCTTCCCAGCTCGCGCGCGGGGCGGGTCGCGCTCGGCGGGCTCGCGCTGCTGTGCGTCTGGACGGCGCTGTCGATCATCTGGTCCCCAATCGCGGGCCGCGCCCAGGACGACCTACAGCGGCTCGTTCTGTACCTGGGCTTCTTCATTGCCGCGATCGCCCTTCTACGGGCCGAGCAGACCCGCCGCCCGTTGGAGCCGCTGTTGGTGCTCGGCGCGTTCGTCGTCGTCGCCTACGGGTTGTCGGAGCGCCTTGTGCCCGACCTCATCGAACTCAGCCGCAGCCGCACCTCGGCGGGCAGGCTCGAACAGCCGATCTCCTACTGGAATGCTCTCGGCGCGGTTGCCGCCATCGGCTTCGTCATGGCAGTCCGAGTGTCGGGCGATGTCGATCGCCCGCGCCTGGTCCGTATGGCCGCGGCGGCATCCGGCGTAACGCTCGGCCTCGGGATCTACCTCAGCTTCTCGCGTGGCGCTCTGGCCGCCGCGGCTGCCGGGTTGCTGGTGCTGCTGGCCCTGGCGCCCAGCGGGCGCGCCCAGTTGCGAAGCGCGCTCCTCGTGTCCGGGCTGGCCGCGCTTGCGGCCCTGCTCGCCACGGCTTTCGACAGCGTCCAGTCGCTCGAGCTGGGAGAACAGGGCGACTCCGGCGAGGGTCTGCAGATGCTGCTCGCACTGATCGGGCTCTCCCTTGCCGCGGCCGTCGCCGTACCCCGGCGCGGGAGGCTTCGGCTGCCTTCGCCCACGCTGGGAGTCTCGCGGCCCGTCGCCGTGCTCGGGTCCGCCGTGATCGTAGTGGTGGCCGCAACGGCCGCGGTGGCCGTTTTCGACGGCAGGCCCGAGGTCACCTCACCGGCCCCGGGCGCCGACCCCGAGCGGTTTCGCTCGGTGGACACCAACCGCTACCGCTACTGGGAGGTGGCGGGACGAGCGTGGATGGATGAGCCGATCGCCGGCGTGGGATCCGGAGGCTTCCAGGTCCGCTGGCTGCGCGAACGCGACCGCGTGGATTCGTCGGGAGACGCGCACTCGCTCTACATCGAGACCGCTGCGGAGCTGGGCCTCGTGGGGTTGGGGTGCCTGGCCCTCTTCCTCGGAGGGATCGCGGTCGCCGTCGCGCGCCTGTGCCGCGTCAGCCCCGCTACCGGTGCCGGGATCGCCGCGGGCTTGGTCGTCTGGGCGGTGCACGCCGGCCTCGACTGGGATTGGGAGATGCCCGCGGTCACGCTGCCCGCCCTGCTCCTGGCCGCCGCGGCCATAGCCTGGTGGGAGAACGATCCCGCGCTCGCGGCGGCACCGGTCAATGGACGAGAGTGATCGAGCATTCACGCGCATCTGCTAGGAATCTTGTGATGCGCAGGGTCCCTTTGCCGCTAGTGCTCATGCTGTTCCTGGTCCTCGCGGCCGCCGGCACCGTGGCGCCGGAAACCGCGCTGGGCCAGAGTGCCGGTGACGACCAGTACGTGGATCCTTTCCAGAACGACGATGGCTCGAACGGAGGCGGCGGGGACTCGGCCGGGCAGGGCGGCGGAGGCGGCGGAGGCGGCGATTCGACCCCGGCCCCACCGCCCGCCGAGGTGCCCGAAGCCGGCGTCGACGACTCGGTGGTCCCCGAGACCGCCGCACCCTCGGCAACCACGACCTCTGAGGGCGCGGCCCTGCCGCGCACCGGCCTGCCCGTGATCGGGCTCGCTGCGATTGGAGCTTTTCTCCTGGGCGGCGGCTGCGCGCTCAGGCGACGTGTGTGACCGAGATCGCGCCCGCCGACCGCGGCGCTTCGACGGCCAACCCGGCTGAACCCGCGCCGCCGGCGCATCGGAACGGGTCCGTATCACGGCGCCACGCACCGGTGATCATCGACGCCCGGGCCGCCGCGCGGCGCGAGATAGGCGGAGTGGAGCGGGTGGCCAAGGAGATGGCGGGCCGGCTGCCCCGCCTGCGCCCGGACCGCTACGCCGTGGTGCGGCCTCCGAGCGCCTTCGCCCACCGCGCCGGCCACCTCTGGGAGCAGGCCGTGCTGCCGGCGGCCAACCGCCACGCCAGGGTGCTCTACTGCCCCGCCAACCTCGCTCCGGCCGCGTCGCGGCGCAGCGTGGTGGTCATCCACGACCTCGCCGCTTTGCGGCACCCCGGCTGGTACTCACCGCCCTACGCCTCCTATCAGCGCCGCATCCTGCCCATGCTGGCCCGCAACGCGCGCCGCGTGATCGCGCCGTCGGAGTTCTCGCGCCAGGAGCTCGCCGACGGCCTGGGGCTCGATCCCGAGCGGGTCGCCGTCGTGCCCAACGGCGTGGACGAGCGCTTCTCGCCCGAGGCCGACTCCCAGCCGGTGCGGCTGGCCCACGGGCTCGAGCGTCCCTACGTGCTCGTCGTCGGCACCCGCATCGCGCGCAAGAACGTGGCCGCCCTGGCCGACGCCGGACGGCGGCTGGCCGAGCTCGGCATCGAGCTGGTGTCCGCCGGCTCGGGGCGCGCCTACATGCGCGCCGGGGAAGCGCCGCCCATGAGGGCGCTGGGCTACGTCGAGGAGAAGCATCTGCCGGGGCTCTACGCCGGAGCGCTCGCGCTGGCCATGCCATCGCTCTACGAGGGCTTCGGGCTCCCGGTCCTCGAGGCGATGGCCAGCGGCGTGCCGGTGGTGGCGGCCGACCGCACCGCCCTGCCCGAGACCTGTGGCGACGCGGCCATCCTGGTCGACCCCACCGACGGCGCGGTGCTCGCCGACGCGGTGGCGCTGGCCGCATCTGACGAGGTTGCACGCGAGCGGCTGATCGAGGCCGGGCTGCGGCGCGCATCCGCGTTCACCTGGGACCGCACGGCGCGCCTGACCGACGCGGCCATAGGCGAGGTGCTTGCGCAGGACGAGCCGATCAACCTCACCGGATCGCTCTCGGCGCGCCCGGCCGGGCAGCGGACCGGGGTCGCCGTGTCGACGGTCATCGTCAACCACGAGCGCCGCGATCTCCTGCAGAACTGCCTCGAGTCACTCGACAGGGCCAACCGCGAGGTGGCCGACGACGCCGAGGTGGTCGTGGTCGACAACGGATCGGGCGACGGATCCGTCGAGCTCGTGGAGGAACAGTTCCCCAACGTGAAGATCATCTCCCTGAACCGCAACGAAGGCTTCGCCGGCGGAGTGGCGCGCGGAGTCGCGGCGGCCGCCGGCGAGTGGATCGCCGTGTTCAACAACGACACCACGATCGAGCCGGACGCCCTGCGGGTGATGCTGGACGCCGGCCGGCTCGATCCGCGCGTCGGCGCCGTGGCCGCCCAGATGCGCTTCGCCGACCGGCGCAACGTGCTGAACTCCGCCGGCCTCGAGCTCGACCGCCTCGGCATCGCGGCCGATCGCCTGGTCGGGGCCCCCATATCCGCGCACCGCGAGCGCGAGCCCTACGAGGTATTCGGGGCGACGGGCGGAGCCGCGATCTTCCGGCGCGAGATGCTCGAGCAGGTCGGCGGGTTCGACGAGAGCTTCTTCGCCTTCTTCGAGGATGCCGACCTGGCGTGGCGCGCCCAGGCTCACGGCTGGCGAGCGCTCTACGCGCCCGAGGCCATCGTGTACCACCACCATTCGGCGACCGCCGGCCACGGATCCCCGACCAAGCTGTACCTGGTCGGCCGCAACCGGGTCCGCACGCTCGCCAAGAACGCCACCCCCGGGACCCTGTTCCTGCACGCGCCGTGGATGTTCGCCTACGACCTCGCCTACGTGCTCTACGCCTCGGCCAGCGCGCGCACGCTGGCGCCCCTGCGGGGGCGGATGCGCGGCCTGCTGGAATGGCGCAGCTACCGGCGCAAGGGCGAGCCGCACCGGCGGCGCATGTCACTGCGCCGGCCGCTCGGCTTCCGTCGCGCGCTTCGCAGGCACAAGGGCTATACGGACAACCACGGCTCCGACTCGCGCTCCGCGTGAGCGCCGAGCGCCTCACGGCGCCGGCCGCAATCGTCCACGACTGGTTCCAGGGCTTCCACGGCTCGGAGCGCACGTGCTACGCCCTGTTCGACGCCTTCGCCCGCGACCCGGATGTCCTCACCTTCCATGCAGCGCGAGAGCTCCTACCGGACCGGCTCGCCTCCGCCATCGTTCAAGAGTCGCGCCTCGGCCGCCTGCCCGGCATCCGCCAGAGGGGCCACGATCCGGGACGCTGGCGCTGGCTGCTGCCCTACATGCCCCGCTATTTCAGGAGCCTCGACCTGATGAAGTACGAGATCGTGGTCAGCTCTTCGCACGCCTGTGCGGCGGGTGTGCGCCGGGCGCCCGGCGCCCTTCACCTGTGCTACTGCCACACACCGATGCGCTACGTGTGGATGCCGGAGACCGAGGAGGGCCGCGTGAGCGGAGCGAAGGGCGCCGCGCTGGCGGTCATGCGCGGAAGCCTGCGGCGCTCCGATCGCGCGGCGGCGCAGCGGCCGGATGTGTACGTGGCCAATTCGACAGCCGTCGCCGAGCGCATCTCGCAGTTCTACGGGCGAGAGGCAACGGTGGTGCCTCCCCCGGTGGCGATCGCCGACTTCCCGAGGGATGTCGAACGCGAGGCCGGGCGCTACCTGTGGGTGCACCGGCTCGTGCCCTACAAACGCCCGCTCGAGGTGGCGGAAGCCTTTCGCGGCCTGCCCGACCTCAGGCTGACCATGGTTGGCGTGGGACCACTGGAGAACGAGTTGCGAGCGGCTCTGCCGAACAACGCGGAGCTGCTGGGATGGGTCTCGCGTGAGCGCCTCGCCCAGCTGTTCGCGAGCGCCTCAGGGTTCATCCACGTGGGCGAGGAGGACTTCGGGATCTCGATGGTCGAGGCTCTCGCCGCCGGAACGCCGGTCGTCGGCGCGGACCGGGGCGGGGCCCGGGACATCGTGCGCCCGGGCCGTGACGGAATCCTGGTGGCCGACGCCACCGATCCAGCTTTCATACGCGCCGGGATCGAGGAGCTGGCGGGGCGCACATGGGACTCGGCCGACCTGCGCCGGGGTGCCGAGCGCTTTTCCGAGGAGCGCTTTCGTGAGCGCATGACCGAGGTGCTGCGCGCTCACGGCGCGAGCTGACGCGGGCGCCCGAAGGCCAGGACGACGATGATCAAGGCCGCGGCGAGGGCCAGCCCTGCGACCAGCGCCCAGAGCGGCTCCGGACGAGGAGGCATCCGACCCGGGACGGCTGCGATCACCGAGTCCGTCGGGCGCTCGCTTTCGGCTTGCACGGGCCCTGGCGGCTCAAACGCTCGACCCCCATCCCGCAGCAGGATGGCGTACGCGTCTCCCAGGCGAGCGACCAGCTCGGCCCTCTGGCTCAGGGCGCGGCTGACGGCGACGGCGAGTGTCCGCGCGTCGTCCGGAGCAGAAGCCCGCGTGGTGATCAGCACCTCGGGACGCCCCTCTCGCCACCGGCCCTCCAGGGTGACGTGTCTTGTCACTTGGCCGGCGCTCAACCAACCCCCCGCCCCCCGGGCCACCGCCCTCTGCAGGTCGGGAGAGCCGAGGCTGGCGCCCATGACCAGCTCGACGCCGGCGACGTTCTCGGCCGGTGTGAGCTCGGCAAGCTCGGCCCTCTGAGCAATCGAGCCGAAGGCGCGATACTCATCCTTGCGCGTCAACGCGAGCGCCAAGGGTCCGATCGCCACGACCAGGCCGCACACCGCCACGAGCACGAGAGTCCGGGGAGATTCGCTCCGGAGATCGGCGAAGGCCGAGCGCAGCGAGACGAGGAAGTCCTGCATCGAGCCCCTCACGGCCGGTGGGCCTCCCAGCCGGCGATTCCCAGCAGCGTCCAGGCCAGGGCCTTCCCGGGCTGCTCGATGTAGTCGGCCATGAGAAACAGCACGAGAAAGCTGCTGAAGGCGACGAGCGCCGCCACCCCGAGCGGGCGCCCCATGGGATCGCCCCTCGCCAGGCGGCGAGCGAACAGCACCGTCACTCCCACGATTCCGAACAGGAACAAAGCACCGCCGATGAACCCCTGCTCCTGGAGGATCAGCAGGTAGCTGCTGTCGGTGTAGGTGCCGCGCCCGCTGAGGTCGCCGTCGCTGTCGTCACCGCTGTCGCCCTCGGTCACGGTGGCGCGACCGACCGTTCCCAGGCCCGTGCCGAGGGGCTCGGCCGCCACCTTCTCGAGCGACGCCTCCCAGGTGTCGAAGCGGGTCTGAACCGACTCGTCCGCGAAAGGATTGAGGAGGCTCTCAGCCCGCTGCTCGGCGCGTTCGTCGGCCGTTCCGGCCACGAGCGTGGCGCCGTACCCGCCCACGAGCACCAGCACGATCAGCGCGGCTGCGTATCGGCGGCGGCGCTGCGGCACGCCCGCGCCCCCGACCATCACCGCCGCGAGCACGAGTGTGCCGCCCACGACCGCGACCAGTGCCGTCCGGACATAGGAGGCGATCACCCCCACCATCGACAGCAGGAACACGAGCACGCTGAGCGCCCGCCGCGCGGGCACGAGGAACGCCACGACAAGGGCGAACACGCCGGCCGGCACCAGGAAGCTGGCCAGTCCGAACGAGCTGGTGAACGAGCCGCTGTTCTTGGGCGTCTCGCCGATCTCGAAGTTGTTGGTGCGCAGCTCCACGAACTCGCGCTCGTTGTCCGTGGGCCCGACGATGCCGCGAAACGCGGCATAGAGCGCGATCGGAGCGATGACCCAGAGCAGGACCTGCCCGAGCCGGTCCGGCGGCATCCGGGCGGCCAGCACGACGCCGCCCAGGAAGAGCAGCACGTACACGTGGACGAGGCGAAATCCCTCGATCCCGTCGACCAGGTTTCCGCTCAGCGGGATCTGCAGCACCGCCAGGGCCAGCCAGCCGGCGAGGGCATAGGCCACCCACCGCTCGGCTCGGCCCGCGCGTTGCCAGAGCAGCCGCAGCGACTCGGCGCGGTCACTCGCGATGAGACCGGCCAGGGCGATGAAGAGGGCGAGGTCGATCAGCGCGGCGCCCAGGGGGATCGCGGAGGGGGCATCCTCCACGGTGAGGCGCATCTTGATCGAGCCCTCGAAACCCAGAAGCAACAGCCCGGCGGGCAGCGCGTAGAGCGGAGCCCGCACCGCGAGGACGCTCACCACGATCACGGCCGCCACGAGCAGGCCCAGCATCGGCCAGATCACGGCGATCAGCAGGCCGGCGAGGGAAGCGGGCGGCAGCCAGGCCCAGACCGGCAGCCGGAAACCCCGTTCGGCGCCGGGAGCCCGAGTTCGCGATTCCCCCGCCACGGCGGCTGACCCTAGACGATGACCGGCGTGCCGCTTCTGAGCTGTCGGACCAGCGCCCACAGGCTCAGCGCCGCTATCGCGTAGAGCGAGGCCACGTAGGCCCAGGCGGCGCCCTCCGCCCCGCCACCCACGAGCAGAAGGACCGCAACCACGCACAGGACGATGCCCGCCAGCCCGACGCCGAGCAGCCGCGGCTCGCCGTCGAAGGCGACGATGGCGTACCAGCTGATGCCGAGGGCGACATAGGCCGGCAATCCCGCGAGGATGATCTGCAGAGCCTCGTCTCCCGACGCGAAGTCCGAGCCGAAGATCAGGCGCATCGCGGGCTCGGCCAGGGGCTGGGTCGCCACGGCCAGCAGGGCGCTCGCGCCGCCGGTGGCCAGCAGAACCCGCCGCACCAGCTTGCGAGCCCGCGGACGATCGGACTGCGCCAGGTAGGCGATTCCCGGGAGCAGCGCCACGCCGGCGGTCGTGGCCAGCAACCACGCGGCGTCCCCGAACCGCTGGGCCGCCGAGAACAACGCGACCTGCTCCGCTGTGCCCGAGTTGCCGAGGGCCACCAGCGGCAGTCGCATGACGAGCACCAGCGCCATCCCGGCGATCGAGAGCCGTATGCCCACGCGCAGAAGCTGCCGCCAGCCCACGGGAGACGGGCCGGTGGAGCGCACGAGGTCCTTCCGCAGCACCAGGTAGGTCACCAGCGCCGACAGGGCCTCCTTGGCGCAGAGCACTCCCAGCACGGCGGACACGCCGAGGCCGGCGGCCGTGACCGCGGTGCCGCCCGCTATGAACAGGGCGGCGCCTCCGGCCTGGATCGCGGCCTCGGCATTGAACCGCCCGAGGGCTCGCAGCATCGTCGCCCGAAACTCGAACAGCCGGTTGAAGAGAACGAACGCCGCGATCAGCAGGGCCGGTAGCAGCGTGCTCCCCGGACCCGAGTCGACGGCGGCGAACAGGGGGAGAAGCAGGGCGGCCACCCCGGCGCTGACGATGACCACGGGCAGCGCGGCGGCCTCGATGTCGCCGGGGCGGGCCCTCCCGGCCGAGAGGTCGCGGCCCGCCACCACCGGCACGCCGACCTCGCTGACGAACGAGAACACGAAGGCCAGCACCAGCATGTAGGAGTAGGTCGCGAACTCCTCGACGGTCAGCAGCCGCGCGGCCACCACCAGGAAGATGAGCTGGGCCGATTTCGCGAAGCCCCTGGAGACGAGCGTGACCGACGACCGGGACAGGAGCCGGCGATCGCTCGTGGCGGCCTGCTCCAGCCGGCCCAGGGGGTCATCGGACGACATGGGCAAACCAGTGGTCGAGGCCGAGCCGCCGCATCGCGCGGCGATTGGCCCGGCGGACCTCGCAACTCCGGCGCCAGAGCGGGAGGCAGCGGTGCTCCGGCACTCGCCGCCCGCGGCGGAGCGCCCGCACGGACCTGAAGGCAAGCCGGGGCATCGCGGCCAGCAGAAGCCTGGTCGGCCAGTAGCGCAGAGCGAGCGCAACGACGTTCCGGTCGACCCAGAAGCCCCGCGCGAACGTCGATTCGCTCGTTGTGCCGCCCACGGATATGCCGCGCCTGTGCAGCACTCGGACGTGCGGCACGAGCTCGACCGCCAGCCCGGCCAAACGCACGCGGAACATCAGGTCCACGTCCTCGCAGATGGCGAAGAGGTCGTCGTCGAACAGGCCGCTGGTCCGCAGCGCCGACGCCCGCAGCAGCGCGGCGGCGGCGCAGGCGCCGAAGACTTCGACGGGGCCGTCGGGCGCATCAGCGATGGGCCGGCCCATCAGGGCTTCGACCGCCCCGGTTCGACGCAGCGGCATTTGGCCGGCGGAGTCGATGAAGCGCGCGCGATCGGCCTCGACGAGCAGGGGCTGGAACGCGCCCACGGCCGACCGCGTGGCCGCGTAGGCCAGCAACCCGGCGAGCGCGCCGGCCGGGACGGTGGTGTCGTTGTTGAGCAGGAGCACCCACTCGAAATCACGATCGAGCGCGGAGCGCAGGCCCGGGTTGTTGCCGCCCGCGAAGCCCAGGTTGGCCCCGTTTTGGATCACCTCGACCCACGGATGCCGCGATCTGATCGCGTCCTCCGTCCCGTCCCGTGAGCCGTTGTCACACACGATCACGGCATCGTCTTCGCCGATCTCGCCCCGCAGCGAGTCGAGGCACGCAAGCGTGTCGTCGCGCCTGTTCCAGGTGAGGATGACGACCGCGAGCCGGCGGGGCACGTGGGCCAAGATAGTGGCCTGGCTAGGGAGCCAAGCGACTGCGCGCCACGGCGGGCGCGTAGATTCGCGAGCCGGCGTAGCGGGCCTGGATCCTCCACGGGCTCCGCGCGTGCCGGCGCAGGCGGACGCGAAAGGCGCCGCCGCTGACGGGAACGCTCAGCGTCTTCGGCCGCGCGCCACGTGCCATTACACGGAGGTCTATCCGGGCCCTCGAGCGAGCTGCGGCGGGCAGTAGCAGCGTGCCCTTGATCGTCACCGCCTGGGGTTCCCGGCGCACCCGGCGCGCGGCCCGTGACCTGAGCGCCAAGCGCGGGCGAAGGGGTGTCGTGACGCCTTCGGTTACGCCGCGGAGGGCGTGGTAGGCCGGGCGCGGCGACAGATTTTCTCTCACCAGGCCGAAGCGGCAGTCGGCGTCAGCGGCGCTGCAGCTGTCGCGGTACTCGAACCAGGTCAGGTTCTCGACGAATTGAAGGCGGGTGGCCAGCGCGAAGGCGATCCGCAGGCGCTGGGCCTGGGCCTCCTCGCTCAGCGCCTGCCCCCAGCCGCTCGCGGCCGGAAAGGCGGGCGCGCCGTACTCGGTCAGCCAGAGCGTCAGGTCGGGCCGGCCGAAAAAGGCGAGGCGGTCGTGCAGTGCCTGGAGTCGCATCATCCAGGCGCGGGGATCGTCGGGCCGCTGCGCGCTGTAGGGATGGATTCCCAACCCGTCCACCAGCTCGAGCCCGCCCAGGCGAGCCACCTCGTCCACCCAGGCGAGAATGCCGATCTCGGCGCCGGGCGCGAGGCCGCCGGAGATGAGCTTGGCGCTCGGGTTCACCCGGTCGCGGACCCCATCGGCGCTACGCAGGAGGCCCACGAAGCCGGCGGGGTCGGGCCGAGGCTTGGCGAACACGCCGAAGTTCGGCTCGTTCCAGAGCTCCCAGGCCGCTATCCGGGGGTAACGGCGCAGCGCGGCCTCGAAGAAGCGCTCGAAGGGGACGGCGTCCGGGTAGGCCCAGTGCTCGTCCTCGTCGGTCGTCCAGGCCGGCGAAAAGCCAACAATGGGCAGGAGCTGCAGCCCGTGGCGATCGGCGGCGCTGACGATCGCGTCCATCTCGCTCCAGTCGGCCCGGCCCGACGACACGGACGGGCCATGCGGCTCGATGAGGTACCAACGCAGGTCCACCCGGACCCAGTGGGCTCCCGTCGCGGCGATGCCGGCGAAGGTGCGCTCGAGCGTCTGCGGGTCATCCATGAGCCAGGGGTGGACCGCCACGCCGGCGATGTCCCCGGCGGGCCGGGCCATGGGCCGGCGCGGCTGCCACACGGAGATTGCCGCCCAGGATGAGGGCGCAGAGCAACGAACGCACGCCCCGTTGATCGGCCCAGGGTTCCGTATTTGAACCAACCGACTAGAAGGTCAGTGGTTGCTGGACTAGCATGGCCTGCCCTAGGTGCAGCCCGCCGGATCGACTCACCCGACCGCGGCTTCAGCGCCTACTCAGACGCCAAGACAGCCCCGTTGGCGCCCGGGTCTGCGCAAGGACGCCCTCCGCCGCCGACTGCTTTTTGCAGCCGATGTCCTGTGTTTCCTGCTTGCCGTCGGGGCGATGACCCTCGTCGAGGGCTCGACCGGTCCGCTCTGGGCGCTGGCGACACTCCCGCTCTGGGTGGTGATCGCGAAGCTCGAGGGCCTCTACGACGCCGACCATCCGAAGATCTGGCATCTCACCGCCGACGAGGTGCCGGCCGTGTTCCACTGGGTCACCCTGTCGGTCGCGGGGACGCTGTTCCTGATCCGGGCGCTGCCCGACGTGACGCTCACCGTCTACAGCGCCACCACCCTCTACGTGGTGGCCCTGGCGAGCGCGTACTGCCTGCGCGCCGCCGCCCGAGCGCTCTGGCGCCGCCTGGTGCCGCCCGAGCGGGCGCTGGTGCTGGGCAGCGGCAAGCTCGCCGACGCGGTCGCCCGCAAGCTCGCCCTCGAGCCCGGGCACCATCTCTCGGTCTCCGAGGTCACCGGGCCCAAGGGGCTGAACGGCTCGCTGCTGCACGAAAACGGCGTCGACCAGCTCAGCCGCGCCGACCTGGAGTACCTGTTCACGGAGTCACGACGCCCAACGCGTGGTGCTAGCCGTGCCCGAGCTCGACGAGGCGACGCTGGCCCGCGTCGTCTCCGTGTGCCGCGTGACCGGCGTCAAGCTCAGCGTGATGCCCCCCATGAGGGCGATGCTGGGAACGGCGGTGCGGCTCTCCCACATCGCCGAGATGCCGGTGATCGAGTACGGCACCTGGGGGACTTCGTGGTCGACCATGGCGATGAAGCGGGTGCTCGACATCGGGCTGTCGGCCGTCGGGCTCGTCGTGCTGAGCCCCCTCCTGCTCGTGATCGCCTTGGCGGTGCGCGTCGACTCGCCCGGGCCGTCCCTCTTCTCCCAGAAGCGCGCGGGCCGCCATGGCCGGCCCTTCCGGATCCTGAAGTTCCGGACGATGTGCGAGGACGCCGAGCAGCGCATCTCCGAGGTGATCTCGGTCGACGAGCTCGACGAGCCGATGTACAAGCTGCGCGACGATCCGCGCGTCACGCGCGTCGGGCGCTTCCTGCGGCGCACGAGCCTTGATGAGCTACCGCAGCTGTTCAACGTTCTCAAGGGCGACATGAGCCTCGTCGGCCCTCGCCCCGAGGAGGTCTGGCTGGTGGAGCGCTACGGGGAGACCGAGCGTTTTCGCCTCGACATGCGTCCCGGTATCACCGGCCCCATGCAGGTCCACGGACGCGGCGAGCTGAACTTCCAGGAGCGCCTCGCCGTCGAGCGCGAGTACGTCGAGAACTACAGCCTGCGCAAGGACGTGAAGATCCTGGTACGTACGTTTTTCATCATCCTGCGCGGCCAGGGGGCCTACTAGTCTTGCGAGCCTTGAGCCGTCGGCCGACAACTCTGCCTGCCCTGACGACCGCAGCCCTGCTCGTGCTGCTCGCTCTTCCGCTGGCCGCTTCCGCCGCCCCGCGGAAGGTGCCCTTCGGGTTCTTCGGAACCGTTCTGCCGCCCAACATGTCGAACGAGCTCTCGGTCTCCAACGAGGCGCTCGACGCCCAGATGGCGCTCATGGCCAGCTCGGGGGTGGAGTCCGTCCGCTTCCCGGTGACCTGGGCCGATACCGAGTTCGCCCCCGGCTCCTACAACTGGAACCGGTCCGACCGGATCGTGGGCGCGTCGGCACGGCACGGCATCTCGGTGCTCTTCAACGTGATCAACACCCCGAAGTGGGCCTCCACGCGGCCCAAATCCAGCAACCCCTACAGCTTTCCGCCGCGAGACCCCGCCCTCTTTGCCAGCTTCATGACCCAGGCGGTGCAGCGCTACGGGCCGACGGGGACGTTCTGGAGCCTCAACCCGGACATCCCGCGTGTGCCGGTGCGCCAATGGCAGATCTGGAACGAGCAGGTTGCGCCCTGGATGTGGGGGCCGCGGCCGTGGCAGAAGACCTACGTTCCGGTCCTCAAGGCGGCCTATCGCGCCATCCACAACGCGGATTCGGGCGCCAAGGTCGTGGCCGGGTCGCTCGTGGCCTACGGCGACTACACGCAATGGGACGGCATGCGCGATCTCTACAAGGCCGGCGCGAAGGGCTCCTTCGACCTGATCGCGGTCCACCCCTTCACCAACTACCCGACGTCGGTCCGCCGCACGGTGGACAACACGCTGGAGATCGTGCGCCGCGTACGCTCCCGTATGAAGGCACGCGGCCAGGGCCGGCTGCCGATCATCGTCACTGAGCTCACGTGGCCCGCCGCGCAGGGCAGGGTGCCCAAGAGCAAGCTGCTGGGCCTCGAGACCACCCCCAAGGGTCAGGTCGTGCGCATGAAGGCCGTCTACAAGCGCCTCGCGAAGGTCCGGCGCAAGCTGGCAATCACCCAGACCTACTGGTATTCCTGGGCCACCGAGTACGACTCGAAGTCCAAGCAGTCCGACGTCACGTTCCGCTTCGCCGGCCTGAATCGCTATCGAGGTGGCGCGTTCTCCCCGATGCCCGTTCTCAAGACCTTCACCGCCCTCGCGAGGAAGTACGAGGGCTGCGCCAAGAGCACGGACGCTCGCGTCTGCGGTTAGGGGATCGCGCATGGCTGAAGCGCGCCTGACGGAGAGGACGGTCTCGGCGCTCAGCACCGCGGAGCCGCTCCCCCAGGAGCTTCCGCTTCCCCGGTCGGCGCGACGACGCGAACTGATGGCCCGGGCGGGCCTGGTGGCGGCGGACATCGTCGCGGTCACCTCGTCCATGCTGATCGTCGCCTCCATAAGCGGGGCGCGCTTCACGATCTGGGCCGTGTTGCTGCTGCCGCTGTACACCCTGTTGGCCAAGGCCGGCGGGCTGTACGACCGCGACCAGTTCGTCCTTCACAAGACGACGCTCGACGAAGCGCCCTCTCTCCTCGCCGTCGCGGCGCTGTTCACCCTGATGATCGAGGGCATTCAGGCCCTCGAGTTCACCGGGCGCTCGCACCCGCTGCTGCTCTGGGGGCTCATGGGAGCCCTGCTGATGATCGCCCGGGCGGCCGCGCGCTTCGTATCGGTGCGCGCGACCGCGGCTGAGCGGGTGCTCGTGATCGGCGACGCCGCGGCGCTCAACTTGATCAAGCGCAAGTTCGCCGACGACGCCGCGCTGCACGCCGAGGTGGTGGGCCGAATCGAGGGACAGGCGTCGCCCGCCGAGGGCTTCGAGCGGCCGCTGGGCCGGCTCGAGGACCTGCCCGAGGTGCTGGAGGCCGAGCGCGTGGAGCGGGTGATCGTCGCGCCCAGCCACGAGGGCGGCGACGACGTGGTCGAGATAGTGCGCATGGCCACCGCCTCGGGGGTTAGGGTGACGGTGCTGCCCCGCCTGCTCGAGGTGATCGGCACCTCCGTCGAGTTCGACGACCTCGGCGGACGGGTGCTGCTCGGGGTCCGCGGCTTCGGGCTCTCGTCCTCCTCGCGCATTCTCAAGCGAGCGTTCGACCTCGTGGTCACCGTCGCCCTCCTCGTCGTGCTGACCCCGCTGCTGCTGCTGATCGCGGCGGCGATAAGGCTGGGCTCGCCGGGCCCTGTCCTGTTTCGGCAGACCCGCGTAGGACGGCACGGCAACGAGTTCAAGGTCCTGAAGTTCCGCACGATGGAGCGCGACGCGGACGCCCGCAAGCACGAGCTCTCCGAGCGCAACGAAGCGGCGCCGCTGTTCAAGATCGCCGATGACCCGCGCACCACGCCCATCGGTCGGCTGCTGCGGCGACGCTCTCTCGACGAGCTTCCGCAGCTCTTCAACGTTCTACGGGGCGACATGAGCCTGGTCGGTCCGCGGCCGCTGATCCTCGAGGAGGACCGCCTCTTCTCGGGCTGGCAGCGGCGCCGGTACCTGGTGGCGCCGGGCGTGACGGGGCCGTGGCAGATCCTCGGCTCGAGCCGTGTCCCGGTGAGCGACATGGTCACAATCGATTACCTCTACTGCGCCAACTGGTCACTCTGGCTGGACGCGAAGATCCTGGCGCGCACCATTCCCTACGTGCTCAGCCGCCGCAGCGGCGAGCACGGGATCAGGTGACGGGCTCGGTGCGCGGAGACGCGGCGGGCGCGTAGGCGTAGCCGTCGACGGCCGACCCGCCGTTGGCCACCACCCCGAGAACGGGGGCGCCCAGGGCGGCCAGCTGGTTGCGCAGGCGCTCGGCATCCGGCCCGCTGGTGTTGTTCAGCGAAGCCGTGACGATCACGCCGTCCACCCGGCCCAGCAGCGACACGGCATCGGCCACATGCGGAATCGGTGGCGTGTCGAAGACCACGAGGTCGTGGTGCTCGGTCAGGACCTCGAGCATTCTCGCCATGGCGGTCGACTGGGTAAGCGCCCACGGATCGTGCGGAGAGTGGCCGGCCACGATCACCTGCAGCCGCCCGCCGGGCCGGCCGTTGCTGGCCGCCTCGCTCGGAGCGGGGAACACCGGCTGAAGGGCGGCCGACGTGGCGATCTCGCCCCGCAGCACCTCCGCCAGCCCCGGCTCTGGGTCGAGCCCGTAGCGCTTGGCCAGCGCGGGCCGGCGCATATCGGCCTCGACCAGCACCACCGACAGGCCGCTCGAGGCGGCGGCGGAGGCCAGGTTCCACGCCACCGTCGTCTTTCCCTCGCGGCTGCGCGACGAGGTGACGAGCACGGTGCGCACCGCATTGTCGCGCCCGTAGCGCAGGTTCACCTGCAGCATGCGAAAGGCTTCCGCGACCTCGGGTGGAAGGTCCTCGTAGCGCGCGTGGCGCTTCAGCGCGCGGTGGCGCGGCACCGTGGTCACCACCGGAGCGGCAAACGCCCCGGACACGTCCTCGGCGCGGTGTAGCCGGCGGTCGGCCTGGTCGCGCAGTAGGGCGAGCGCCACGCCCAGAACCACTCCGAACAGCAGGCCGAGCAGAATGGTCTGGAGAAGATTGCCGCTCTCCTTGGTGGGAAGGTAGGCCGGCTGGATCAACTGCGGACTGCCCGTGCCGGCGGCGATCAGCGCGCGCAGCCGCTCCCGATTGTCGCGGAGCGTGCTCCCGCCCTCGCCGTTGCGCTGGCCCGGCGGAAGCTCGGCCAGCTGCGCGTCGAGGCTGGTCAGCACGCGCCCGGCCTGGGCGCGGTCGTCGGCCTCGGCCAGCCGCACGGCCGCCGCGGCGTAGGTGCCGGCCAGCGTCTGGGCCTTGGCCGCGGAATCGCCCTGGGCGGTCACGTTGACCACCTCGCTGTCCTTTGCGCCGCTCACGAGCACGTCGGCCTCGACGTCGTCGGGCGACATCTCGATGCCGCGAGCGCCGAGGTCGCGTGAGGTGGCCACCGCCACGCGCCGCGAGTCCACCAGCTGAATGTTGTTGGCGGCGAGGTTGTCGGCGTCCGGAGCGCCGACCGGGAAGCCCACGCCGCTCAGGGCGGGGCTCACGGTCTGCCGGAAGAGCAGCTTGGCCGTGGACTCATAGGAGTCGCGGTTCGCGTAGGCCAAGGCGGCGGCCGCCGCGCCGGCGAGCAGCGTGACCGCAACGATGATCCAGATCCTGCGCCGGAGCACCGCGAGCAGGGACGAGCTTTCGCGCGCCGCGGGCTGGGAAATTGGGCTGCCTGAGTCCTCGGAGAGCGCCACCGCGATTTCAGGCTAGCGCAGGTCCTCTTTTCACGCCGACGGTGTTTTGGAGGGGTTGTCGCCCGACCGCTTCAGCGCTATCGCCTCCCGGTAGGCTGCCTCGAGGCGCACCACCACCCGATCCCACGTGTAGCGCTCGCGAACCAGCAGCCGGTTGCGGGCACCCATGGCCCGGCGCAGCGCGGGCGACCCCGCCAGCTCGCGCAGCGCGCCGGCCAGCGCCGCGGCATCGCCCGGGAGGCACCAGACGGCCGCCCTCCTCCCCCACCAGGTGGCGCACGCCACCCGCGTCGGTGGCCACCACGGGCAGCCCGCAGGCCATCGCCTCGAGCGCGCTGATTCCGAAGGGCTCGCGCACGGAGGGCAGGCAGTAGAGCGCGGCGGCGCCCAGCAGGCCCGGGACCCGGTCGCGCTCCACCCGGCCGAGCACGTCGATGCGCCCGCCGACCGGCGAGGCGGCCACTCGGGCGCGCACGCTCGCGCCCAGCGAGCCGTCGCCCGCGATCACCAGGCGGCGCTCGCCCAGGTCGCCCGCGGCCATCTCGAACGCGTCGAGCAGCGTGTGGATCCCCTTCCAGGGCTCGAGGCCGGCCAGGAACAGGATGGGGCCGTCGTCCTGCCCGCCGTCCTCGACGCCCTCGCCAAAGGCGTTCACGTCGATGCCGTAGGGAAGCTCCCGCACCGCGGCCCGGCCGGGGCTCTTCAGCCGCTCGCGCGCCGCGGGCGTGGAGAGCAGCAGCATCGTGGCCCGGCGCTGCTGGAGGGCCGCGAAGGCATTGCGGAGGCCGTTCACCGGCGGGCCCAGAAGGCGCTGGCGCGGGGTGTCGCGCAGGCCGATCGCGCCCGGCGGCCACAGCGGCACGTAGGGACCGAGCAACAGCGGAACCCGAGAGCGCGGCAGAAACAGGCTCAGCCCGGCGTCGACCGGGTTGAGCTGGTGGGCCACGTCCAACGCGGACCTCGCGCTGCAGGCGGGTGAATAGCGACCGCACCCCGAGAGCGAACCCGAGGCGGCGGGCCGCGGCGTTTGCGAGCCGGCCCGGCCACCCGGTGGAGCGTGACCGCTGGCCCGAGGTCACGCTCGAGGTCCACATCCTCAACGGCCACGTGCAGGCGATGCCCGCGCGCGGCCAGGCCCGCGATGAAGCTGTGCGCGGCGAGGCCGTCGCCGTGGGGGCGGTGGTCGGTGAGCAGCGCCGAGGGGTGAACTACGAAGATCGACAGCGCCTCGGACACGACGCCGATCGTAGAAGGCCGCCATGTGTGAGCATGGGCGCACCGTGTCCAGCCCCAGCCGCCTCCTGCGCTTTCTCGCCCAGGCCAAGTTCAACCTCCTGATCACCCACCTTCCCGGCCACTGGCTCCGTCTGGCCTGGCTGCGCGCCCTCGGAGCGAGGCTGGGCGGGGGCGTGACGGTGTTTCGCGGCACGACGGTGCTGGGAGCGGAGCACCTCGAGCTCGGCGACCGCGTCCAGGTGGGCTTTCGCGTCGTCCTCGACGCCCGCGGAGGCCTGACGGTCGGCGACGATGTGCTCCTGTCCTCCGACACCCAGCTCCTCACCGCGAACCACAACGTCGACTCCGGAGCGTTCGAGCGTCAGGTGGCGCCGATCGTGATCGCCGACCACGCCTGGGTGGCCACCCGCGCGATCGTGCTGGCCGGGGTCTCCATCGGCCGCGGCGCGGTGGTCACGGCGGGCGGCGTGGCGACCCGAGACGTCGCCACGCGGCAGATCGTGGGCGGTGTGCCGGCGCGGCCGGTCGGCGAGCGAAAGGGCGGGCTCGAGTACCGCCTCGGAGGGCGCCGCCCGCCGCTCTACTGAAGCTCGGCGCGCGCGGCCCTGCGCCGGAAGTACGCCCAGGCCAGCACCTGGCCGCCGGCGAACCAGAAGATCACGGCGTTGCTTCCGTAGAGCTGGTCGCCCGAGCCCATCTGCACCAGGGTGAAGACGATGATCGCGAAGAGCAGCAGGCGCAACTCCTGGCCGGGCGCTCGCGCGCGGGCGCCGTTCCACGCGGCGCGCAGCATGAAGGCCACGGCCGTCATCACGAGCAGGAAGCCGATCGGGCCGACCTGGTAGACGAGCGCCAGGTAGCCGTTGTCGGGCGTGCGAAGCTGCTCGCCGCCGGTGAGCTTCGAGGGCTCCCCCGCGGTGCCGAGGCCGTGGCCGAGGGGGCGGCTGAGCGCTTCGGGCAGGGTGGTGGACAGCGTCGCGGACCTGTCGCTGACCGAGCGGTCCTCGCCGAAGTCGGCGATGCTGGTGAAGCGGTCGACCACGTCACGCGCGGTCGCGCTGACGGGCGCGAGGGCGAGGGTCACCGCCACCACCACCGCCGCCGCGCCGAACACCAGGCGGGCGCTGGCGCCGCGCGAGGCGATCACGTGGGCCAGCGCGGCCACGATCAGGGATATCCACGCGGAGCGCACCAGCGTGAGGGCGAGGGCCACCGACAGAAGCGCGGCCCCGGCCACGGCGAAGGACACGTGGCGCGGTCTCACCGTGAGGTAGCAGAGCAGCGACATCGCCAGCAGCGGCGCCAGCGCTCCCGGGCTGTTGAGCGAGGCGAACACCCGCACCTCGCGATCGCGCGACGCGCCGATGCTGTCGAAGTCGGTCGCGTCGAGCCACGCCTGGTCCCAGGAGGGGAGCGGCAGCACCCGCTGGGCGATCGCGTAGGCGGCCACCGCCGGCAGGGCCCATAGGAGAACCCGGCGCAGAGTGCTGGAGCCCAGCGACGTCCCTCGCTCGTTGAAGCCGAGCACGCCCGCGGTGACGGCGGCGAGATAGGCACAGAACGCGTACACCGCCGCACGGGGCCCCAGCAGGAGCCCGGCGGGCAGCCCGATGACGATCCCGGCGCCGGCCAAGAGGAGGATGCGGCCGATCTGCGAGGGCAGCTTGATCTGCACGAGCTCGAGCCCGGCGATGGCCGCGGTGGCCACGAACGGGGCCAGCGAGAGCGGATCGGTGTCCACGTAGCCGGTGAGCAGCCCGAGCACCCGTCGCAGCCCGGGGGCGAGGAACCACAGCGCGAACATCGCCGCGATTCCCCAGCGCCGGTCGTGCTGATGTAGCCCGACCACGAGCAGGACCAGCACGAGGGCGGCCGCCGCCTGAACAGAGAAGGTCAGCACCCAGGCGAGCAGCACCGCGGCCGGCACGCCCACGCCCACCGGCCACAACAGGTCGGCCCCGCGCGCACCCGGGTAGGCCCGCCCGGGAAGCGAGGCGCCGGGACATCAGCCCCGCCACGCCGGCACCTCCTGGCGCTCCGCGGCAGCCTGGGGAGCCGCTGGGCCGCCCGAGCACCCTGGCGTAGACGGCCAGCATGTCGCGCGCGTGAACGTCGTCGCGAAAGCGCGAGGCCGCGGAGCGAGCGCGCTCGCCCATCAGCGCCCGGGCGTCAGCGTCCTCGAGCAGCTCCCGCGCCGCCTTTGCCCAGGCATCCGGGCGCCGTGGATCGAGCAGGCGCCCGGTGATCCGGTCCTGCACCACCTCGGGGCCGGCCCCCGTGAAGCTCACGAGCGGCGGCGTGCCGAGCGCCATGCTCTCCACGGTCACCAGCCCGAAGGGCTCGTTCCAGGACGGGAGGAGCGAGAGGTCGATGGCCTTCAGCACCTCCGCAACGTCCTCGCGCTGGCCGAGGAAGTGAACCGCTTGGCGCACTCCGAGATCGTCGATGAGACCGCCCAGGCCGCGCAGGAACGCGCGGTTGTCGTAGCGCACGCCCTTTCCGGCGAACGCGACACCCCCCACCAGCAGCAGATGTGCGTCGAGCCCTTCGCCGCGTATCTGGGCCAGGGCGCGGACGGCGGTGTCCTGGCCCTTCCACGGCGTGATCTGCGCCACCTGACCCAGCAGCAGCGTGTCAGCGCCGAGGGCGAGTTGCTCGCGCAGGGGCGCCGCCCGCACGCGCTCGGGATCGAAGCGGTCGTGATCGATGCCGTTGTAGACCCGGGTGGCGATCGGCGGCTCGAGCCCGTCGTTGAAGCGGCGCGCCGTGTAGTCGGACACGGCCACCACCGCCGCGGCGGTGCGCGCCACGACCGCGCGAACGCTGCGCCCGAGCGGGGTGAGCGGCAGACGATCGTGCGTACGCACGATCACGGGCGGCGCGCCGGCGAGTGTCGCCGGCACCGTCATGAGCCCGGCGCGAAGGCTGTTGGCGTGGATCACGTCCGGCCGGAAGCGCCGGGCGGCCCGGGCCACCGCGACTCCGGCGGCCGTCAGCTGACCCAGCCCGATCGGCGTGTGGAGCGGATGGAGGCGCATGCTCAGCGCCACCTCGGGAAGGGCGAGGCGCCTCACTTGCTCGTGGGCCAGGGCCGCGGCCAGAGGCCCGCCGGGCGGGCAGGCCACGCAGATCTCGTGCTCGTGGCGCAGCTGCTCGATCAGGCGCATCAGCGACACCTCCGCGCCGCTCCACGCGCTCGTGTGGTTGACGAAGAGGATCCTCATGGCGCCACGGAAGGGCGCCGGGAAGCCGCTGCGGCGCTACTCAGCAGTGCCCGCGACCGCGCCGGACGGCGCGTGCGAGCAACGCACGAAGCGACCCTTGGGGGCGGCCCCCACCGGGCGCTGGTGCAGAGCCTCCGCAACCCGAGCGGGATCCTGCCCCCCCTGCTGGAGCACGAGCTCATACACGCGTAGCATGGCACGAGTGTGGGCCTCCGCGCTGAATTCGCGCGGGGCCTCGCGCGCGCGGTCGCCCATCAACTCGAGCGCGGGCCGGTCGTCGAGCAGCTCGCCCAGCGCCGCGGCCCAGACGTCCGGGCGCCTGGGCGCCAACAGGCGTCCGGATACGCCGTCCTCGACGAGCTCGGGACCCCCGCCCACGTCGCTCACCAGCAGCGGCGTGCCCATGGCCATGCTCTCGAGCATCACGTTGGCAAACGGCTCGTCCCATGAGGGCAACAGCGAGAGGTCTATCTCCTGCAACAGTGCCGGCACGTCGTCGCGCTGGCCCAGGAAATGGACCCTGTCGGTCAGGCCGAGCTCGGCCACCAGCGCGTGCAGCCGTCGCAGGTAGCCCTCGTTGTCGTAACGCACGCCCCGGCCGGAGAAGGCGACCTTGCCCACGATCACGAGATGAGCATCGGTGCCGGCCTCGCGCAGTAGAGCGAGAGCGCGGATCGAGGTGTCCTGGGCCTTCCACGGGGTGATCTGCGCCACCTGGCCCAGAAGCGGAGCTCCGGCGGGGATGCCGAGCTCCCCCCGCAGGTCGACCGCGGCCACCCGGGCGGGATCGAAGCGCTCGCGGTCGAACCCGTTGTAGAGGTGGGTGGCCAGGGGTCGCGGCGAGCCCTTCGTTGAAGCTGCGCGCGATGTCCTGGGACACGGTCAGCACGGCGCTCGCCGACCGGGCCAGCACGCGGCGCACCTGCCGCCCGACGATGCTCGGAGGCAGAGCCTCATGGGTGCGCACCACGAGCGGCGGGCCGCCGAGCCGGCGCGCCAGGCTGCCCATCAGGCCCGCGCGCGGCGTGTTGGCGTGCACCACGTCGGCGCCGAAACGCCGCGCGGCCCGCGAGAGCGCGGCCCCTCCAGCGCCCAGGCGCACGAGGCCCACCGGCGTCTGAACCGGATCGAGGCGCAGGCTGGCCTCGAAGGCGGGGAGAGCGATGCGCTCGACTGCCGCCTCGTCGAGCAGCTCGGCCAGCGGCCCTGATACAGGGCAGGCCACGGCCACCCGGTGCCGGCGCTGCACGGACCGAACGAGGCCCAAAAGCGCGAGCTCGGCACCGCTGGCGGCGCCAGTGTGATTTACGTAGAGGACCTTCAACGGCGAGGCAGACTCAGGGGGGAACCCAGCATATCCCCGAGTGCGTTCAGCCGCTCGGCCATGCGCCGCCCGATCGCCCCCTCGGAGCAGTGCCCGCTCCACCAGGCGCGGGCCTCGGTGTGGAGGCGCCGCTGCTCGTCCGGGTCGTCGAGCACGGGCCCGAGCCTGCCCTCGAGGTCGCGCCAGCGATCGAGCGCGAGGATCGGCGCCCCGGCGTAGAAATCGTGGGGCGGCAATCGCTCGGCCACCACGATGCAGCCCGCCCGCAACCCCTCGAACACGCGGAAGGTCTCAACCGAGGTCCCGCGCGGCGCGAGGCAGACGCGGGCGTCCATCAGCGCTCGCGAATAGACCTCGGGCGAGCAGGCCGCTGACGCGGTGAAGCCGCCCGTGACCCTCATGTCGACCGACAGCCCGGGCCGCCGGCGGCCGAGCCGCCGCACCGCGGCGAACATCTCCTTGCGGGCTCGCGTCTTGGGCGACACGAGCCGCCGCAGCGAGCTCCGGTGGTCGATGCTGCCGGCGAAGAAGAGGTCTGTCGGCCGCTCGTCGATTCCGAGCATCGGCAGGTCGAGCTGGTTGTAGGTGCCGATCGGAATGATCTCGATCCGTGGCGGTGCGGGCCGGCCCCGCAGGCGCCGCCCGGCCAGCAGCCGGGCGTGGGCCGCTCCCCCGGGCAGCCAGCGCATCCAGCGGACCGCGTACTGAGCCAGCTCCAGCACGCCGGTGGGCCCAGGATTTCGCAACGGACCGCCCCCCAGGGCCGGGCGGCTCCCGTAGCACTTGAACACGGCCCGCACCCGCCCGGTGTAACGCGGGATCCGCCCGGTCTCGTCGCGCAGCACCACGGCCACCACCCGGTCGCCGTAGGCGGGCAGGCGCTCGGAGTCCCAGGTCAGATGGATGTCGAGATCGGGATCGAGAAGCGTCTTCTCCATCTCGCGGAACACGCCGCCGAAGTAGCGCGTGTCGGCGCGCTCGGGGTGCGGGCCGGTGTGGGGATCCCACGCCAGCGGGGCGGTGCTGTCAGGCAGATCGAGGAAGTAGCGGGGCACGATCGATCACGTCCTTGAGATGATCGCTGAGACGGAGGGCCAGGGCGGTCAGGGTGAGGGTGGGGTTGGCGAAGCCGGAGGCGGGGAACACCGACGAGCCGGCCACGTACAGGCCCTCCATCCCGTGTACCCGGCAGGTCGCCGTTCACCACGCTGCTCTTCGGATCACTGCCCAGTCGCGTGGTGCCCATGTGGTGGTAGGAGTCCCTCAGCCGCGGGCTCCAGTCCGGGCCGCCCAGCCACGGCTCGGCCGAAACCTCGCCCAGGCCCAGGCGCCGGAACTCCTGCGCCACGGTGTCCACCATCACCTGGGCGGTCCGGCGGTCGAGCTCGCTCAGCCGCCAGTCGACCTGCGGCAGCGGCACGCCGAGGCGGTCACGGCCCTCCGAGAGGGTCACCCGGCTGTCGGGATTGGGCGCCTGCTCGGCGTGGGTCTGGAGCATCACGCGCGCGGGAGCGGTCTGGGCCGAGCGCCCCTTGGCGAAGCGGCGATAGGCCACGGGCGCCAGACTCGGGGCGTCGCGCGCGATCCGGCCCAGCTCGCGCCGGAGTTCCGGCGGGCGCCGCCCCGCGCGGGCCGCCCGGTAGACGCGCCGCGCCGCCTCTATCCCGGAGCGCTCTGCCGAAGTCGAACACCGGGTGGGCGGCACACGAGAGCACCTCCCGCGATCGCTGCACCTCCTCGCTCAGGACGAGCCGCGGCAGGTAGCGGACCCGGCCCCGGTAGAGCAGGCCGTAGAGCTCCTGGAGCCGAGCGGCGCTCGCCGGGGTCGATGGTGGCGCAATGGCCGTTGGGGTGGTCGGCGAAGAAGCGGCCGACGACATCGTGACCGTTTCCCACGTCCGAAGCCAGCAGCAGCCGCGCGTTCTCGATCCCCCCGGCGCAGAGCACGAACGCCCGGGCTCGCACGCACACCCTCTTGCCCTCGGGCGTGGCCACCTCGACGCCGCTGAGGGCCTGTCCCGACTCGGTCGGCCGAGAGCTCGGTCACGGTGGCGTTCAGGAGCAGTCGCACGTTGCCCGAGGCGCTCAGGGCGTCGCGGTAGAGCCGACCAAGGTCGGGCTGGGGGCACCAGACCGAGAAGCGGTGCGCCAGGAGCTCGGGTGACACCCGGGCGGGCTGACCCCGAAGCCGGCCCACACGCGCTCGTCGTACACCTCGCCCTCTATCCCGAACAGCGCCTCGGCCCGGCGGAGGTGGCTCTCGAGCTCCAGGCCGTCGAAGGGCCACCCGCTGTGGGGCACCCACGCGCGCTCGCCGAACGTGCTCGGGTCGGGCGGCAGGCACTGGCCGGCCCAGAGCGCCGTGGACCCGCCCAGCGATCGTCCTCGTCCCTCGGTCAGCGAGGCCGGATCGATCCCGCTCGACTCCCCGGCGTTGAGGCTGTCGGTCTCGGTCGCCTGCCTGAAGCCGCCACTCTCGAGCAGGAGCACCTCCCTGTTCGTGGAGAAGAACTCGCGAGCGATCGCGATCCCGGCCGCTCCGCTGCCGATCACGCACAGGTCTGTCTCGAGCTCAGACCCGCTCTCGAGCCGTCGAAGATCTTCTATCATCGCGCGCCGTTTGGGCTACGTGATGCGAACGGTCGAGCTGCCCGGAACGGATCTGAGGCCGTCGCGGCTCGGCTTCGGGTCGGCGCTGCTCATGGCCCGGCTGGGCCGGCGGGAGTCGGTCCGCCTGCTGGAGTGCGCCCACGAGGCCGGGATCACGCATTTCGACACCGCGCGGGCGTACGGGTACGGAGAGGCGGAGAGCGCCGTCGGGGAGTTCCTCGCCCGACACCGCGAGGGCGTGACGGTCGCGACCAAGCTGGGCATGGTACCGCCCCGGCGTTCGCGGGCCCTCGGGGCGGCCAAGAGCGTGGCGCGCGCCGCGGTGGCCCGCGCGCCCGCGGCACGCCGCGCTCCTGCGCCGCGGGGCTGCGGCGATGGTGCAGTCGGGCCACTTCGAGCCGGCGCAGGCCCGCGCCAGCCTGGACACGAGCCTGCGCGAGCTCGGCGTGGACAGAGTGGACCTGCTGCTCCTGCACGAGTGCCGCCCTGCGGACCTGGAGACCGAAGGCCTGCTCGAGTTCCTCGAGGGCAGCGTGCGCGAGGGCAAGGTCCGCGCGTTCGGCATCGCCACCGACCCCGAGTCCACCCGGGTGATAGTCGGCGAGCGCCCTCGGTTCGCGCCGGTGGCCCAGTTCGAGCATCGTTCCCTGCGCGAGCTCCCCGATCTCGGCCGGACGGCCGTGATCACCCACTCGGTCCTCAGAGAGACCCTCGAGCCGCTGAACGAGGCGATGACGAGGGACAGCGGCCTGCGCGCGCGCTGGTCACGTGACCTCGGGGTGGACCTCGGGCGGCCCGGGGTGGCCGGGCGGCTGCTCCTCGCCGGCGCGCTCGCCGCTAACGAGCGCGGAGTCGTCCTGTTCGCCTCCACCAACGAGGCGACCATCCGGGCCAACGCGGGGCTGGCCGGCGGCGGCGAGTTCTCCCCCGAGCAGGTTCAGGGTTTCGCCCGGCTCGCGCGCGAGGCGGTCAGCGCCGCGGGGTGACGTGTACGAGCAGCGGCCGCCCGGCGAGCGCGAGCCGGGCGCGCCCGCCCCTTCCTCGCAGCGGACGCTCCCGCGCCGACAGCACCGGATCGGTCACCGTCGCCCGGGCGCCGGCGGGCAGCCGCAGGGACAGCGAATCCGCGCTCACGGGCAGCGCCCGCCGGCGCTCCTGATCCCAGACGCTGGCCAGCCGCCAGAGCGCCACCAGATAGCTGCCGTCGGCCCTCTGCAGCACGAGCCGGCGAACGTCGGAGGCCTCGCCGTGGATGCTCAGCTCGAGCGGGCGCAGTCGTCCGCCCCGCCCATCCGGCCCGACCGCGGAGAGGAGGTTCTTCAGCGCCCTGAACGCCGGCTTCTCCGAGAGGTCGTGGCGCAGCAGGCCGAAGTGCTGCTCGAGGTCCCGCATGCGCGGCTCGTGCTTCTCGTCGATCAGCTCGTAGGCGAAGGTGCGGTCGATGCCGCTCGCGAAGTGCTCCAGGAAGGTCCGCGTGAGGTACACGGCCGCGGCGGCCTCCGAGACCCCGGGATGGCCGGAGCGGGTGCGAACGGCGTTGTGATACCCCGCCTCGGTGGCCCACACCGGCTTGTCGCCGGCCACGAGCGCCGCGTCGGCGAACTCCGAGCGCAGGTGCGCCGGGCTGGGCGATTGCCCGCCGGAATAGGGGTGGATGTTGCCGCGATCGAGAAACGCGCTCTGGTTGCCCAGAGCGGCCTCGGCGCCGGAGGTGGCCAGAGAGGGGCCCAGGACCGGCAGCGAGCGCAGCGCGGGATCGGCGTTCACGCGGCGGTATAGCTGCCGGCTGTAGGCGCCCAGCACCGCCGACCAGCGCGGCCCGCCCATGAACTTGTCGTACTCGTTCGGAGCCTCGAGGGCCTCGGCGGCGTGACGGAGCCGGCCCGCCACCACCGCGAGCAGCTGGTCCATCGTCCCCGCGTCGTAGGCGGGCCCGGCGAGACCGAACGTGAAGCGCATGCCGCGCGCCGCGGCCAGCTCGACGGACCGGTAGAAGCGCTCGTTGAACTCGCGCCGGTGGCCAACGGGGTTGGCGTACATGCCGTCGCGCAGGTGGCGAACACCCAGCTCGTCGAGCTTGGCCACCAATCGCGGCCACTGCGCATACGCGGTGTCGCCGAAGGCGGCGTGGGTCACCACCCCCACCGAGTCCCGAAACGCCGCGGCGCTGCGCGGCGTGACCGGCTCGGCCGCAGCCGGCCCGCCGCCAACCGCCAGGCAGACCAGGATCCCGAGCAGCGCTGTCACTCCCGCACGCATACCCCGGTGATCGTCAGGAGAGCTCGATTCGCCACCCGTATCCTCACCACCTCGCATGGCCCGGCTCGCTCTAGTCCACGACTACCTGCTGACCCTGCGCGGAGCCGAACGGACCTTCGCCGCGATGAGCGACATCTGGCCCGACGCGCCGATCGTGACGATGTTCTACGACGAGGCTGCCACCGGCGGGCGCTTCGCGGGCCACCCGGTCACCGTCTCGCCCCTGAGCCGCCTGGGTGTACGGCAGGGAAACTTCCGCCGCCTGCTGCCGCTGCTGCAGACCGCGACGCGGCGCCTTCCCCTCGACGGGTTCGACTGCATCGTCTCCAGCAGCAGCGCGTTCGTCCACGGCGTCCGCCCCCCGCCCGGTGCGGCCCATGTGTGTTACTGCCACTCGCCATTCCGCTACGCCTGGCACGAGCAGGTCAGAGCGCTCGGCGAGGTGCCGGCCCCGCTGCAGGGAGTCCTGGCGCTGCTCCTGCGCCGCCACCGCGCCTTCGACCGCCGCGCGGCCCGCATGGTCGACCGCTACGTGGCCAACGCGCAGATAACCCGCCTTCGCATTCAACGGTTCTGGGGCCGGGATTCAGTGGTGGTGCATCCCCCGGTCGACGTCGATCGGTTCTCCGTCGGCGAACCGGCCGACTACCTCCTCTTCGTGGGCGAGCTCGTTCGCCACAAGCGCGCGGAGGTGGCCATCGAAGCGTCCCTCGCGGCGGGACGGCACCTCAAGCTGGTGGGTGGCGGGCCGGAGCTCCCGCGCCTGCGTTCGCTGTACGGAGACCGTGCCGACTTCCTGGGCCACGTGGGCGACCAGGAGCTGCCTCGCTTGTATTCGGCGGCCCAGGCGCTCGTCGTGCCCAACGTCGAGGAATTCGGGATCGCCGCGGTCGAGGCCCAGGCCGCCGGCCGGCCGGTGGTGGGAATCGACGCGGGCGGGTTGAAGGAGACGGTGGTTCCGGGCTCCACCGGGCTGCTCGTGCCCCCCGGCGACTCACCCGCGCTCGCGCGCGCCCTGCGCACCGACTTCTCCCGCTTCGATCCCGAGCACATCCGCGAGCACGCCCAGCGCTTCGCGCGGCCCGTCTTCCAGAGGCGCATGCGGGAGATCGTCGAGGAGACCTGCGATGTCCGCGGATGACCCGGCGGACGGCGGGCCGGCAGCCTCCGCAACCTGGCCTCGCGCCGGCTGGTGCGCGCCGGCGTCACCACCTATCTCTTCTCCGCGCTCACGCTCGCGGCCCACCTGGTCAGCGGGGTGGTCACCGCACGCGCGCTGGGTCCCAGCGGACGCGGAGTGACCGTCGCGCTCACCACGCTGTCCCAGCTCGCCGGGTTCCTGTTCGCCATGGGCGTGGCGCAGAGCCTGAGCTACTACATCGCCCGGCGCCCCGAGGACGGCCCCGCTCTCTTCACCACCTGGGTCCTCATGCTGCTGCCGCTGGCCGCGCTGGCCGTCGGCGTGGCGGAGCTGCTGCTGCCGGTGATCTTCACCGGGCCCGGCGGCGAGCAGGCGGTGACCATCGGCCGCTGGTTTCTCGTCACGATCGTGGTGGTGATAGGGCTCGAGCTCAACTACGGGCTGTTGCTCGGAGCTCAGGACTTCTTCGTGTACAACGTGCTGCGCTTCGCCCAGCCGGCGCTGATCGCCGTGGCGCTGGTGGTGCTGTGGGCGCTCGACCTGCTGACCGTGGAGAGCGCGCTCATCTCGGCCACGGCAGGGTCGTCGCTCTTCTTGGCCGTGGGCCTGGCCAGAAGCGCACGCCAGGTCGGGGTGGGCCGCTTCAACCGCCAGCTCGGCCTGCGCACGCTCTGGTACGGCGTCCGCGGCCAGGGGAACACCGCTCGCCGCCAACCTGAACGCGCGCCTCGACGTGGCCGTGCTGCCCGCGTTCGTGAGCACGGCCAGCGTCGGGCTCTATTCGGTGGCCACCAACGTGTCACTGATCGTGCACCAGATGGCGAACACCTTCGCGGGCCTGGTGCTTCCCGCGGCGGCGGAGGAGCCCGAACGCGGCCCGCTCAAGGTGGTGGGCTCGCTGTGGGCCACCCTGGCCGTGACTGCCGTGCTGGCCACCGGGCTGGCGCTGCTGGCGCACCCGCTGATCGTGTTCGTGTACGGCGAGGCCTTCGGCGATGCCGCCGACTCGCTTCTGCTCCTGCTCCCGGGTGCGGTCCTGTTCGCGGGATCGTCGATCCTGAGCGCCGGGATCTACGCCGCCGAGCGTCCCTTCACCGCCACGGTCACCCAGCTGCTGGGGATGGCGGTCACGGTGATCGGGCTGTCCGTGTTCCTGGGCACCGGAGGAGTCACGGCGGCCGCCCTGGTGTCGAGCGCGGCCTACGCCACGGTGTTCGTGGCCACGCTGGTGGCCTACAAGCGGATCTCGGGCAAGCCGTGGCGTTTCTTCCTGCCCTCCCCCGCCCTGGCGCGCGCGATCAGCGCTTGAGACACTTGGAGGGCATGCTCACCGGCGCCTCCACTCACGACGTATCGAACCAACCGCCCCCGCTGGCGCCGTACAACGCCTTCGAGGCCGACCTCGCATTGCGCGAGGCGCTCGAGCGCGAGGGCGGCGGCTGGGGCATCGACCGCCTGCGCGACACCGGCGAGCTGGCCGGCTCGGCCGAGGCGCTCGAGCACTCCGAGCGCGCGGAGCGAAACGAGCCCGTCCTGCGCACCCATGACCGCTACGGCAACCGCATCGACCAGGTCGACCTCGACCCGTCGTGGCACTGGCTGCTGCGCCAGGCCGTCGAGCGCGAGCTGCACTCCCTTCCTTGGCGTGATCCCCGGCCCGGAGCGCACGTGGTGCGCGCCGGCGCCTTCTTCGTCTGGAGCCAGGTCAACGCCGGCGTGATGTGCCCGGTGTCGATGACCTACTCGGCCATCCCCGCGCTGCGCACCGAGCCCGACCTGGCCGAGATGTGGGAGCCGCTCCTGACCCGTCCCACCTACCCCGGCGGCGCGCTCGCCGGGATGGCGATGACCGAGAAGCAGGGCGGTTCGGACGTGCGGGCCAACACCACCCGCGCCGAGGCGGCGGGCGACGGCGCCTACGAGATCACCGGCCACAAGTGGTTCTGCTCCTATCCGCCGTGCGACGTGTTCCTGACCCTGGCCCAGGCCTCCGCCGGGCTCTCGTGCTTCCTGATCGAGGGACGCGACCCCGGCTTTCGCATCCAGCGGCTCAAGGACAAGCTCGGCACCCGCTCGCTGCCCTCCAGCGAGGTCGAGTTCCAGGGCGTGCGCGGCCGGCTGGTGGGCGAGGAGGGCCGGGGCGTGGCCACGATCATCCGCATGGTCAACCACACCCGGCTCGACTGCCTGATCGGGTCGGCGGCGTCGATGCGCTGGGGTGACCCACGCGCTGCACCACGCCCGCCACCGCAGCGCCTTCGGAAAGCTGCTGGCCGAGCAGCCCGCGATGCAGAACGTGATCGCCGACCTGGCCGTCGAGTCCGAGGCGGCCACCGCGGCGGCCATGCGCATCGCGCGCGCCTACGACGAGGACGAACTCCGCCCGTTCCGCCGGTTCGCCACCGCGGTGATGAAGTACTGGGTCGCCAAGCGCGCGGCCCCCCACGCCGTCGAGGCGCTCGAGTGCCTGGGCGGCAACGGCTACGTCGAGGAGTCCGGGATGCCGCGTCTGCTGCGCGACTCGCCGCTCAACTCGATCTGGGAGGGCTCGGGCAACGTGGCCGCCCTCGACGTGCTCCGCGCGATGGTCAAGGAGCCCGAGGGGCTGCCCGCGTTCATGGCCGAGTGCGAGCTCGGCCGCGGCGCCAACGCGCTGCTCGACGCGCACTCGCTCGACGCTGCGGCCGCTCGCCGGCTCGCCGACCGACGAGTTCGAGGCGCCGCCGCACTCGTCGAGGACCTGGCCTCGCGCTCCAGGCCATCCTGCTGGTTCGCCACGCGCCGGCCGGCGGTGGCCGACGCCTTCTGCGCCGGCCGGCTGGGCGACGGCGGGCGCGTATCGGCACGCTGCCGGCGGGAATGGACGCGCCGGGCGATCGTGGACGGGCGCGCTGGCCGGCATGGACACGCTCGCCTACCAGGTCGACGGGCGGATCGCCCGCATCACCCTCAATCGCCCGGAGCGCGGCAACGCGATCACGTTGGACACGCCGCGCGAGCTGGCGGAGTGCGTCGAGCGGGCCAACCTCGATCCGGATGTCCACGTGATCGCCCTGGCGGGAGCGGGAAAGGGCTTCTGCGGCGGCTACGACCTGGTCGAGTTCGCGGAGGGCGAGATTCCCAACCACGACCCCGCGCAGCCCTGGGATCCCGTGCTCGACTGGCAGATGATGAGCCGCAACCTGCGCGGATTCATGAGCCTGTTCGAGTCCGACAAGCCGGTGCTGTGCAAGGTGCACGGGTTCTGCGTGGCCGGGGGCACGGACATGGCCCTCTGCTCCGACCTTCTGGTGATCGCCGACGACGCCCGCATCGGCTACCCGCCGGCCCGCGTGTGGGGAGTGCCCACGTCGGCGCTGTGGGCGTTTCGCGTCGGCGACCAGCGGGCCAAGCGCCTGCTCTTCACCGGCGACCTCATCGATGGCCGGACGGCGTTCGAATGGGGGCTGGCGGTCGAGTCGGCGCCGGCCGCCGAGCTCGACGAGCGCTTCGAGGCGCTGCTCGAGCGCGTGGCCCTCACGCCGGTCAACCAGCTCGTGATGATGAAGCTGCTCGTCAACCAGACGCTCCACAGCCAGGGCCTGCACGCCACCCAAACGCTCGGCGTGTTCTTCGACGGCGTGGCGCGACACACCCCGGAGGGCTACGAGTTCGCGCGCCGCGCCGCCGAGGCCGGCTTCAAGGAGGCGGTGCGGCAGCGCGACGCGCCGTACGACGCACCACCACGCTGAGCCCGTACGTCCGCCTCGGCGGCCGCGCCCCCAGGCGCAGCCAGGCCGGGCGGCGCGCACCGCGCATCGTGGAGGCGAAGAAGTCGGCGGCCGCACCGGCGATCCAGCGCTGCTGCTCGCCCGCGGCCGGGCGGCGGCGGGGGCGGCATCCGAACTGCCCCACGGCGTCGTCGGACGCGAGGCGGGACAGCGTTCGGTTGTAGAAGTTGTGGTTGGCTCGCTCGATGGTGACCAGGAAGGCCGCGCTGCGCCGCGCGGCGGTGCGCCGCGCGCGCTCGAAGTAGACCTGTCCCTCGTCGCCCGTGTCTCCGTCGCACGTGCCCACGGCCACGGCCAGCGGCACGTCGGGCACGGCCAGGCGGCTCGCCACGGGAGCGAGCAGGAACAGGGCGCGGGCGTCGCGGCGGCGCGCCGCCCGCAGCGCGCGCAGGCCGCTGAGCGAGTGCCCGAGCAACCCGAGCCGGCTCATGTCCACCCGGCCGTGCAAGCGCAGGCCGAAGCGGCCTCCTCCCGATAGCGCCTCCTCCCCCAGCTCCGCCAGCGTGCGGCGGACGAGCCGGGGCCAGCGACGGCGGTCGTCGGGCTCTCCCCAACCGTCGGTGAAGGCCGCGTTGAGGTCGGGGGCGAGGGACACGAAGCCGCGTCGGGCGAGGCTCGCAATTACGTGTCGCAGCCCCTGGGCGTTGGGCTGCTCGCGGCGAAAGCAGGGCCACGACGGGGTGTCGAAGCGATCGGTGGGACAGCCGGTTCCGTGGCGTCCGTGCAGCACCAGCACGACCGGATGGGGGCCGGCTCCGGCGGGCGCGCCGATCACCCCCGCCAATCGCGTGGGCAACGGCCCCTTGGCACCCGGATCGGGGAGCAGCACGCGGCCCAGGCCGTAGCTGCGCACCTGCGCGGCACCGGCCTGCGCGGCGGCGGTGCCGCTGAGTACGAACACCGCCAGGGCGACCACGATCGCTGCTCTCACCTCCTGGCGAACGCTAGTCCTTCTGCGACAGGGCGAGCACCACGAGCCCGGCGAGCATCACCGCAAAGGCAACCGCCGAGAGCACGGCCAGGCCGGCGGTCTCGTGGATGCTCTCCTCGAAGGCCAGCACGCCCAGGGCCACGCTGGCGATCGGGTCGAGGGCCATCTGGGTGGCCACCGCCGGGGCCAGCGCGCCGACCTGCAGCGACCGCTGGCTGATGGTCATCCCCACCCAGCCCACGACCACGAGGGCGTAGAGGTGCCAGGTCTTCAATGGGCCCAGCAGACCATTGTCGAACTCGTCGACCGTGGCCTTGGTCAGCGCCGCCGCCAGCGCGAACAGGATCCCCGCGGCCGTGCCCATGAGAGCGGCCCGGTGCACCGGCGGGCGTCCCGCCGAGAGGCCCACCAGCAACGCCGCCAGGCCGCCGCACACCACGAAGGAACCGATCCATCCGGCCGCGCTGGCGTTGTCGACCCCGCCGGTGGGGTTGGAGATGACGAGGAAGGCGCCGAGCCCGGCGGCGAGTGCTGTCGCCGCGACGATCTGGCGCACGGAGATCCGCCTGCCGGCGAGCTTGGCCCCCAGGGGCAGCGTGAAGACCACGGCGGTGGCCAAGATCGGTTGCACCACCACCAGTCGCCCGATCCCCAGCGCCCACGCCTGGGCGGCGAAGCCGAGGCCGAGGGCCACGATCCCCGCCAGCCAGCGCGGCTCGTGGGCCAGGGCCACGAGGAACTTCGCGCTGCGCGACTCCTCCTCGGTGGCCTGAGCGGCGACCTGGCTCTGGAGGACGGTGCCGAGCGCGAACAGCAGCGCCGCGACGAGCGCGAGCGCTATCTCCATCTAATCGTCGTAGCTACCGGTGAAGAGACCGAAGATCGCTCCCTGAGGATCCGCCGCCACGAGGATCCTGCCGCCCGGCACGTCGTTGGGAGGCACCAGGATCTCGCCGCCCGACTCGTCGATGCGCCCGGCCGCGTCGTCGACGTTCTCGATTCCGAAGTAGTTCAGCCAGTGAGGCGGGGCTCCCATCTCCTCGGGCAGGAGCATCATGCCGCCGGCCAGCCGGCCGTCGTTCTCGAAGCCCCAGTAGGGGATGTCGCCCCCCTCCTGGGGGGTGCTGGTCCAGCCGAACAGCGCCGAGTAGAACTCGGCGGCGCCCTCGGGATCGCCGGTGTTGAGCTGGCTCAGCGTGAGGGCTCCGGGAGCGTTCACGATCTCCGCGCCGATGCTCTCGTTGGGCTCCCACAGGCAGAAGACGGCGCCCATCGGATCCTGGATCACCGCCATGCGCCCCGCCTCCATCACGTCGAAGGGCTCGGCTAGGACCGTGCCCCCGAGCTCGGCGGCCTTGGCAGCCGCGTCGTCCGCGCTCTGCACCGTCACGTAGGTGTTCCAGGCCGCCGGCATGCCCTCCTGGGCGGCGGACAGGGCGGCGGCCTCCTTGCCGCCCTTCAGCAGCATGGTGTAGGCGCCCCCGTCGGGGATCGGCCTGTCGTCCGGCTCCCAGCCAAACAGGCCGTTGTAGAAGGCCTTGGCCGCCTCGGGATCGGTGGTCCCGAGATCGCTCCAGCTGATGGTTCCCGGTGGATGGCTAGTGCGTTCGCCCATGGCCGGCGAGACTACAACTACCCGCGCAGGCGCTCGGCCTCGACCTCGTCGTGTGGCCCTTCGAACAGCCGGTTCACCACCCAGAGCAGGGCACCGAGCGCAATCAGCGCGAGCGCGCGGAGCACGGTCGAGAAGTCGTCGAGCGCCGTGTGGAGGATCAGGGCCACGGCCACGATGCCTCCGATCACGGGGAAGACCGAGGGCGCGGTGAAATGCTCGTGCTGCACCTCGTCACTGCGCAGCACCAGCACGGAGATGTTCACGATCGTGAACACCGAGAGCAGGAGCACCACGGTGGTATCGGCCAGGGTGGCCAGGTCTCCGGTGGTGATCAGCACGGCGGCGATCAGCGTTGTGAAGAGGATCGCCACGATGGGCGTGCGACGCTCGGGAAGCACGCGTGCGAACAGGCGGGAGACGATCCCCTGCTCGGCCATCCCGTACACGATGCGCGAGGCCATGATCATGTTGATCAGCGCGCTGTTGGACACCGCCATCAGGGCGATGAAGGCGAACAGCTTGGTGGGAATTCCGAGCGGCCCCACCTCCACCACCTCGAGCAGCGGAGCATCCGACCCGCTGAGCTGTTCGGTTGGAACCACGTATGACGCGGTCAGCGTGACCAGCAGGTAGAGCAATCCGGCGACGACCAGACCGCCGAACAGCGCACGCGGGTAGTTGCGGCTCGGCTGCTTGGCCTCTTCGGCGACGTTGACCGAGTCCTCGAAGCCGATCATCGCGTAGAAGGCCAGGGCGGTGCCCGCGACGAGCGCGCCGAAAACGCTCTCTCCCTCCTTGAACTCGAAGTTGCGCGAGAAGTCGCCCGAGCCCTCACCCAGCGCGGCCACGCCGATCACCACGATGATGATCAGACCGGTCACCTCGATCCCGGTGAGGACCACGTTCAGCTTGACCGACTCGGCGATGCCCCGGGCGTTGATCGCGGCCACGAGCACGATGAAGATCAGCGCCGCCAGCACGAGCGGGAGGTCGACGAACTCGGTCAGGTAGTCGCCCGCGAAGGCCCGGGCGAGCGTGCTCGCCGAGGCGATCCCGGAGGACATCACCGCGAAGGCAACCACGAAGGTCAGAAACGGGGCGCGAAACGCCTTGTTGGTGTAGAGCGCCGCCCCGGCCGCGCGCGGGTACTTGGTCACGAGCTCGGCATAGGCAAAGGCGGTGAAGAACGCGAGGACGAAGGAGATCAGGAACACCGTCCAGATCGCGCCGCCGACCTCGGCCCCCACCTCGCCGACCAGTGCGTAGATACCCGCGCCGAGGATGTCGCCGATGATGAAGACGGTCAGCACCTTCGGGCCGATGACCCGCTTGAGCTGAGTTTCCTCCTCGCCCGTTCGTTCGTCGAGGGAAGCGGACTCCATGCGGGCGAAGTGCCCATCGAGGGCTCTCGCCCAAACCTTGGCCGATCAGGTGCCTCGAGTTTCTGCCGATAAACGGTCTAGCCACTCGCTGGCACGGGCCATGACCTCCAACCGGATAACCCTCCTCATCGTGGCGCTCGCCGCCGTCGCCATCGTCGCGGTGGTCACCGCGAGCGGCGGGCTCAAGCTGCCGTCGATCGATCTCCCGTCGATCGGGGGCGGCGATGACAGCGCCGAGCCGGTGGCCGATGCCTCCGATGCCTCCGACACCTCCGACTCGGTCGAGGAAGAGGCTCCGCCGAAAGAGGACCGCCCCGAGCTGCCGAGCAACCCCGACGATGTGCGCGGCACCGCCCCCTACGCCCTCACGCGCGCGCCCAACCTGCGCCGCGCCCTGCGCGTGCTCGACGCCCGCCGCCGCAAGGTGGAGGGGGTCTTCGACCTGGTGCGCATCGCGCCCGGGCGCATCGACACCACGATCATCCATCCCGACGACCGGATGACGACCCTCCAGGTCAACGCCGGCCGCCAGATCACGTTCGAGAACCTCATCGACTTCCCCACGCAGCCCGGATTCCGCAAGGGCGGCCTGACCGCGCGCGACGTGCCCGTCCAGAAGGTGGGCCGCCTGCTCCGGGCGATCGACCGGGAGCGCAACGGCAGCGCCGCCCGCGACGTCGACTACGTGGTCATCGACCGCGACATCATCGACCTCGGCGTCGACGTAAACGCCTACATGCGCATCCGCACCCCCCGTCCGCGCTACTGGCGGATGGAGGGCGGCCGGGCCGTTTCGTTCGGGTAGGCCCGAAGACCTACCCGAGCCGCAGCCCGGCGACGCCCTCGGAGAACCCGGGCGCGTTGGCCCTGATCCCGTAGACGCCGCGCGCCGCGGAGCGCACTTCGATGGTCACTCGCCCGTCCCGCCCGGTGCGGGCGCGCTGCTCGGCGCCGCCGATGCGGTAGGTGACGAGGGCGTTGTCGATACCCCGCCCCGCGTCGGTCACCCGCACGGTCACGCGCCCGCCGCGCACGGGAAGCCCGTTGGGCGAGAGCGAGACGGCCAGTGACGGCAGCAGGCGCTGATGCCAGTAACCGCTGCCCTGCGGGCCGCGATCCACGAAGGCGAATAGGTCGAGCGCTCCGCGCGAGGCTTCGCCGGTCAGGTTGCGGATCACGACCGTGCCCCGCGGAGGGGTCACGCTGATGATGCGGCCGGACTGCGTTCCTTGCGTGCTCGTGCGGCCGGCGTAGATCCGGCCCTGACGGGCCCACATCACCCAGATGTGGCCGCCCGGAGTCGGGGCCAGGCTGGTGTGCCGGGCACCGCGCGTATCGGAGAAGTAGAGCGGAGCGGGTTCACCGACTCGCCACAGCGCGGGCCGGCCCTCGTCGGAGTTCTGGCCGGCGCTGTAGGCGACGTAGACGCCGCGGTGCCCGATCCTGCCGGTGATGGCCAGGCGGTGGCCGAGCTGGGCGGCCTGCGAGTTCGGCACCTCACGCGGAGGCTGCCCCTGTTCCTGGACGACGGAGCTGGTCCGAGTCGCGCCGAGGCGGTTCCAGGCGTAGAAGATCCTGCCCGTGCCGGTCTCGCGCGCGCCGTTGGGGTCGATCGTGCAGCAGCCCGTGGTGAAGTGTGTATCGGGCCCGGCGGGGTCGACACCGACGTGGTAGCCGCCCGCGCCCGGCGCGGAGTCGCCCCAGATCGATATCGGGACGCCGCCGTTGCCGATCAGCCCGCTGATTCCGGAAGCCGGATAGACGGGACTTCCCCCACCGGGCGTGCCGTTGGATGCCGGCGTCGGCTGCACGGCCCAGGTACGGCCGTCGCGCGCGGCGGTGGCGGTGCCCATGCGGTCACTGAACGCGGCCGACGAAAGGCTGCCGAAGAACGCCCGCAGCCCGCCGCCGGGTCCGGCCACGAGGTCGACCCGGTTGTTGAGGCCGAAGGTCGGTGCATAGATCAGGTCGGGACCACTCACGCTGCGCGCGTCGGTGGACACCGCGCTGTGAAACAGGCCGTCGCTCGCGCCGGTGCGAGACCACGCCACGTGCAGGCGACCGTCGGAGGTGCGCTCCAGGCCTATCTCCTCGCCGCCGGTGACCCCACCGCCGATGCCCGTGACCTGAGTCCAGCTGCCGGGCGGTCCGGCCTGCGCCGTCGCGGCGCTCAGGGCCAGAACCACTACGGCCATGCTCAAACCAGCCAACCTGCAGAACCCGCTGCGCAGCACTTTTTCTCCCGATCGTCGAGGGTCAACCGGGGAATCGGCAGCGGACGCGGGCGCTTTAGCGTTAGGGCGATGGATCTCCCGCCCGGTCCACGCGCGCCCGCCGCCTGGCAGACGATCGCGTGGACGCTACGGCCGGCCGCCTTCCTGCGCCGCGTACACGAGCGCTTCGGCGACCCGGTGACCATCCGCACCTACTGGGCCGACGAGCCGATGGTGCTGTTCTCCCACCCCGACGCGGTGCGGGAGGTCTTTCGCCTCGACCCCGCTGTCGCGCCGGCGGGACAGAGCTGGGAGTTCCTGCGCCCGTTCGCCGGCCCGCACTCGATCCTCGTGCTCGACGGAGAGGAGCACCTGCGCGAGCGGCGCCTGATCCAGACCCCGTTCCACGGAGAGCGCATGCGCGCCTTCGGCCCGGCCGTGGCCGAGCTCGCCGAGGGTGAGCTGAGCACTTGGAGCGGCCGCGTGAACACCCTCGAGCGGATGAAGCACCTGACCCTGGAGACGATCCTGCGCATCGTGTTCGGCGCCCGGGCCGAGCAGGAGCTGGCCGAGCTGCGCGACGCCGTCCACGGCACGCTCGACACCGTGCGGTCGATGCCGCGCATGCTGGCCATGTCGCTCGTTCAGCGCGACCTCGGCCCGCGCAGCCCGTGGGGCCGCTTTCGCCTCGCGGTCGAGCGTTTCGACGCACTGCTGCTGGAGATCGTGGCCCGCCGGCGCGCCGCGCCCGACGGGGACTCGATGCTCGCCGTGCTGCTCGACCAGCGCGACGAGCACGGCAATCCCCCGACCGACCGTCACCTGCGCGATCAGCTCGTGGCCCTGCTGGCCGCCGGACACGACACCTCGGCGGCCTCGCTGGCCTGGGCGTTCGAGCGGCTGGCGCGCCATCCCCGTGTGCACGCTCGCCTGAGGGAGGGCGACCCGGCCTACCTCCAGGCGGTGGTCCGCGAGGTCCTGCGCGTGCGCCCCGCACTGACGATCGCGCCGCGCCGGCTGTTGCAGCCCGTGGAGATCGCCGGGCGGGCGCTGCCGGCCGGCATCCAGGTGGCCGCGTGCCTGTGGCTGGCACTTCGCCGGGAGGATCTCTGGCCCGGGGCTGCTGAATTTCGGCCCGAGCGCTGGCTCGGCGAACCCCCACCTGATCCGACGGCATGGATCCCATTCGGCGGAGGCGTGCGCCGCTGCGCCGGAGCGCCGTTCGCCGAGATGGAGATGCGGGAGGTGCTGCGCGCCTCGGCGCACCTGACCATCCGCCCCGTTCGCCCGGAATCCGAGCGCGCGCGCCGAAGCGCGCTCGTCGTAACGCCGCATCGCGGGGGCGAGGTGGTGGTCACGCGGCCCGTAGGATGAGCTCGCGGTGCGACTCGTCCTCAACGTCATCTGGTTCGTGCTCGCCGGGCTGTGGATGGCGCTCGGCTACGCGTTCGCCGCGCTGATCATGTTCATCCTGATCATCACGATCCCGTTCGGCGTGGCGGCGCTGCGGATCGGGATCTTCGCGCTCTGGCCGTTCGGGAAGACCGTGGTGCGACGCGACGATGCGGGCGCGGCATCGGCCATCGGCAACGTTCTGTGGTTCGTGCTCGCCGGCTGGTGGCTGATCCTGATGCACCTGATCACGGGCGTGGCGCTGTGCCTCACGATCATCGGCATCCCGCTGGGCCTGGCGAACTTCAAGCTGATCCCGGTCACGCTGACGCCCTTCGGGCGCGACATCCTCACGATCGAGGAGGCCGAGCGGCGCGGGCTCGCTCAGCAGGTGGCGGTACCGAGCCATCCCGGTCGCCCCTAGCGGCCGTGAGGCTCGAGGGCGCCTACGGCGTCACGGCGTGGTCCTCGGCGAGGTGGCGCCAGTCGGCCGTCGAGTGGATCGACCAGCAGCTCGCTGCCGCCGGAATCGAGCGCACGGGCCCGGTCGAGCAGCCGCGCCTACGCCCTTGGGGCACCGTGCTGAAGGCCCCTACAGCCGGTGGCCCGGTGTGGCTCAAGGCCGTGGGCCCGGGCGCCGCCTTCGAGCCGGGGCTCTGCGAGCTGCTGGCGCGAATGGTTCCCCGCAAGGTGCTGGCTCCGCTCGGAACGGACCCGGCGCGCGGCTGGCTGCTGCTCCCCGACGGCGGACCCTCGCTCGGCGAGCAGCGAACCGGCACCCACCTGGTCGAGGGACTGGAGCGTGGATTGGTTCAGTACGGGCAGCTCCAACGCGAGCTCGGGCCCCACGTCGATGAGCTCCTCGCGTTGGGGCTGACCGACATGAGCCCCGCCGTGATGCCCGCGAGATTCCACGAGGCCCGCGCGGCGGTGCAACCCACCGGTGACGCCGCCCGCCGCCTCGCTGAGATGGAGCCAATCGTCGCCTCGTGGTGCGACCGGCTGGCTGCCTCGCCCCTCCCACCGAGCCTCGACCACAACGACCTTCACCCGTGGAACATCCTGGATGACGGGACCGGCGACGCGCGCTACTACGACTGGGGCGACAGCGTTGTCGCTCACCCGTTCGCCGCCGCCCGCCTGCCACTGCTCTTCGTGCAACGGGCGCTGAACTGTCAGCTCGACGACCCCCGATTGCTCGGCGCCCGGACGGCCTATCTCGAGGTCTTCGCCGACCTGGCTTCAGCGGCGGAGCTGGCCGAGACGCTGGAGCTCGCCTGTCAGGTGGCGAAGATCGCTCGCGCGCTCACGTGGGAGCGGGCGCTGTCCGCCGCCCGCGAGCAGGGCGAGGCGGTGGAGGACGACTGGGCGACGGCGCCGCTCGAGACCCTCACCTCACTCTTCGACGAGTCCTACCTGGCCGGGGGCTGAGCCTGCGTGACAGCCAAAGCGGCGCGAACGACTTCCGCCAGGCGCTCCGCGGCGGTTTCCAGCTCGGGCTCGGTCAGGTTGCTGAAGGAGAGCCGCATGGCGTTGCGGCCGCCGTCGCCGCAGCAGAAGGGCGGGCCCGGGACGTACGCCACCCCGCCCGCCAGCGCGGCCGGGCGCAGAGCCAGTGTGTCGAGCCCCTCGGGCAGCATGAGCCAGGTCAGAAAGCCGCCCGTGGGCTCGGTCCACGACACGTCTTCGGGCATGTGGCGCTCCAACGCGCCCGACAGGGCCGCCCAGTTCGACGCATACAGCGCGCGGGCGGCGGGCAGGTGGCGCTCGAAGCCCCCGGCGCGACCGTACTCCTCCACCAGTCGCTGCCCGAGACCACCGGAGCACTGGTCGGTGTTCTGTTTGGCCGCGGCGAGCTCGGCGACCACGTCGGGCGGTCCGACCGCCCACCCGAGGCGCACGCCGGGGAAGAAGCTCTTGGAGAAGGTGCCGGCCTGCAGCACGAGATCCGGCGCGAGCGACCACAGCGTCGGCAGCGTGGTCGCCTCGTCGAAGGGCAGCTCCCGGTACGCCACGTCCTCGAGGATCAGCAGGTCGTGCCCGCGACAGAGCGCGACCAGTTCGCGGCGGCGCTCGAGCCCCAGGGTCCGCCCGGTCGGGTTCTGGTATTCGGGGATCGTGTAGACGAACTTCGGGCGCACCCCTGACGCCAGCCGCGCCGCGAGCTCGTCCACCTGCATCCCGTCCTCGTCCATGGCGATCGCCACCGTCTCGGCCTGCGCGCGGCCGAACGCCATGAGCGCCGCCAGGTAGGTGGGGGCCTCGATGGCTATTGCGTCGCCCGGGTCGATCAACGCCTGGCACATGAGCGTGATGCACTCCATCCCGCCGCTGGTCACGATCAGCTCGGCCGGCTCCGGGCGCCGGCCCTGGAGCTGCTCCTGGCGGTCGGCCAGGTAGTCGCGGACGCTCGGTATCCCTTCGCAGGCCGTGTACTGCATCGCCACGGCCGCTTCGTCGCGCACCAGGCGTGCGGCGATATCGGCGAGCTCGCCGGTCGCGAACGTGGCGGGGTTGGGAAACCCACCGGTCATCGAGAGCACTCCGGGTGGGCTCCCGGCGAGGATCGTGGCCAGCTCGTCGCCGCCGCCCAGGTGGGTGCGGGTCGCGAAGGCGGGAGCGAAGTCAGCCATCGACGCGAAACTCCAGCGCGCTGGCCTCGCCGCGGTCGAGGGCCGCGATGTGCTCGCGATGATTGGTGAGGGCGTGCAGCGCTTCGCCGCGGGCCTGCGCGGCCAGGATCGCGCGCTCGCTGCGCGCTATGAGCTCCGCGGTGTCGAGCGCGGCCGCAATCCGGTCCGCCGCCGCGATCAGGAGCCCATCGTCGTCGCCGAACACGATGTCGCCCGGCGACACGGTCACGCCGCCGCACGACACCTCCGCTCCCGCCGGCGCTCGCGACACCGTGCTCCCCGATCGCGGATTCGTGCCGCGAGCGAACACGGGCAGGCCGATGGCGCGCAGGCCGCGGACGTCGCGGCAGAACCCGTCGGCCACGATCCCTGCCATCCCGCGCCGGCGCGCCTCGGTGGCGAACAGCTCTCCGAACACCGCGCACCGGCTCCCTTCCGTGGCGACCACGAGCACGTCACCCGGAGCCGCCTCGGCCAGCGCGTCCATCACCGGCAGGTGATCGTCCACCGCCAGCACCGTGAACGCCGGCCCCGCCACACAAACGTCGGGGACCATCGCCCGGACCGCGGGGTCGACCACCGGAAGCGTCTTGTCGGCGTCCGAGAGCGCCGACACGTCGAGGGCCAGCAGGCGATCGACCAGAGTCACCGCGCACATGATGAAGTAGTGACGTCGTGGAGCATGAGCCACCGCTTGGGGCGAGAATCGCCTGGACGCCCGCGCAACGACCGACGCGCTCATCGCTGCGGGGCGCACACGTGTTGCTGAGGCAGGTCGATGCCGTCGCGGACGTCGAGGCGCTGCATGGCGTCTCGCACCCGCCGGACGGTGATCCAGGCATCTGGACCTACCTGCCCTACGGCCCCTACGAGCAGCCCAGCCAGATGCGTGACCTGCTCGACTGGGCGGCGAGCTCCGACGATCCCCTCTTCTTCACCCTGGCCGAGCTCCCGGACGAGCGCCCGGCCGGAATGGCGTCCTATCTGCGCATCACGCCGGAGTTCGGCGTCATCGAGATCGGCCACATCTGGTTCGGGACCCGGCTGCAGCGCACCACCGCCGCGACCGAGGCCATCTATCTCCTCAGCCGGCACGCCTTCGACGACCTCGGCTATCGCCGCCTCGAGTGGAAGTGCAACGCGCTGAATGTGGCCTCCAGACGCGCCGCCGAGCGCTTCGGGTTTCGGTTCGAGGGCGTCTTCCGCCAGCACATGGTGGTCAAGGGCCGCAACCGGGACAGCGCCTGGTACGCGATAACCGACGAGGAGTGGCCCGCGATCCGCCGCGCCTACGAGACGTGGCTCGCGCCCGAGAACTTCGCAAGCGACTCCCGGCAGCGACAGTCGTTGACGACACTCATGAGCGGGCGTGGCGAAAAGGAGCCGGCGGAATGACCCTCGACACCCACGGGCGCTGGCCCTGGGCGGCCGCCGGATTGGTCGCGCCCACGTGGTCGCTGGCGGCGGCGCGCCGCGACGACCTGCTCGAGGATGGTCTATGGGTGGCCGCGCTGGCGCTGCCGATCCTCGTCAGCCACCAGACCGAGGAGTGGGTGTGGCCCGGTGGCTTCCTACCGTTCGCCAATCAGCAGCTGCTGGGCAGCGACCGGCCCGACTGGCCGTTGACCGAGCGCGACGGCTTCCATGTAAACGTCAGCGTGGGCTGGGTCAGCGCCGCGGCCGGCCTCGTGCTGTGGAGGCGGACGCCGGCGCCTGCCGCGGCCGTGCTCTGGATCGAAGCCGGCAACGTGCTCATGCACACCGCCATGGCCGTTCGCGAGCGCCGCTACAACCCGGGCGTCGCCAGCGTCGTTCTGCTGATGGCCCCTCACGTCGCCGCCGGTGGGGTCTGGCTGGCCCGCTCGAAGCGCCTGTCGCGCCGCGGAGGACTTATGGCGACTGCCGCGGGACTCGCTTTCGCGGGCCTGCCGCTGGCGATGAAGATCCGGATGCGTCGCGCCTAAGACGCCGGTCCTCCCCGCCCTCGCAAGACCTGGGAGGATGAGCGCAGGAGGGAGGGCTCAACAACGGAACTCTCTACGTCAGTCGTCATAGGGCTCGGCTTTGCCGTGTTGTCGGCGTTCGGCACGAACCTTGCCTTCCTGTACAAGCACCGCGGCGCGGTCGCGGCGCCGGACGTGGACATGCGCCACCCGTTGCGCAGCGCAGCCGACCTGTTTCGCTCGAAGTGGTGGACCATCGGCTGGCTCGTGGCCGTTGTCGCCTTCCTGGCCCATGTCGGCGCGCTTGCCCTGCTGCCCCTCTCAACGGCCCAGGCGGTTCTGTCGGGAGGGTTCGTTCTGCTCGCCGTGCTCGCTGAGCGTTTCTTCGGCTTCCAGCTCGGCCGGCGGCAGTGGATAGGAATCATCCTCGTGGCGGTGTCGCTCGCGCTGCTCGGGCTGACGGGCAAGGAGTCGGGCGGTGACACCTCCGACTACTCGCTCACGGCGCTCATCCTGTTCGAGGGCGGCGGGATTGCAATCGGCCTGCTCCTGATCTTCTCGCACCGCATCGATCGGGCGAGAGCCCAGCGCGGCGTGCTCTTGGGCGCCGCGGCGGGCCTCGGCTTCGGGATCTCGGACGTGGCCATCAAAGCCTTGAGCAACGATCTCGAGAGCGGCATCGTCGGGCTCCTCAGTCCCTGGGCTGTCGTGATCGTGGTTACCGCCGTCGGCTCCTTCTTCGCCTCCGCGCGGAGCCTGCAGGTGGGCGACGGGGTGGCGGTGATTGCCGTGACCTCGGTCGCCGCGAACATGTCCTCGATCGTCGCCGGGATGGTCGTGTTCGGCGACCCGATGGGGGACGACTCGCTCGTCGTTGCGGCGAGGATCGCGGCGTTTGTGATGGTGCTCGTGGCCGCGGCCTTGATGCCCGCCCCGGTGCGCGCGGGAGAGGCGCTGAGCCAGCCGCGCGGTGAGCAACGCGCGGCTTCGCCGAGTCCCGCCTAGGCAGCCCGGCTGCGCACCAGATCGGCGATCTCGGCCGCATGCCCTCGTGCGATCCCGCTGATGACACCCTTGCCTCGGGCGGTGGAGAGCGCGAGCCGCGCCCCGAACCACCTTCCCTTCACCTGCACCGATCGCACCTGCTCGTAGGGGAACGAAAGCGTGCGACGGACGGAGATGAACAGCAGCCGGCGGTCGGTGGCCACCAGCACCCCGTCGTGGCCGGCGCTGATGCCGGGCGCCATGTCGATCACGTCCTCGTCCTCGTGGACCAGTTCGCCGAGCCTGTGGACCAGAGCCCGGGTCTCCTCCACCGCGCGGCGATCGGCCCACGCCACGCCGAGATCCAATTCGGCCTGCTCGGTATCGGCCTTGGCCACCCGGCGGATCCCTTCCGCGTTACGGGCGGCGGCTTCGATCTCCTGGGCCAGCCGCCTCATCTTGAGCGCATCCCGCCGGGGGAAGCCGACCTTGCGTCGCCACCCAGGACCCTCGATCTCGAGGGTCCGCTCGTGGACGCGGGCCCTGACCTCGGGCGTCAGCTCGTGGTTTCCGTCGGGAGTGCTCACACGATCGGCGTAGAGGATCAGCTCGTGGCCGTAACAGTCGAGCGGCTCCGCCGTGCTCGCCGCCTTCAGTTGGCGCTCGGCCAGCTCGACCGCGCGATCGTGCGTCCTCTCGGCCTGCCTGAGCGCCCGCTGCGCGGCAGCGATCTCGTCATGCTCCTCGCGCAGTAGGTCCCGCAGCGGCCGAGCGGCGATCTCGATGGCCTCGTGCTTGTTCTCAGAAGCGGCCATGGGCGGACACTAGCCCCCCGTCAGGTACAAGTCGAACGTCGGGCCGAGCCATCTTGCGACCTCCTCACTCTCCATCGAGGCGAGCGGCTCCAGAGCCACGACGCAGCGCGCGAATACCACCCCGAGGAACTGAGTCGCCAGCAGGCTCGCTCGGACATCGGGTCGGTCGCCGTCCATCAGCCGGGCAAAGTCCGTGATCTGGGCGCCGATCATCTCTCGCACCGTTTCCGCCGCCGCCGGCTCAGTCGCCGCCGATCGAATTCGGCCCAGGAGGGCCTGCCGAGCTCCCTCGTCGTCGAGCCACATCATCAGCAGCTTCGCCAGACGCAGGCCGGGCTCATCGCTGGGGTCCTCCGTGGACTGGTCCCAGAGCTCGGCGAGAGTCACCGGCGACGCCGTTGCCGCTGCGAACAGGTCCCTCTTCGAGCCGAAGAACTGGACCACGAGCGCGGGATCAACGCCCGCGTCGGTGGCGATGCCGCGAAACGTCGCCCGGTCGTAGCCGACCTCGGCGAAGCGCCGGCGGGCCGCGAGCAGGATCTCGTCGCGGGTCGAGCTCGGCCCCGGCCTTCTCCCCATTCGAGGGCCATCAGAGTTCCTGGTCGCGTTGCTCATACCGATAACTCTACAGGTGTTGACATCAGATAGTCGACCCGGTACTTTGTGCCGACCGATGTCAACAAGCGTTGAGAAACGCGACGAGTGAGGAGGACAGAGATGACCACCCAGCCCACCAACGCCGAAGCAACGAGAGCCGCCCCGCCGTCGACGGGCGACCGCAAGGTCGCCAAGCTCTTTGGCCTCGAGGGAGAGAGCTGGATGCGACACGCGAACCCGGCGAGCGTCTGGATGAGGTTCACCGTCGTGTCGGTCCTGGCGCTGGCGATTTGGAGCCGCGACTGGATCGGCGCTTGGTGCCTGATCGGCGTGGCCCTGGCGATCATCTGGATGTTCGTCAACCCGCTCCTGTTCAAGGCCCCCAAGTCGACCCGCAACTGGGCGTCGCGGAGCGTGCTCGGCGAGCGCATCTGGGTTGATCGAAACAAGGTCGACCTGCCGGAGCAGTTCCGCTCCCGAGCGGCATCGCTGGTCGCCAACGGCTACTCGACCATCGGCATGGGCATCCTTGCCTTCGGCCTCGTCGATCTCAACCTGCTCGCGACCGTCACGGGCATCCTGATCGTTCACGGGGGCAAGGCCTGGTACATCGATCGCATGACACTGCTGTTCGCGGACATGAAGGACCGCGACCGCCGAGTACGCGTCCTGGGACTTCTGATGCGCTTCCTGGTCGGGTTCTGCTTCATCTGGGGTGCCCTCTATGCGTCCGGCGCCGTGCAGGGGGGCGGCGTGGCCTGGGGACTGCTCGCGCTGGCGATCACGGCCGCGGTGGCGGCGATGTGGGAGCACTTCGCCTTCGCGACGCCGGCGCGGGCCCTGCTCGGTTCGCTGGGCTTCGGTCGCCCCACAGGCCACTCGCTGCTCGCCGCGGCGGTGGTCTCCGGCGCCGTGCTCGCCTTTTACCCGGCTTACGTGCTCGTGAGCGGCAACGATCTGCCGCTGCGTTCGGATTGGCTGTGGCTCGCGATCGGCCTGTTCGCGTACCACGGGCTGGCCGAGGAGCTGGCGTGGCGCGGCTACGCCTTTCGGAGGTTGCGACAAGGCCGCAGCTTCGGGGCCGCCGTCGGGCTGACGATTCCCCTGATCGCGATCACCCACCTACCGATCGTGATCACCAACGGGCTAGCCGTGGGCCTGTTCGCGATTGCTGTCGCGGCGGTCACCTGTGTTCCCTTCGGCTATCTCTGGGAGCGGGGCGGCCAGACCATCTGGGGGGCGGCGATGCTGCACGCCTCGATAGACGCCTTCAAGCTCTTCGAAGTGCCCGGGGGCCAGGAAGGCGTGGTCTTCTCGATCTCGCTAGCCGTGGTCAGCATGTGCGTCCCGCTGGGTGTTCTGGTGTTGCCTAACTGCCGTCGGCGGCTGCGCTCTGCGAGCGGGCCCAGGCTTCGCTTCACCCCGTCGTGATCGCCTCGAGCGCGGCCTTGTGCAGCCCCGCCACTTGATCCAGCTTGCGCCGCTGGTAGAGGGTGATCAGGACCAGGATCAGCGCGACGGCGGCGATAACCAGGAACTGCTGCCACCACTGCTCCAGGCGGCTCGTGCCGAGCAGGACCGCCGGGGCTGTGGCGGCGAAGAGAACCGCGGTGATGGCCCCGTGACGCCTCCTGTCCTCCCTTGGGTCGAAGTCCTTTTGGATCTTCGACTCCCAGGTGAGGGGAGGCCCGCCTTCGCCGGTTCTCTGGGCGATCCGCTGCTCGAGGACCGCGATGTGGGCCCCGGCCTTGACGGCGCGGAGCAACTCGTCGAGCCGTAAAGCGACCACCACCGCGGCCACCAAGGGGGTAGTGATAGCCAAGCCCGCCTGTATTCCGAGGTTGCTCTTGGTCACATCCACTCCGAACGCGGTGAGCACCCCGATCGCGACGAGGCCGATCTGCAGCGTGCGCTGCATCTGTTCTATCGAGGAAAGTGACTCCTCCCGGAGCGTCTTGTACTCCTCGAGCGCCGCGGTGATCCAGGCATCACTCATCAGGCCACCGTGTGGGAGGCTACTCCGCTTCGAGCTTGCTCAGACCGAGTCGAGTATGCGCCGGCGCTGCTCGGCGTGCTCGTGGGCGCTGATGCCATCCTGCTCGCGCAGGAGGTCGATTGAACGTAGCCGTTCGCTGACATCGCCGTCCGTTGCGGGCGTCGCCGCCGGAGTCACTCGCGCCTTGAGCAGGGCCAGACCGAAACCGGCGCACACCAGAAAGGTGATCGGTCCCACGTAGAGACCCATGCTCCGCAGCTGATCCACCGTGCACGGCTCGCTGTTGCAGGTCGACGTGTCGGCGATCGAGCGGGCCAGACCGTCGTCGAGCTGAATCGCGACGGCCATGCTCAGGACCGCGGCTCCCACGAGGATGAGCACCCCGCCCAGAATCCGGAGGTTGCGCTGCATGCCCCGTTCATCGGCGCCCGCGACCGAGCCTTGACCTACGGCTCCAGTCAGCCCTCCGGCATCTCCCACGGCGCCTGCGGGAGCGCCTGGCCCGTCTCGAGGAGGGACTTGAGGTTGGACAGCACCGCCGGCCATCCGCTGACGGTCCTGTCGCGGTCCTCCTCGGGGATGTTCTCGTGGGTCACGGTCAGCCGCACGATGTCGCCGTAGGGCTCGATGTCGAAGGTCACCTGCGACGGACCGTCGGGCAGTTCCCGGCCGGGGTCGTCCCACGTGCTGACGAGGCGGGTCGGGCGCGCGCTCTCCACCACGGTGCCGACCACATCGGCCGTGCCGCTTCCGTCCGTGCGCTGATGCTCCCAGGCCGATCCGACCTGCCAGTCCGAGACGTTGCTGTGGCCCCAGTACTCCGCGGTCAGATCGGCGTCGGTCAACGCGTCCCAGACCTTCTCCGGGGTGCTCTCGATGTAGATCACGTACACGAACGCCGGCTTGTCGGTCATGTCTTCCTCTGCTCGTCGCTTTACGGTGCTCAGCGCGCGAAGGCGCGGACGCTCGAACTTGTCGATCCACCGGTCCTGGATCTCGTGCAGCGGAACGGGGTTGAGGTAGTGCAGCTTCTCTCGCCCCCTCCGCACCGTGGTGACCAGGTTGGCCGCCTCGAGCACGCCCAGGTGCTGGGTCGCCGATTGACGCGTCATCTCGAGTCGCTCGCACAGTTCGCCCAGCGTCTGCCCGTTGTGCTCGTGGAGCCTGTCCAACAGGTAGCGGCGGGTCTGGTCGGCCAGCGCTTTGAAGACCGCGTCCATTCGCGCGGCTCACATTATGCAGGTAGATACCTGCATGTCAAGCCTCAGCGCCCCGTTGACTGCGCAACCAAGCCCGGCGTAGAGTCGTTACGCCAGGGCGGGCCGAGGGGCGGCCTGTGGCACGCATGCCGGGCCACCACGAGCTCCGCCGCCAACGAGCAGGAGGTGGATCATGGCCGAGGCCGGAATCTTTGTTGGATGGGGCGACCCCATTACCGGACGCGAGGCGAAGGGGCTGGAGGTGTTCGGCGAGGCCCTCGCCTACTACGCCAAGGCCGAGCAGGATGGCCGCATCGAGAGCTACGAGACCGTCCTGCTCGCGCCCCACGGCGGCGAGCTTGCCGGCTTCATCCTGGTCCGGGGCAGCCAGGAGCAGATGGCCGCGCTGCGCGCCGAGGACGAGTTCGAGCGGCTCAACACACGGGCCACGCTGATCGTGCAGAACGTGGGCGTGATCGACGCCGCGCTCGGCGACGACCTGGAACGCGCGATCGGCGTCTACCAGACCGCGGTGACCGACCTGACCTGACCCTGCGGCCTGGCCCGTTCCTCGCGGATAGCTCCGGAAAGCGGCGAATGCGCAGCGCGCGGGAGCCGCCCTAACTGCTGTCGACGTCCAGAAACGCCTTGTAGCGCGCGACCTCGCGCTCGGCCCGCGCGCGCTCCTCGGACCCCTCCTCGGCGTTCTCCACGTTCGACTGGGCTTCCTTTAGCTTCGCCTCGAAGTCCGAGCGGTCGATGTCCTCCGGCGCGATCGCCTCCTCGACCAGCACGAGCGCCGAGTTCTCCACCACCTGGAGATAGCCCTCGCCCTGGGCGAAGCGCACGATGTCGGAGTCCGACTTGTAGAGCCGCAGCTCGGTCGGCTCGAGGATGGCCATCAGCGGCGCGTGGTTGGCGAGCACACCGATCGAACCGGTGACCGTGCGGGTGGAGACCATCTCCACCTCGTCCTCGAAGACCTTCCCCTCGGGGGTCAGCACTTCGACCGGGAAGCTACTCCTCGCCATCGTCGCCCTTGTCGCTGTCGCCGTCGCCGTTCTCGTCGCCGCCGGACTCCTCGGACTCGTCCTCCTCGTCCTCGACGCCCTCGCCCTTCAGCACATCGTCGATCGTCCCCTTGAGCAGGAACGCCCGCTCGGGCACGTCGTCGTGCTTGCCCTCGATGATCTCCTTGAAGGAGCGCACGGTCTCGTCGATCGGCACGTACGCGCCCGGCGTGCCCGTGAACTGCTCGGCCACGAAGAACGGCTGCGAGAGGAAGCGCTCCACCCGGCGCGCGCGCTGCACCGTCACGCGGTCCTCGTCGGAGAGCTCGTCGATCCCGAGGATGGCGATGATGTCCTGCAGCTCGGTGTAGCGCTGGAGGATCTCGCGCACCTGGTTCGCGACGTGGAAGTGCTCCTCACCCACGATGTCGGGCTTGAGGATCGTGGAGGTCGAGTCGAGCGGGTCGACGGCGGGATAGATGCCCTTCTCGGCGATCGACCGCGAGAGCGTGGTGGTCGCGTTGAGGTGGGCGAACACCGACGCCGGCGCGGGGTCGGTCAGGTCGTCGGCCGGCACGTAGATGGCCTGGATCGAGGTGACCGATCCCTCCCGGGTGGAGGTGATCCGCTCCTGCAGCTGGCCCATCTCCGTCTCCAGCGTGGGCTGGTAGCCCACCTGCGAGGGCATCCGGCCGAGCAGAGCCGACACCTCGGAGCCCGCCTGCACGAAACGGAAGATGTTGTCGATGAACAGCAGCACGTCCTGGCCCTGCTCGCGGAAGTACTCGGCCATGGTCAGGCCCGAGAGCGCCACGCGCATGCGCGCGCCGGGCGGCTCGTTCATCTGGCCGAACACGAGCATCGTCTTGTCGATCACGCCCGACTCGGTCATCTCGAGCCAGAGGTCGTTGCCCTCGCGTGAGCGCTCGCCCACGCCGCAGAAGGCCGACAGCCCACCGTGCTCGGCGGCCAGGTTGTGGATCAGCTCCTGGATGAGCACGGTCTTGCCCACTCCGGCGCCGCCGAACAGGCCGACCTTGCCGCCCTGGGCGTAGGGGGCGAGCAGGTCGACGACCTTGATCCCGGTCTCGAAGATCTCGCGCGTAGGCGTGAGGTCCTCCACCGAGGGCGCCGGGCGGTGGATGGGCCAGCGCTCGTCGTACTTGACCTCGCCCGCGTCGTCGATCGGATCGCCGAGCAGGTTGAAGATGCGGCCGAGCGTGCCCTCGCCCACGGGCACGGTGATGGGGCCGCCGGTGTCGGTGACCTTCGCCCCACGCGAGAGGCCCTCGGTGGCGTCCATGGCCACCGTCCGCACGCGGTCGTCGCCCAGGTGCTGCTGCACCTCGAGCACGAGCTTGGACATCGTGGCCTGGGCCTCGTCGCCCTCGGACTCCCGGTCCTCGTCGAGCTCGACTTCGAGCGCGTTGTAGATCTCGGGCAGGTGCTCGGACGGGAAGGCCACCTCGACCACCACGCCCTGAACCTCCTCGACGGTGCCGGTGTTGGCCTCGCGCTCCTCGCGCGCCTCGTCCTGCTGCTCCTGGGTATCGGTTGCGGCTTCCACGTTTCTCCTTATCGAAGCTCTATCGAAGTCCTTCAGCCCCGGCGACCACTTCCATGATCTCCTGGGTGATTTCAGCTTGGCGCTGGCGGTTTGCCTCCAGCGTGAGGTCGTCGATCATCTCGCCGGCGTTGTCGGAGGCGCTGCGCATCGCGCTCATGCGCGCGCCGTGCTCGGAAGCGGTCGACTCCAGGAGCGCGCGGTAGATCGAGATCTCCACATAGTCGGGCACGAGGCGGGCGAGGATCTCCTCGGGGTCGGGCTCGTAGATCCACAGGGCGCGCGAGTGCTGGTGGCCCTCGTCCGCGCCGCCGTCCCCCTCGTCCTCGTCCTCGTCGTCACCGAGCACGTCGGCCTGCTGGAGCGGCAGCAGCGTCTCGTGGCGGACCTCCTGGTTGATCGCCGAGATGTAGCCGTTGTAGAAGACCTCCACCCGATCGACCTTGTCGTCGACGTAGGCGGACGTCAGGCCGTCGGCGATGGCGCGCGCGTCGGCGAAGGTGGGGCGATCGGTGAAGCCCGTCCAGCTCCCGCCCACGTCGAGCTGGCGAAACTGCAGCGAGGAGACGCCGCGGCGCCCCGAGGCGTACCAGAGCACCTCCTTGCCGTCGCTGCGCAGCTCGGCCGCGCGCCGGTTGCCCGCGCGCATGATCTGGGAGTTGAAGGGGCCCGCCAGCCCGCGGTCGCCGGTAACCAGCAGGATGCCGACGGTCGAGACGTTCTCCTTCTCCTGCAGGATCGGCAGGTTGGGAATGTTGTCCGCCGCCTGGGAGGCACGCGAGGTCATGCGCCGCAGGGCGTCGGCGTAGGGGCGCAGGGCCTCGATGCGCTGCTCGGCCCGCCGCAGCCGTGCGGCGGAGATCATCTCCATCGCCCGCGTGATCTTGCGGATGTTCTTGACCGAGCTGATGCGCCCGCGGATGTCCTTCAGCGACGCCATGCAACGTCAGGCCGTGGCCGCCTCCGTGTCCTTCTCCTTGCCGGGTTCCTCTTCGTCTTCCTGAGCGCTCGCCTCGGCATCCTCGTCGCCGCTCTCGTCCTCGTCGTCGTCGCCTTCCTCCTGGGCTTCTTCCTCGCCCTCCTCCTGCTTCTCGCGCTCCTCGCGCGACACGACGCGGTCGGACTCGCCCTCCTCGATGGGATTGCCCTCGGCGTCGAAGTCGGGCCCGAAGTCGTCGATGGCCTCGGCGATGCACTTGCCCAGGCGCTCCTCGATGGAGTCGTCCCAGTCGCCGTCGGCGATCTGCTCCATCAGATCCGAGTCCTCGGAGTGCAGGCGCTGGAGCATCATCTCGTGGAACTCCCGGATGCGGTCGGTCTTGATGCGGTCGAGGTAGCCGCCGGTGCCCGAGTAGATCGCCGCCACCTGATTCTCGATCGGCCAGGGGTCGCGCTCGTTCTGATTGAGCGCCTCGACCAGCCGGGCGCCGCGGTTGAGCGTGGCCTGGGTGTCGGCGTCGAGGTCGGAGCCGAACTGGGAGAAGGCCTCGAGCTCGCGGTACTGGGAGAGCTCGAGACGCAGCCGGCCCGCCACCTTTCGCATCGGCGTGGTCTGCGCCGACCCGCCCACGCGCGACACGGAGATGCCCACGTTGATGGCAGGCCGGACCCCCGAGCGGAACAGGTCCGACTGCAGGAAGATCTGGCCGTCGGTGATCGAGATGACGTTGGTGGGGATATAGGCCGACACGTCGCCGGCCTGGGTCTCGATGATCGGGCAGCGCGGTGAACGAGCCGCCGCCCAGGTCGTCGTTCAACTTGACCGAGCGCTCGAGCAGGCGCGAGTGCAGGTAGAAGACGTCACCCGGGTAGGCCTCGCGGCCGGGCGGGCGGCGAAGCAGTAGCGACATCTGGCGGTAGGCGAACGCGTGCTTGGTCAGGTCGTCGTAGATGGCCAGCGCGTGCTTGCCCTCGTAGAGGAAGTGCTCGGCCATCGCCGCGCCCGCGTATGGCGCGAGGAACTTGATCGGCGCGGCCTCGTCGGCGGGAGCGGCCACGATGATCGTGTGCTCGAGCGCCCCGGCTTCCTCGAGCTGGCGCGCCACGTCGACGACCACGGACATGCGCTGGCCGATCGCGACGTAGATGCAGACCAGGTCGCTGTCCTTGTTGTTGATGATCGTGTCGATGCAGATCGACGTCTTGCCGGTCTGGCGGTCGCCGATGATCAGCTCGCGCTGGCCACGACCGACGTTGGTCATCGAGTCGATGGCCTTGATGCCGGTCATCATCGGCTCCTTGACCGGCTGACGGGCGACCACGCCCGGGGCCTTGAACTCGGCCGGCCGGGTGGTCTCCGTGTTGATGTCGCCCTTGCCGTCCAGCGGCTCGCCCAGCGGGTTGACGATCCGCCCCAGCAGCGCATCGCCGACCGGCACCTCGAGAAGGCGCCCGGTGCGCTTGACCTGGTCGCCCTCCTCGATCTTGTCCCACTCGCCGAAGAGCACCGCGCCGACGTTGTCCGACTCGAGGTTCAGCGCCAGCCCAGTGACGTCGTGGGGAAGCTCGAGCAGCTCGCTGGACATGACGTTGTCGAGCCCGTGGACGCGCGAGATGCCGTCGGCCACGGAGAGCACCGTGCCCACCTCGGAGAGGTCGGCCCCGCCGTCCTCGAGCCCCTGGATGCGGTCCTTGAGGATGCTGGTGATCTCGTCTGGCTTGATCTGCACTGGGAAAGGTCTCCTTAGGTCGCCTTGGCGACTTGCTTTCGAAGTTGTTCGAGGCGGTTGCGCACCGTGGCGTCGAGCACCATGTTGCCCACCCGCACCTGAAGTCCACCGAGCACGTCAGGGTCCACGTTCGAGGACAGCTCGACCTCGCGACCGGTCTGCTCCTCGATGCGCTTGCCGATGTCATTCACGAGACTCTCGTCGAGGTCGACCGCGCTGGTCACGGTCACGGGAAGCAGCTTGTTCTCCTCGGCCCACATCGCGTCGAAGGTGCGCCGGATGCGAAACAGCGCGGGCATGCGGTGGCGCTCGGCCAGCAGCTCGAGGAAGTTGACCAGGCGCTCGTCGGCCTCGGTCACGATCTTGGTCACCCCATCCTTCTTCTCCTCGCTGGAGAAGTAGGGAGAGAACAGGAAGACCTGGAGGTTGCGATCCTCGTCGAGGGCGTCGGCGAACTCGCCGAGCTCGTCGTGCACGCGATCGAGGACGTCGTCCTCCTTGGCCGCCTCGAACAGCGCGCGTGCGTAGACCTCGGCCAGCTCTCCTCCACTAGCTCTTCTCGTCCCCGTTGCTCTGCCGCCGCCGTTGCCGCCTTATCGCCTGCGAGCGCGGTGAAGTCGACCTCGCCCAGGGCGTCCTCGATCAGGCGCCGGTGGTCGTCGGGCGTGAGCGACTTGCGCGTGACCTTCTCGGTGGCGATCACCGTGAGGTTGGCCACCTCCTTGCGGATCTCGTCCAGAGCGCGCCGCGTCTCGGCCTCGATGTCGCGCCGGGTGGCGGCCATCAGCTCCTCGCGCTGGCGGTTGGCCTCGGCCTTCGAGTCGTCGGCCAGCGAGTCCGCCGCCTTGCGGGCGCGGGCGGTGATCTCCTCCGCCTGCTCGCGCGCCTCGCGCAGCCGCGCGCGGTACTCCTCGAGCAACGAGTCCGCCTCCTGCTTGGAGCGCGCGGCGGCGTCGATCGACTCCTCGATGGCCAGCCTGCGCTTGTCGAGCGCCTCGGCGATGCGCGGAAAGGCCAGCTTGTTGAGCAGGTAGAGAGTGAGCCCGAAGGCCAGCAGCGTCCAGATCATCAGCCCCACGTTGGGGCTGACGAGGAAGCTGCCGCCACCCTCTTCCTGTGCGAACAGGAACATCGCCTAGAGGAAGAAGGCGATCAGGCCGAAGATGAACGCGTAGAACACGATCGCCTCGGTGAGGGCGAAGCCGAGCCACTGGATGCTCGTGATCTCCTCGCGCATCTCGGGCTGCCGGGTGACCGACTCGATCACCTTGCCGAAGATGTAGCCGACTCCGATGCCGGGGCCGATCGTGCCCAGCCCGGCGCCGACGCCGAGCGCGATCGCCTTCAGGCCGTCGTCGGAGACCTGGGCTATCGGGAGCAGGAATTCCATGGATCCTCCTTAATGTCCTCCGGCGCTTGCCTCGCCGAAGTAGATAGATGTGAGCGTGGCAAAGATGAAGGCCTGAAGGGTCGCGATCAACACGACCTCGAAGGCGAAGAACCCCACCGCTAGCGGGAGCGTGATCCAACCGAGCGCCGAGACGCCGAGCAGCACCGCCAGCCCTCCACCCATGAACAGGATCAGCAGGTGGCCGGCGAGGACGTTGGCGAAGAGTCGAACGGAGAGCGAGATGATCCGCACGAACTGCGAAATCACCTCGATGGCGAAGATCGGAACCGCGGCGGCACCCGTTACTCCGGAGGGCAGCCAGCCCTTGAAGTACTTCACGAGGCCGTGCTTACGGATGCCCTCCCACTGATAGAGGAAGAAGACGCAGAGGGTGAGCACCAGCGGGATCGACAGGTTCGCGGTCGCGGCGTAGAGGGCGAAGGCGGGGAAGTTGATGCCGGCGATCTCGATCGTCTCGTGATCGTTCACCGGCAGCGGGATGTAGCCGATCATGTTCGAGAACCAGATGAAGAAGAAGAGCGAGGCCACGAACGGGAACCACTTGGCCGCCGCCTTCTCGGGCATGTTGTTCCGGGCGATCTGGTTATAGGTGAGGTCGTAGGCCCCCTCGACGATCGTCTGTACGCGATTGGGCCTGTCCGCCATGCGCCGGGCGATGTAGACCATCGAGCCAACCGTGGCCGCGCAGCCGATCAGCAGGTAGAGGACGGCCTTGTTGAACGAGAGATCGAGGCCACCGAGCTTGATCTCGATCCAGGGATCGAGCTTGAACTCCTCCTCAGGCGCGAACTCGTCGTTCTTGCCGTCCGAGCCGAAGATGAGAAACAGCACCACGGCCACGGCGAGGTAGACGCCGAAGCCGATGGCGAGCTTGCCCTTCGTGCTCACTTCGGGCTTCCGCTCTCGGCCCGAACGGCCGGGCGATGATCTGGCCGGTGAAGTAAACGGTGAAGAGGGCGATCGCCAGGATCGCCGCCGCCAGCCCGGCCTCGCGGTCGCTCAGGCCGACGGCGAAGATCGTGCCGGCCACAAGCCAGCCGCGCGCGATCATCGACCCGGTCATCAGGCCGGCCACGGTACCCGGATCTTTGGCTGCACGCGCACGCTGCTCAATGAGGTGCTGTACCCCGCGCTGCAAAAGCCAAGCAACGGCGACACCGGCCCAGCCCAGCAGAGGCAGCCCGGCGACGAAAAAGATCGGCAGGGCGAGCGCCAGGACGACGAGGTCGAGGTACCGCATCACGCGCAGCGGCATGGGTTCGGATGCTTTCAGAGCGTGCGTCGTCAAGGGGTTTCCGGGAGAGCGGAGGGCAACGGGCGGGGCCGGCGTCGCTGTCGCTCTCTCGTAAGCCAACTCTACTCGACCGGGAGACTTTGTGACTACTTTGTGACACTTGGCTCGGGGAGCTCAAGGAGGCGCAGTTCCGAGCCGAAACAGGGGGCAGATGCCTCGTCTACTCCTGCCCGTGCTCGCGCTCGCCGCCGTGGCCATGACGGCATGCGGTGGCGAGGAGGCGAGCTCGCCGCTCCGGGCGGCGACCGGGGGCGTCTCCTTCTCCATCTACGACTGGGAGCCCAACGTTCTCGGCAACCGTGGCCCGGCCGCGCCGTTCACCGCCCGCGCTGACGCCCTCGCGCTCGCCGCGCGGTCGAAGGCGGAGGCCGGACGCGTCGCCGTCGTCGAGGACCAGCGCGTCCCGGGACAGCCTTCCGGGGAGCGTCGCTGGTTCGTGATCGAGGACGACCCAGCCCTGACGCTCCGGGACATCGCCCATCCGCGCGCGGCGACCGACGAGATCACGGGCGAGCCGACCGTGACCTTCCGCTTCACTGCGGCGGGGCGCCGCAGGTTCACGCGCCTGACCGCGGGAGTGGCGGCGCGCGCCGCGCGGACGGCCGCGACCCACGGCGCGACGGAGGCCTCCTTCCAGCATTTCGCGATCGTCGTCGACGGCCGGATTCTGGCGTTGCCCGCCGTCGATGCGGCGGCCGCCCCCGAGGGCTTCGACTCCCCGGCCGCGCAGATCAACGGCGTCGGCTCCCGTCGCGAGGCGAAGCTGCTCGCGCGTCGCCTCGGCTAGCTCTCAGCGGCCGCACGCACCTCGACGCGGCCGTCGACCACGCGCGTCTCGTAGAGCGGCTGCGGTGTCACCGCCGGCCCCTGCACGATCGAGCCGTCGGCCAGGCGGAAGCGGCTTCCGTGCCACGGGCAGACGACGCACCCGTCGGCCACCTCGCCCTCGTGCAGAGGAGCTCCGCGGTGGGTGCAGTGATCGTCGAGCGCGTGGAGGCCGTCGGCGTCGCGCACGATCATCACGTCGACCTCGCCGGCCCGCACACATACGGGCTTGCCCTCGGCCAGTTCGTCCTCGCCCACCACGGGGGTCCAGTCGCCGGAGCCCTTTGCGAACACGGTCTGGTTGACCCCCACTCCCTCCACGAACGACAGGTGGCCGCCGAGGTGTCCCCCCACGGTCATGGCGCCCGCGCCGGCGAGTGCGAGCAGCCGCCCGCCGTCCCCGCGCCGCCGAGCCACGTAGGAGGCCGTGAACAGCCCGAGCGCGGCCAGGTTGGACGCGGCGTGCACGAGACCGGTCCGGCGCACGGTGTCGCTGGACATCTCCGAGTCGGCCCAGTCCGAGTATCCGCTTGCGGCGGTGGGAAGCGCCGCGAGGATTCCCACGGCCACGAGCCGGCGGGCGGCTGTGCGCGAGTCGCTGCCGCCGATCAGGTCGAGCACGACCGCACTGGTCCAGGAGCCGATCGGTACGTCGGTGAGCGCCGGGTGGGCCGGGTGGCCTAGCGGAGTGCCGCTGAGCACATCCTTGACCGGTCCCGCGGGCAGGACTGCCCTCACGGTCTTGGCCACGCGCTTGGCGGGCACGTCCAGCGCCTCGAGTCGTCCGGTGGCCGCGGCCAGGCGATGCAACGTGTCGGTCATTCGAGGCCCTTACCCGCAGGCGGCGCCTATCACGCCGAGATGTGGTTCCCTGAGCAAATGAGAGTCGGCCTCCTCATCGCCGGCGCGCTCGCCCTGGCCTGCCTTCTACCCGCGGCTGCGGGCGCCGCTCCCTACACCGCGCCGGGTAACAAGGTCCTGTGGGGCGGGCAGGGCGGCTACACGGCCGGAGGCATCGCCGACTTCGAGCGCCAGTCGGGCAAGCACCCGGCCGTGTTCAACTACTTCATCGACTGGGGCTCGCAGGACGGCTTCCTGGGCGGCCGCCTCGACGACGCGCGCCGGATGGGGTCGAGCGCGATGATCTCGCTGTCCACCAAGGGCACGCGGCTAAGCCCGCGCGACCTGGCTGCTGGCGACGGCGACGCCTTCCTCGTCCGACTCAACCGCCTCCTGGCCGACCACGGCGAGGTGGTCTACGTGCGCCCTCTCTCGGAGATGAACAACGGCAACAACCCCTACTCGGCCTACGACCTGTCGGGGCGCTCGCGCGGCCCGGCGTTCTCCACCCGGCAGTTCAAGCGCGCCTGGCGCAGGCTCACACTGATCCTGCGCGGAGGCGACGTGGCCGCGATCGACGCGCGGCTGCGCGGGCTGGGCATGCCCGCGCTTAGCTCGGCTGCCGGCGAGCTGCCGCGGCCCAAGGTGGCGGTGATGTGGGTGCCGCTGTCCTTCGGCAACCCCGAGATCGACAGGAACCACCCGCGGCACTTCTATCCCGGCGGCGGATACGTCGACTGGGTCGGCACCACCTGGTACTCGCCCTACCGCGCGAGCTCGGCCATGCACGCGATCTACAGCTTCCCCCGCTGGAAGCGGAAGCCGTTCGCGTTCGCCGAGTGGGGCGTATGGGGAGCCGACGTGCCCGGCTTCGTCAATCAGTTCTTCGGGTTCATGAAGTCCCATCCGCGCGTGCGGATGGCGGTCTACTACCAGTCGGCCCTGCTGAGCCCCGAGTTTCGCCTCTCGACGCACCCGGCCAGCCGAGCCGCGCTGCGGCGCGCGGTCAGGTGGCCGCGCCTGACCGGCGTGGCGCCCTGACCCGGCCGACTAGGAGAAGGCGTCCCAGCCCTCGAGCGAGGGCAGCGGATCGAAAGGCCGCCCGCCCTCGTACCAACCCGGCGCGGTCCACATCTCGAAATGCAGGTGACAGCCCGTGGCGCGGCCGGTGTCGCCCACCTCGCCGATCTTCTGCCCGGTGAACACGCGGTCGCCGGTGCGCACGAGCGGCGCCTCGCGCATGTGCATGTAGACGTGGTCGATGCGAGTGCCGGCGGCGTCCACCACCACGTAGTTGCCCGCCGCGCCGTGGTAGCCCGCGTACTGGACCTTGCCACCGCGAGCGAGGGCGAGCTTCGTGCCGCACTTGGCGAACATGTCCTGGCCCTGGTGCCCGCGGCCGCCGCCGAAGTTGTTGGTCTCGGTTTGGCCGAGGTCGTGGCGGCCGCGAATCGGGAACAGGTGATCGGCGAAGAAGAACCGGTCGGCCGCGGAGGAGGCGGCGCTGGCCACGCCCTCCACCTGGAAGTGGTAGGCGCCGGTCAGGCCCACGCCGCCATCGCCCTTGCCGTCCCACTTGACCTCGGCGGGCTGACCGGGCGCGCCCGCGACGTCCCATGAGCGCACGACCTCGCCGCTGGTCTCGCTCAGAAGCTGCACGCGAGCGGTCTGCTCGATGGTGAATGAGGGCCGCCGGCGGCCGGCGAAGAAGAACTGAGAGTCCGGCGATATGTCGAGTGGCTTGGGCCGCGGAGCGTCACCCACGCTGACCCGGAAGTCCGTGGTCGCGGTGTTGCCCCACTTGTCGATAAGCCCCAGCCGGCCGGATCGGGCCTCGGCCGGAGCCACGGCCACCACGTAGCGCTCGTTGCGCTTGACCGTGCCGGCGCTCACGTCGTCGCGCTTGGTGGCGCGGCCCAGGAAGACGATCTCCGTCACGTTCTCGAGGGTCGAACCGCGTACCACGAAGGTGCGGCCGCGCAGAAGCTTCGGCCCGGCACATTCGGCGCCGGGGGACGCCAGGCATTCCGCCTCGCGTGGCTCGGGCGCTCCCGGCGCTGCCGCCCCGCCGCCGCCGTCCTGGGCCAGGGCGGGCGCGGCGAATGCCAGCGACAGGCTGGCGAGCAGCGACACGAGCACGGGCTTGAACGACAAAGGGGACGGCCTCTCTTGATCGACGCCTCCGGGGTTAGCTGACGGGCTCGCGCTGAAGAGACTGCGCTAGGGAGTCCTACGACCCATTCGCCCCAACAACCTGGTTCCCCCGTACCGCCGTATGGCGGATTCGGCAGGTTTCTTGCCAAGCGCGCGAGAGGCTAGCAACTGCTTTGGACGGGCACACTCTGAGCTGTGTGGATTCAGAATGAGGTCTCCCTCGAACCCAGGCCGCGCGGCTTTCACCTGATCACCGGCGAGGTGGCGGGGGCCCTGCCGGAGCTCGGCCGTATCCGAGTGGGCATCGCGCTGGTGTTCATGCAGCACACGTCGGCCTCGCTGACCCTCAACGAGAACGCCTCGCCCGACGTGCGCCGGGACTTCGCCGCCTGGTTCGACCGCGCCGTGCCCGACGGCGCGGGGTACTTCGCGCACACGCTCGAGGGGCCGGACGACATGCCGGCGCACATCAAGGCCTCGCTGACCGGAGCCTCCCTGGTGCTCCCGGTGCGCAACGGCCGCCTCGCTCTCGGCACCTGGCAGGGCATTTACCTGTGCGAGCACCGCGACCACGGCGGCGCTCGCAAGCTGCTGGTCACGGCCTTCGGAGACGACTCGTCCTGACGGCGCTCACGTCGGACGTTGTCCGCCTCGTGCCCCTGGACGCCGCGCACGCCGACGAGCTGCGGCGCATCCGCCGCACGCCGGAGGTCGAGCGCTGGTGGGATCCGGTCGAGCCCGACTTTCCCTTGTCCGACGAGCCCGAGTCGGTCCGCTACACGGTGCTCTTCGAGGACCGGGTGGTAGGCATGGTCCAGTACGCCGAGGAGCTCGAGCCTAAGTACCGGTCGGCCTCGATCGACCTCTTCCTCGACCCGGATGTGCACGGACGCGGAATCGGCCCGGCGACGGTGCGCCTGGTGGCGGATCACCTGATCGGCGAACGCGGCCACCACCGCCTGACGATCGACCCGGCGGCCGACAACACGGCCGCCGTGCGCTGCTACGAGAAGGCCGGGTTCACCCCGGTCGGAACGTTGCGCCGGGCCGAGCGTGACGCCTACGACCACGACCACTGGCACGACTCCCTGCTCATGGAACTGGTGGTCGACCCCCGGTAGGCCCGTCCTCGCCGTATGCGAACATAGGTTCGTGCGCTGGGACAACCTCAAGGTCGAGACACAGGAGGCCCACACCCTCCCCGGCTACCGCGAGCCCGCGGCCATCCGCACCTTCGATGCGCCCGAGGCATTGGACGTCCGTTTCTACGAGGTGCAGGCCAAGTCGATCCTCAACCGGGTGCCCAAGGCGTCGCGGATGCCGTTCGCTTGGACGATCAATCCGTATAGGGGATGCACCCATGCTTGCCTGTATTGCTTCGCTCGCCCCACCCACACCTACCTCGACTTCAACGCCGGCCGCGACTTCGAGCGCGAGATCGTGGTCAAGGTCAACACGCCGGAGCTGGCACGGGCCGAGCTCATGCGGCCGAGGTGGAAGCGCGAGCACGTCGCGCTGGCACGAACACGGACCCGTATCAGTGGGTCGAGAAGAAGTACGAGCTGCTGCCGGGGGTGTGGGAGGCCATGCGCGACTCGCGCACCCCGGCGTCCGTGCTCACCAAGTCGCCGCTGCTGCTGCGCGACATCGAGCTGTTCAAGCAGATCGACAGCTTCGCAGCCAACCTGTCCATCCCCACGCTCGACGAGAAGGCATGGCGGGCCAGCGAGCCGCACACCCCCCACCCGCGCAAGCGCATCGAGGCGGTGGCCGAGCTCAACCGGGCGGGCATCCCCACCGGCGTCCTGATCGCCCCGCTGATGCCCGGCATCAACGACGACCCACGCCAAGTGGAGGAGATCCTCGAGCGCTGCGCCGAGGCCGGCGCCGTGAGCATCGGCGGCATCTGCCTGCACCTGCGCGGCGAGGTCCGCGGCGTGTTCATGGACTGGCTGCGCTCCTACCGACCGGATCTCGTAGAGCGCTACGAGCAGCTCTACGCCCGCGGGGCCTATGCGCCCAAGGAGGAGCGGAAGCGCCTGGGGCGCATGATCCACGAGGGGCGGCGGATCATCCCCGACCGGGGCGAGTCCTCTCGCGACGACGAGGACGAGGAGCCCGAGATGGCGGCGCCGCCACCCGAGCAGGCCACACTTTTCTAGGCGCGCCCCACGGCCCTGTGCCGAGGCTCAGGTGGGTGGGTCAGGCGCCCACCACGCTCGCGCGCCCGGCGGCCTTCGCGCGGTAGAGCGCCGCGTCGGCGATCCGCTGCAGCGCAGCGGCGTCGGGTCCGTCGCCGGGGTACACGGCGACACCGCAGCTGAAGGTCACGGCGAAGCGTTCACTATCCGCGCCGTCGAACCGCGCGTCCGTGAACGTGGCGAGCAGGCCGCGCAGGCGCTCGATGCCGTCCTCGCGCGGGCTGCCGTACATGCCGACCAGGAACTCCTCTCCACCCAAGCGGCCGACGACATCTTCGCCCCGGAACGTCTGCAGCAGCAGCTCACCGAGCCGGCGCAGGACGGCGTCGCCGGCGGCATGTCCGTGGCGGTCGTTGATCGCCTTGAAGCGGTCGAGGTCGAGCAGCCCCAGGGACACCGGCTCCTCGCGACGCTTGGCCATCCGCAGCATGCGCTCGAGCCCTTGCGCCGAGCTGGCGCGGTTGGGTACGCCGGTGAGGGCGTCGGTCTCGGCCAGCAGCCGATGCAGCTTGAAACGGTCGAGCCGGTTGCGGATCCGTACCAGTAGCTCATCGGCCAAGACCGGCTTGAGCAGGTAGTCGTCGGCGCCGGCGGCGAACATCTCCTTGACGATTTGGTCGTCGCGGTGCGCGGTCAGGAAAAGGACCGGAGCGGCCGCCCAGCGGCGATCGTTGCGCAGCACACGGCAGAGGTCGACGCCGTTGATCCCGGGCATGTCGACGTCCAGCAGAATGATGTCCGGGCGCACCCGCTCAAGCTCCTCCCAGAATCGCAGAGGGTCGCTGAGCGTGCGCACGTGGACGCCCTCGGCCTCCAGCAGCACCTTGACGGCGGCCAGAAGCAACGGATCATCGTCCACCGCAAGCAGGGTTGTCTCGACCTCCGCGGCGCGTTCGATCAGCAGCATGACCTGATCGAACGTCTGCTGCGGCGAGGCGGACTTCGGGATGAACCCTCGGCCACCGCGGCGGGCCACCTCGACCCGGTCGTGGAGCGAGTCGCGAACGGTGAGAGCCACCACGGGTATCGGCGCGGGCCCGGACGTAAGCTCGGACAGCAGCTCGTATGCGGCTTGGGTCTCGCCGTCGAAGGTGAGGCCGAGCAGCACGAGCGCCGGGCGTTCGCGGGCGGCCAGACGCCGCGCGTCGGCGGGACAGGCGGCGAGCTCGGCTCGCAGCCCGTGGCGCCCGGCCTCGGCGGCGAGTCGCTCGGCCAACTGGAGATCGTCCTCGACGATCAGGACGAGCAGCGCTGCCGTGTCACTCGAGCTGTCGAGCTGGGGAGGCTCGATGGGCGCCGCATTCATCGGACAGCCCGCCCGCTCGCGAGCGCGGTCAGGCGCGCCCGGCACGCGGCGGCGACGTCACCGGCTCCCACCCGGTCATAGACCCTGACGACCGGGTCGTCGGCGTCTTCGGTGAGGCGCAGCGTGCGGGAGTAGGCGCGCTGAGCGGAGCCGACGTCCCCGAGCTCGTCGTAGGCCCGGGCCAGCTGGAGCGAGGCGACGGCGAACTCAGGGTCGAGGTACAGGGCCCGTCGCAGCGACTTGACTGCCGCGGCCGCGTTGTCCTCGCTGAGCGCACGAAGGCCAGTCTCGAACGCCGCGTGCGCCGCCTCAGGTTGATGGGTCTCCTCCGGTGCGGCGCAGCTACCGGTGAGGTGGCGCTCGGTGGCGGGCGGGGGCTGGGGCACCGCCGGCCTCCGCGTCGGTGGTGATGCCTTGGAGCCGAGGCGGTCGACGGTTCCCAGCAGCAGCGTTCCGTGGCTCGTCAGCGCCCCGCGCAAGCCGGCGATCACGCGAGCCGCGGTGGGCGCGTCGAAGTAGATCAGCACGTTGCGGCAGACGATCAGGTCGAATCGCTGCTCGCCGTTCGGGGGTAGGGGATCGTGAACCAGGTTGTGGCGCGCGAAGCGCATCAGCCCGCGCAGCTCGGGGCCGACCCGCAGCGCCTGGCCCGCCGGCCGAAACCAGCGTGCGCGGCGTTCGGGGTCGAGGAGCCTGGCCGATCGGGGACCGTAGAGGCCGAGTTCGGCCTGAGCCAGGGCCGTGCTCGAGATGTCGGTCCCGAGGAACTCGATCGGGGGACGCCGACTGTCCAGCGCCTCCGCGGCGAGCAGCGCGAGCGAACACGGCTCCTCACCCGACGAGCAGGCGGCGCTCCAGACGCGCGCGCGGCGCCCTTCGGACGCCGCGCCGGCGACCATCGTTCTCCAGTCGATCTCCTCGAGCTCCTCGATGTGCCGGAGGAGGTAGGTCTCGTTGACGGTCACTTGGTCCACGACACGGTCGAGCCGCGCCCGCCGGCGGGCTGGATCGGGATCGCGGAGGAGGTCGCCGGGCGTGACCCGCGGGTCCATGCGGTACAGGGCCGCCTTCAGCGAGTCGAGCTGGGACCCGCGCAGGGTAATTCCGCTGGTGCGGTGGACCACCCTGGCAAGCGCACGAAGGTCGTCGCTCACTTGGCGACCCTCCCCGCGATCGTGGTCAGCACGCGGGCGATCTCCACCAGTGTGAGGCGAGTCGCACCGGCCGCCCCGGCGGCGTCGGGCATGCCGGACAGCAGCGCATCGTCGCGGCTTTGCGCGAGGGCCACGCCACCGGCGGCGCGCACGGCCTCGACGCCGGCCGCGCCGTCACGCCCCATGCCCGTGAGGATCACCGCGACCGCGCCACGACCGGCGGTCTCGGCCATAGAAGAGAGCAGTGAGTCGATCGACGGCCGGTGCGCGCCCGCCTCGGAGCGAGCGTCGAGGCGCAGGCGCCCGTCCGGGCCGACCAGCATGTGGGCGCCGTGCGGCGCGACGGTGACACCCCGGCCGGGCGCCTCGCCGTTGCGGGCGAGACGGACCGGTGGCGCCACGACGGTGTCGAGCCAGGCCGCGAACTCGCCCATGAACCCCTCGGACATGTGCTGGACCACGAGCACCGGCAAGCCAAGGGTCTCCGGGAGCAGCGCGAGCACTTCGCCCAGGGCCTGCGGCCCCCCGGCCGACGCCCCGATGCCCACCGCCGTCGCGACCCCTGCCCGCGGCATCCCGCCGTCGGCCGGTGGGACCGCTGGGCCTACGGGCGCGACCGGCCGACGTGTGGCCGTCGGCCTGGCTCCGCGCGCAAGCCCGACCAGCCGCCGGCGCAGCGCCACCGCCGCCGGCTCCGCACGCAGGTCGAGGCGCACCTCGCTCTTGGGCACCGAGTCCAGCGCGCCGGCGGCCATCGCCGCCGTTACGAAGCTCTCGTTCGGTCCGGAGTGCCCGCTCACCACCACGATCGGCACGGGGCGCGTGGCCATGATCTGCTCGATCGCCCGCACGCCATCCAGTCCGGGCAGCTCCAGATCCATCGTCACGAGGTCCGCCCGCACGCGGGCGAGGTCATCGACCAGGCCCTCGGCAGAGCTTGCCACGGCGACTACCTCGAGCCTCCCGTCGGCTTCCAGGAAGTGCCGCAACCCCTCCGCGTAGGTGCGCGAGTCCTCGCAGATCGCAACGCGGACAGGACCGGTCACCGCTGCCCCACGAGTCGGTCCACGGTCTCCAGCAGGGCCTGCTGATCGAACTGTGACTTGACCACCCAGGCATCCGCACCGGCGTCGGCGCCGCGCTCGCGCGCCTCGGGGTCGTCGCGCGAGGTCACAACGACGACCGGCAGGTTGCAGCGGTCGGGCCGCCCTCGGATCGCGCTGAGCAGCTCGAGCCCGTCCATGCCCGGCATATCGATGTCGCTGACCACACACTCGACGTCCACGTCGCGGTCGAGCAGCTCGAGGGCCGCGTGGCCATCGACGGCCGTGTCCACGCGGTAGCCGGCCGCCTCGAGGATCGTGCGCTCGAGCTCGCGCACCGTGAGCTGGTCGTCAACGACCAGCACCTTGGGCGCCACACGCTTGGGGTCGGCGCTGGCGCGCGAGGCGGCGGGCACCTGCTGTGCGCCGCGAACCAGCTTGCCCGGGTCGAGCAGCAGGGCGATGCCGCCGTCGTCCAGGATCGCTGCGCCGAGGTAGCTCGCAAGCGGCGCCAGCAACGGCCCCAGCGCCTTGACCACGATCTCGCGATCGCCAAGGAGGCGGTCACAGGCCAGCGCCGCCCTGCGCTCACCGCTGGTGACGACCATCACCGGACTCCCGGACGGTAGTGCCGGAGCGTCGGCCCCGAGCACGTCGGCGAGGTCGGCCAGCGGTACAGTCGTCCCGTCGAGCTCGAGCGACCGGCGCCCGTGCAGCTCGTGCACCACCTCTGCGTGGGCCACCTGCTCGACGCCGGACAGGGGCACCCCGAAGGCTTGGCCGCCACGCTCGACCAGCAGCACGGTCACGATGGCCAGCGTCAGCGGCAGCAGCATCGTCACCGCGGTGCCGGCACCGGTCTCGCTGGTCACCTCGAGCACCCCCCCGAGGGTCTCGACATGGCGCTTGACGGCGTCCAGCCCCACCCCGCGACCCGCCAGCTCGGAGACGCCGTCGGCCGTCGAGAAGCCCGCATCGGCGAGCAGGTCGGCGAGCGACCCGCGCTCGCGAGCGCGCTCGAGCAGCTCCGCCGAGACACCGCGCCCGTCGTCGGCGCAGGTGATGGCGACCTGTCCGCCGCGCTGCTCGGCGCACACACGCACGGTGCCCGTGCGTGGCTTGCCCAGCGCCTCGCGCTCGCCCGGTGGCTCGATGCCATGAGAGATCGCGTTGCGCAGAATGTGGACCAGCACGTCGCCGATGCCGTCGAGGATCGAACGGTCGAGCGGCGTGTCGACGCCCTCGAGCTGCAGCTCCACCTCACGCCCGACCTCGGCAGCGATGTCGCGGACGGCTCGTGGCAGCCCGCCGACGATCGTCTCCAGCGGCAGCGTGCGCATTTCGAGCACGGCGTGCTGCAGGCCACCGACGAGCACCTCGCCCCGCTCGAGCTCATCGCGCAGCGTTTCGTCGAGCTCTCCGTTCGAGCCCATGAGGTACTCGAGCCGGCTCCGATGCAGCGCGGTCTCGCCGACGGCACTGAGCATGTCGTCGACCTTGTCGGCCTTCACGCGCAGCGTGCGCTGAGCAGCGCGCTCGGGCGCCGGCGCGGCGATCGCAGCCTGGCCGCGAGCGACGCTGTCTTGGTCCGGCGGCTCGCCCGCGGCGCCGTCAGCTCCGTCGAGCGAGCGCAGCTGGACGAGGGCCGCTTGAATCTCGCCGGGGTCGCCGTTCACGGCGGCGCGGATCGCGTCGGCCGAGGTCAGAAGTGGCGGAACGTTGCCCGCCGGCAGAGCGCCACGCTCGCGCGCAAGCGCCAGCACTCCCTCCATCGCGCCGGCGAGATTGCCGACCGCCTCGAGGCCGAACATGCCGGCGCTGCCCTTGATCGAGTGGGCGTCGCGGAACAGCTCGGCCACCGCCTCCTGGTCTCCGCCGCCGGCCTCGGCAGCGAGCAGCACCGAGGAGATCCGGTCCAGCCGCTCAAGCGATTCCTCGCGGAAGATGTCCTGCAGCTCGTCATCCATCAGCGCACCGAGGCCGCCACGGCGTCGAGTAGGGCCGGCACGTCGAGGATGCCGATCGTGCGGCCGTCGTGCAGGATCGCGCCGTGGGTCAGGAGCTCGTCGGACACGGCCGGGTCGGGCAGCTCCTCGACCTCCTCGGCCGCGTCGACAGCAAGGCCGGCGCGGCGCTCGCCGTCCTGCACAACGACGATCTGCCGAGGCTCTCCCTCGGGCGCGCGCAGCAGGTCGGTGATGCGCACGATGGGCAGGATCTCGCCGTCGAGCTGACTGATGCCGGCGACGTGGGGCCCTGCCCCTGCGACCGCCACCACGCTGTCGAGCTCAGCCACGCGGCGGACGTGCGCCACGTCCACGCCGTAGCTCTCGTCGCCCAGCGATACGCGGACGTAAGCGGTCATCGCGCAGCCACGGGCTCGGCGCCGTTACCCGCCCGGAGGCCGTGTTCCTCCAGCAGCGCTGCGAGCTCGGACACGAGCTCCTCAATGCTTTCGGTGGTCTCGAGCCGGCCTTCCTGCTCGGCCGAGAGCTGCTCCACCGCACCGCGGATCCCGCCCAGTGCCACCGCGACCTGCTCGTTGGCGGCACGCTGTTGCTCAGCGGCCCGCAAGCTCTCCTCGAGCTCCTCGCCCGAGCTCTGCACCAGCTCGCTGATCTCGTCGGCCTGGCGGGCGCCCTCCTCGGTGGCGAGGATCGTGGCGTTGGTCCCGTCCTGGACGCGGGTGACGATCTCGCGGATCGAGTCGGTCGAGCGGGCGGAGCGCTCCGCGAGCTTTCGGATCTCACCGGCGACGACTGCGAAGCCGCGACCGGCTTCGCCCGCCCGGGCGGCCTCGATCGCGGCGTTCAAGGCAAGCAGGCTGGTGCGCTCCGCGATCTCGTTGAGCAAGGTGAGGATCTCGCCGATCTCCTGGCTTGCCTGACCGAGCTCCAGCGACCGCTCGGCGATCGTCGTGACCTGCTCGCGCATGTCCTGCATCGTCGACGTGGTCTGGCGGGCGGCGCTGGACATCGTCTGGGCGCCGGCCGCGATCGAGGAAGAGGTTGTGCTGAGCTCGTCGGCGGTGGCCGCCACCTCGGCGACGGCGGCCGACTGCTCGGAAACCGCCGCCGCCGACTGCTGTGCGGCGGCGCGCATGTCGAGCGTGGATTTCCCGAGCGTTGTCGCACTCTGGCGGATGCGGTCGAACAGGCCCGAGAGCAGTCGCAACACGTAGAGCACGAGCCCGAGCGTGACCAGGGCAGCCACAACGCCGGCCGCAATCGCTATCCATTGGGCCTGGCGCGCGTCGCTGCGCGCGACGGCCTCGACCTCGGGGACCTCCGCCGCCTCCCGTCGCGCGAGGCGGGCGAGCTCGGATTGCAGGCCGTTCACGATCCCCAGGATGCGCCGCGTGGCAGGCCCTCGCTCGGCAGGGGGCAAAGACTGGACGACTTTCCCCTGGTCCATGATCTGCCTGTTCAGCCGTTCGATGGTCGCCAGGGCCGGAGCCGCGTGCCGGTCATCGTCGCCGATCCGCCTCGCTTCGGCGACCAAGCCGCCGAGGCGTGGCTCCAGTTCTCGCAGCTGGCCCAAGTTGGAAGCGTCGCGCGTGCTGAGGTACGCGATCACCGCATCGGAGCGGTCGAGGAGGTTCTGGCGCATCTCCCCGAGCACGCTCAGCGTCCGTGCCTGCTTGGCGACGTCGTGGTAGCTGTCTAGCGCGTCGCTGTAGCGCCAGACCGCCACGCCGACACACGTCGCGATCAACGCCACGATTACCACCCCACCGATTGCGATCGACCGTGCTGGGCCCGTGAACTGAGCTTTCATCTTTGACTCCTATCTCTCGTTCGCATCTATGCCGACCGTTCCTCGGCCTTGAAGCCCGCGCGGGCCATCTGTCCCCACTCGCGGTTGCCGCGCGCGAAGCTCCATAGCCCGCGCAGGCGCCAGACGACGGTGAGCTGGCGATAGCCGAAGCCCTCGACGAGCGCGAAGCCGAGCAGGACCAGGCGCTCGCGCAGGCCGCCGTAGCCGCGGTAGGTCCACTCGTCCAGGACGGTCGCGTAGAGCGTCAGCAGGAATCCGTAGCCGTAGGCGACGGCGAAGAACAGGACCGCGAAGCGCAGGTCGACGGCTCCCACCGCGAGCGCGACGCCCAGTACGAGCAGTCCAGCGGCCTCGACCACCGGTGCCAGCAACTCGACGAAGAGGAAGTAGGGGACCACAAACATCCCGAGCGTGCCGAAGCGCGGGTTGAGCACCATCACGCGGTGGCGCCAGAGCACGTCGGCGAGGCCTCGGTGCCATCGGTCGCGCTGACGGCCAAGCGTGCGCAGCGACTCGGGCACCTCCGTCCAGGCAACGGGATCGGGGATGAACGACACGCGGTCAGGCTGCCCCGCGAGGCGCGCCTCGCGGCGCATACGGGCCACGAGCTCCATGTCCTCGCCGACGGTCTCCTGCTCGTAGCCGCCGGCCGCGATCGTGGCGTCGCGGCGAAAGAGACCGAACGCCCCGGAGATGACGAGGTTGCCGCCGAGCCGATTCCAACCCAGCCGGCCCGTGAGAAAGGCGCGCAGATACTCGACGGCCTGGAATGCGGGCAGCGCGCGATGCGGCGCCTGTTCAGCCACCACCCGGCCGCTCGCCACCTTCGAGCCGTTGGCCACGCGGATCGTGCCGCCTGCGGCGATTACGCCGGGCGACGCCAGGAACGGGCGCACCATCCGCAGGAGCGCGTCCGACTCGATGATCGTGTCGGCGTCGATCGCGCAGACGAACTCGCCACGGGCGACGTTGAGCCCGGCATTCAGCGCGTCGGCCTTGCCGCCGTTGGCCTTGTCCACCACCACCAGCCCGGGATGCTCACGCGAGCGGTAGATGCCGCGTACCGGGGCGGTATCGATGCGGTGGCGGTAGATGGGCTTGATCGAGACGAGGTCGAAGTCGCGCTCGAGCGTCTCGAGCGTCTCGTCGCTCGAGCCGTCGTTCACGACCACAACCTCGAGGTTGGGGTACTGCAGGCTCAGCAGCGAGCGCACGCTCGCGGTCACGGTCACGCCCTCGTTGTACGCCGGCGCGAGCACGCTTACGCGCGGAGCGACTTCGGACCCGAGCAGCCGCCAGCTGGCCTCGCGCCAGACCTCGAGGCGGTTGCTCCTCAGCTCCACCGCCGCGCTGACCAGCAGGCCCGTGAGCGCGCCGTTGACGACCACGAAGTAGCCCAGCGTGACCCACTGGACGACCACGAGAATCTCGTTGAACACGCTCACGCCGCCGCTCCCACCGGGAGGTCGAGCACCTGTCGGGCCATGTCGTGTGCGAAGCCATCTGGAGATCGCAGGGATCGGCGCAGCTGCAGCTCCCCGCTGGGGCCCAGACCCCGAAGGGCCAGAGCGGCCGCGCGGCGCACGTCGAAGTCACGATCCTCGAGCCGGGCAGCGAGGGCGGGGGCGGCCTCCCAGCGGGCTATCTTGCCGAGCGCTGTGGCGGCAACCGCGCGCACCTGCGGGGAGTCGTCGACAAGCAGCGTGCCGAGCGTCTCGGCGCCCGCCTCTCCGCCGAGCGCACCGAGGAGGCCCGCGGCACCAGCGCGGACAGCTGGGGCGTCCGCTGTCGCGAGCGCGAGCGCCGGCTCGAGCATCGCCGGCACGGCCTGCCAGGTCGCGACGCTGAGCAGCTCCGGGCTGACCGCCCGCTCGCCGCGGCGCAGCCGCCGCGCGATCGGATCGGCTGCCGCGGAGCCGATACGCAGCAGGGAGTCCTTGACGGTGAACCGACACAGAGTGTGCTCGTCGTCGAGCAGGTCGAGCAGCCGCTCCACGTTGTCGGGGGTCGGCTGCTCGGCAACCCATTCGGCTGCCTGCGCGCGCAGCTCGGGATGGTGATCCTCGAACAGCGGGGCCATGACCGGCGACTGAATACCGAGCACGGTCAGCAGCCGAGCGCCGCGCAGGCGCCGTCGCCAGCGGCGGCTTCGGCAGCGCCGCTCGGCGGCCTCGACGATCCCAAGCTCGCCGGCGATCTCGGCAAGGCGATCGGACTGCCCGCCGCTCAGTGAGGGGGCGAGGTCGGCGAGCAGGGACAGCTGGGCGCGGAGGGGAGCCGCCCCGCCCTTTGCACCTCCTCGGCTGCGACCGGTCCGTCGCTCTGGAGCGAGATGCTCAACGCCTGCCGCGCCCGCGCCAGCCGGGGCGCCACCCGGGACTCGACGAGCGCCGAGCCCGCGCCGTGGCCGACGAGCAGCAGCAAGCCAAATCCGGCGATCGCCAGCTCGATGGCGATCAGGATGAGAACGGCATTTGTGCTGACCATCGGGCTAGCGCTCCAGGGCGCGGCGCACCCGTTCCATCAGGACCGGGACGCTGAACGGCTTGGCGACATGGTCGAAGGCACCCAGCTTGAGCGCCTCTAGCGTCTCGCCCTCGCCGGAGCGCAGCGTGAGCATGATCACGCGGGTCTGGTTGAGCACGCCCGCTTGGCCGAGGGCGCGCAGAACGCCGAGACCGTTGCGACCGGGCAGGTCCCAGTCGAGCAGCACGAGTGAGCTGTTGAGGGTCGCTTGGGAGCCCGTGAGCGCCCGCACCGCCTCCTCTCCGTCGCCGATCGCCCGGCAGCTGTAGCCGCGGGCCTTGAGGGCGTGCTGCAACAGCTCGGAGAGCACCATGTCGTCCTCGACGACGACCACGTCGACCGCCGTCCTGCCAGCGTCGGTCTCGCGCAAGCGCTTGAGTGACAACGCGGCCGCCTCGCACAGGGAGTCGAGCTCGCCGCCGTCGGTGGGGTAGCCGGCGACGCCGGCCAGGGTTCTTGGGACTGCGCCCAAGGCTTCTGTGATGCGCGCATGTGCCTGTTCGGCGTTGAGCCCGTACACCGCCACGAGCAGCTCGCGATCGGCCCAGCGCGCCACCACGTCCTCGGGTCGCAGGGCGCGGCGCAGCGCCCCGGCCGCGGCCTCCAGGGCCTGGTCGCCGGCGACGCGGCGCGCGAGCTCATCGAGCTCGGGCGGGGGGTCGGCGCTGACGATCGCGATCGCCAGCGGTTGGCGCTGGCCGGCGGCCACCGTGATCAGGTGCTCGGCTTGGGCAACGCCGCTGTCGCCGTTGGCGACCGAGGTCAGCGGGTCGGTCTCCGTGAGAGCGCGGAGCAAGCGCGCGCGCTCGAGACGGTTGGCGATCCGCGCCAGCAGCTCCGCGGGCACGATCGGCTTGTTGATGAAGTCGTCGGCTCCGACCTCGAAGACCGCCCTGACGGTCTCGGCATCGCGGCGGGCGGTGAGAAACACCACTGGCAGAGCAGCCCAGCGCAGGTCGGCTCGCACCGCTCGGCAGAGCTCAATGCCCGTCGTTCCCGGCATGTCGATGTCGAGCAGCAGCAAGTCTGGCTGGTGAGACTCGAGCGCGTCCCAGACCGCCGCTGGGTCGCTGTAAGTCGAGATCGTCCAGTCGTTTTCGCCGAGCAGCGCGCGGACGGCCGCGAGGATCGCCGGGTCGTCGTCGATCGCGACAATGCTGGGGCGGGTCCTGGGCCGCACCTCACGCAGGCTCAACAGCCCGCCGACCATCTCCTGCGGCGAGCCGCCCCGCGGCAGGATCGCGCAGCCGTGCCGGGCCACGTCGACGCGATCAGTGTTTTCGTCGGCCAGCACGGCCGCGAGCAGAGCGTCGTCCGGCCCGCCCAGCTCGCTGCCCAGCGCCAGCGCGTCGGCGAGCCAGGGGCCCTCACCGGGATCAAGAATCATCAGCTTCGGCGGCGGGCAGGCTCCAAGCGCTCGACGTGCAGCCGCGGGGTCGGTTGCGACGATCGGCTCGAGACCACGCCGGCCGGCCTCCACCGCGAGCGTGTCCCCAAGCTGATGGTCGGCGCAGACGATGAGCAGTGCTGGGCCTGGCGGAGTGCTGAGCACCTTGCCGTCGCCGCCAGGCGAGTCGCCGGCCGCTGTGAGCGGCTCGGTCTCGGGCTCGAGCGCCTCGCGCAGGGCCAAGACGAGCTCGGCCAGCCGCAGTGCTTCCTCACGCGCCGGAACGTGCTCGAACGCCTGCTCGAGCACGCGGGCGTGCTCCGAAGCGTCAGTGAACCCGAATGTGCCGACCGTCCCGGCCAGCTGGTGCGCTGCCCGCCTGGCAGCGTCGCGCCTCACCTCGTCGAGCGCGCCGGCCATCAGGTCGCTGACCGCGTCCTCGATCCTCGCCACGCTGGCGTCCACCTCTCCGCGATGCGCGACCCAGAGCTCTTGCAGCTCCGCGACTAGCTGGGCCATCCGAGCACCTCGCTGAGCTGGTTGCCCAGCCGTGGAGGCTCGAACGGCTTGGCGATCACCCCCGCCGCGCCCAGCTCGATCAGCCGGTCGCGGTCGGAGTCACCACTGGCGGCGGTCAGGAAAACAACCGGGATGTCGCGGGTGGCCGCGAGCTCGCCGAGCGCGTGAAGCGTGCCCGGGCCGTCGAGCTCGGGCATCACGACGTCGAGCAGGATCGCGTCCGGCCTTGCGGCCGTGGCGAGCTCGATCCCTTCCTGCCCGGACGCAGCCGTGCTGACCCGCCATCCGGAGAGCCGGTTCAGGCCCACCTGCGCAGCCCGGAGCATCAACGGCGAATCGTCGACGACGAGCACGTGCCGGGGGACGGCGGAAGCGGTCACACTCCTAGCATCGGCCTACCAGCGGCATTGATTGAGCGCAAAGTCCCTCGTTTGACTTGATGCTCAAGTTCTGAGCGCAGGATGCCGATACAAGTCGTACGCAGGACTGATCGTCCAGCACTTCCCCGACAAAGGCACCCCCGACCGCGAGGCGGGTCCGCAAAGCCACGGAACTCCCTGAGGAGTTAGCCGGGCCACCGAAGGAGTCTCGGGAGCAGTTGGCCCTAGACACGTGGAGGTGCTTTATGCGCTTCGCAATTTCTCGCCGGCTCGGCCGGCTCGCTCCAATCGCTCTCGCCGGCTTCGCCCTCACCGGCGTCCCCGCCGTGGCCACCGCGGCCTCGCCGTGCAGCTCGGCTGCCGGTCAATCCAGCACGATGACCGCCGCGACGATGGTCTCTGACACCCATTGCCTGCTCAACCAGGAGCGCGCCGAACACGGCCTTCGTGCACTGAAGCTCGACTCCCAGCTCACGCGCGCTGCGCTGGGCCACTCACGCGACATGGTCACACAGGGGTACTTCGAGCATGACTCGCTCTCGGGCCAGCCCTTCCGCAGTCGCATCGCGAGCACCGGATGGATGGACGGCCGTCGTCGGTGGTTCGTCGGCGAGAACATCGCTTGGGGCGCGGGACCGCGCGCCACGCCGCGCGCCATCATGCGCTCCTGGATGCGCAGCCCCACTCACCGAGACAACATCCTGCATGGTGACTTCCGGGTCGTTGGCATCGGCGTCACGCCCGGCACACCCGTCGCCGGCCTCAGCGGGGGCACCTACACGACCGACTTCGGATCCTGAGCTACTCGCGCCCCACGGCCTCGAAGTCGCCCGTCTCCACCTCGCGCTCGACCTCGTGCTCGATCTGCGACTCGCTGAGCGCGGGGATCTCGCCGGTCTCGACCTGCCGCCGCAGCTCCCGCTCGCGAAACCGCTTGAACTTGAGGATCTCGAGCACGATCACGAGATAGATGCTCGCCGCGAAGGCCACCAGGGCGAAGGCCACGATCACCAGCGTCCAGCCCGCGTGCAGCGTGCCGTCGTCGTCGGAATAGGGCACGAAGCGCATGGCGAGCGCGAGAGCGGCGAGCGACAGCGTCCAGCCGTACAGATAGAGCACGGTGCGCCGCTGGGAGAAGCCGATGTTGGCGAAGCGGTGATGGAAATGCCATCGGTCGGCCGAGTACACCGGCCGCCCGTACTTGATGCGCTTGGCCACCACGAAGGTCGCGTCGAGCGCCGGCACGGCCAGGATCAGCAGCGGGAAGAACAGGGCCACGACGGCGGCCGTCTTGAGCACACCCTGGATAGCCACGCAGGCGAGCAGTAACCCGAGCAGGTTCGAGCCGGCGTCGCCCATGAAGATCGAGGCGGGATGGAAGTTGTGCCACAGGAAGCCGACCGCGGCCCCCGCGGTTAGGGCGGCGAGTATCCCCGCGTCCACCCGGTCGAGCGACAGCGCGATGATCGCGAAGGTCGCGGCGGCGATCGTGCACACGCCGGCGGCCAGGCCGTCGGCGCCGTCGGTGAAGTTCACCACGTTCATCACCGCGACAATGCCGATGAGCGTCAGCGGATAGCCCCACGCGCCAAGGTCGATGGGATCGATGAAGGGGAGCGTCACGTTCTCCACTCGCACCTCCGACCAGACCGGTATGGCTGCCGCGGCGAACTGACCCGCGAGCTTGACGAAGGGGTGCAGCCCGCCGGGACGAGCGTCGTCGACTGCCCCGATGAGCGCGATGGCCACCGCCCCGGCCACGATGCCGCGTGTCTCCTGGCCGGCCGGCAGGAAGATGAGCGCGGACACCACGGCCGCCACGAGGATGGCCAACCCGCCCATTCCGGGGACGGGCCGGTCGTGGAGGTCGCGGTCGCGCGGCTGATGCACGATCCCCGCATGGCGGGCCAGCCGGGCGGTGAGCGGGGTTACCGCGAACGCGATGAGGGCCGCGACGAGGAACGCCCACAGGGCATCGAGCTCGTCCATCGGGATTCAGCCTACTGGCGACCCACCCCGTATCCATGAACAACGGTGCAAAGGCAGGACCTCGAACAGCCATCGCCGATCTGCTCGCCCGGCGCGACCAAGGAAAGACGATCTGCCCCTCCGAAGCCGCGCGGGCGGTGGGAGGCCGGGACTGGCGCGATCAGATGCCGCTCGCCCGCGAGGCGGCCGCCGCGTTGGCCGCCGAGGGACGCATCGACGTGTTGCAGAAGGGCGAGCCCGTGGATGCCCAGCAAGCGCGCGGCCCGATCCGGCTGCGCCTCAAGGGCTAGGGCTTCAGCACCACCTTGATCGCGCGGTCCTCCTTCTTCTGGAAGATCTCGTAGCCGTGGGGCGCCTGTTCCAGCGGGATCTTGTGGGTCGCGAGCCCCTCGGTGTCGAGCGGGTCGGAGTCATCGGAGACCAGCGGCATGATGTCGTTCGACCCAGGCCCACACGTTGGCCTGGCCCATGCGCAGCTGTAGCTGCTTGTCGAAGAGCTGCATCATGTTGATCGGGTCCTGCGCGCCGCCGTAGACGCCGCTTAGCGAGACCGTCCCACCGCGGCGCGCGGCGGAGAAGCAGGCATAGAGGGCGCTGAGGCGGTCGACGCCCGCCTTCTCGATCATGGGGCGGGCGATGGCGTCGGGCACCAGCCCAGCCGCGGCCTGGGCGATCTTGCCGAAGGGAGCGCCGTGCGCCTCCATACCGACCGCGTCGATCACCGAGTCGGCGCCGCGGCCGTCGGTCTTCTCCCTGATCGCCTCGGTCACGTCGTCGGTCTCGCTCAGGTCGAGCACCTGGACGCCGTGCTCGCGGGCCATCTGGAGGCGCTCGGGCACGAGGTCGACCCCGATCACCTGCCCGGCGCCGCGGTGGAGCGCGACCCGGGTGGCCATCTGCCCGATCGGGCCCAGTCCGAACACGGCCAGCGTTCCGCCTTCGGGCACCGCCGCGTACTGCACCGCCTGCCAGGCGGTGGGAATCACGTCGGAGAGAAAGAGGAAGCGCTCGTCGGGCGGGCCCTCGGGCACCTTGATGGGACCGAACTGGGCCTGGGGGACCCGCAGGTACTCGGCCTGCCCGCCTGGTACCTGCCCGTACATCTTGGTGTAGCCGAACAGCGCCGCGCCCTTGTCCTGATCGCGCACCTGTGTGGTCTCACACTGCGAGAAGAGCTGCTGATCGCACATCCAGCACTGGCCGCAGGAGATGTTGAAGGGGATCACCACGCGGTCGCCCGGCGTGATGTTCCGCACCTCGCTGCCCACCTCCTCGACCACGCCCATGGGCTCGTGACCCAGGATGTCGCCCTCGTCGATGAACGCGCCCAGCACCTCGTAGAGATGCAGGTCGGAGCCGCAGATGGCGGTGGAGGTGATCTTCACGATCGCGTCCGTGGGCTCCTCGATCTTCGGATCGGGGACCGAGTCGACGCGAACGTCGCGTTTGCCGTGCCAGGCGACCGCTCTCATGGCCGCGCTGCTACCCGGCGCGGACCGCGTGAACCGTCAGACGGTGGCGGGCGCGAGCTGCGGGTAGAGCGGGTGACTCTCGGCCAGGGCGCGGGTGCGCTCGGAGAGCTCAGCCCGCTTGGCATCAGAGAACTCGCCGGTGAGCGCAGCGCCGATCACCTTGCCGACCTCGCGGAAGTCGTCGACCGTGAAGCCTCGCGTGGCCAGCGCCGGCGTGCCGATGCGCACGCCCGACGACACGGCCGGCGGGCGCGGGTCGAAGGGCACGGCGTTGCGGTTGACCGTGATCCCGATTTCGTCCAGGCGATCCTCGGCCTGCTGGCCGTCGAGCTCGGATTCGCGCAGGTCGGCCAGCACGAGGTGGACGTCGGTACCGCCGGTGAGCACGTTGACGCCGGCGTCCACCATCTCCTCGGCCACCACCGCCGCGCCCTCGCGCGTCCGTACCTGGCGCTCGCGAAAGAGCTCGCTCTGGGCAACCTTGAAGGCCACGGCCTTGCCGGCGATCGCGTGCATGAGCGGACCGCCCTGGGCGCCGGGGAACACGCGCGAGTTGATCTTCTTGGCGTACTCCTCCCGGCACAGGATCATCCCCCCGCGCGCGCCGGCGAGCGTCTTGTGGGTGGTGCTGGTGACCACGTCGCAGTAGGGAATCGGGCTGGGATGCTGCTCGGCCGCCACCAGGCCGGCGAAGTGCGCCATGTCGGCCATCAGCAGCGCGCCCACCGAGTCGGCGATCTCACGAAAGCGCTGGAAATCGAGCTGGCGAGGGTAGGCGGACCAGCCGGCCAGGATCAGCTTGGGGCGCGAGTCCTCGGCGATCTGCTGCAGCTCGTCCATGTCGAGGCGCGAGTCCTCCTCGCGCACGCCGTAGCCCACGATGTCGAAGTACAGGCCGGAGAAGTTGATCTTCATCCCGTGGGTGAGGTGGCCGCCGTGGTCGAGCTTCATGCCCAGGATGCGGTCACCCGGGTCGAGCAGCGCCATGTAGACGGCCGTGTTGGCCTGGGCGCCGGAATGGGGCTGGACGTTCGCGTGCTCGGCGCCGAAGAGCTCCTTGACCCGGTCGATCGCGAGCTGCTCGGCCACGTCCACGTGCTCACAGCCGCTGTAGTAGCGCTTGCCCGGATAGCCCTCGGCGTACTTGTTGGTCAGCACCGAGCCCTGGCAGTCGAGGATCGCCTGGGGGACGAAGTTCTCGGAGGCGATCATCTCGAGCGTCGTTTCCTGGCGCTGAGCCTCGGCAGTCAGCACGTCGGCGATCTCCGGGTCGACATCAGCGACGGGCTTGGTGAAGTAATCCGGGCTCAGCTCGCTCATTGGATTCACCGTACCGGGTCGGCCAGCCGTTGTCGCACCTTCGGGCGGTCCACGATCACCGCAGCATCGCCTCGATCTCCTGCGCGGGCACAGCTCCCTCGCGGACCACCCGGAAGCCGGCGTTCTCGTGGTAGCGAGTGAGGTCGATCACGGTCGACGGGGTGCCCGGCAGCTCGCCCCCGTCGAGGATCATGTCCACGCCCGCTTTCACCTGCTCGTCGACGTCGGCGACTCGCCGCGCCTCCGGGCCGTCAGAGATGTTGGCGCTGGACTGCAGAACGGGCCACTTCACGGCCGGACAGCGCATCGAGCCGTGGAACCCTCAGGCCGAGCACGTCGGGGTTCGGCCCGCACGCGAGGGGAAAGCGACGCGCCGGATTGGGCAACAGGAGCATGACCTGACCGGGCAGCAGGCGCCGAGCCGCCTCGGCCGTCGGGACGGGCAGGTCCGGGAGCGCATCGAGCGCCCGCTCGAGTGCGAAGAACATCACCGCCGCGGGCTTGTCGGGGCGCCGGCCCTTGAGCCGGTACAGGCGCTGCACGCCCTCCTTCGAGTCGGGCTCGGTGGCCAGGCCGTAGACCGTGTCGGTGGGAAACAGCGCGACGCCGCCCACGGAGATGCAGCGTTCGAAGGTGGCGACGTCCTCGGCGTTCACAACGACCGACCAAGATTGGCACGCTCACGGCCAACCGACACCGCCCGCGGGCGCCTCGGTGACCAGAATCTGTCCGCTCCTGCTCGCCACCGCCTCGTCGACCTTCTCGATGCCGCGCCAATCGGCCACCAGCGTGAACAGCGTGCGGCGGTCGGGGCCACCGAGCATGCAGGCGAAGCAGGCCACGGTCGAACTGGATTCTCTGCAGGATCTCGCCGCCCTCACGGACCCGCACAGCCTCGCCCTCGGGACTGTCGTCGCGCCCCGTGTGCGTACGGGTGTCGGCCGAGTGCGTCCACAGCGCGCCTTCAGCATCGAGGCAGATGCCGTCCGGGCCGATGCCCTCGGCCCACGGGCGCCTATTGGACAGGCTTCCGTCGGCGGCGATGTCGAACGCGCTGAGACGGCCGGCGAACGACTCGGAGACGATCAGCGTCGAGTTGTCGGGCGTGATGGCCATGCCGTTGGGGAACTCGATGCCGTCGGCCACCTGGCGCGCCTCCCCGTCCGGGGTGACCAGGGCAATGAGCCCGGGGGTGGGCTTCTCGCCGGCCCGGAAATCGAAGCCCAGGCTGTTGACATAGATGTTCCCGCGACCGTCGACGACGATCTCGTTCCAGCCATATCCGGTCACACCGCCGAGGTCGGCGTGCCTGACCATCGATCCATCCCCCTCTTGGCGCATCAGCTCCGCGCCGGTCACCAGGAGCCGTCCGTCGGGCAGCCAGTCGATCGACCACCCAAGGCCGGGCGGACCCTGGCCCATCACCTCGCTGTTGCCATCGAGGTCTACGGCCACGATCTCCTGCGTGCCCCAGTGGGCAAACCACAGGCGGTTCTCGTGCCAGCGCGGCGATTCGACGTACGCGAGTCCGCTGAGCAGGACTCGCGGCTGAGTGGCGGATGAGGTCTGGCGTTGCCATTGCGCTCTCCGGTGTTGTGGAACTGGACAGTCTAGTTCTACCCACTCGCGGTGAGATTACTACACCGTCCAGTACAATCGCGCCTCGTGAACGAGGGTCGCTCAGCCCGCAAGCGACGGGCGATCGTCGAAACCGCCACCGCGGAGTTCCTCAGCGGGGGGTACCTCGGCACGAGCATGGATGCGATCGCTGCGCGAGCCGGGGTATCCAAACAGACCGTCTACCAGCACTTCACCGACAAGGAGCGGCTCTTCTCCGAGGTCGTCATCAGACACGGTCACCAAGGCCAGCACCCCCGTCCACGAAGAGGTGACCAGAGCTTCACGACAGCGGCGATCTCGAGGCCGATCTCCGCGACCTTGCCCGCCGGCAACTCGACGCTCGTGATGCAGCCTCGAACTGCTGCGGCTACGCCGGCTCGTGATCGCCGAGGTGGGCCGCTTCCCCGAGCTCGGCCGCACCTTCTACGAGCAGGGCCCGGGACGCACGGTCGGCGCGTTGACCGACGCCTTCGAGCAATTGGCCGAGCGCGGTCTCCTGCGGCTGGACGATCCCTTCACGGCGGCCACCCAGTTCAACTGGCTGATCATGTCGACCCCACTGAACGAGGCCATGCTGCTCGGCCGCGACGAAGCCCTGGACCCTGCCGACCTGGACCGCCACGCGGACAACGGGGTCCGCACCTTCCTCGCCGCATTCGGCGTTCGCGACAGCACCCAACGCTGACACGCGCTCTACGCGGGCGCGAAGCCCAGCGTCACGCGCTCGCGGCCGGCCAGGTCGTGGCGCGTCTCGGCGTCGCGGAGCAGCGCGCGGACGGTCTCGGCCTGTCCCGGGGCGTGCTCGAGGGCGAGCCGCGTGCCGGGCGGCGCACTCGCCACGAGATCCCGAATCGCGTCGAGCCCGTCAACCCCCGACACGAGCGCCTCGCGCGGCTCGTACCGGACGATCTCGGGCTGAAGCGAAGCCCACTCGTCCTCGCGCACGTATGGCAGGTTGGCCAGCACCATGCCCTCATAGTCCTGCGGCACGTCCCGGTCCACGAGCACCTCCAGCGGGAGCGCCAACCGCGCCGCGTTGGCCGAAGCCACCTCCACCGCGGCCGCCGAGGCATCCGAGGCGGACACCCCCAGATCCGGACGCTCGTCCAGCAGCGCCAGCGCCACCGCCCCCGACCCCGTCCCCACGTCGTGCACCCGAGCCCCGGCCGGCAGCTCCAGCCCCACGTCCACCAGCAGCTCTGTCTCCGGCCGCGGAATCAGCACCCGCCGGTCCACCCCCAGCACGATCCGGCGAAAACCCTTCCAGCCCAGGATGTAGGCCACCGGCTCCCGCGCCACGCGGCGGCGCACCCGCTCGCCGATCAGCCGTGCCGCGCCGCCCGGCACCGCCATGTCGGGATCGGCCACCAGCGCCCCGCGGTCGACCCCGAGGGCGTCGGCGATCAGCAGCTCCGCGTCCAGGCGCGGCGTGTCGCAGCCCGCCGCGGTGAGCGCGTCGATCGCGGCGCCCAGCGCGTCGCGGGCGGTCAAGCGGCGGTTACTTCGAGCATGCGCCGCTTCTCCTCGGACTCGAGCGCGGCGGTGAACCCGTCGAGCTCGCCGGCCAGCACACCGGGGAGATTTCCCTTGGTCAGCCCGACGCGGTGGTCGGTCACGCGGTCCTGGGGGAAGTTGTAGGTGCGGATCTTCTCCGCGCGCTGGCCCGAGCCCACCTGGGCCAGGCGAGCGGCGGCCTGTTCGGCCTGCTGTGCGGCCAGCTCGCGCTCCAGCAGCCGCGCGCGCAGCACGCGCATCGCCTTGTCGCGGTTCTGCAGCTGGGATTTCTCGTCCTGCATGGACACCACCAGGCCCGTGGGCTTGTGGGTGATGCGCACGGCGGAGTCGGTGGTGTTGACCGACTGCCCGCCGGGGCCGGAGGAGCGGTACACGTCGACCTGGAGGTCGCCGGCCTCGATCTTCACGTCCACGTCGTCGGCCTCGGGCAGCACCGCGACGGTGGCGGTCGAGGTGTGGATCCGCCCCTGCGACTCGGTCTCGGGCACCCGCTGCACGCGATGCGTTCCGCCCTCGAACTTGAAGACGCTGTACGCGCCCTGGCCCTTGACGGCGAAGGTGAAGTGGCCGTCGCCCAGCTCCAGCGCCTCCTGGCGAAATCCCCGGCGCTCCGCGTAGCGCGAGAGCATCCGGTAGAGGTCGCCCGCGAACAGGCCGGCCTCCTCGCCGCCGGTGCCGGGGCGGATCTCGACGATCACGTCCTTGTCGTCGTTGGGATCGGGCTCGACCATGGCCAGGCGAATCTCCTCCTCGAGCTCGGCGAGGCGCTCGTCGGAGGAGCGGAGCATTTCGCGAAGCTCGGGATCGTCGCCGTCCTCAGCCAACAGCTCGCGCGCGCCCGCGGCGTCGTCGGTGGCGCGCCGCCACTGCGCCGCCAGCCCGTGGGCCGTCTCCAGCTGGCGGTAGGCGCGACCCACCTCGGCGTAGCGGCGCTGGTCGGAGATCACGTCGGGATCCGACATCTGGTTCGAGAGCTCGCCGAAGCGGCTCTCGATCTGCTCCACCAAGCTCTCGATCACGCCATGGAGGGTAGGCCAACCGCGGATGCGAACGGCCAGGGGAGGATCCGCTCCCGGCGCAGCGTGCTGATCACCACTTCCGCGGCGATCGCGGCGCCCTCGTCCGAGAGATGGATGCCGTCCGATTGACGCACGCCGACCTCGCGGTCCCCCACCCTTATCCACTTGCGGTATCGCCCGCCGGGTGAGAAGACCTCGACGAGATCGACGACCCGCACGTCGCGCGGGGCGCCTGCCGCCGCCCGCCGCACCGCCGCGTTCACGGCCGGGAAGCTGCGCCGGACGAACCCCTCGCGCGGCGCCGGCAGCAGGAGCCACAGCACGCGGGCGCGCCCGCCGCGTGAGTAAGAGGCCATCATCGAACGCGCCCGGCGCGCGTACGCCGCGATCCAGCGCGGCCCACAGCAGGCCGCCCCGTCGAGCGCGAAGGTGTCGCCCGCGCCGATGAACATCACCACCACGTCCGGCCCGGTGGCTGCCGCCAGGCGCGCCTGAGCCACCCAATCCACCTCGCCGGGCTTCGAGATTCCCGTGGCCGGGTGTGCGTCGCTTCGCACCGGGACCGAGGGCGGGAGCCGTCGCGCGAGGAAGCGGTCGAGGCGCTGCACCATCGAGTCGCCTGTGGTCAGGACGTCGAGGGTGCCGTCGGGCGGCGGCACCCGGACGGGTTCGGCGGCCCTGCCCCACGCGGCGCGCGCGCTCACACGCCAGCCGCCGGGTCGCAGCGCCCGGAAGGCGCCCTCGGCAGTTCGCGCCCCCTCGCGGAGGCGGACCCGATCACAGCGTTCGGGGCCGCCGGGCGGCTCGACGCAGAGGCGCGCCGCGAAGGCGCCGAGCGACCAGCGATCCACGATTCGCATACTCACCTCAGCTCCCATCGCCGCCCGAGCCGGCGCAACCAGCGCGAGGCGGCGCCCGCAACCGGGTGTCCGGACGGTGTCCTCTGCCCTCTGCCCGTCGGAGCCGGTGGCCACGAACCGCCTCACGCGGCGCTCGCACACCCACCTGGCTGCCCGGCGCAGGTGCGTGTCGAGCGAGGCCGCGGTCAGGCGGGCGATGCGCGGCCCGGAGGCCTCGCGGATGGTTACCTGCAGGCCCGGCGGCGCGTGCAGTCTCAGCCCCACCCACCCCAGCTCGCGGCGATCGGCCCCAAGGGTGAGGCGCTCGCTCGCCTGAGCCGAGGCCGGCGCCTGCGCCGCCGCGGGCACGAGAAAGAGCCCGGCCGCGAGCGTCGCGAGGGCGTGGCGGGCCGTCACACGGGCACCGGCCTCAGAGCAGGCTGCCGCCGGGCGGGACGACCCACAGCTTCTGCGCTCGCTCCACGATCTCCTTCGGGTCGACCTCGCCCACCGATGCCGCCCCCTGCTCGGCCATCGAGCGGGCGAGCATGCCCCACTCCATCGCGACCGAGCGGACCTTCACCGTCGGCCCCCATCCGGACACGTCGCGCAGCTCCTGAGCGCGGGCCTCGACCTCGGCGAGGGTGAGCTCTCCGAACGGCTTGTTCTCGCCGCCCGCGAACACGCGCTCGGCCAGGATCGACGCCGCGTCGGCCGGGTCGGTCATGCCGCCTCCTCCCCGGCCAGCCGCGCGGCGGCCACCGCGAGCTGGCCGTAGGCGATCCCGCCGTCGTTGGGCGGCAGCCGCTCGGGCACCAGCACCCGCAGCCCGGCCGCCCCGAGCAGCTCCGAGGTGCGCTCCAGCAGCCGGCGGTTCTGGAACACACCGCCGGACAGCACGATCGTCTCCGTGGCTCCCCGTTCGGCGGCGAGCGCGCACGCGCGGGCGGTCACGCCGGCCACCGCGTTGTGAAAGCGGGCCGCCACCAGCGGGACCGGCACGCCCTGCTCCAGCTCTCGGGCCACCTCGGCCACCACCGGCCGGGCGTCCATCACCAGACCCTCCAGGGCGAACGCGTACTCACCCTGCTCGTCCGGATCGCAGCACGCCTCGAGCTCGATCGCGGCCTGCCCCTCGTAGTTGACCTCGGCGCGCAGGCCGCACAGCGCGGCCACCGCATCGAAGAGCCGGCCCATGCTGGTGGTGACCGGCGAGCCGACGCCGGTTCGCGCCAGCTCGCCCACCTGTCGCCAGGCCGTCGCGGTGACCTCGCCGCGCAGCCCGGGCGGGATGGCCGCCCCGGCGCCGAGCGCCTCGGTGAGCCACGCGCAGGCCATCCGCCACGGCTGCCTCACCGCGGCGGCGCCGCCGGGAAGGCGCACGGGGTGCAGCATGCCCACGCGCTCGAATGCCGGACAGGTCGCCCCTGAGCAGCTCGCCGCCCCAGACCGTCTCGTCGCTGCCGTAGCCGGTGCCGTCGAAGATGGCGCCGACCGCGCGGCCCTCCTCCCCGTGCTCGGCGAGACATGCGGCCAGGTGCGCGTGGTGGTGCTGTACGCCGATCAGGCGCGCGCCGTCGAGCTCCATCGCGTGCTTGGTCGACAGGTACTCCGGGTGGAGGTCGTGCGCCACGACGCCGGGCTCCACGGCGAACAGGCCGCTGGAAGTGATCGATGCCCTCGGTGAACGACTGCAGCGTCTCGTAGTTCTCGAGATCGCCGATGTGGTGGCTCACCCACGCGCGCGCCCCCTTGGCGACGCGCGAAGGTGTTCTTCTGCTCCGCACCGCAGGCGAGCAGCTGCGCGCCGCAGTCCACCGGCAGCCCGAGCTCCGCCGGCACGTACCCGCGCGAGCGGCGCAGCAGCTGCGGGCCTCCCGGCCGCCACGCGCACCACGGAGTCGTCGGTTCTCGTCTCGATCGGCCTGTCGTGCAGCAGGAAGAGGTCGGCGATGCCGGCAAGCCGCTCGCGCGCGTCATCGTCGAGGTAGGCGATCGGCTCGTCCGACGTGTTGCCGCTCGTCATCACCAGCGGGCCGCCCACGCCGGCCAGCAGCAGGTGGTGGAGCGGCGAGTAGGGCAGCATCACGCCGAGGTCCCTCGACGCCGGGGCCACGGCCTCCGCCACCCGCGCCCCTGCCCGGCGGGGCGCGAGCACCACGGGCCGCCGCGGCGACACGAGCAGATCCGTCTCGGCGGGCCCGAGGTGCACCAGCTCGCGCGCGCCCTCGAGGTCGCCCGCCATCAGGGCGAAGGGCTTGTCCTCGCGGTGCTTTCGCGCGCGCAGCTCAGATACCACCGAGTCGTCATCCGCGCGGCAGGCGAGATGAAAGCCGCCCAGCCCCTTGACGGCCACGATCGCCCCGTCCAGCAGCGCCCGGGCGGCGGCCTCGACGGGGTCGCGGGCCTGCGAGTCGGCCGGCGAGGCTTCCCCGGCGTGCTCGAGCGCCACCCGCGGCCCGCACTCCGCGCACGCGTTGGGCTGGGCGTGGAAGCGGCGGTCGCCCGGATCGTCGTACTCGCTCCGGCACGCCGCGCACATCGTGAAGCCCGCCATCGTCGTATGCGGCCGGTCGTAGGGCACGCTGCGCACGATCGTGAACCGCGGCCCGCAGTTCGTGCAGTTGATGAACGGGTAGCGAAAGCGCCGGTCGCCGGGATCGAAGAGCTCGGCGAGGCAGTCCGCGCAGGTTGCGCTATCGGGCGAGACCGCGGCCCGCGGCTCCCCGCCGCGGGGGCTGTCGCGGATCGCGAAGCCGAGCTCACCGGTCTCCTCCAACGGCTCCGCCACCACCCGCTCCACGCGGGCCAGCGGCGGCGCCTCGGCGGCCAGTCGCTCGAGGAAGCGGTCGACCGTCTCCGGCGCCGCCTCCACCTCCACCACCACGCCGTGGGAGTCGTTGTGCACGTGCCCGGCCACGCCCAGCTCGCCGGCCAGGCGGTAGACGTAGGGGCGAAACCCGACGCCCTGGACCGTGCCCTCCACGCGCGCGCGGACGCGGCTCAAGCAGGGGTCTCCTGGGGGCGCCTGCGGCCCTCGTTGAGGACCAGGCCGTAGAGCAGGTGGTCGGCGGCCAGTCCCAGGCGGTCGACCGGGCGCGGCTTCTTGGCCTGGCTGAGCCCCAGGACCGGGGCGAGGCCGAGCTCGAACCCCAGCCAGATGACCAGCCCGTAGGCCGGGCCCGCGTACGGGCGCCGGCGCACATCCTCCGGCAGCAGCCCGAAGGCGGCGCCGCCCGCCGCGCCGTAGGTCCAGTGGGCGAGCTCCATCGCCGCCCGCCGCTTCTTGCGCGGCGCGATCGCCATCAGGCCGCGCGCCTTCTGCTTGAAGATCGCCTGCGGCGGCGTCTGCTCGACGATCCCAGGCTGACCGTGAGCATGCGCATCCCGGTCATGGCCATGGCGCCCACCGCGCCGCGGCCCGCCGCGTGCAGCACCTCGTTCACGCCACCAGCTCCCGAAGCACGTGGTAGGCGCTGGCCTGCGCCTCCTGGATGCGGGGGATGTGCTCCGAGCGTGTGACCACCACGTGGTCGGCCAGCCGCTCGGCCGCCACGGAGCCGCCGTCGTAGCCGACCATGGCCAGCGAGCGGAGCCCGCGGCGGCGCGCCTCGGCCAGCGCGCTGATCACGTTCGCCGAGTTCCCGCTGGTGGAGATGGCGAGCAGGGTGTCCCGCTCCCGGCCGTGGGCGATCACCTGCCGGGCGAAGATCGCCTCCGTGCCGATGTCGTTGGCGATCGCGGTGAGGATCGCGGCGTCCTCGGTGAGATCGATCGCGCGCCGCGGCTTCCAGCGCGGGTCGGGAGGGAAGCGAAAGTCGGCCACCGCGTCCATCGCGTCGGTTGCCGAGCCGCCGTTGCCGAGCGCCAGCAGGCGGCCGCCGGCGTCGAGGCCGGCGCGCAGCGCCGCGGCGGCTGCGGCCAGCTCGTCGCCGTTCTCGCTCAGGGTCTGGTCGCGCAGCTCGCCGATCTCCCGCGCCTTGGCCAGCACCGAGCGCCGCACGTCCTCCGTCACGGCCTCGAGGTCGTGCTCCTGCTCGGCGAGGAAGGGATAGAGGAAGCTCGAGGCCCCGGTGTCATGCACCTGGCGCGCCTCGCGCCCCTCGAGCAGGCCGCGGTGGTCGAAGAACACGTGCACGAGCTCCCAGAGCACGTGGTACAGGGTCTCGACCAGCTCCTGGCGGATCGACGGATCGGACGAGGGCGGCTCGAACTCCCACTCGGCGCCCGCGGGCTCGAAGGCCAGCGTCAGGCAGCCGCGCTCCCGGGCGATCCCGAGCGCCGCGGCGGCCTCGCCCCCGTCCTGGCCGGCACCGAAGGCGATCACGATGTCGCCCGGCTCGGCGGCCAGGTCGATCTGCGCGGCCAGCGGGCCACCCTCGCCGGCGAGCGCCAGGGCGGGAAGAGCCCGCTTGCCGACTATCACCGGATGCACGAACTCCACGGCCACGTGCCGGGCGTCCGAGCGCGCCGCCGGCGTGCGGCCGACGGCGACCAGGCGCCCTCCGCGGGCAAAGCGCTCGGCCATCCGGTGACACAGCTGCGCGAGCCGGGAGGACTCGGCCTCGAAGAAGCTCTCGTTCGCCTGCGTCCGCTCGGCAAGCGCCCGGTCGAGCACCCCGCTGCCGAGCGTGGGCGTCACGCCGGGGCTCGGGCCGCCGCCGCGGGCGCGCCTGCCCGGGTCAGCCATTCCCGCCACTCGTCGAGGCCCTCTCCGGTCTTGGCGCTGACCATGATGCGCTCCACGCCGGGATGCACGGAGTCGAGGTGGTAGAGGAACTTGTCGAGGTCGAAGTCGAGGTGCGGGAGCAGGTCGATCTTGTTGATCAGCACCAGCTCGCAGGCCCGGAACATGAGCGGGTACTTGGCCGGCTTCTCCTCGCCCTCGGTCACCGCGGAGACCATGATCCGGGCGTCCTCGCCCACCTTGAACTCGGCGGGGCACACGAGGTTGCCGACGTTCTCGATCACCAGCAGGTCGATGTCGTCGAGCGGCAGGTCGCCCAGGGCCGAGCGCACCATGTTCGCGTCGAGGTGGCACTCCCCGCCGAAGCTCGGGGCGGTGTTCAGCTGCGTCACGGGCACGTGCAGCGAGGCCAGGCGATCGGCGTCCATCGAGCCCTGCACGTCGCCCTCGAGCACCCCGACGCGCACGCCCGGGAGCTCGGTGATCACCCGTTCCAGCAGCGACGTCTTGCCCGCTCCGGGCGCGCTCATGAAGTTGAGCACCTTCACGCCGGCGCGGTCGAAATCCGCGCGGTTGGCCTGCGCGATCGTCTCGTTGGCGTCGAGGGCTTCCTCGACGATCTTCACCTTGGTGCGATGCACGCTTCCTCCAACTCGATCGACTCCACCTCGAACTCGTTGCCGCTGACCACCTCTACCTTGCCCGCGTCCCCGCAGTCCGCACACCGGAAGATCGGCATGTCGAGCTCCCATTCTCGCTCACAGCTCGTGCAGCCAACGCGCGCGGGAACCAGCTCCTGCTCGAGCCGGGCGCCCTCGCAGACGGTCCCCTTGGCGACGAAGCCGAAGTAGAAGTCGAGCGTGTCGGGGACCACCTGCCGCAGGGCGCCGACCCTGAGGTTGACCACGCCCACCGCCCGCTCCTGTGCGTGCTTCACGACCGTGTTCACGATCGCGCTGGAGAGCGACAGCTCGTGCATCGGTCAGTCGGCGGGATCGGTGGCGTAGGCGGCGTCGGTGCCCAGTTCCGCGACCGTCTCGAGCACCAGGCCGACGGCGCCCTCGACCGCGCGCTCGACCTCGGGGCTGAGCCCGATGCCCATCTCCTCGACCTCGGCGGGCTCGCAGGCCACCACCACGACCTTGCCGGGCCAGGCACCGAGCGTCTTGATGAAGCGCAGCACCGTCTGCGGGTCCATGCCGTGCGGGTTGAGCACCTGGCCATCCTCGATGCCGGCCTCGGCCTCCTCCTCGAGCGCCTCCATCACGTAGAGCGTCCCGGGTGCCTCGCCCTGGCGGGTCACGTCGACCAGCACGAGCGCGTCGTATCCGCGCATGACCTCGTAGGCCAGGTCGAGACCGCCGGTGCCGAAGTCGAACACGGCGGCGCCCTCGGGCAGCTCGCGTTCGTTGAGGCGCTTGACCACCTCGCCCCCGAAGCCGTCGTCCCTGAGCCAGGCGTTGCCGATGCCCGCCACGAGAATCTGCTTCATCGGACCACCTCCACCTCCGGGGGGAAGAACCATAGAAAACGGCCGGTCTCGCGCATGATCTCCTGGCCCGGCTGGTCGACGCTCACGCCGAGGTGCACCTTGTCGTCGTAGTCGCGGTAGATGCGCTCGATCGTCACCGTGCGGCCCTCGAGCATGCGCGCGTGGAGGTCGGCCTCGAGGCCCGGGACGCACGATCACCTGGCCCCCGCGGCGAAAGACCACGCCGTCGACCTCGACCTCCGGCAGCCCCTGGGTGGGGTCACGCACGTCGGCCGACGGCTGCGGCGGCTCGCGCGTGACCGGATCGCGCACCTCCACGCGGCCGTGGAGCTTCATCAGCTCGTCGGGTGTCACGGCCTGGGCCCGCTCGATCATCTCGCGCACCGCCGGGTCCTGGTGCTCGAGCTGCGCGCGCTCCTCGTCGCTCAGCGCCTGCACGTGGAGCACCAGCGCCTCCTCGATCTCGGTGTTGTCGAAGAGGTTGCCGCGGCTCTCGGGGGCGATCTGCGGATGATCGGGCAGCACGATCGCCGCGCCCAGCATCACGTCGTCCTGGGCCGAGGCCAGGATCGGCCAGGTGTTGACGCTGTCGCAGGGCGCCTCGAGCTGGGAGATGAAGCGCCCGCCCTGGACGCGGACGATCGGGTGGGTCGAGATCAAGGAGAGCGCGATTGCTCCGGCGCGGTCGAGCCCCGCGGCCGCCTCGGTGTGGTTCTCGACCCGGTAGGTCACCAGCCGCCGCGCGCCGTCGAGCGGTCGCACGTCGAGCCGGGTGCGCACCGACAGGCCACCCACGGAGAACTCGCCTTCGCCCTGCAGGCGCTGCGGCTCGGCCTTGTGGCGCTCGCCGCTGGGCACCAGAAAGCGCACCTCGGCGCTCACCTCCCCCTCGCCCTCGGCCACGCACTGCAGCTCGAGATGGTCATAGGTCGTGGCGAGCGCCTGCGCGTAGGCCGGCGGGTAGACGATCCCGAACGGCGTGGGGGTCGCGTTCTTGGTCGCCCCCGGGGTGTAGGGATAGAGCGCGTAGCCCTCGTAGAGCAGCGAGTCGACCAGCGTCTCCAGGCTCATGCGCGCTCCTCCTCCTCCGCCAGCAGCTCGGCAACGCAGGCATCGAGCGTGGGCAGCGCGCGCCGGGCCTTCTCGCGCTGCAGCGCCCGCAGGGTGCCCTCCTCGAGCGCGACCCATCCGGTCTGCGGGTAGTAGTACTGCATCAGCTCGTGCCAAACGGCCACCGGGAAGCGGAACTCGGCCGAGCACGACCAGGGGACAAGCGACATCTGCAGCCGCCCGTCGTCGCCGCGGTAGTGCACGGTCCCGTTGAAGTTGAAGGCCAGCGGCACCTCGCCGTCGGGCAGCGCCGTAGAGGTACTTGGTCGAGGCCACCTCCATGTCGAAGCTCGCCGGCACCGCCACGCGGAAGGTGGTGGACCCGGTGAACGCCGGCACCAGCACGTCGGCCTGGTGCCAGACGAGGCTGCGCGTGGTCGTGGCCCAGCGCTCCGGGGCGCCGAACAGCTCGACCAGCCGCTCCCGCGTCTCGGCGTCGTAGGCACGCCGCGCGGGCTCGATCATGATCTGCGCGGTGAGCGCGATCGCGTAGACCGCGCGGCCGCCGGGCTCGCTCACGTGGACGTCGAAGTCGACCGCCGGCACCGCGGCGTGGCGACGCCCGCTCGCGCCGAGCACCTGGAACTCGGGCTCGGGCGCGACCGGTATTCCACCGCGTGAGTCTCGCTCACTGCGCCGCCGCCCGCAGCTCGTCGAAGTAGCCCGCGATCGCGCGCTCCATCCCGGCGCCGCCCGGAGATGCCCTCCCACGCGGACTTCACCAGGCCGACGAGCATGTAGCAGCGGTCGATCGGCGCGATCGCGAAGCTGGGAGGGTCCGACGTCCGGTTGACGATCAGCGCCTCGGCGTCGGGCTCGAGGCGCTGCAGCACCGGGTTCATGTCCGCCAGCCGGTTCCAGGTCTCGAAGTGCAGCTCGCTCTCGGTGGCGCCGGCGGGGCTCGGGTACATCGCCACCACGCACTCGGTGACGCTCGAGTACATGAAGAAGGCCAGCCCGATCGGGATCCGGAACTGGGCCCAGATCTCCTCCGGCAGCTGGAAGTCCTCGAGCCACAGGGTGCGGTGGCCGACGGGGCGAAACTCGGTGTCGCCAGAGCGCAGCGCCCAGCAGCTCTCACAGGTGCAGACGATCTGGCGCTCGTAGAGGTTGAGCATGTGCCGGTGGTCCGGCGGCAAGCTCGTCTGGCAGAGGTCGCAGCGCTCGATGTCGTCGGCCACCGGCGCCGGTGACGGAGGCGCCGGCTTGGCGAGGCCGCGAAGCCCGGAGATCATCGACGCCCGGGTATCCGTCACAGAGCGACCCTGATCTCCTCCCGCTCCCGCAGCAGCGGAACCGGCTCGAGCTGCAGCTGGTCGTCGTCCATGGACCGTCCCGCCTGGGGCAGGAAGTAGCTGCGCCCGCAGCCGGGGCAACCCAGCGCCCCGCCGTCGAGCGCTCCCCCGTGCAGCGTCCCGCCGCAGTCGGCGCAGCGGTTGCGGTAGGCGAGCAGCGTGCCGTCCACGTTGGCCACCACCAGCGGGACGCCATCGACGTCGGTGGCCACGAGCGCCTCGGAGCCGTCGATGCCCAGCGTGTGCCAGGAGGGCGCGGCGTTCACCTGCACGATCGGCAGCGGGATCCCGCTGATCCCCGGCTCCTCGGCCTCGTCGACGACGCCCTCGACGTCCATCCCCTCCAGGTCCGGCGCCGCCTCCTCGAGCGCCTGGCGCACCGCCAGCTCCAGGGTGGCGGACGACGCCCGGCACGACTTGCAGCTGCCCTCCAGGCGCAGCTTGGCGATCCCGTCCTCGATCCCGATCAGCTCGACGTTGCCACCGTGGGACTCCATGTAGGGCCGCACGGTGTCGAGCGCCTCGGCCACCCGCTCCTCGATCGGGACCGGATAGAGGTCGTGGATCATCAGCAGGCCCGCGACGAGGTCGTCCTTGGCCATCTCGTCGCGGGTGGCTTCGTCGGCCAGGGCGACGATCCGCTCCAGCCCCGCTCCGTACATCTGCACGACCGCGGAGGTCAGCTCCTCCGCCAACTCGCGGCAGGCCGGATCATCGAGGTCCTCCAACCGGCCCGTGAGCTCCTGCACACGGGCGATGAGCTGCTCGGACTCCATCGCTCAGCAGAGAGCCGTGGGCGTATGGACCACCTTGCGCACCGGCCCCTTCCCGCCGTACATGTGCACGCCGCACGGCAGACAGGGATCGAACGAGCGCACCGCCCGCATGATGTCGATCCCCTTGAAGTTCTCCGGGCCGTTCTCCTCGAAGATCGGCGTGTTCTGCACCGCGTCCTCGTAGGGGCCGGGAGTTCCGTAGACGTCGCGCGGACTCGCGTTCCACGGCGTCGGCGGATAGGGCTGGTAGTTGGCGATCTTGCTGTCCTCGATCACCATGTGGTGCGAGAGCACCCCGCGGGCCGCCTCGTGGAAGCCGCAGCTGACCGCCGACTCCGGAACGGTGAAGTCGTTCCAGCTCTTCGTGCGGCCGGCCTGCACCTCCTTCATCGCCCGCTCCAGGTTGTGCAGCGCGATCAGCGCCGAGTAGGCCTGGTGGTAGGCGCGAGCGCGGTCACGCTCGATTGCGTTCGACTTCTCCGGGACGTGCCACTCCATCTCCATCTCGGGGAAGCTCGCCGAGCGCGGGAGCGCCATCTGGATGCTGTGGCCGGTGGCCTTGACGTAGCCGAAGTCGACCAGGCCGGCCTTGGCCGTGCACCACTGGCGCGCGAACGGGCCGCCGCCGGTGTCGCAGCACACGTGCGTGTCGGTGCGCTTGTCGTAGATGCGCGGCGACACCACCCACGTGTACTTGTCGGTGAAGTCGCGCTTCTGCGGCTTGGGCAGCGTGACCTTGTTCCACGGGTGGTTCTTGTCCACAGGGTTGCCCAGCGGGTCCTGGGTCACGAATGTGCGCTCGTTGTCCCAGCCGTCGAAGTACGAGCTGCCGAGCAGGATCCGGATGGCCAGGTTGATCTCGACCAGATCGGTGGTGATCAGCTCTCCGCTGATCGCGATGCCGGGGGTGATGTAGCGCTTGCGCCCCCACTCGGTCATGTTCTTGTAGCTGTAGTCGACGTAGTCCGGGTCGTCGAACGAGCCCCAGTTGACCAGGTTCGTCTCCCGGTAGCCCACCATGTCGTACCCCGGCAACTCCTGAAGGAAGAAGTCGTAGAGGTCGTCGTGCAGCGGCACGCTGCGCTTCACGTAGTCGAAGTACTTCATGAGGCGCACGTAGTAGTCCGTGCACGTCTGGTGGGTGATGTCGGCGCTGCAGCCGCCGGGCATGATCGTCGACGGGTGGGTGTGGCGCCCGCCGAACAGGCAGTACATCTCACGCGTGTAGCGCGCCACGTGGAGGGTCTCCAGGTAGAACTCGCCCGTGAACGGGTTGAGCGCCCGCATGATGTCCGCGATCGTCTTGAAGCCGTGGATGTCCGAGTGCGGAGCCGAGGTGTTCTCGGCCGTCGCCAGCAGCGTCGGGTTGGTCTCCTTGACCATCTGCTCGCAGAAGTCCACGTTCGCCATGCAGTCGTTGTAGATCGCGTGGTCGAAGATGTAGTCCGCGGTCTCGGCCAGGTTGAAGGCCATGTCGCCGAGCGGCGGCGGCTTGACCCCGTAGGCCATGTTCTGGTTGAGGCACGAGCAGGTGGCGTGGTTGTCACCGCAGATGCCGCAGATCCGGCTGGTGATGAAGTGCGCGTCGCGCGGATCGATCCCCTTCATGAAGATGTCGAAGCCGCGGAAAACCATCGACGTCGAGTAGCACTTCAGAACCTGCTGGTTGGAGAAGTCGACCTCCGTGTGGATCCCGAGCGACCCGACGATGCGGGTGATCGGGTCCCACGACATCTCCTTGACGACGACCTTCTGATCAGTGGGTGTTTCAGCTGTTGACATGCGCGTCTCCCTCTACCAGCGCTTGGAGTAGCCGGTGGTCAGCTCCGCCCTGTTGTGTCTCCACTCGGGCTCCTTGTCGTACTCCCTCTTGATGTTGCGCTTGCGGAAGTAGCGCACCATCGGTCCGTAGGCGACCTTCGAGAAGTTCGACGCCATGTTGCCCCACTTGTCGGGCTCCATGAACGGCATGTACTTGTCGGGGAAGCCGGGCATCGTGCAGGCCATGCAGATGCCGCCCACGTTGGGACAGCCGCCGATGCCGTTCACCCAGCCGCGGACCGGCACGTTGCACTTGACCACCGGGCCCTTGCAGCCCAGCTTGACCAGGCAGCGGTTGTCGGAGCCGTACTCGGTGGCGAACTCGCCCTGCTCGGCGAAGCCGGCTCGGTTGCAGCCCTCGCGGACGGTGCGGCCGAACAGCCACTTCGGGCGCAGCTGCTCGTCAAGCTCGGGGGCGGGCGCCAGCCCGGCGAGGTGGAGCGCCAGGTAGAGCAGCGTCTCGGTCATGTTGTCGGGCTGCGCGGGGCAGCCGGGGATGCAGACCACCGGCAGGCCGGCCTTCGACTTCCAGTTCCATCCCAGGTAGTCGGGCACGCCCATGGCGCCGGTGGGATTGTTCTTCATCGCCGGGATGCCGCCGTAGGTGGCGCACGTGCCCGACCGCGACCACGGCGGCCGCCTTGGGCGCGAGGCGGTCGATCCACTCGTTGACCGTGATCGGCTGGCCGTTCTCGGGGTTGACGCCGAAGCCGGTCCAGTGGCCCTCGCCGTTGATGTTCTCGTTGCCGAGCGACCCCTCGATCACGAGCACGAACGGGTCGATGTCGCCGTTCTCGGCGTCGTACCAGGCCTGGATGAACTCGTCGCCCACCTCGTAGGCGACCACGCCGTTGTGCACCACGACCTTCGGCATCCCGGGAATCGCCTGGGTGATGATGTCCTCCAGGCTGGGGTTCGTGGCCGACGTCATGGCCACGGAGTCGCCCTCGCAGGATTGACCCGAGGTCATCCACAGGACGTGGGCGGTCACCCCCTCGGTCTCCCTCTGTGCTGCGAATGCCTCGGTCGTCGCCATCAGCGCTCCCTCTCTTCGCTCAACAAATCCTCGGGAGTGGATCGCCCACCAGCTGATCCATCACCCGCTTGCCGCCAAAGCTCGTCTCCATGAGCACCATCCCCGGAGGCTCGGTCTTCACCTCGCCGATCTCGGCCGCGCTCTCGCAGCCGGGGACCGAGCGCATGGCCTCGAGCGCGCGGTCGGCGGACTCTGGGCCCACGAAGGCGACGAGCTTGCCCTCGTTGGCCACGTACATCGGATCGATTCCCAAGATCTCTGAAGCCCCGGCCACGGCGGGGTCGATCGGCACCGCCGACTCGCGGGCGATCATGGCCACCCCGGACGCCCGAGCGAGCTCGTTCATCACCGAGGCCACACCTCCGCGCGTGGCGTCGCGCATGCAGCGCAGGTCCGGCCCGACCTCGTCGAGCAGGGTGTCCACGAGGGGCCACAGCGAGCGGGTGTCGGACTCGATCGCGGCGTCCAGCTCGAACTCGCCGCGCGCCAGCATGATGGCCGTGCCGTGCTCGCCGATCGAGCCGGAGAGCAGGATGCGGTCGCCCGGCCGAAGCGCGTCGGTGGCCATCCGCGCGCGCGGGTCGCGCACGCCGACGCCGGTGGTGCACACGTACATCTTGTCCGCGGCCCCGCGCTCCACCACCTTGGTGTCGCCGGCCACGATCTGCACTCCGGCCGCCTCGGCGGCCGCGGCGATCGCCTCCACCTCGGCCTTCAGCTCGTCCGCCTCGAGGCCCTCCTCGAGGATCAGCGAGAGGCTGAGCGCGAGCGGGCGAGCGCCGGACACGGCGAGGTCGTTGACCGTGCCGTTCACGGCCAGGTCGCCGATCGAGCCGCCGGGGAAGGTGATCGGCTTGACGACAAAGGAGTCCGTGGTCATGGCCAGCTCGACGCCGTCGGCCATCACGGCCCCGGCGTCGCCCATCGCCTCGAGCGCCCCCGTGCCGAACGCCGGCACGAACAGGCCTTCGATCATCGTCTGGGTGGCCTTCCCCCCGGCCCCGTGCGACATGGTGACGCGCTTGTCGCGGAACTTCGCCCGCTTGCCGCGGGCGGTCTCGATGATCCCGAGGATTCTCTCCTCCCGGTCGCGAGACCGTCACACGACCTCCCGCTCGCGGGCGAAGCGGCCGTAGTTGTAGTAGGCCGCGCAGGCCCCCTCCGACGAGACCATGCAGGTTCCGATCGGGCGCTCCGGCGTGCACGCGGTGCCGAAGACCTTGCACTCCCAGGGCTTGATCACGCCCTTGAGCACCTCACCGCACTGGCAGGCCTTGGGATCGGCCACGCGCACGCCGGGCACGCTGAAGCGAAGCTCGGCGTCGAGGTCGGCGTAGGCCTCGGAGAGCTTGAGCCCGCTTTGGGAGATGAAGCCCAGGCCGCGCCACTCGAAGTGCGGCCGCAGCTCGAACACCTCGCTCATCACCTCGAGCGCGCGCGCGTTGCCCTCGTACGGCACCACGCGCGAGTACTGGTTCTCCACCTCGCAGCGGCCGTCGGCCAGCTGGGCGAGGATCATGCGAATTGCCTGCAGCACGTCGAGCGGCTCGAATCCGGCCACCACGATCGGCTTGCCGTAGTCGGCCGGAATGAACTCGAACGGCCGAGCGCCGACCACAGTCGACACGTGCCCCGGGCCGACGAAGCCGTCGAGGCGCAGGTCGGGCGAGTCGAGCAGCGCGCGCAGCGGCGGCACGATCGTCACGTGGCTGCACATGCAGGTGAAGTTCGGCACGCCCTCCGCCTTGGCGCGCTTGAGCGTGAGCGCGGTGGACGGCGCGGTGGTCTCGAAGCCGATGGCGAAGAACACGACCTCGCGGTCGGGGTTCTGCTTGGCGATCCGCAGGGCGTCGAGCGGCGAGTAGACCATGCGGATGTCCGCGCCCTCGGCCTTGGCGTCGAGCAGGCTGCCGTTCGAGCCCGGCACGCGCATCATGTCGCCGAAGCAGGTGAAGATCACCTCGGGGTTGCGCGCGATGGCTATCCCGTCGTCCACGCGGCCCATGGGGATCACGCACACCGGGCACCCGGGGCCGTGCACCAGCTCGACGTTGGCGGGCAGCAGATCGTCGATCCCGAACTTGTAGATCGAGTGGGTGTGGCCGCCGCACACCTCCATGAACTTGTACTGGCGGCCGGGCTCGACCGCGGCCAGGATCTCGGTGGCGAGCACGCGGCCCAGTTCGGGATCGCGGAACTCGTCGACGAACTTCATGCCTCCAACCCCACCAGCGCAACGCCGGCATGGACCAACAGCCGGTCGCCGGGCGCGACCGGCTCGACCAGCGCGATCTCAACCTCGCCCCTCGAGCCGTCCTCGGCGGCGCAGAGGGCGAGGCCGGTCTCCTCGTTCACACGCTCCACCTGCATCGGGATGCCCTCGTCGGAGCAGGTGATGCAGTGGTCGCCGCAGGCGTTGCTCGGTCACTCGATCACGCTCGCCTTGAGCTCCTCCAGCTCAGCCTCGTAGTCCTCGCCCATGCGCTCGAGCTGCGTCCGGGTTGCGATCGCCTCGTCCTCGTCGACCCGCGACATCGCGAAGCCGACGTGGATCAGTACCCAGTCACCGGTGTCCACGCCGGTGCCGTCGTCGTCGAGCAGCCCGATGTTGATCGTGCGCTTGACCCCGGCGACGTCGACCTGCGCAAGACGGTTCTCGCGGTCGACCACTTCGATGATCTGGCCTGGGATGGCCAGGCACATGACGGCTCCCCTCCAGGTAGCTCGGCGGCGACCCTACCCCTCCGCGCGTTTCCCGCAAAGCCGCCAGGTTGGAGCACAACGTTGATTTTCAACCCGTCAGCGGTACCCTGTTTCGCGTTCAGGGAGAGAACGGTCTGTCCGCGAATAATCACCGGCCTCCGCAGCAAGGCAACCGGGAGGCGTGGATTCGCCTGCTCGAGGTCGACCCGGAGCTGGGGCTTCGCGTGCCGGCGTCGCAGATCCGGCGCGCCCGCAACGACCTCCGCGCTCGCGCGAGGTCCCTGCCCTGCGGGCGCTGGGAGGTGCCGAGCGACGACGGCGACCGAGGCCGGCTGGGCTTCCTGCTGATCGAGGGGGTGCTCGCCCGCGACGTGATCCTTGCCGGCTCCACCTGCACCGAGCTGCTGGGTGAGGGCGACGTGCTCCAGCCGTGGGTGGCCAAGGGGGAGGACGGGCTCGTGCGCTACCACGTCCTCTGGCACGTCCTCGCGCCGGTGCGGCTCGCGATCCTCGACGAGACGCTCGCCAAGTGCCTGGCCGACTGGCCACAGGTGATGCGCGCCCTGCTCGAGCGCTCCGTCAGGCACACCTCGCGCATGTCGGTCCACCAGGCCCTGCTGCACCTCTCACCGGTCGAGACCCGCCTGCTCGTGCTCTTCTGGCACCTGGCCGACCGCTGGGGGCGGGTGACCCCCCAGGGCATCAGCATTGGCCTGCGCATGTCCCACGAGCTGCTGGGCCAGCTGGTGGGGAGCCGCCGCGCGTCGGTGACCACCGCGCTGGGCCGGATCACCGAAAGCGGCCTGGTCGTGCGGCGCGACGACGGCACGTGGCTCCTGCGCGGGTCGCCGCCCGACGAGCTCGCCGAGATCCACTGGGAGCCGCCGGTCGCTTCCGGGTAGCTTCTCTGCTGTGCCCGTAGCCGTCGTGTTCAGATGCGAGATCTGCGGTTGCCGGCCCGGCCGCGAGACCCAGGCCCAGCTGGAGCACCAGATGCTCGACCTGAGACACGGCGAGTACGTCGACGCGGAGCCCGAACGCTGGCTCGTGTGGCACGGCCGCGGGATCTACGGAGCCACCCGCTACTCCTGCCAGGATCACCGAGGCGAGCTGAAGGCGCTACTTCGTGAGCAGTACGGGACGCTGGGCTGGCACCCGTGGGCCAAGGGACCTCACCCGTGGCGGGGCCGGCGCGGCACGGACCGCGCGCGGGCCCTGCGACGCCGAACCAACAGCGCATTCGGCCCCTAGGCCCCTAGGCCACAACCTCCATGCCGAGCTTGTCCTCGTCGGACGCGGCACGGGGGTTCTCGACGGCCAGCACGGCGTCGAGGGCGGCGATGGCCACCGCGAGCTGAGACAGATCGGGCTCGCGGGTGGTCAGGCGCTGGAGCTGCATGCCCGGCCACATCAGGGCGCGGGCCCAGCGCCTGGTGCGGTTCTTGCCGAACCACTTGATCAGCTCGAAGGCCAGGCCGGCGACGATCGGAATACCGACCACGCGCGAGATGAAGAGCCAGTGCCAGTCGAGCTTGCCGAGCGGGGCGAACACGACGATGGCCACGATCATCACCAGCAGTAGGAAGCTCGTCCCGCAGCGGGGATGGAAGCGCGAGTAGCGCTGGGCGTTCTCCGGCGTCAGCGGCTCGCCCGCCTCGTAGCAGGAGATCGTCTTGTGCTCGGCCCCGTGGTACTCGAACACCCGCTGGAGATCGGGCATGCGCGAGATCAGCCAGAGGTAGCCCAGGAAGATCGAGATGCGCACGAGCTTCTCGATCACCACGAAGGCGAGCGAGTTGGGGATGCTGTCGGCGAAGAGGTTCGTCAGGCCCGCGGGCAGCAGGAAGAACAGCCCGACGGCGAACAGCATCGCGAAGATGATCGTGCCCACCCAGGCGCCGCCGCCGATGTCCTGCTGCTTGCCCTCGTCGTCGGGCGGAACCTGCGCGTTGGCCGAGATGCCGAGCGCGCGGAAGCCGATCTTCAGCGACTCACCCAGGGCCACCACGCCGCGCACGACCGGAAGGCGCAGCAACCGGTGGCGCTTGGTCCAGGACACGAGGGGCTCCGAGACCACCTCGATCTCGCCCTTGGCCCCCTCCTTGGAGCCGGGACCGCCGCGGGCCAGCTGTTCGTCCGAGGGCTTTCGCACCGCCACCGCCCAGGTGGAGATGCCGCGCATCATCACGCCCTCGAGCACCGCCTGGCCGCCGATGGGGGCGTCCTGGGTTGCCTCACGCATGTGATCGGGCGCGTTGCCGTTGGTCGATGCCGAGGCGCTCACCCACTTCAGTCATGGTATCGGCGACCTATTGCGCTCCCCGTTAGGGGAGCGGCAAATCGGCGCACGCGACCTCTTGGACGTTGTCGTCCTCCGAGGACTCGGCCAGGACGCCGTCGGGATCGACGGCCGCCTTCACCGAGGTCGTGCAGCGCGGGCCGCGGAAGCCGAGCACCCGGCCGGTGCCGGGGAGGAGCATGCCCACCGTGACCGTATCGACCACGTCACCGTCGACCGCGAGGCGCAGGGCCACCCCCGTGGCGGCCGCCACGCCTGTGTTCCCGACCTTCACCCGGTAGCGCAGAACGCCGTCGACGTTCGTCTCCTCGAGCTCCCGCCAGCGAGGCGGTGAGGTTGGGCAGGCGCTCGAACTGGCGGCAGACCCGAGATCGCTGCTGCGCCCGCGCCGTCAGCTTTCCCTCGGCCGAGTACCAGCGGTAGTTGACCTGCATGCGGTAGCTCGCCCCATCCTGCAGTCCGCGCACGGTCTGGCGATAGCTGAAGGCCCGCGACTCCGGGCTTTGACTTCTGCCAGCGCGAGAGGCCGGGCGCGGCCACCACCTCGAACCCGGCGGCCCGCTTCTCCAGCAGGGTGAAGCGCATCCACATGCGCTCGCTGTCCTCGAAGGGCTTCATGCGGCCGTGGAAAGTGGCGGAGTGATCCTCGCGGGAGCAGTCGACCAGCTTGACGCCCGCGGGCGGCGCCGCCAGCAGGGGCACTCGCGCCCGTGGCAGGGGCCATCGCGACCGTCCCGAGGGCGGCCAGAACGAGTGAGGTTGCGATCACGAGCCGGCGGGCCATGCTCGAAGAGAACAGCCGCCGGGCACCCGAGTTGCGGTTGAGGTCTCCTACCGTCCCGCGCGGGCGGCGCGGCGGCGGAAGCGCTCGACGCGGCCACCGGTGTCCACGAGCTTCTGGCGGCCCGTGTAGAACGGGTGGCAGGCCGAGCAGATCTCGACGTTGAGATTGGCCTTGGTGGAGCGCGTCTCGAACTCGTTGCCACAGGTGCAGCGAACGTGAGCGGCTACGTATTCGGGGTGAATGCCGGTCTTCATTGCCTCTTCGATTCTAGCCACGTCCGTCTAAACGTCCGGCCGCACGTTTGCAATAGCCCGGTGGCCGAGCTCGCCGACTACGAACGCCGCTTTCGCCGCGCCGGCCTGCCGCTGTTCATCGAGGACTACTCGGCGCGCGAGGACGTCTGGACGCGTGCCGCGCCGCTGCTGGTGCTGGTGGCCTTCGGGGAGCTGCTCGGCGCGATCCAGCTCGACTGGCCGGTGATGGCCAACATCGCCGCCTGGGTGGGCGGCCTCGGCATCCTGATCGGCGCGTTCGGCCTGCTCAACCTCGTGCGCAAGCGCCCCTTCCTGTCGCTGCCCGAGAACGTCGGGGCGGCGGAGCTGGCGGCCTTCGTCCTGGTCCCCGCGGCGCTGCCGCTGATATTCGGAGGGCAGTGGGGCAGCGCGCTGGTCACCGCCGGCGCCAACCTGGTCGTGCTCGCGGTGGCCTTCGGGCTCATCCGATACGGGGTGCTGTCGATCCTGCGCTGGACGGGCCCGCGCCTGATCGACCAGCTCGACGCGTCGGTCTCGGTTCTGTCGCGTGCCGTGCCGCTGCTGCTGGTGTTCGCGCTGGTGCTCTTCATCAACACCGAGATGTGGCAGGTGTTCTCCACCATGCCGCGGGCCTTTCTTGGCCTGTGTGGGAGCCCTGTTCGTGGCCGTCGGAACGGTCTTCGTCGGCGTGCAGCTGCCGCGCGAGGTCCGCGAGCTCGAGGAGGTTTCCGGGCGCGAGGGCCCACCGCTGCAGAAGCGCCAGCGCTTCAACGTCGGGCTGGTGATGTTCATCAGCCAGGCGCTCCAGATCCTCCTGGTGAGCCTTGCGGTGGCGATCTTCTTCGTCGTGCTGGGAGCGCTCGCCGTCGGCCCCGAGGTGCGCGAGGCCTGGGGTGTGGCGAGCGAGAGCGTGGTGATCAGGCTGAACCTCTTCGGCGAGGAGATCGAGGTGACCGAGGCCCTGCTGCGCGTATCCGGAGGCATCGCCGCGTTCGCCGGCCTCTACTACGCGATCGCGGTGCTCACCGACGCCACCTACCGCCAGGAGTTCCGCGACGAGCTGACCGAGGAGATGGCGGGCAGCTTCAGCGCCCGGGCGGAGTACCTGCGCCTGCGGGCGAGCCACGTGGAATAGCAGCCGCCCTTTCGCGGTCTCTCACTCCGACGGCCCTACGAAACGGAGATGGAAGACCCAATGAACGGAATGATGTATTTCTACCTGGCCAACTCGCTCACCCAGCCCCGCCCGCAGCACAAGCGCGAGCGGCGGACGCGCCGGTCCTGGCGGGCGTGGATAACCAGGCCGGCCCTCAAGTCGCCTGATAGTTCGGGCCGTCGCCACCTTCCGGAGGCGTCAGCGCGCCCGCCCTTCGCGGTAATCGCTCCGCATGTGGTTCCACGCGCCTCGGCCCGAGGCGATGCTCGGACTGCTGATTGTGCTGGCGACACTGGTCATGACCTATGCGGCCATGACCGGCTAGGTAGCTCGTGTCACCTGGCTTACCAAGCCAGCTGAGATGCCTGCGGGCGAGCTATTCAAGGACGCAGGGGTGAAGTGGTGCACCAGCACCGCGAACCCCGAGGACGCCGAAGAGCTCGCCCGCAGGCCCTTCAGGTGGCTTGGTAGTTGGGGCCGTCGCCACCTTCCGGAGGCGTCAGCCGCCCGCCCTTCGCGGTAATCGCTCCGCACTGCACGCAGTTCGACGGCGTCACCTGCATCCGCACCTCGTGCTTGCCGTCGAGCTTGCCGTTGCCGTTCGCGCCGGCGGCCTCCAGCTCGTCGTCGGGCACCTCGTACACCTGGGCGGGGCACATGTTCTGCCACATCAGGGCCACCTCGAGCGGCACCTTGTCCTGGATGCGGATGTGGTTGGGGGCGTCGTCGCGGGTGGCGTTGCCGGAGGCGAACACCGATGAGAGCTTGTCGAAGGTGGTCTTGCCGTCGGGCTTGGGGTACTTGCGCTCGGGCCCGATGAACACGTCGACGGTGGCGTCGTCGTGGGTGGCCCAGCGCCCGCCGGGGAAGCGCCCGCCGGAGATCTCCATCATGTTGGCCACCGCCCCGCCCACCAGGAAGCCGCGGGCGAAGGGCTGGCGCATGTTGCGCGAGCGGTAGGTGTCCTTCTCTATCTCCGAGCCCTCGACCTTGGCGGCGTAGTTGGAGAGGTCGTCGCAGTCGCGGCCCGCCTTGAGGCGCTCGACGATGGCCTCGGCGGCGAACATCCCGGCGTGCATGGCGTAGTGCACGCCCTTCAGCGTGGGCACGTTGACCATGCCCGCGGCGTCGCCGCAGATCGCCATGCCCGGGGCCCACAGCCGTTTCGGCCGCGCCCAGTAGCCGCCCGATGGCAGGGTCTTGGCCCCCCAGCCGACCCGCTTGCCGCCCTCGAGGATCTGCGCCACCAGCGGATGGCCCTTGAGCTGCTGGAGCGCGTCGTGGACCGAGAAGCGTGCGTCGCGGTAGTCGAGACCCGTCACGAAGCCCATCGAAACGCGGTCCTCGCCCATGGGATAGACGAACGATCCGCCGAACTCGCGGTACTTGGCCCTGAAGTGCAGCGGCCAGCCCATCGTGTGCACCACCCGGTCGAGCGGCTTCTCCACCTCCCAGACCTCCTTCACCCCGATCTCCCACTGCTGCGGGTCCTCGGAGCCCAGGCTGAAATGGCGAATGGCGGCCCCGGTCAGGTGCCCCTGGGTTCCCTCGCACAGAACGGTGGCCTTGGCGATCAGGTCGGCGCCGGGCTCGAAGTTGGAGAGCTCGTCGCCCTCGCGGTCGCGGCCCTTGTCGCCCGAGCGCACGCCCACCACCCGGCCGTCCTCCACCAGCAGCTTCGCGGCGGCGGTCTCGCCCAGGATGTACACGCCGGCCTCCTCGGCCTGCTCGGACATCCAGCGGCCGAGCTGGGCCACCGAGGTCACGTGGTTGCCGTGGTTTCGAAACGGCGGTGGGGTCGGCTTGAGCGGAATCGCCCGCTTGCGGTTGGGCAGCAGGTACACCGCGTCCTTGTCGACCGTGCCGTAGGTGGGCCAGTCCTCCTCCGGCAGGTCGGGGAAGAGCTTCTTCATGGCCGACGGCTTCATCATCGCCCCCGACAGCAGGTGCGACCCGGGTGTCTTGCCCTTCTCCACCAGCGCGATCGGCACCTCGCCGAGCGACTCCATCAGCGCCTCGTCCTCGGCCAGCAGCTGCCCCAGGCGGATCGCGCAGGCGAGACCCGCGGGGCCGCCGCCCACGATCGCCACCCCGACCTCGATGCGCTCGTCCTCGGGATCCGTGGGCGAGCCGACGAACTCCTTGGCCGAGTCGACCGGCGGCGGAAACTCGATCGGGGCGGTGGGCAAGGCGCTAACCCTTCTTCGCCTGCACGGCCTCGGTGAGCTTGGGCAGGATCTTGTTGAGGTCGCCCACCACGCCGAGGTCGGAGAACTCGAAGATCGGCGCGTTCGGGTCCTTGTTGATGGCCACGATGTTCTCCGAGTTCTGCATGCCGACCTTGTGCTGGATGGCGCCCGAGATCCCCGCGGCCAGGTACAGCTTCGGCGCGACGGTCTTGCCCGTCTGCCCGATCTGAGCGGCGTAGGGGTACCAGCCGGCGTCGACCACCGCGCGGGTGGCGGCGACGGCCCCACCGAGCGCGCCGGCCAGCTCCTCGCAGGCCTCGAAGCCCTCGGCCTTGCCGAGGCCGCGGCCGCCGGCCACGAGGATGTCGGCGTCCTCGATGTTCACGTCCGCGCCGCGCTGCTCGCCGCGTTGGACCATCACGGCCTTGGTGGAGTGCTCCTCGAGCTCGACGTCGACGTCGACCACCTCGGCCGCACCGTCACCGCCCTCGGCGATGTCGAAGGCGTTGAGGCGGCCGATGATTATGCCGGTGTCGCCCACGTAGCCCACGTCGACGATCGCGGAGTCCTGGAGTATCGGGCGCTCGGCCACGAGACCGCCGTCCTGAGCCTTGACCGCGGTGACCTCCATGGTCACTCCGGCGTTGAGCCGCGCGGTCAGGCCGGCCCCGATCTCGAATCCGAGCAGGCCGCCGCCGAACAGGGCATAGCCGAAGTCGTTCTCTGAGATGACCTTGGCCATCACGTCGACCACCGGCTGGGCGAGGCCCTCGGGCGCCTTGGCCCGGAACACCTTGGTGGCGCCGTACTTGCCCAGCGAGGCGCAGAGATCGTCGCTCAGGTCGTCGCCGCCGACCACCACGGCAGCGCACTCGCCGCCGAGCTCCTTGGCCAGCTTGGCGCCCTCGGACACCGCGCCCAGCGAGTTCTTGTTGAACTCGCCCTCGTAATGAAGTGCGTAGACCAGGATCCCGCTCATGCGAGGAGCTTCCTTTCGTCGAGCCAGCTGATGATCTTCTCGACCGTCTCGTTGGTGTCCTCGTCCTCGATCAGCTCGCCGGCGGCCTTGGCCTCCGGCGGGTTCACGGCGAGGACCTTGGTCTTGGAGCCGCCTTCGCCGACCTGGTCGGACTCGATGCCGACGTCGCCGGCCGCCCTCGTGTCGAGCGGCTTCTTCTTGGCGCCCATGATGGCCTTTAGCGACGGATAGCGGGGCTCGTTGATGGCGTCGCCCACCGCGATCACGGCCGGCAGCTCCACGGCGACGGTGTCGTAGCCGTACTCGGCCTGGCGCTCGCAGCGCAGCTTGCCGTCCTCGACGTCGATCTTGATCACCTGCGTGAGCGAGGGCATCTTCAGGTGGTCGGCCACGACGGCGCCGATCGTGTAGCACTCGCCGTCATCCGACTGCTGGCCGAGCAGAACGATGTCGGGTGACTCGGACTCGAGCACCTTGGCCAGCGCGTAGCCCGTGGCGCAGACGTCCGAGCCGGCCAGCGCCTCGTCGGTCAGGTGGACCGAGCGGTCGGCTCCCAGCGACACCGCCTTGTGCAGAGCGCGGAAGGCCGACTCCGGGCCCATCGTCACCGCGACGATCTCGTCGACCTCGATCTCGCCGCCCTCGCGAAGCTGCATCGCGGCCTCGATCGCGTGCGTGTCGAACGGATTGAGGTTCTTCTCGCCCGAGCGGTCGAGACGCTTGGAGCCGTCGTCCATGCGCTTCTCGACGGCCGCGTCGGGTACCTCTTTCACGAGGACGCAGATCTTCACGGAAGCTTTCTCCTTCGTAGGGTTCCGCCGGCTAGGCGACCCGCCATGTTACTTCATTGACTGACGAGTCAATCGCCTCGCGCGCCAAGCTGAGTGTGGGCCCCCGAGTCCACGTTGGAGGTGGAAACGAGGGCCCACACTTGGCGGCAGACTAGGCGGCGACGGGCTGTGGCGCCGCCTGCCCGGTGGCCACGGGGGCCACCTCCATCGGCGTCTCGCGCTCGATATCGCGCTCCCGTACGAGCCACAGCGCCGCGATCGCGGCGACCAGGGACATCACGCCCCCGAGCATGATGATCTCGTTGAGGCCCGCGATGAAGCCCTGCCCCGCGGCGTCGGCGACCGTCCCCCGGGCGCCGGCGGGCACGGAGGCCACCGCGGCGTCGAGGTTGCCCGACGACGCGGCCTCGATGAGCTGCCGGGGACGCTCCCCGGTGGCCGCGGGGGTGCCTGCCGCCAATTGCTCGATCTCCGAGGCGCCGCGGCTGAGGAAGATCGCTCCCCACGCCGCGATGCCCACGGCCACGCCGACTTGGCGGAACGTGTCGTTGATCCCGGCGGCCATGCCACTCTGCTCCTTGGGCACGACGCTCAGGGCCACGTCGGCGATCACCGGGTTGAGGAGTCCGACGCCCGCCCCGGCGAGCACGAAGCCGCCGAGCATCGCGGTCCACTCGTCGGCCGGGTCGATCCCGCCCATCAGGAGCAGGCCCACGCCGGTCAGGCCCAGCCCGGCGGCCATGAGCACCCGGGCCGGCACTCGCCCGAGGAGCGCACCGCCGGCGGCGGCCACGAAGAAGCTGACCACCGTGAACGGCAGGTAGATCAGCCCCGCCTCGAGCGGCGAGTGCCCGAGGTGGTTCTGCAGGTAGAACGTCACGTACAGGAACAGGGCGAACATCGAGGCCGACACGCCGAGCGCCGCCAGCTGCACCCCCGTGAAGGCGGGCTTGCGGAACAGGCCCAGCGGCAGCATCGGCTCCTTCACCCGCGACTCGATCACCACGAAGGCCACCAGCAGGGCGGCGGCGGCGCCCAGCAGCGAGACGATGAACGTGCTGCCCCAGCCCTCCTCGTTGCCGCGCAGGAGGCCGAACACGAGCAGGAACAGAGCCGAGCTGAAGGTGGCGAGGCCCGCCCAGTCGACCCGCGTTGCGTTGGGATCGCGGCTCTCGCGGAGCTTCGCGTAGGTCAGGGCGATCATCGCGATGCCCACCGGCACGTTGATGAAGAACACCCATTCCCAGCCCACGGAGTCGACGAGCGCGCCGCCCACCAGTGGGCCGATGGCCACCGACACGCCGATGGTGGCGCCGTAGACCCCCATGGCCATGCCCCGGTCGCGACCGGGAGCGAACTCCTGAGCCACCAGGGCCAGCGACACGGCGAACAGAATTGCTCCGCCGATCCCCTGGACCGCGCGCGAGATGTTGAGGAACGTCGGGTCGGGCGCCAGGCCGGCGGCCAGAGAAGCCAGCGAGAAGATGGCCAGGCCGACGGCAAAGACCCGCCGCCGCCCGAGGCGGTCGGCCAGAGAGCCGGCCGTCAGTACCAGCGCCGCCAGCGCGAGTGTGTAGGCATCGATCACCCACTGCAGCTCGGTGAAGCTCGCGTTCAGGTCCTCCTGAATCGCGGGCAGCGCCGTGTTGACCACGGTGATGTCGAGTAGGAGCATGAACGTCGCCACGCTCACCGCGAGCAGCGTCCAATATTTGCGTTGCATTGGTAAGTCCTCCAGCTATGATTAGTCAGGTAGCCTTGTCAGATCACCGTACCATAATCATCAGGCTGCCTTACCAACTGTGACAACCGACACACAAAGAGATCTCGCGCTCATCGCCCTCCTCAGCCAGGTGAGGGACGCCATCGGCGCCGAGCTGTTCGCTCGACTCGAGGAGCTGGGTTACGCGGAGCTGCGGCCGGCGCACGGCTGCGTCTTCGGCAACATCGACGAGGAGGGCTCGCGGCTCACCGACCTGGCCGAGCGGTCGCGCCTCACCAAGCAGTCGGTGGGCGAGGCGGTAGGCGACCTCGAGCGGCTCGAGTTCGTCGAGCGCGTCGCCGACCCGGCCGACGGCCGCGCGAAGATCATCCGGCTGACCCCGCACGGCCGAGAGGCGTTGGCCGCTTCACAGGAGATCTTCGCCGACATCGAGGGGCGATTTGCCGCCGAGGTCGGCGAGGAGCGCTACGCCGATTTCCGCGAGACGCTGCTGCAGCTGCAGGGGGTCACGCGGGCACTGCCTGCTTGATGTAGTCGATGATCCCCTGAACCGGCGCGCCGGGGGTGAAGACCTCGGCCACGCCCAGCTCCTTGAGCTCGGCGATGTCGTCGCTGGGGATCGTGCCCCCCACCACCAGCACCACGTCCTGCGCACCCTCCTCCTCGAGCAGCTTGGAGATGCGCGGCACGAGGGTCATGTGGGCGCCGGAGAGAATCGACAGGCCGACCGCGTCGGCGTCCTCCTGCAGGACCGTCTCGACGATCTGCTCGGGCGTCTGGTGCAGGCCGGTGTAGATGACCTCCATGCCGGCGTCGCGCAGGGCGCGGGCGATGATCTTCGCCCCGCGGTCGTGGCCGTCCAGGCCCGGCTTGGCCACCACCACGCGGATCTTGCGGCTGCTCACGCCGCCCAGATTACCCCGGAATGCGCTCCGCGACTCAGTCGAACAGGTCGCGCCAGCGGCCGACGAACTCGAAGTCGGCGCGCTTGACCGTGCCGTCGCCGAGCTTGAGCATGAACTGGCGGCACGTGCCGGCCCAGTCGCGCTCGGTGCGCCACATGAACACGTAGCGCTCCTTTCGCCGGCGGAACGCCAGCTCCCGAAACCAGCGCGGATGGTTCGCCGGCTCGCCATCCGCGGGCTCCTCGCCCGACCCGCATTCGATCTGCGCCACCCGCGGCCAGCCCTCCTCGACGACGTCCAGGCCGTGATCTCCGCCGAGCTCGAAGCGAATCGGCACGGGGAGGCCGGCCAGGCGGCGGTTGGTCTGCGGCCGGTTGCGCACGGGCCGGAGAAAGCCCTCGAAGTCGTAGACCACCCGGTAGACGCTGCGCGCCACCGCCGAGTTGCCCGCGGCGTCGGCCGCGTCGACGCGGAATGCCTTCTCTCCCACCGAGCCGGTGTCCACCGCGGCGCCGTCGGCCACCGTGCCTGCGCAGGAGGCGAGACCCGAGCCGCCCGGCTCGTCGGCGCAGCTGTAGCCGGCCTGCACGGGCTCGTCGAGCAGATAGACCGCGCCCTCGAGCCGGGCTGCGCAGGTCGACGCTCGGCGGCGTGGTGTCCGGAGGCGCGCAGCCGGCGCCGGTCAGCGTCACGCGGTAGGACCCGGCGCCGCTCAGCCGCCCCGACCACTCGCTCACCGGCTGCGACGCGCCGGGGCCCGTCGGGAGCAAGCACCGGCGCCAGGGTGGGGAAGATCAGGCCCCCGGCGCTGCTCGGGTCGAGGTTGAAGGGGCCCACCGCCAGGTAGTACTCGCCCCCGGCCTGCGGGGTCAGCGGATGACCGGCGGGCAGGGTCGACTGGCGTGAGCTGCCGTCGTCGTCGTTGCCGTAAACGCCTAGGCCGGCCGAGTCGAAGAGGAAGAGCTGGGTGTCGACGGTGCTTCCTCCCACCGTCGACGCCGAGAAGCCGCCCCCGCCGGGCAGGCACAGCTTGTACATGTCGACGTCGTCGGGCGCGGCGAAGGTGCCCTCTATCTCCACCACGCTCTCCGCGGTCAGGTCCTGCGCCCCGGCGGGCAGATCGCCGGCGTCACCGGACTCCGAGGCTGCATGGGCATGGGGGGCCATCAGCAGCGCGGCTGCGGTGGCCAGGACAACGGAAAAGCGGATCATTGTGCCTCGCGGAGTTGGATTGGTTCCGCGGCACGGAGGGGACCTAGCCGATGATCGGCCGGGCCGGACCCGCTGCTGAGCGAATGATCAGCGGTGTGGACGCGCGTACGACGGTCAGTCGCGGAACTCGTCCACCCGCCCGGCGTGACCCTCTTCGTCGGGCCGGGGGACCTGCGACTCGGGCCGCACCTTGCCGCGACGGAACACCTGCAGGATCACCAACCCGATGATCAGCAGGACGACCGCGATCACGATGATGGCGATGACTCCGCTCATGCGAACCGCCTTACCCGGCATGGGGGCCCGCCAACCGCGCTCTGTGTCGCGTCTCACAGACACTGGCGCGATCGCACGCGAAGGTCACCACCCATGAAGATCCTCATGAGCTCGACGTCGGGAGCCGGCCACGTGGGCCCGCTCGTGCCCTTCGCCCACGCCGCCCGGCGTGCCGGCCACGACGTGCTGATGGCGGTGCCGCACAAGTCGACGTCGATCGTCGAACGCGCCGGGCTCGACCCCGTCTCGATCGGCTATCCCTCCGACGAGGAGATGGGGCCGGTGTGGGCGCGCGTGGAGCGCGCGGCCCCCGAGGACAAGGACGCGATCGTGGTGAACGAGGTGTTCGGGCGCCTCTATACGCGCGCGGCGTTGCCGCTGATGATCGACCTCGTGGACAGCTGGGGCCCGGATCTGATCGTCCGCGAGTCCGGCGAGCTGTCGGCCACGCTGGCCGCCGAGCTGCGCCGCGTGCCTCAGGCGCGGGTGGCGGTCACGCTTGGGCTGGAGGACGAGTTCCACGCGATGCTGCACGGCGCCCTCGACGATCTGCGCGCCGAGCTCGGCCTCCCCGAGGACAGCGGGCTCGAGCTCGTCGCCGGAGTCCCGAGCTGTCGCTGGCTCCGCCCTCCTTCTACGCGGCGAGCGGACGGGCGAGCCACCGCTTCCGCACCCCCGCGGAGCCCGCGCCGCCCCTGCCCGATTGGTGGCCCGGCGATCGCCGCCCGCTGGCCTACGTGACGCTGGGCACCGCCATCCCGCAGATGGATTTCTTCCCCGAGCTCTTCCGCGCCACGGTCGATGCCCTGCAGCACGTGCCCGCGCGAATCCTGTTCACCGTGGGCGTGCACCGCGATCCCGCCGATCTGGGGCCGCTGCCCGCCAACGTGCACGTGGAGCAGTGGGTCGACCAGAACGCCGTGCTCCCCCACGCCTCGGCGGTCGCCGGCCACGGCGGCTCGGGCACCACGCTGGGCACGCTGGCCCACGGGATCCCCACGGTCGTGCTCCCGCAGTTCGCCGACCAGCCCCAGAACGCGGACAGGGTGCAGGCGCTCGGCGCCGGCATCGCCCTGCACGGTGGGCCGGCCGCCGTGCCACAGCTCGCGGACGCGCTCTCCACGCTGCTCGCCGAGCCGTCCTACCGCGCCGCCGCGGCACGGGTGGCCGCGGAGATCGGCGCCCTGCCTCTCGTGGACGAGTCCGTGGCGGTCCTCGAGGGGATCGCCGCCGCCGGCTACGACCGGCGCACGCGGGCGGCCGCGTAGCCTCCGCCGCCGCCCACGAGGCCCACCGCGAGCACGGCGCTGCCGATCTTCAGGATCGGGCCCAGACGGTCGAAGCGCATCACCCGCCAGCCCTCCTGGCGCGCGACCTTCCCCAGCGCGGCGTCGGGGTTCACCGCCACCGGGGAACCCACGGCGCGCATCATCGGCAGGTCGGACTCCGAGTCGGAATAGGCGTAGGAGGCGGCCAGGTCGAATCCCTCGCGCGCGGCCAGCTCGCGGATGGCCTGGGCCTTGCCCTCGCGGTAGGTGAACGGCCCGTCGGGCTCGCCGGTGTAGACGCCCTCGCGCACCTCCGAGCGCATCCCGATGCCGCCGTCGAGCACCAGCACCGCGGCCAGCACCTCGGCCAGCTCCTGCGAGGCCGCGGTGACGATGTAGACCGGGCGCCCGGCGTCCTGGTGGGCCCACGCCTCGGCGAGCACCTGCTTGTAGAGCAGCGGCAGGATCCCGGCGAGCACGTCGGGACCGAGGCGCTGCAGGTCGATCACGCGCTGGCCGGCGATCGCGTCGAGGATCCCCTGGCGCAGCTCCTCGGTCTTCTCGTCGGTCGAGCCCTGCAGGCGGAAGCGCAGGTTGGCCCAGACCCCGCGCGCCAGTCCGCGGCGCGAGAGCATCTTGCGCTTGTACGCCGCCCGTGCGAAATGGAGGGCGCTCGAGCCCTCGATCAGCGTCCGGTCGAGGTCGAAGAAGGCTGCGCCGCGCGGCTCTGGGCCCGGCTCAGCCGCCATTCACTTCGAGCAGGACGGCGTCGCCCTGGCCGCCGCCCGAGCAGATCGCGGCCACCCCGAGGCCGCCGCCGCGGCGGCGAAGCTCGTTGGCCAGGGTCATCAGGATGCGCGCCCCGGAGGCTCCGATCGGGTGGCCCAGGGCGATCGCGCCGCCGTTCACGTTGACCTTCGACTCGTCCACGCCGAGCATCCGCATCGAGTTGAGCGCGACCGAGGCGAAGGCCTCGTTGATCTCGAACAGGTCGATCTCGTCGACCGAGATCCCGGCCTTCTCGAGCACGGCCTTGGTGGCGTTGGCCGGGGTGCGGGCGAGGTAGGCGAAGTCGTCGGCCACCGCAGCCTGGGCCACGATCGTGGCCAGCGGCGTCCGGTCGTTGCGGGCCGCCCACTCGTCGGAGGAGAGCACGAGCGCGCCGGCGCCGTCGTTCACGCCGGGGGCGTTGCCGGCGGTGTGCGCGCCCTCCTTGCTGAAGGCGCTGCGCAGCTTGGACAGCGACTCCAGCGACGACTCGCGCCGGGGCGCCTCGTCGACCTCGACCGTGGTGTCGCCCTTCTTGGACGAGACGGTCACGGGCACGATCTCCTCCGGCAGCCGGCCCTCGTCGGTGGCCTGCACCGCCAGCTCGTGTGAGCGCACGGCGAACTTGTCCATGTCCGCGCGCGTGATCTCGAGCTCGCCGCCGACCTCGTCGGCCTCCTCCCCCATCCCCTTGCCGCTGAACGGGTTGGTCAGGCCGTCGTGCATCATCGCGTCGAGCGCCTTGGCGTCACCCATGCGGTAGCCGAAGCGCGCCTGAGCAAGCAGGTAGGGGGCCCTCGACATCGACTCCATCCCCCCGGCCACGGCCACCTCGAGGTCGCCGGCGCGCACCGCCTGGTCGACCATGCCCGCGGAGCGCAGCCCGGACGCGCACACCTTGTTCACGGTCTCGCTCGAGACCTCCTTGGGTATTCCGCCCTTGATCTGGGCCTGGCGCGAGGGGATCTGGCCCTGGCCCGCCTGCAGCACCTGGCCGTAGACCACGTGCTCGACCTGCTCGGGAGCCACCTCGGCCCGCTCCAGCGCGGCCGCGATCGCCGTGCCGCCGAGATCGGTGGCGTCGAGCGACGACAGCCCGCCGCCCATCTTGCCGAAGGGGGTGCGGGCGGCGCCGAGGATCACTGTCTTGGGCATCGAGTCGGTCTCCTTCGTGGCGTCAGGGGGCACTCACTGTATCCGGGGGCCGAGGGCGGTCGCATAGAGTGCCCGCGGTGAGACAGATCAGCGTTTCGGCACGGGCGGGAGCGCCGGAGGAGACCTCCGCCGACACCCGCGTGATCGGCCTCTTCGAGGGCGACTCGCTCGCGGACTCGGCGCTGGCCCGCCTCGTCGAGCTCGGCGAGGCCAAGCCGGCGCTCAAGAAGATCGCGCTGACTCACGAGGAGGCGCCCGGCGGCGGCCAGCGGCGCGTGCTCATCGCCGGGCTCGGCCGCCGCGGGGAGTTCGATCACGAGCGCGCCCGCGTGGCCGCCGCGGCCGCCGCGGCGCGAGCCAAGGAGCTCGGCGCGGTGCTCGTTGTCGTGGGCCGTGCCGCCCGGGGAGGGGGTGGCAGGCGCGATCGTCGAGGGGACCGTGCTCAAGCTCTACGGCTTCGATCGCTTCAAGTCCTCGGCCGGCGACGACGAGTCGGGCGGGCTCGAGGGCTCGAGCTGACCGGCGAGGACGTGAGCGAGGCGGAGCTCGAGGTGGGTCGCGTGGCGGCCGAGGCCGCCAACGCCGCCCGCGAGCTCCAGAACCTGCCCTCCAACTTCGCCACGCCGAGCTTCCTGGCCGAGCGCGCGGCGGAGATAGCCGATGAGCACGAGGCGCTCGAGGTGGAGCTACTCGACCGCGAGGCGATCGTGGCGCGCGGCATGGGCGCGTTCGCCGCCGTGGCCGCGGGCACCTACGAGGAGCCGCGCCTGATCGTGATGCGCTACCGGCCGCCCAACGCCGCGGGGCCGCACCTGGCCTACGTGGGCAAGGCCGTGACCTTCGACACGGGCGGCATCTCGATCAAGCCCTCGGCCAAGATGCAGGAGATGAAGTTCGACATGTCGGGCGGCGCCGCCGTGATCGAGGCCACCGGCGCCATCGCGCGGCTCGGCCTGCCGGTCACGCTCACCGCCGTCGTGCCGGCCACCGAGAACATGCCCAGCGGGCGCTCGGTCAAGCCCGGCGACATCGTGACCGCGATGAACGGCAAGACCATCGAGATCAACAACACCGACGCCGAGGGCCGCCTGATCCTGGCCGACGCTCTGGCCTACGCCGTGGAGCAGGGCGCCGAGCGGATCGTCGACCTGGCCACGCTCACCGGCGGCGTGCTGATCGCGCTCGGACACACCCACTGCGGCCTCTGGTCAAACGACGACGCGTGGTACGGGTCGGTCGAGGCCGCCTGCGACGCCACCGGGGAGATCGGCTGGCGAATGCCGCTCCACCCCGAGTACTTCGAGCTGACCAAGGGCACCTACGCCGATCTGCAGAACTCCTCCGATCAGCGGCTGGCCGTGTCCAACTACGCCGCCGAGTTCCTGCGCCAGTTCGTGGACGACCGCCCCTGGGTGCACGTGGATATCGCCGGCACGGCGTGGGGACTGACCCGCAACTACGTGGGTAAAGGCGCCAGCGGCTTCGGCACGCGGATGTTGATCGATCTCGCTCGCCGAGCGGGCTGACGCCCTTTTCACGCCGGTTTCACGCTGTGTGACATCGGTCACACAGGCGTTTGGGCCGGATTGACCTGGCTACGGTGGCCCGGTCAATGAAAACGGCCTTGCTCGCGCGGCAGGGGTAGGAGAACGCGCGAGCTCGGCAAGCCCTGGCGGCACCGAAGGTCGGGAGCCAGCCGGGCAATTTCATCCGGAGGTGGTCTCTCTGTTCATGCGGAGAGCAATGATCTGCGCCGTCACGCTGGCGGCGATGTTGGTGGCGGCGCAGTCGCTCGGCGCCGGCGGCCGCGGAGCCCGAGCGGGCCGCAGTGTCCGAGCGCTACACGAGCGCCTACACCGAGTGGCGCGACCGCTTGGAGCGCCACGACGTGTTCGTCGGGCGCGACCTGCTGCCGGCGGTACGGTCGGCCGAGGGCACGACGACCGGCCCGACCGAGGACCAGCTGCGGGCCTCGATCGAGCGCATGCAGACGCGCTGGAGGCGCTGGCTGCGGACGACCGCGCAGGGCCGCAGCTTGGTGTTCGAGCGCAAGGTGCGCCGCCGCGTGCCCGGCTGGGGCAAGTCGCAGCTGCGCTCGATCGCGGCGTGCGAGTCCCACAACAACCCGCGCGCCGTCGGCGGCGGCGGGACCTACCGCGGTCTGTACCAGTTCTCGTTCTCGACCTGGAGCATCGTGGGCGGCGACGGCGACCCCGCGGCGGCGCCGCGGTCGGAGCAGACCTGGCGGGCGTGGCTCCTGCTGAGCCGCCACGGAGCGGGCCACTGGCCTGTCTGCGGCTGACGGCAGGGCGTGCGGGGGCGGCCCATAGGGCGCTGACCGGCGCGCCCTGGCAGCTGATGCATCCAATGGATGCAAAATCTGCCACCGCCCGCGGGAGCGGCCGGCCGCCGCCGCGCTGAGTGACCTGGCGGGCGCCGCGGCGAGCGGCCCCGCCGGCTCAACCGGGCGCCGCTAGCGCGGGCGCTCGCGCTCCTCGTCGCGCACCACGTCGCCGCTGTCGTCCTGCTCGTACACGCGCTCGCGCTCCGTGTCGGCTGTCTCGGTGCGCTCGTAGTGCTCGACGCGCTCGTCGCCGGCGGCGGATCCGTCGGCATCGGACTCGCCGTAGCCGTGCGACGTGATGCCGTGCCGGCGGCCCTGTTCCTGGTCGTACTGCTCGGCGGCCACGCTCTCGTCGACGTCGGGATCGAGGCGCGCGGCCTCGAGATGGCGCTCGCGGGCCTCACGCTGCTGGCGGTCGGCGTCGGCCGCAGTCGATCGGGCCTCGGCGTCCTGACGGCGTGCCTCGGCCGACTGCATGTCGGCCTCCGCCTTCGCCTTGTCGGCCTCGGCCCGGTCGGCCTCCGCCCCGCGCCGGATCTCGCGCGCCTCTTGGCGGTTGGCCTCATGCTTGCGTTCGCGCCCCTTCCTGCTCATCACCACCAGCAGTGCGAGCAGGATCAAGACCGCTATCACGATCACGATGATTAGACCTGTTGACATTTCCCCCGGTTCCTTCCCTCGATGACGTTTACCGGGTACCCACAACGAGGGTCCGGTATGCGACTAGTCAACGGGCTCCAGGTCCTTTAGCTCGCGCTTGAGCACCTTCCCGGTGGCGTTGCGCGGCAGCTCATCCAGAAAGACGATCTCGCGCGGCACCTTGTAGCGGGCGAGGTTGGCCTTCACGTGTGCCTTGAGGTCGTCCGCGCTGGCCTGCTTGCCCGCCTCGAGCACCACGAACGCCCTCAGGCGCTGTCCGAAGTCGGGGTCCGTCGACGCCGATCGCCGCCGCGTCGGCCACCGCGTCGTGGCGCGCGAGCGTGTCCTCGATCTCCTTGGGGAACACGTTCTCCCCGCCGGAGACGATCATCTCGTCGTCGCGGCCCTCGACGAACAGGCGGCCCTCCTCGTCGAAGCGGCCGACGTCGCCCGTGGCCATCAGGCCGCCGATCACGTCCTTCGACCCGCCGCCCGTGTACCCCTCGAAGAGCATCTCGTTGCCCACGAAGATGCGGCCCGTCGCGCCCGGCGCCACCTCCACACCCGCCTCGTCGTGGAGCCTGACCACCGTGCCCCGCGGCGGCTTGCCCGCCGTGCCGGGGGCGGCGCGCATGTCCTCCGGGGTGGCAATCGAGGCCCACGCCACCTCGGTCGAGCCGTAGAGGTTGTAGAGGGTGTCCCCCACGGCGTCCATCCAGTTGAGCGCGAGGTCGCCGGGGAGCGCGGACCCGCTGGCCGCCACCACGCGCAACGACGAGAGGTCGTACCGGGCGATCGTCTCCGCGGGCAGCTCCAGGATCCGCTGCATCATCACCGGCACCACCACGAGCGAGTCGCAGCGATTGCGGGCCACCGCGTCGAGCGCGCCCTCGGGATCGAACTTGCGCCGCAGCACGAAGGTCGAGCCGAGGATGAGCCCCAGTGAGAAGTGAGCGAAGCCCCAGGAGTGAAAGAGCGGGGCGGCGATGTGGGTGGTCTGGCGCGTACGCAGCGGGATGCGCGAGAGCAGCGAGACCACGGGCTCGAACGACTGCGGATTCCCACGCGACGCGCCCTTGGGCGAGCCGGTGGTGCCGCTCGTGAGGATCACCGCGCGCCCCTCCCGCTCGGGAGGCTCGAGATCTTCGGCGCGGCCGGCGGTGATCAGCTGGTCGAGCGTGAGCTCCGCCGAGCTCTCCGAGTCGTGCCAGGCCACGACGCGCTTGCGTCCCTGGCCCGCACCGGCCAGCAGCTCGCCGAACTCCTCGTCGTAGACGATCGCCGCGGGCTTCTCGCGCTCCACCACCTCCGCCAGCTGCGGGCCGGCGAAGGCGGTGTTGAGGTAGAGCGCGTCGGCGCCCAGCTTCGACAGCGCGACCGTGGCCTCGACAAAGCCCCGGTGGTTGCGGCACATCACGCCCACCCCGTCGCCCTCGCCGATCCCCAGGTCCCTGAAGGAGTGCGCGAGCGCGTTGGTGCGGGTGTGCAGCTCGGCGAACGTGAGCTTGCCCAGCTCGTCGACGATGGCCGTGTCGTTCGGGTAGCGCGCGGACAGGGTGGTGGCACCCGCGGCGGCGCTGCGCCCCCAACGCACCAGCGTCTGCAGCACGTGCACGAGGCGGTCGGGCCGCATCGGCCGCACCACGCCGGCGTCGACCAGCACCTTGATGCTGCCCGCGGTGTGGACCACCCGGCCGGGGATGTCGGTGCGCGATCGGGTCACGGCTGGGCCGAGAATCTAACGCCCGGCGGGCCGCCCCTCTCGCGCTCACGACGCGTCGCTCTCCGGATCGCGGTAGGCGTCCTTTCGCCAGGGCGGCGAGATGCTCTCGGCGTTGGGCCGGTAGCGGCGCCGGTCCCGTGTCTCCAGCGGGATCAGCCGCAGTCCCTCGCCGGTGCTGCTTCGTTCTGTCAGGTCGAGCTCGCCGGCGGGAGGAATGTGCCCGGCGTGGCTGCCGCGCGACACCCGGGTCCAGCCGGTCTTCTCGCGTCCAGCGCCCGCGGCAGCGCCTCTGCTTGCAGCCCTGCCAGTGACCGTGCGAGCTGGCCCGCACCCAGGCGCTGCCGTCGGGCTCGAGGCGGACGACGTAGGCCTCCCAGTCGTCGCGATGGAAGCCGGGGTAACGCGGCGTCTTGTCCACGAGCCCCAGCACCCGGGGCACGAGCCAGCCCGCCTCCCAGGCCCGGTCCGAGCCCGCCCAGGTGGTGTTCGAATCGGGGTAGTAGAGCCAGTACTGGAGATACGCGCGACCATGGCGGCGCAGGACGCGGGTGAACACCGTGGCCCGCTCGCCGCTGTGGCTGCGGTGCACGTCGAGGCCGCGTTCGCCGCGGCCGTTCGCGCACCGCCGCCGCCGGCATCGCCGCCAGTCGACCGGCAGCTGGCGCTCGCCCGGCTCGAAGACGATGTTGGGCGCGTGGGCGCGCAGGAGCGCGGCGTCCGCGGGACCGTACGCGCGGGCGAGGGCGCGGTCGCCATCGCGGCAGGCGCCCTTCACGCCGCACACGAAGCGGTGCGCGAGGAAGCCACCGAACGAGCGCCCCTCCACCGCCGGCGCCATGGTCAGAAGCGCGCCGAGCGTGAGCGCCGCGAGCAGAACGACGCCGGTCCACTCAACTGTGGCCTGGCCGGTCTCGCCCGAGCTATCAGCGTCCGACAGCCGCCCGCGCAGCCCGCGTGACGCCCACGCCAGCCCCAGGCCCGCTCCCGCGAACCACGAGAAGGCCACCTCGGGCTGGCTCAGCTGCAGCACGTCGCGCGTGACGAAGCCGAGGCCGGCGCCGCCGGCCAGGCCGAGCCAGGCGGCGGTGGCCCACGCGTGTATCCGGGCGAGCATCGGCCGCACCCGGTCAGTCGTCCCCGAGAAAGTTGAGCGGGTTGAGGCAGGTGTCGGCCACGTCGAGCGCCTCCTCGACGGGCATCGGCGCGAGCGGCGCGCGCGGGTGCTCTCGCTCGTACACGTAGCGGCGGTAGCCCAGGCAGACGATCCAGAGGCTGTTGCTCACCCGGCCCAAGCCGCGCAGCGAGCGGAAGGCGTTCACCGCCTTGGCCCGGGCGGCGCGGATGGCCCGACTCGCTCGGGGCGCGGGCACGGGTGGCGCGGCGGCGGGCAAGCTGGTCGCCCGGGCCCGGCCTGCCGGCCGGTCGCCGGACCGGCGAGCCTGCTCGCCAGCGCCGCTCCCAACTCGCGGTCCCCCTCGGGCGCCCGACCGGCCGCCGCCGCGGCCAGCGCGCCCAGCGCGAGCGCCGCCAGCAGCACCAGTCCCACCCATTCCACCGTGGCCTGGCCGCTGTCTCCTCGCATCGCCCGGCGACCGTACGGCTGCGCCGCGCACGTGTGGGTTCGCTGTGCAACAACGCGGCACCAAGCAGGCCGAGGCGCGGAGTTTCGCCCTGCCGCGCACTTATTAAGACTTAACGTAAGCCTAATTTGTCCGAGGCTTGACACAACCCACCAACCGTGGAAGGGTCGCGCCCCGATGACCACGGGCACCGGCTCCCTCAGCTCCCTCCGCGAGCTAAACCGCCTGAAGGTCGTGGACTTTCTCCGCACGAACGGCACGGCCAGCCGGGCCGACGTCGCCCGCCGCACCGGCCTGTCGCGCTCGACCGTGTCCACCCTGGTGGCCGATCTGCAGCGGCGCGGGCTGGTGGTCGACCGCGAGGTCACGAGCGCCGGTGAGGGCAGGCCGGGCCGCCCCGCCACCCTGATTGCGCTCGACCCCTCGGCCGGCACCGCCGTGGGGGTCGACTTCGACCACGACCGCGTCGGCGTGGCGGTGTCCGATCTCTCGCGCGAGGTGCTCGCCGAGACCTGGCACCCCTGGGATGTCGACAACGACGCCGAGGGCGCCCTCGACCTCGCCGCCGAGAAGATCGGCTGCGTGCTCGACGAGGCCGAGGTGGATCGCGAGCGCGTGCTCGGCGCCGGAATGGCGCTCGCCGGGCCCATCGACCAACAGCGGCGGGGTCTCCACAAGTCCGCCGTGCTGCCCGACTGGGCCGGCGTGGACGCGGCCCACGAGCTCGAGGCCCGGGTGGGCCTGCCCACCTACGTCGACAACGACGCCAACCTGGGCGCGCTGGCTGAGGTCACCCTCGGCGCCGGGCGCAACGCCCGCTTCGCCGCGTACGTGTCGCTGTCCTCGGGCATCGGGGCGGGCATGGTCGTCGACGGCAGCCCCTACCGCGGACACGCCGGCACGGCGGGCGAGATCGGCCACGTGGTGGTCGACCCCCAGGGGCCGATCTGCCGCTGTGGCAATCGCGGCTGCCTGGAGACGCTCGCCTCGAGCCAGGCGCTGGTCAGCCTTCTGCAGCCCACCCGCGACGACGAGATCGGCATTCGAGACGTGATCGAGCTGGCGCAGGGCGGCGACCCCGGCGCGCGGCGCGCGATCACCGACGCAGGACGAGTGGTGGGCGGCGTGATCGCCGGTCTCGTGAATCTGTTCAGCCCGGAGATGGTCGTGATCGGCGGCGACCTGGGCGAAGCCGGCGAGCTGCTGCTCGAACCACTCCGCGAGGCCGCGGTGCGTGATGCGATGCCGGCCGCGGTGAGCGGGTTGCAGATAGTCGCCGGAGAGCTGGGCGAGCGGGCCAATCTGCTTGGCGCGCTCGCGCTCGTGCTCATGCAGTCCGAGCACGAGGTGGCCGCACGCGTTGCAGGAAGCGCGGCGGCATGAAGACAAGTCCCCAAAAAGAGGAGGAGAGGAAAGTGCTCAAGAGGAACACGATTTGGGCGCTGGCTGCGGCCGGTGTCCTCGCGATGGGCGGTCTGGCCGCCTGTGGCGACGACGATGACGAAGGCAGCGGTGGCGGCGGAGACGGCGGCGGCGGTGACGCCCCGAAGGTCGGCGTGCTGCTGCCCGACTCGCAGTCGTCGGTGCGCTGGGAGACGGTCGACCGGCCGTTCCTCAGCAGGCGTTCGAGAAGGCCGGCGTCGACGCCGACATCCAGAACGCCGAGGGCGACAAGTCGACCCAGCAGCAGCAGGCCGAGCAGATGATCACCAACGGCGCGAAGGTGCTGCTGCTGGTGAACCTCGACTCCGGCTCGGGTGCGGCGATCGCCGGGAACGCGGCCTCGCAGGGCGTCAAGGTGATCGACTACGACCGCCTCACGCTCGACACCGACGCCACCGACTACTACGTGTCCTTCGACAACGAGCAGGTCGGCAAGCTCCAGGGCGAGGGTCTCGTGCGACTGCATCGGCGACAAGACGGGAGTCAACATCGCCGTGCTCAACGGCTCGCCCACCGACAACAACGCCACTCTGTTCAAGAACGGCTACGACTCGGTGATCAACCCGAAGTTCGAGTCGGGTGACTGGAACGAGGTGGCCGATCAGTCGGTGCCCGACTGGGACAACCAGCAGGCGCTGACGATCTTCGAGCAGATGCTGCAGAAGGCCAACAACGAGGTCGACGGGGTGCTCGCGGCCAACGACGGCCTCGGCAACGCGGCCATCTCGGCCATCAAGCAGCGCAAGCTCGACCAGATCCCGGTCACGGGCCAGGACGCCACGCTCGAAGGCATCCAGAACATCGTCAACGGAGACCAGTGCATGACGGTCTACAAGGCGATCGAGAAGGAGGCCCAGGCGGCGGCAGACCTGGCGATTGCGCTGGCCAAGGGCCAGGAGCCCAAGGCTGAGACCGTCCCGATCGACAACGGAACCGAAAAAGTGCCGAGCGTCCTGCTCGAGCCGGTGCCCGTTACGAAGGACAACATCGGCGAGTACCTCGGCAACCCTGACTTCCCCACCAAGGAAGACATCTGTGCCGGCAAGGTCGCCGCGAAGTGCGAGGAGCTGGGGCTCTAGGGCCCACAGACGTCAATATCCCGGGGCGTGTTCGGCGCCCCGGGAATTCGACCCTTAGGAGAGAGAGGCTGTATGAGCGACGCACCGCTCCTCGAGCTGCGCGAGGTGAGCAAGCACTTCGGTGCCGTGATCGCGCTGCACGAGGTGGACATGAGCGTGAACGCCGGATGCGTCACCGCGCTGGTGGGCGACAACGGCGCCGGCAAGTCGACCCTGATCAAGTGCGTGGCCGGCATCTACCGGATCGACCACGGCGAGGTCGCCTTCAACGGCGAAACGGTCAACATCACCCACCCGCGCGAGGCCTCGGCCCTCGGCATCGAGGTCGTCTACCAGGACCTCGCGCTCGCCGACAACCTCGACGTGGTCGAGAACATGTTCCTGGGCCGGGAGGAGCTCGAGCGCCTGCGCACCCTCGACGAGACGAAGATGGAGGCGCGCGCCCGCGACACCCTCGCGAGCCTGTCGGTCACCACCATCCGCAGCGTCCGCCAGACGGTTGCCGGCCTGTCCGGCGGGCAGCGCCAGTCGGTGGCGGTGGCCAAGGCCGTGATGTGGAACTCGAAGCTCGTGATCCTCGACGAGCCCACGGCCGCGCTGGGCGTGGCCCAGACGCGGCAGGTGCTCGACCTGGTCAAGCGCCTCGCCGAGCAGGGACTCGGCGTGCTGCTCATCTCGCACAACCTGCACGACATCTTCGAGGTCGCCGACGACATCACCGTCCTGCGCCTCGGCCAGAAGGTGGCCGAGTTCAAGCGCCGCGAGACCACCGAGGAGGAGGTCGTGCACGCCATCACCGCGGGCAAGCTGTCGAAGGTGCCCGGCCTGGCCGACGAGCCCGAGGAGGTGGTGGCATGAGCACCGCCGCCGCCACGCCCCCAGGCACCCCGGAGCCGGGCGTCGCTCAGGGAGGCATCGCCGCGGCCGCCCGCGACTGGTGGACCGACGTCCGCTCCGGCCAGCTCGGGTCGCTGCCCATCATCATCGGCCTGATCGTCATCGCGATCGTCTTCCAGACCCAGAACGACCGCTTTCTCACAGCGGGCAACTTCGTCAACCTGATCGTCCAGTCGGCGGCGTACACGACGATCGCCATGGGCGTCGTCTTCGTCCTCCTGCTGGGCGAGATCGACCTGTCGGTGGGCTACGTGTCCGCCGTGGCCGGCGTGATCGCCACCGTGCTGCTGATCCCGGACGGCAGCCAGGTGGCCACGCCGATAGCCGTGGCGCTCGCGCTCGGCTCGGGCATCGCGATCGGCACGTTTCACGGGCTGATCATCACGAAGATCGGCATCCCGTCGTTCGTCGTCACGCTGGCCGGCTCTGATCGCCTGGAACGGCGTGGTGCTGCTGTTAATCGGCAGCCGCGGCACGGTGATCCTCCAGGACTCGTTCATGATCGGCCTGGCCAACGACTTCCTGCCCGAGGCCACCTCATGGATCCTCTGGCTCGTGGCCGTGCTGATCTTCGCCGGCATCCAGCTCAACGAGCTGCGCGTGCGCCGGCGGGCCGGCCTCGAGCACGACCCGATCTCGCTGATCGGGCTGCGCGTCGGATTCCTGGCGCGTGGTGCTGGGCATCGTCGTCTGGGTGGCCAACGAGGACCGCGGGATCCCGTACGTGTTCCTCCTGGTCGGGTTCTTCCTGCTGTTCTGGGGCTTCGTCCTCTCGCGCACGAAGTTCGGCCGCTACGTGTACGCGGTCGGCGGCAACGCCGAGGCGGCCCGCCGGGCCGGCATCAACGTGGATCGCATCAAGATCCTGGTGTTCGCGATCTGCTCGTTCATGGCGGCGGTGGGCGGGCTCGTGCTCGCGTCGCGCCTGCGCTCGGTCGACACCGGCGCCGGCGGCGGCGAGGTGCTGCTCTACTCGATCGCCGCGGCCGTGATCGGCGGCACGTCGCTGTTCGGCGGCATCGGCCACATCAAGAGCGCGCTGCTCGGCGCGCTGGTGATCGCCTCGATCGACAACGGGCTCGGGCCTGCTCGGCCTCGGCTCGGGGAGAAGTTCGTGATCACCGGCGCCGTGCTGCTGCTCGCCGTGACCGTCGACTCGCTGTCGCGCAAGCGCCAGACCCAAACCGGACGAGCGTGAACGGACAAAGTCAGCGTTCATCACCGGCGCCAGCCGCGGGGTTGGCGCCGCGGTCGGCCGCGCCTTTCACGAGGCGGGCGCGCAGGTGGCGCTCGCCTCGCGAAGCGGCGACGATCTCGGCCTCTCGGACGCCCTGGGAGTGGAGTGCGACGTGCGCTCGCCCGACAGCGTGCGAGGCGGCGGTGGCGGCGGCCGTCGAGCGCTTCGGCAAGCTCGACGTGGTGGTGGCCAACGCCGGCGTGGGCGCCTACGGCCCGTTCCTGGAGATGGATCCCGACGACGTCGAGGCGATGATCGACATCAACCTCAAGGGGGTGATGTACACGGCGCGCTTCGGGCTCCCGCACCTGATCGAGTCGAAGGGCGACTTCGTATCGCTGGCCTCGGTGGCCGGGCTGCGCGCCTTCCCCGGGGAGGCGGTCTACAACGCCTCGAAGTTCGGCCAGGTGGGCTTCACCCGCGCGCTCGACCACGAGATGCGCGAGCAGGGCGTGCGCGTGACCAACATCGCGCCGGGCGGCATCGCCACCGACTTCGCCATGGGCTCGGGGCGCACGCCGGACATGCCCGAGCTCGAGGGCATGATGAGCGCGGAGGAGGTGGCCGACGTGGTGCTGTTCGCGGTCACCCGCCCGCGCGGCCTGCGCATGCTGACCGTTTCCTTCCGGCCCATGGAGGAGGGCTCGTGGGGCTGAGGCTCGGGTCTGCTCTCCACGCGCCCGCATCAACGAGAAGCTGGCGGCCGGCGCGGCGCTGGTGGACGAGGTGGAGCTGGTGGCGATCGGCTCGCGCGATCTGGGGCGAGCCGAGGAGCAGGCCGCGGCGCTGGGCGTCGAGCGGGCGCTCGGCTCCTACGAGGCGGTGCTGGAGGACCCCGAGGTCGACGCCGTCTACGTCGCGCTGCCCAACTCGATGCACGTGGACTGGTCGATCCGGGCGCTCGAGGCGGGCAAGCACGTGCTGTGCGAGAAGCCGATGGCCCGCTCGGTCGCGCCCGTCGAGCGCGCCTTCGACGCCGCCGAGGAGCGCCGGCCTGGTGCTGGCCGAGGCCTTCATGTGGCGCCACCATCCCCAGGCCCGCAAGCTGGTCGAGCTGCTGCCGCGGGTGGGCGAGCTGCGCCTGGTGCGCGCGCTCGTTCTCGTTCGCCCTGGAGGGCACCGGCGACCTGCGCCAGTCGGGCGAGCTCGAGGGCGGCGCCCTGATGGACGTGGGCTGCTACTGCGTGAGCGGCGCGCGCCTGGTGGCCGGCGAGCCCGTCGAGGTGTTCGGCGTCCAGACGACCGGCGGCGACGGCGTGGACGTGCGCTTCAGCGGCGTGCTGCGCTTCGAGGGCGACGTGCTCTGCGAGTTCGACTGCGGCATCGACATGGCGCCCCGCCACGAGCCTCGAGGTGGTGGGCTCGGAGGGGTCGCTGGTCCTCTCCGACCCCTGGCATTCGCTCGAGCCCGTGATCGAGCTGCGCGGCGCCGACGGCTCGGTCGAGGAGCTGCGCGCCGAGGACGCCGACCCCTACGCCTGCGAGCTGCGCGACTTCGCCGCCGCGGTGGCCGGCGAGCGCGAGCCGCTGCTGGGCCGCGCCGACGCGCTCGGCCAGGCCCGCGCCATCGAGGCGCTCTACCGCAGCGCCGGCAGCGGGCAGATGGTCCGCCCCTAGGCCCGCGCCCGTACGCTGGAGGAATGGCCGCTTCCGCCGCCAGCGTCACCAGAGAGCCGCCGGCGGCCATCGCCGCGCTGGTCGAGCGCTACGACCCCGACGTGATCGACGTACCCGGGGGCCGCGCACTGGTGCGGCTGCGCGTTGCCCGACCGCGGCGACTGGGACGCGCGCCTGTCGGACTCCGACCTCGACCTGGCGCCCTCGCGCGACGGCGAGGAGCCCGACGCCGTGATCAGCGCCGACGCCGCCACCTGGGGGCGCATCGCCAAGGACGTGCGCGGCGGTATGCGCGCCTTTCGGTCCGGGCGCCTGCACATGCGCGGCAGCCTGCACCTGGGCGTGGGCTTCCTGGCCGCCACCAGCGGCTCCGCCGAGCCCGGGCGCCTGACCTTCGACACCCTGCGCACGCGCAGCGGGCGCGTTTCCATCGTCTCGGCCGGCACCGGCGAGCAGACGCTGCTCTGTCTCCACGGCCTGGGCGGCACCAAGGCCTCGTTCCTGCCCACCCTGGCCGCGCTGGCCGACGAGTACCGCGTGGTGGCCATGGACCTGCCCGGCTTCGGCGAGTCCGACAAGCCGATCGGGGCGCCCTACAACTCGGCCTGGTTCGCCCGCACGGTGTTCGACACGCTCGACGAGCTCGGGCTCGAGCCAGGCCACGCTCGTGGGCAACAGCATGGGCGGGCGGGTGGCCATCGAGGCGGGCCTCGTTTCGCCGGAGCGGGTGGAGGGCCTCGTGCTGCTGAGCCCGGCGCTGGCCTGGCTTCGCGACCGCCGCTGGGTCCCCCTCGTGCGCCTGATGCGCCCCGAGCTCGGCCTCTTCCAGGTGACCCCGCGCCCGCTGGTGGAGGCGGCGCTGCGGCGCCTGATGCCCACCGCGTCCGACGGCTGGGCGGCGGCCGGGATGGACGAGTTCCTGCGGGCCTACCTGACGCAGACGCGGCCGCGCCGCCTTCTACGCCTCCGCGCGCAACATCTACCTCGACGAGCCCCACGGCGACGACGGCTTCTGGACCCGCCTGGCCTCGCTCGGGCCCGATTCGCTGTTCGTGTGGGGCCTCAACGACACGCTGGTGCCGGTGGGCTTTCGCCGCCACGTGGAGAGGGCGCTGGCCTCGGCGCGCCACGTGGAGCTGAACTGCGGCCACGTGCCGCAGCTGGAGCGTCCCGCGCGAGACCCACGCGGCGATGCGCGACTTTCTGCGCCGCTGACCCGCCCGGCGAGTCGGCCCTGCGAGCTGAGGTTCCTCAGACGTCGCCCGCGGTCCTCCAGATCCTCGTCGAGGTCGGAGCGGACCGGCACCTCAGGGGTGTCCTCGCCCGGCTCGCGGTCGGGATCGCCGTCGTTCTCCAGCGGACCGCGCTCGGGGTCGAGGTCCTCCGCGGCCTGCTCGGCGGTCAGCTCTTCGGGGCTGTGCTCAGGTGATTCCATGGCCTAACCGCGCTCCTTTAGGTCCTCATCGATCTCGCCGCTGCCGGGACCGGCTTTCGAGCTTTCGACCGACGACGACTCCTCGCCGGTCTCTCGCGCGAAGCGCCCGCCCTTCTCCTCTTGCTCCTCTGCGGTCTCGCGATTGAGGTCGCCCGAGTCGTGCTCGCTCTCGGAAAGCCCACGTTCATCTGGAGAGTTCATGGCCCTCCCGTACCCGTTCCGAGCCCCCTCAGACTCAGAAGTCGCCGCCGCCGAAATCCCCTCCGCCGCCGAAATCTCCGCCGCCGCCGAAGCCGCCGAAGTCGCCCTGGTCGCCGAAGTCGCCCTGGTCGCCCGCCGCGGAGGCGTCCTCGGAGTATCCGAACCCGCCGAAGCCGCCGCCCAGCATCGAGCCGATGAACAGGCCGGGCAGCAGGCCGCCGCCCGAAGAAGCCGCCCGCCCAGGGCGCGTAGGCCGGGCCGGCCTGGTAGTAGGGGACCATGCGGCCGTTCACCGCCACCTCGCGCATGTCCGGGTCGTAGCCCTCCTTCACGCGCGTGGCGTCGGCGGCGCAGGCCGGCACCTCGCGGGGCTGGCCGTCGGCGGGGCCCACTCGACGTCGGCCACCGACGGGCCGTGGCGCGGGTCGAAGAAGCAGGGCGCCCGGCGCTCCGGGGCCTCGCGGCCCTCCATCTCGGCCCGCGCGGCCTCCATGGCCCAGCGCCCCTCCTCGAGCAACTCGGTCACCGGCTGCACATCGGCCGGCTTCTGCGCGCGCTGCAACGCCTCGTCGGCCTGCTGGTAGCGCTCCACGGCCAGGCCGTAGTGGGTCTTGGCCTCGGAGTCGGCGTCGGGCATCTCCATGTCGAGGTCGAGCGCGCGGATGTCCTGGCCCAGAGCGATCACGTCGTCGCGTGCCGCGTCGCGCACCTCTTGGAACTCGGCCTCGGCCTGGGCGCGCTCGCGCTTGCGGCGCCGGAAGAACGACACGCCGAACAGCGCCGCGGCCGCGGCCGCGATGGCGGCGAGCACGCCGCCGGAGATGCCGCTGCCGCCGTCTTGAGCCGCCCGAGCCGGCGTCTCCCGCCTCGCCGCGGGCGACGCCGACGCGGCGGACGAAGTCGCTCAGCACCGCGGCGGTGTCGTCGCCCCCGGACTCGAGCGCCTGGATGGCCAGCTTGCCGGCCTCGCCTCGGGGCAGCACCCCTCCGGTGGCCCCGGCCTGGAAGCTCTCGCCGATCACCGCGGCGTAGGTGCCCGGCTGGTCGATCGCAAGCCTGATCCTCGCCAGCGCCGAATCGGGATCGCCGCCCGCCTCGTCGGCGGCACTGGCCGGCAGCACGGCGATGTACAGCGGCCCGGCCTCGCGCTCGGAGATCTCCGCGCGCAGCGCCTCGGCGTCGTCCTCGGAGATCTCCCGCTCGGCGTTGGGATCCACGTAGACCGGGTCGAGCACGAGCGCGTCCGAGGCCTTGTCGAGCACCCCCTGTGCCTGAGCGGTGGCGGTGAGTGTGAGCCAGAGGAGGAGCGTCAGAGCGATGCGCACACGGTCAAGCCTAGGGTGCGGCCTCCACAGGGGACGCGGGCGCCTTCCCGCAGACCAGCTCCTCCAGGTCGTCGAGGGCCTTCTGCAGCCCACGCATGAGCGGCCAGAGGTCGTCGATCTGGTCGCGGTCGCCGACCAGGCCGAAGTCGAGGCGATCGCGGTAGCTCATCACCGTCATGTTGAGCCCCACCCCGTCGGCGATCGCCGACACCGGGTAGTTGGCCTCGAGCTTGGCCCCGGCGCAGAACAGCGGCTCGCGCGGCCCCGGCACGTTGGAGATCACCAGGTTGAGCGGCGGCCGCGTGCGGCCCAGCACGCCCATGGTGGTGCGCGCGGCCAGGGCCATCACCGCCGGCGGGATGAAGCTGGTGGCGTCGGTGAGCAGGTCGGCGGGCAGGGCCTTGTGGCGCTCCTTGGCCCCCCTGAGCAGCTCGTGGGTGCGCACCAGGCGCTGGAGCGGATCGGGCTCGTCGGTGGCCACCGGCACGATCATCATCGACACCCGGTTGCCGAAGGTGCCCATCTGCTCCTCGGTGCGCACCGACACGGGCACCATCGCCACCAGCGGCTCGTCGGGCAGCTCGTCGCGCTCGATCAGCCACTCCCGCAGCGCCGAGGCGCAGAGCGTGACCACCACGTCGTTGACCGTGATGCCCGCGGCGTTCTTGATCGCCTTGACGGTGTCGAGCGAGACCCGTCCGATGGCCAGGCGCCGGTGGGGCGAGATCGGCCCGTTGAAGAAGGTGCTCGGCGCTCGCGCGGTGGTCACCTCGAGCACGTCGGGATCCTCGCCGGAGCCGAGCGCCTCGCGCGCACGTGAAACCAAGCGCGTCAGGGTGGGCACGCCGGGGAAGGCGTTGGCCCCGGGCAGGTCGATCAGATTGGGCAGCGCGGAGGGCGCCGAGCGCAGCGCTCGCAGCGGCTGGCCGGGCAGCCCCAGCAGCCCCCGGCCCAGCATCTCGAGCTCGCCGGGCGCGCGCTCGCCGCCCGTATCGGGCGGAGCCGGAGGCAGGTCGCGCCCCTCGGGGCTCGGGTCGAGTAGGACGGAGAGCAGCTCGTTGCCCGACACGCCGTCCACCGCCGAGTGGTGGATCTTGGTCAGCAGCGCCACGCGACCGCCCTCGAGGCCGTGGATCAGGTACAGCTCCCACAGCGGGCGGCGGCGGTCGAGCGGGCGCGCGAAGATGCGGGCCACGGTCTCGGAGAGGCGATCGTCGTCGCCGGGCGGCGGCACCGCGGAATCGCGGATGTGGAAGTCGAGGTCGAAGTCCGGGTCCTCGATCCAGTAGGGCAGGTCGAGGCTGAAGGGGACCTCGGCCAGGCGCCACCTGAACACCGGGAGCAGGTGGAGGCGCTCGCTGACCAGGCGGCAGATGTCGCCGGTGGTGAGCTCACCGCCGGGGGCGGTCGACGGGTCGTACACCGCCAGCCCGCCGACGTGCCCGTAGGTGCGGGCGTCCTCCATGCGCAGGAACTGGGCGTCGAGGCTCGTGAGTTGGCGCATGGGGACATCATCCCCGCTGCGCCGTCAGCTGGAACTCGCGGCTCAGATGCCGCCGCGGAACAGGTCCACCCGCGCCCGGCCCTCGCAGCGCTCCACGACCTGGCCCATGTCGCCGTTCGCAACGGCGATCACGTGTATCCGCGCCGCTCCGGTTCCGTTGGAGCGCAGGATTCCCTTGAGCGTCACGAGACCCAGCCGCCCGCCCGCGTTGGCGCTGAACTGGATGTCGAACTTGTTCAGGCGCAGGTTCTCCCAGTTGTTGAAGTGCGCGTAGAAGGCGCGCGTGGACTCTGTGAAGTCCTCCTGGTCGGTGCAGCTCATGAGGAGCTGAACGTTGCGCACCCTCACCTGGCCGTTCTGCACGCCGAGCAGCACCGAAGCCCCGGCCGACGGCCCGGCGGGGTGGGAGCCGACGCCGCCCCATGGCCGCGCCGAGGCCAGGCTCGGAACCGCGAGCAGCGATAGCGCGGCCAGGACGGCGATGCGGGCAGCGGTCTTCTTCATGGCCCTGTGTTCGGCCGCTAGGCCCAGAGATTGAGCGCCGGTGCGCCGAGATCCAGGCGCTGCGGCGGCTCGCCCGGTGAGGCCGCGGACCTTCTCGGCCAGGGCCGTCGGGGTCCATCGGCTTCTGCGGCGAGCCCAGCGCCGCCTTCACCCGGGCGATCTCGTTCTCGCCGGCGTGGAGCACGAACTCGGACTCGAGCTGAGCGCGATCGGTGCGGATCTCGATCTCGCCGAGCACGCTCGACCACCTCGGCGTCGACGGACTCGAAGCTCTCGACCGTGGGCGGGCCGTGCATGAGCGTGTAGGCGGTGAGGTAGGGGATCGAGAACTTGGCCTGCAGGCCGTCGCTCGGATCCGGCCCCACCGAGGCGGCCTGCAGGGACACCGGGTGGACGGTCACGCTGAGCTCCTCCGGTGCGTCGTCGCGCACCTCGGCGGCGGCCTCGATCGCGCCGTGGGTCTGCAGGCAGCAGGGCCAGGCCTTGATCCAGTTCTGCTCGACGGCGGGCGGGTCGCCGGCCTCCGGCTCGGCGTAGGTGCCGCCGGTGGCCTCCTCGAAGCCGCGCGCCGCGTCCTCGAGCGGCACCCGCGCGCCGGCGTGGGCCAGCCGCGCGGCCTGCACCCCGGACGCCGCGGCCAGGCCCACCTGCAGCGACTTGCCCTGCGAGCCGAACGCGGCGCGCAGCCCGCTCGCGCGCAGCAGGGCCAGCGCGACCGCCGGCTCGCGCGGCGCGCCCAGCAGCTCGGCCGCGGCCACCGCCGCGCCCACGCCGCCGCAGACGGCGGTGGGGTGCCAGCCCGCGTCGTAGAGGGCGGGGTGACTCGCGCGCGCGAGGGCGCCCATGGCCTCGAAGCCCGCGGCGTAGGCGCTCAGCACCTCGCCGGTGCTGCGGCCCAGCTCGCCGCCCACCACCAGCGCCGCCGGGGCGGTGGGCGCGCTGAGGTGGGCGATGCCCGGGCAGGTAGGTGTCGTCGAAGTCGAGCACGTGGCCGGCGGTGCCGGCGTGGACCACCGGGTCGCCGGACTCGGCGGCGGCGCGCGCGGCGGGCTCCTGCCTGCCCCGCTGGGCGCAGGCCAGCCAGTCCAGCAGGGCGGTCTCGTAGGCCGGGTTCACCGTTCCAGCCGCCTGCGGAACTCGCCCACGCCGGTCACCTGGCCGCCGCTCGCGCGCACCCGTTCGCTCAGCTCCTTGTCCGAGGTGACCACGCGCAGCGCGCTCGGGTCCTCGGCCCGCGCCACCAGTTCCGCGATGTCGTCGTCGGCCGCGTTGCGCCCGCGCCGCTTCGCGAACCTCACCTCGACCGCCTCGGTGCCCTCGAGCTCGAAGGGCCGGCCGTCGAACACCACGGTCACCGGCTCGCCCAGCTGCGTGAGCGCCTCCACCAGCTCGCGCATGGCCCGCGGGCGGTCGCGCCACCAGCCGTCGGGCCGCGAGCCGATCAGGTTCATCCCGTCGACCACCCAGCCACTCACGGCGCGGTCAGCTGCTCGCTCAGTTCCCACAGCCGGCGGCGCGCCGCGGCGTCGTAGGCCTGCTCGTGGGCGGCGGACTCGCGCGTGCCGTCGAAGAAGCGGCCGGTCACCCCGTCGAGCGACGGGTCCTCGATGAGGCGGAGCGTCGCCTCCACCCCCTCCTCGACGGTGCTCTGCGAGCGCCCGAAGGTCTCGCGCACCATCTTGGTGTCCATCAGCGTGGCCGGGTGGAGGGCGTTGACCGTTAGCTCCCGGTCGCCCAGACGCTCAGCCAGCTCGACGGTGAACAGCACCTGCGCGAGCTTGCTCTGGGCGTAGGCGCCGTAGGCGTCGTAGCCGCGCTCGAGCATCACGTCGTCGAAGTCGATCGGCGCCTGGCCGATCGAGGAGACGTTCACGATGCGCCCGGGCTCGCGCATGTCGTCGAGCAGCAGCTGCGTGAGCAGGAAGTGCGCGAGGTGGTTGACGGCGAAGGTCAGCTCGTAGCCGTCGGCGCTCTCGCTGCGCTCGGGGACGATCACGCCGGCGTTGTTCACCAGCGTGTCGAGCTCGCCCGCCTGGCCGGCCAGCCCGCGTACGGCGTCGAGGTCGGCGAGGTCGGCCACCAGGCCCTCAGCGGCGCCGGTGTCCGCCACCGCCGCGTCGACCTTGGCCGGGTCGCGACCGTGGATCAGCACCGTCGCGCCGCGCTGCGCCAGCGCGGCCGCGACCTGCCGGCCGAGGCCGTCGGTCGAGCCGGTCACGAGGATGCGCTGCTCGGGCAGGGGCCTCAATCGCCCCGGCTCCTCATGTAGAGAATGATGAAGACGATCAGCAGCCCGCCGGCCGCCAACTGGGCCAGAAGGGCGATCCCGATGCCGTCGTCCTCGGACGCGCTGCGGATCGACGAGAACATCAGCGCCGAGCCGAAGAACACGACCATCGTCCACATCGCGGTGTTTCGGTCCACCGCGGCGACACCCTAGTCTCGAAGCCCCCCGATGAACTCCCGTCCCGTCCTCGCGGGGGTGCTCGGCGCACTGGTGATCGCCTTCAGCGCGATCCTCGTCCGGCTCGCCGATGTGTCCCCCTCCACCGCCGCGGTCTTCCGCTGCCTGTGGGCGCTCCCCCCATTGGCGCTCCTGGCCTGGCTCGAGCACCGGCGCTACGGCGCCCGCTCGCGGCGCGAGCGTCTGATCGCCCTGGGGGCCGGGGTCATCTTCGCGGTCAACCTCACGGTCTGGCACCACGCGATCGAGGCGGTGGGCGCGGGCCTCTCCACGGTGCTCGGCAACCTCCAGGTGGTCCTGGTGGGCCTGATCGCCTGGGCGGTGCTGGGCGAGCGGCCGGAGAACCGCACGCTGGCCTCCATCCCCATTGCGTTCGTGGGCGTGGTGCTGATCAGCGGCGTGGTCGGCGCCGGCGCCTACGGCAAGGATCCTCTGCTCGGGGTGATCCTGGGCGTGATCACCGCGATCGCCTACTCGGGCTTCCTGCTCATGCTGCGCCAGGGCAACACCGACGAGCGCCGCCCGGCCGGGCCGCTGTTCGACGCCACCCTGAGCGGCTGCATCTTCTCCGCCCTGGGCGGGCTGATCGCGGGCGACCTCGATCCGTGGCCGGGCCTCGAGTCGCAGGTCTGGCTGGTCACGCTGGCGCTGACCTCGCAGGTGCTGGGCTGGCTGCTGATCAGCGTTTCGCTGCCGCGGCTGCCCGCGGTGATCACCTCGATCGTGCTGATGCTGCAGCCGGTTTGCACCGTGTTCCTCGGCGCGGTGCTGCTCGACGAGGCGCCGTCGGCCGTGCAGCTGAGCGGCGTGGCCGTGGTCCTGGCCGGCGTGACGTTCGCAACCGTGAAGCCGCGGGCCCGGGCGAAGGCCGCGGCCTGACGGGTTCAGGCGGCGGGGGTCTCCATTTCCGCCATAACGGCGCGCACGAGAGCGACCACCTCGTCGGGCGCCTTCTCCGGCGAGCCCGAGTCGAACGGGGGCTGAGGGTCGTACTCGATGGCGAGCTGGATGGCCTGGGCCACCTCGGCGCCGGCGATCAGCTCGCTCACGCGAAGGGCCATGTCGATCCCGGACGACACGCCCGCCGCGGTGATGATCTTCCCGCGCTCGACCACTCGCTCGGACGTGGGCCGGGCGCCGAGCGAGGCGAGCGTCTCGAACTCGAGCCAGTGGGTCGTGGCGTCCTCGCCGTCGAGCAGCCCCGCCGCGGCCAGCACCAGCGAGCCGGTGCACACCGAGGTGGTGAAGCGCGTGGTCTCGTGCACCGAGCGCACCCAGTCGAGCAGGCGCTCGTCGGCCAGGGCCGCGCGCGTGCCGATGCCTCCCGGTATCACCAGCACCTCGGGCCGGTCCGCGTCCTCGAAGCGCCCCTCGGCCACCAGCGTGAGCATGCGGTTGTCGCAGCGGACGGGGCCCGGCTCGGCCGCCAGGAACCGGACTCGAGCACCCGGCAGCGCGGCCAGCACCTGGTAGGGGCCGACGGCGTCGAGGGCGGTAAAGCGGTCGAACAGCGGGATGGCGATCTCCATGGTGAGGTCCTCCTCGGGGTCAGGCCGCGGGTTCCAGCGCGGCTTGGAAGCGTTCTCGGTACTGGCCGGGGCTGACCCCGACTCGGCGCCCGAAGGCGCGGCGCAGGGTTTCCACGGTGCCAAAGCCGCACCGGGCGGCCACCTGATCGGTGCTCACGTCGCTGGCCTCGAGCAGGCGCCGGGCGCTCTCCACCCGCACCTCCTCCACCCAGGCGGCGGGAGTCACGCCGACCTCCCGGCGAAACGCGCGCGCGAAGTTGCGCGGGCTCATGGCGGCTCGCAGGGCGAGCGCCTCCACCGTGCAGTCCCGGGCGGGGTCGGCCAGCACCCACTCCTGCACCTCGCGCAGGGGGCGCCGCTCGGCGGTCTGAGCCGCGAGCGGGGCGCTGAACTGCGACTGGCCGCCGGGCCGCCGGGCGAACACCACCAGCCAGCGCGCCACCTCGAGGGCCACCTCGCGGCCGTGATCGTCCTCCACGAGCGCCAGTGCCAGGTCCATGCCGGCGGTCACACCGGCCGAGGTCCAGATCTGGCCCTCGCGAACGAAGATGCGATCCGGGTCCACCCGCACCCGCGGATAGCGCTCGGCGAGCCGGTCGGCCGAGGCCCAGTGGGTGGTGGCCACGCGCCCGTCGAGCAGGCCGGCGCGGGCGAGCAGGAAGGCCCCCGTGCAGACCGAGGCCACCCGTCGCGACCGAGCGGCGGCGCGGCTCACCCAGCGCACGAGCGCCTCGTCCTGCTCCGCGGCGCGCACCCCCTGCCCGCCCGCCACGATCAGGGTGTCGAGCGGTCCGCGACAGGCCGCCGTCGAGCGGTCGGGCACGATCCTCAGGCCGCTGCTGGTGGTGAACGTGGCCGCCGCCGGGGCCGACGACCTCGGTCGAGTAACGGCTTCCCGCGAGGCGTTCGGCGGTGGCGAAGACCTCGAGCGGACCGGTGAAGTCGAGCGTCTGCGCGCCGTCGAAGGCGAGCAGCACGATGCGGCGCGGAGCGGACATACGCCCATGTTCCCTGGATCCGGTTCTGTCTGCAACGACAACAGCAGGACGATTTCAGCCATCCTCCGCGGTGGACGATGCGTCCTCATCTCCCGGCCGGCGCTGCCGATATCAGGGGTGTGAAGGCGCGAATCAGGACGGCGGCCCTGCTGGCCACCTGCGCGATCGTGGTGCTGGGCGCGGCCGCGCCCGCCGCCGACGCGCGTCGTGTGGCGCGCAAGTCCGCCACCGCCGTCCTACCCGGGGTCTCGCCCTACGGGAAGCTTCGCCCGCGCGAGCGTGTCGTGAGCGTGAGCGCCCAGGCCGGGCCAGACGCCGAGATCGAGGTGTTCCTGCAGGCCTTCTGCTTCGACAGGCAGCTGCGGGTGCACCGCAAGCAGCGAACCTTCACCGGCACGGGCCAGGTGCGCGGCACGGTGAGAAAGCCCCGCGGCTACTCCGACTGCTCGGCGAGTGCATCGGTGAGGGTGACCAGCCGGCCGCTGGCGCCATCCGGGCAGCAGCCCGGGCCCACGCGGCTCGGCGTGGCCTTGTACGCCCGTCGCTAGCCGCCCTCGCTCTCCCTCACGCCGCAGTGAGGGGGCTCAGCTGAGCTGCTCGGCCAGTCCGATAATGATGCCCTCAGGGCCGCGCAGGAAGCAGAGCCGGTAGACGTCCTCGTACTGCGCGATCTCGCCTACCAGTTCGGCACCGTGGGTGCGCAGGCGGGCCACGACGTCGTCGATGTCGTCGACAGCGAACATGATGCGGCGTATGCCCAGCGTGTTGGCCGGCGCGCTTTCCGGCTCGGCTCGGACCGCCGGCGGCGTGTGGAACTTCGTGAGCTCGACCCCGCCGTGGCCGTCCGGGGGCCGCATCATGGCGATGTCGGCACGTACGTCGTCAAGCCCTACGGTGAGGTCCGCCCAAGGACCCTCGACCTGCGTCTCACCTTCCAGCTCCATACCGAGTTCGGCGAAGAACGCTTTGGCCGCCTCGAGGTCGTCGACGACGATGAGAACGTTGTCCATCCGCTGAAGCGTCATATCCCCGCAACATAGGGCGAGATACGGAACACCCGCCGCGGGGACGCGGCGTACGATGCGCCTCGTGGCCGAGGCGAACGCCGCGTCAGGACCGAGCACTCTCATACGCGCGTGGACCGGCGCCGCACTTCTCGGGGCGGTGTTGCTCGCGGCGGCGCTGGCAGACGGCGCGGAATCGGACACCCGGCCGAAGCGGGGGTGCCAGCTCCGTCCGGTCGAGCGCAATGCCCTGCCGGCCTGGCACCGGCCGCGCCGCGCGACGGTGCTAGTCGACTCCGTGCTGCTCGGCGGCATCTCGGCGGTGCGGGCGCGGCGGCCGTGCTGGCGGGTGCGGATGCACGGCCGGCCGGCCCTGATGATCGGGGTCGCGGAGAGCGAGCTGCGCGGGAGAGGAGCCCGCGTCGCGCGCCTCGTGGTCGTCGGGCTGGGCTACAACTCGCTCTGGGAGCGCGGCCGGCGTCGCTACCGCGTGTGGGCCAAGCGCTTCGACGGCGAGGCCCGCAGGCTGCTCCGGACCCTGCGCCGGCTCGGTGCCCGCCAGGTGGTCTGGGTGACCCTGCGCGAACCCACGCCGCGCACGGTTCCGCCGCAGTCGGTCGGCGAGCTGGGCCAGTACTCGTGGTACTTCCCCTACGTCAACGAGCGCCTGCGTCGCCTGGACCGCCGCCGCGACGACCTCGTGCTGGCCGATTGGGCCCGGGCCTCGGACCGGGCCGGGGTGACCTACGACACGATCCACCTGAACCCCGCGGGTGCGGCCCTGATGGCGAGAACGATCTGGGGAGCGGTCGGCCGCGCGGCCCGGCGCTGACCGTCTAGACCGAGAACGCCTCGAACGAGCCGGTGCTCGGCATGTCCAGCTCGCGCAGCTCGCCCTGATCGAGACCGAGCTCGCCCAGGCTCACCATCCGCGGCGTCGGGTCGTCGTAGGTGCGTACCGCGTAGCGGGTCCCGGCCAGGTCGCAGATGCTGGTCCAGGCGGTGAAGTCGCCACCGTGGGGATCGCGGACCACGCCCTTGGGGATGTCGAACGAGTTGATGATGTGCAGCGCCGTGAGCATGGCCTCGTCGGTCGACTCCACGGGAAGGGTCGCCGCGGCCAGCGCGGTGGCCCGGACGAAGCGCGATGGCCCCGTCCAATCGCCCGGCAGGCCGAGCAGGCCGCTTCCCTCGCCGAGCGCGGCGATGCGCTGGTCGCCGAGCTCGAGCGGGGCCACGTTGGTGGCGCTGAGGTTGACGTAGTTGCGCAGGTTGGTGGTGTGCCAGTCGAACGGCGGGGAGTTCGTGCAGACCCCGATCGGGTTGTCGTGCACGCGGCGCTCGCCGTCGACCCACTCGATCACCGCGGACGCTCCGGAGCGGTCGTGGAGCACGAGATGCACGGGCAGGATCGCTCCGCCCAGCACCTCCTCCTCGCGATTCCAGACGACGACCGCCTCAGTGGCGGCGATCGCCTCGGCCACAGACCCCGCTCCGGCCAGGACGACAGAAGCGAGCTCGTCGGCGGAGATGAGCTGCTCGGCCGCGACTCCGTCGTGGTCCTGGTAGCGCGTGTAGCCGGGCAGGTAGAGCAGCCCGGCGTAGAGCCCGGCCTCGTTGATCCCGTCGGTGACCGCCGGGCGGCCGAGCGCGCTGACGCCGGCGAAGCCGTGCTCAGCCGACCACGTGTGGCCGGACCCGTCGGGCGCGGTCCCGGTGAACGCCGTCCCGCGCGGAGCCACCATCAGCTTCCAGCCCAGGTCGGCGGCGAACTCCATCGTGCGGCCGACCACCACCTCGTCCGCGGTTGTCTTTATGCGAACGTTCGTGCACATGTCACAGCTCCCTCATTTGAACAACCACCACCGCAGAACGGTGGAGAAGATCTTTCAGCACCCCTCCGGCGCCAACGTCGAGTGGCACTCGGCGCGCTCGCTGCTGGAGGCGGTGGGCACGGTGGTCGAGGAGCACAACGGTCACCTGAAGGTCACGGTCGGGCCGGAGACCGAGGTCTTCCACCGGTACGGCGAGAAGGACGTGGACAAGCAGTCCATCGCCAACATGCGCCGCATGCTCGAGCAGGCGGGCCTGTCACCCGACGGGACGGAGGCTGTCGAGGACGAGCGCATCCGCAACTACGGCGACAACCGCTGGGGTAAGCCGACACAGGACTGAGCCATCTCCTCGTTCATCGCGCGCGGGCGAACAGACTTGAGGGCCGCGTGACATGCTGCCGCGATGAACGAACGCGAAGCGGACACCACCCTCACCGACGAAGAGATCGAGACGCGCCGGCTGAACGGCTCGGCCCAGGCGGCGGCAGCGGCCGACGACTCCGACGAGACCGGCGACGTGAGCGATACGGGCGACGACTCCGGCGACACGGCCGACGTCAGCGACACCGGTGACGACTCCGGCGATCCCGGCTCCCCCGGGGCTTAGCCCGCCCGCGCTCGGGCTCACGCTCGACCCGGTCGAGCCCGAGCGCTTCCTCGACGCGTACTGGGAGCAGCGCCCGCTGGTGGTGGCGCGCGGGGAGGCCGCGCGCTTCGATTCGCTGCTCTCGGCCGGCGACGTCGAGCGGCTGGTGTGCGAGACCGGCCTGCGTGTACCGGCCTTCCGCCTGGTCAAGGAGGGCGCCCAGGTGCCGCTCGCCGGCTACACCGAGGACATCGCCTGGCGGCCGGGCAGCTTCTCCGGAACGGCGGTGGTCGACCGGGTGGCCGAGGAGTTCGCCGGCGGGGCCACGATCGTGCTGCAGGCGCTGCACCTGCACTGGCCCGCGCTGGCGCTCTACTGCCGCGAGCTCGAGATCGCGCTCGGCTGCCCGGTGCAGGCCAACGCCTATTTCACGCCCGCGTCCGCGCGCGGGTTCGCCGTGCACCACGACACCCACGACGTGTTCATCCTGCAGGTGTCGGGCCGCAAGCGCTGGCGGGTGTACGAGCCGCTGCTCGAGCTGCCGCTGAAGGACCAGCGCTGGTCGCCGTCGCTGGGCGATCCGGGAGAGCCGGTCGAGGACCTCGTCCTGGAGGCCGGCGACACCCTCTACCTGCCGCGCGGCTGGCCGCACGAGGCCACGACGTCGGACGACGAATCGCTGCACCTCACGATCGGGATGCACCCGCCCACGCGCCTCGACGCGCTGCGGATGGCG
>CAVSJF010000013.1:0-16960 GCA_963728155.1 uncultured Thermoleophilaceae bacterium | reverse complement strand
CGCTAGCGCTCATGAGCCGCCAGTTCGCGCTCAAGGCGCTTAGCGTCGGCGGAGCCGAGGGTCTCGGGCGTGTCAGGCGCGCCGGAGGGGCGGCGCCAGCGCCGCATCCACAGCAGCACGGCGCCCAGCCCCAGCAGCCCGGCCAGCACGGGGACCAGGTAGGCGGTCAGCCCGAAGCCCTCGTCCTCGGGCACAGCGAGCACGGCCGGCCCGAAGCGGTCGACCAGGCCGGCCTTGATCTCCTCCTTGGTCTTGCCCCGGGCGATCTCGCTGCGGATGAACTCGCGCTCGCGTTCGGCCACGGCGGCGGTGGAGAGGCTCAGCGGCGTCTTGCACTGCACGCACATCACCTCGTCCTCGATGTCGGGCAGCGAGGCCCGCTGGGCGACGGCGTTCGGCACCGCGGCGAGCGCGACCGCGACGGCCAGCAGCGCGATCGCGGCAGCGCGCCTCATGCCCGGTCTCCCAGAAGGGGGGCGAGTGCCGAGTCGAGCCAGCCCGCGGTGACGGGCCCGCGCCGGGCCGCCGCGATCCGGCCGCGGCGGTCGATCACGAAGGTCTCCGGGAACCCGAGAATGGAGTACTCCTCGGCGTACTCCCCGTCGCGGTCGCGGAGGTTGGGAAACGTCGAGCGCGAAGCGATCCACGAACCGCGAAGCGTCCTCGGGGAGGTCCTGGTAGTTGACGCCGAGCACCGTAGCGCCGAGCGGCTCGATGCGCCGCTGGGTGCGCTGGAGCAGCGGCAGCTCGTCGACGCAGGGCGGGCACCACGAGGCCCAGAAATTCAGCACCACCACCTGACCGCGGTAATCGCCCAGCGAGCCGCTGCCGCCGGCGCCCAGAACGGGCAGCGTGGCCTCGGGGGCGGCGGGCCGGTCGCCGCGCTCGACCGCGTCGTCGATCGAGCTGTCGGCGCCCTGGGAGGCCACCCCGTACACCAGCAGCGCCACGAGCGCCGCTGCCGCCGCCACCACCGCGATCACCGATCCTTTCCGCACACTTGCATCATGGTGCAAAATTCGGCGCATATGGACCCTGGCCGCAAGCGCAGGCTACGCCTGATCTTGGCGCTGACCGCAGTCGTTCTGCTCGCCTCGGCTCTCGTCTACACCAGTTTCTCGGCTTCCAGCGAGACCCGCACCCCCAGCGACCTGCTGGCCTCGGCCGAGGAGGGAGAGAGCTATGAGCTCACCGGCCGGGTCGAGCCGGGCTACGTTCGCCGCGGAGGGAACCTGCATTTCCGCGTACGCGACCGCAAGGGCGGCGGCGAGTCCGTGCCCGTGCGCTACTCGGGCACGATCCCGGATCCCTTCCGGGCCGACCGGGAGGTGATTGTCGAGGTGCGCAAGGAGGGAGACGCGTTCGTCGGCCAGCGGGATTCGCTGGTGACCAAGTGCCCCTCCAAGTTCACCAGCGAACAGGAAAGCTGAGCAGAGCCGGGTGCTGGCGGGGCGAGCGCTTCTCTGGGTGGCGATTGGGATCGCCCTGTACGGGATCTTCGCCTCGTTGTACGGAGCCCGGCACGGCGACGGGCGAGCCTGGGTGGCGTCGGGCCGGCGCGCCGTCTACGCGCTCACCGGAGTGGTGGGCCTGGCCTTCGTCGTGCTGGAGACCGCCTTCCTGCGCTCGGACTTCTCCTTCGAGCTGGTGGCCACGCACTCCTCGACCACCACGCCTGCCTTCTACCGGGCCACCGCCGCCTGGTCGTCGCAGGAGGGCTCGCTGCTCCTGTGGCTGATGCTGCTGAGCGCCTGGTCGAGCCTCATCCTCTTCCTCACGCGCCGGCGCGCGCGCGAGATCGCGCCCTACGCCACCGCCGTGCTGCTCGGCCTGGCCGCCTTCTTCTGTGGCCTGCTCGTGTTCCTGGAGAGCCCGTTCACCGAGCTCAGCCCGGTGCCGGCGGAAGGGACCGGGCTGAGCCCGATCCTGCGCCACCCGGCGATGATGATCCACCCGCCGATGCTGTACTCGGGGTACACGCTGTTCACGATCCCCTTCGCCTTCGCGATCGGGGCGCTCGTGACCAGGCGCCTGGGCAACGATTGGATTCGCACCACCCGCCCGTTTGCCCTCGCCGCCTGGCTGTGCTTAGGAACGGGCGTCGTGCTCGGAGCGCGCTGGTCCTACTCTGAGCTCGGCTGGGGCGGCTACTGGGCCTGGGACGGCGTCGAGAACGCCGCCCTGATGCCCTGGCTCACCGCCACCGCGTTCCTGCACTCGGCCATGGTCCAGGAGCGGCGCGGGATGCTGAAGGTCTGGAACGTCTCGCTCGTCCTGCTCACGGGGATTCTCGCGTTGCTGGGCACGTTCCTGGTGCGGTCGGGCATCCTCGAGTCGATCCATGCCTTCGGGGCGTCCACGCTGGGCGTTCCCTTCCTCGTGCTGATCGTGACTCTGGTCGTCGCGTCGATCGCGCTGGTCGCAACGCGGGCCGCGGAACTGCGATCCGAGCACCGCCTCGACTCTCTGCTGTCGCGCGAGACGGTCTTCCTGCTCAACAATCTCGTGCTCGTGATGCTGTGCTTCGTCATCTTCTGGGGGACCTTCTTCCCGCTCATCTCGGAAGCTCTCACAGGCACTCAGGCCTCGGTCGGGCCGCCCTGGTTCGGCCGCTACGTGGCACCGCTGGCGCTGGTGCTCGTATTGCTCTCGGGGCTCGGCCCCGTGCTGGCCTGGCGGCGCACGACGGCGGCGAACCTGCGCCGTGTGTTGGCGGTACCCGTGGCCGTGACCGCGGCCACCCTCGTGGCGCTGCTGGCCCTCGGCGGGGTGGCACGCCGGCCGCTCGCCCTCATCATGTTCTGCCTCGCGGCCTTCGTGCTCGCGATCGTGGGCCAGGAGCTGTGGCGTGGAGTGCGCGCCCGCCAGGCCATGGCCGGGGAGTCTGCGCCGCGCGCGCTGGTGTCGCTCGTGCGCCGCAACCGGCGCCGCTACGGCGGCTACCTGGTCCACGCCGGCATCGCCGTTCTCTTCGTGGGAATTGCCGCGTCCACCGCCTTCCAGACGGTTCGCGACGTTCGCCTGAGGCCAGGCCAGGGCGCGACGGTGGCCGGCTATGACATCGAGTACGTGAGGCCCACGGGGCGGCTGGTGCTGGCGCCCAGCGGGGGCCTCGAGAGGATCGATCTCGGCGCCGCGCTGCGGGTGAGCCGCGGAGGCGGTGAGCCGGTCGCGCTGCGCCCTCAGCGCAGCTTCTTCCCCTCCGGCGACCCGTCGCTGGGAGCGGTGTCGCGCTACTTCGAGGGCGAGTCCACCAGCGAGGTCGGTCTGCGCAGCGGGCTTCGGCGTGACCTGTGGACGGTCGTGGCCCCCGACACCACCGACCTGCGCCGGGTGGCGGCACGCGGGGACGAGGTGTTTCGCCAGGCGCGCGACCTGCCCGCGGCGGAGCGCGCCGCCGCGCTCGGCGAGGGGCTGCGCCGGCTGGCGGCGCGCTACCGCGGTGAGACGGCACCCGCGAGCTTTCGCGTGCTGGTCTCGCCGCTGGTCACGTGGATCTGGATCGGTGCGCTGATCGTGTTCGGCGGGGGCCTTCTCTCCCTATGGCCGGCCCCGGCCGGCGCGCCTCGCCGGGCGCGGGCGGCGTACGCAGCGCGAGTTGCGCGCGAGCTCGGCCGGGCCTGAGGCGGGCCGGTAGCGACGCCGGCATGGAGGTATTGATCGTGTTCGTTGCGCTGGCCGGCGCGATCGCTCTGATCGCTGCCCCGTTCTATGGCGGGCGTGCGTCGCGCGAGGAGGCCGCCCACGCCGCCGAACGGGCGGATCTCGAGGCGGCCAAGGAGGCCAAGTACGGCGAGATTCGAGACGCCGAGCTCGACTACCGCACGGGCAAGCTCTCGGAGCAGGACTGGAGGTCGACCGACGCCGCTCTGAGGGGCGAGGCGGTCGATCTGCTGCGCCGGCTCGACCGCTTCGGGCCCGGGCCTTGACTTCCGGGTGGGGGGCATGTTTCATGCCGCCCAAGCCTCCGTTCGAAAGAAGCGTCATGTTCCGCCCCATGACCCCGCAGCGCGCTCCCAGGGGCCGGCTTGCCGGTCTGCTTTGTGTCTCCGTGCTGCTGTGCCTGCTCCTGGCCGCCCCGGCCTCGGCCCGGGTCTTCTCGGCCCCGACCTACTCGAGCCCCATCACCATGTCGGCGGACGGGCGCCTGATCTGGGTGGTCAACCCGGGTGGAGACAACGTCGCGGTGATCTCAGCCCGGCGCAACCGCGTGATCAAGCGCATCGGGGTGGGCGACGAGCCCGAGAGCGTGGCTGTCGACCCCAACAACCGCTACGCGTACGTGGCCAACGCGGCGTCCGGCACGGTCACCGTCATCCGGATCACCAACGCCGACCCGAACCGCTTCCAGGCCCGGGTCGACCGCCGGGTGGGGCGCCGGGGAACGCTGGTGACCGGGGCGGAGCCCTGGAACATCGTCGCCTCGCCCAATGGGCGCCGGGTCTACGTGGCCAACAGCGGCCAGGACACCATCACGGTGATCGACGCCACGCGGCGCCGGGTCCGGCGCCGGATTCTCGGCCCGCGCGTTCTCGGCCACGTCGATCTCGCCGACAGCCGCTGCAACGAGCCGGACACCGGCCGTCACTTCCAGCCGCGCGGCATGGCGGTGACCAAGAACAGCCGCAAGCTCTACGTCACCGGCTTCCTCTCCTTCACGGCCCCCGGCGGGCGGCAGGCCTCCGACACCGGCAAGGTGGGCGTGGTCTGCCGGGTGAACGTCAACACCCGCTCACGCCGGATCTCCACGAACCGCCCCGGCCGGCGCATCACGATCGCCCCGCGGGTCACCGGCTTCCAGGTCGATGCCAACGGCGACACCGTGCCCGACGACACCACGGCCTTCCCCAACCAGATGCAGAGCATCGTCATCCGCGGCCGCAACGCGTTCCTGCCCAACGTCGCGGCCTCCCCCGACGGCCCGCTGCGCTTCAACTCCAGCACGATGGCGTTCGTCAACGTGCTCAACGGGATCAACGGCAGCCGCGAGTCCGACGGCAGCGACGGCAAGTTCCTCAACCTGCACCTCGGCGCGCGCGTGCCCGAGGCGGGAAAGAAGAAGCTCTTCTTCGCCAACGTCTGGGCGATGGCCTTCACCGATCAGAGCGGAGGCGGCAACGCCTACGTCGTCTCGGCCGGCAGCGACCTGCTGGCCAAGGTCAACGTGTCCGGCAACGGCACCCTCTCCTTCACCGGCGGACCGTCCACCACCCGCTACATCGACCTCAACGACCCGGCCAATCCGGCCACCAGCGGCGACAACGCGGGCAAGCTCCCGCAGGGGATCGTGATCAACCGGTCGGGTAGCCGCGCCTACGTGGCCAACTTCGTGTCGCGCAACGTGTCGGTGGTCGATCTGGCCAGCGACCAGGTGCTCAGGACCATCCGCATCGCGTCACTGCCCGCTCCCGGCTCAGGGGAGGAGACGGTGGCGGTGGGCGCCGAGATGTTCTTCTCGTCGCGCGGCAACTTCAACCGCCCGGCGGGGGCCTCGGTGCAGACCAGCGAGCGGCTGTCGAGCGAGGGCTGGCAGAGCTGTGCGAGCTGTCACTTCGAGGGCCTGACCGACGGCGTGGTGTGGGAGTTCGGCTCCGGGCCGCGCAAGTCGGTGCCTCTCAACGCCACCTTCAACCCGCGTAACCGCAACGAACAGCGCGCCCTGAACTACTCGGCGATCTTCGACGAGGTCGAGGACTTCGACACCAACGTGCGCAACACCTCGGGTCCGGGGCCGATCCCGCCCACCGACCCGCCCAACCCCTGCAACGCGCCCGTCGGGACGAACGTGAGCCCGACGAGGGCGTTCCGCGCCACCCACGGCCTGATCATCAGCGACAACGGCGACATCAACCAGGCTCCGTGCCTGATCCCTTCCCTCATCCCGCTTGCCAACGCCAACCGCCCGCAGGTCAGCGTCACGCTCCCCGGCAGCAACACCGCGGTGCCCGCCGCGACGGCGCTTCGGGAATGGGTGAAGAACGCGGTGCGCACGCCCGACGGGCCCTCCACGCGCAGCGGAGTCGGCAACCGCCTGTCCTCGCGTCAGGTGTCGCAGGGCCGGGCGCTGTTCGCCCAGGCCGGCTGCGCCAACTGCCACGGGACCACGCTGTTCACCAACAGCCGCCGGCTTCCGCCCCCGCCGCCCGCGGCGCAGGTGTTCGTCGAGCGCCCGCCGCCCCCGGCGCCCCCGCCGGCCGGCAACCCGGTCGCGGTGCAGTTCGTCAACAGCCTCCTGTCCGACATCGGCTCCTTCAACCTCGGCGTGCCGGGCGGCGGCAACGAGCTGGGATCGAACGTGGGCGCCGACGAGATCACCAACGCCGCGGGGTTGGGCCCCCAGGGCGCCCTGGGCCGTGACTACAACGGCGACGGCGCCGGGAACGGGTACAACATCCCGTCGCTGCTGGGGATCGAGAACGTGCCGCCCTACTACCACAACGGCGCGTGCGAGACGCTTGACTGCGTGCTCTCGAACGTGAGGCACCGGACGGCCAACGGCACGTTGCCCGACCGGCTCACGAGCTCCCGGGATCGGGCTCGCGTAGTGGCCTTCCTGAAGTCGATCGACTGAGCGCCGTCCGCCGCCTCGCCTTGAGCGCGGCCCCTAGGTGATCCGCTCCCGCCCAGGCGGCGAAACACAGCCCGCCCAGGGTGCCGGTGACGGTGGTGAGCACGCCCGCGGCGGCCGCGGCGGCGACGCCGTCACTGCCGAGGATGAGCACCGCGGCCGCCGCGCCGACCGTGGGACCGAGGGGCAGCTGGCTGAGCGTTACCAGCGCTATCAGCACGGCGGTGGCGTCGAACAGCGACGCGTCGACGCCGACGGCGTGGAGCAGCATCCAGTTGCGCAGGATCTGAGCGAAGACGGCCACCAGCACCAAGCCCACCACCCGGCTTCCACCGTTCAGGCTGCGAAGCACGGCTAGCCCCCGCCACAGCTCGCGCCCCTTCTCGAGCGCGAGCCGGCGCAGGCCGACGCTCAGAGCGCCCACCACCGCCAGGGCGATCACCGGCGACCACCAGGGAAGCCCGAGCGGCGCCACCAGGGTGAACGACGCCAGCGCGGCCAGCACCGCCTCGACGGCGAGGATCGGGAACTCGGCGGCGATCAACGTCGGCACCTGCGGACAGACGTCTGGGGAGGAGCGTCTTAGGGCGGCGATCCGGGCCGCGACCCCCAGGTGTCCGTTGATCATGCCGCCGAGCACCTGCATGCTCGAAGCGCGATAGAGCGTTCGTCGGTCGACCGTTCCGCCGGCCGCGCAGATCGTCAGGTGCCACGCCTCGCTGCGGGAGAGCAGGGCCACCACCTGCAGGGCGATCGTGAGCACGAGCACCCATGCCGCGACGCTCGACAGCGCAGTGACGAACTCGTCGCGCTGGCCCGCCAGCACCACCACGAGGATCGCCGCGGTGACCAGCGAGCCGGCCACGGTGAGCAGGCCCTGCCGGCGCCGGGCGAAGCCACGCAGGCGCGTGGAGGCGCCCGCGACGCTGCTCGCGGCCACCTCGGGCGCTACGGCTTTTGGCGGTTCACCAGCTCGGCGTGCGACTTCGCCGCGGCCACCTGCCGGACCTTCTCACGCCCGCGCTCGTAGGCCTCGCGTTCCGCCTTGCCCACCTTGCGGGCTTCGGCATTGCGCGAGGCCACACGCTCGCGGGCTTCCTTCCAGGCGCTGTCTCCGCGGGTGGAAGGACTGAAGTCGGAGCCGTCGTTCTGTGGGGCCATGCACACCGTCCTAGCGGCTCCCATGGGGACCAGAGCCACCGGGGGGCGCAGGGAGCGCGACACCCGACTGTGGCGGGCCGCCCGGGGCGGCCGGCGCGGCGCGTTTAGATGGGCCGAACGTTTACGGCCTTCGGGCCCTTGTCGCCGGGCTCGGCGTCGTACTCGACCTTGGCGCCCTCGGCGAGCGACTTGAAGCCCTCGCCGGCGATGCCGGTGTGATGCACGAAGAGATCCTTGCCGGCCTCATCGGGGGTGACGAAGCCGAACCCCTTGTCGTCGCTGAACCACTTCACGGTTCCGGTTGCCATTTCTGTACCTCCACTGTTTGTGTGCTGCGTACGCGGAGGTGCTTAGAGCAACGACTACGGGCGCTGGCACTACTTCATCGAGCTCTTACTCGATGCGAACGCGCCAAACGGTAGCACCATCGCCATCGGCCCCAGCAGTTCCTTACGCCTCAGCGGGGCCTGCGAGCTCCGTCGCGCCCTCGTCGCATGGCCTCGATTCGGCGGCGATCGCGCTTGGTGGGGCGGGCGCCGAGGTCGGCGCCCGGGGGCCGGGCGAGCCTATGCGCCAGCATCTGCTGCTCGCGCGCCGTGTGTGATTCCGGCGTCTCGTCGTACAGCCCGGCGGCCACGCTCGCCGAGCCGCGCTTGTCGGCCAGGCCGGTGACCACGACGGTCCAGCGCACCTCACGCACCCGGACCTCGACCGTGTCACCGGGGGCTATCTCCTTCGCCGGCTTCACGCGGTCGCCGTTCACACCGACGCGGCCGCCGAGCACGGCATCTGTCGCTGCACCGCGCGTCTTGAAGAAGCGCGCGGCCCACAGCCACTTGTCGATTCGGACGCGTTCCACGCTCCCTACCATTGTGACCGTGAGCGATACCCCGCTCCTCGCTACTCCGCTCTACGGCCTGCGCACGTGGAGCGTCGTCGGCGACAGGGGCGCCGAGCGCCTAGCCGGCCCACAACGGCGCACCCCCTGGCCGGCGGGCGGCGCGTGGCTCGAGGCGGCCTGCGGCGTGAGCTCCGAGCATCAGCCGCCGGCCAAAGGCTGTAACTGCGGTCTTCACGCTTGGCATCCCTCGCGCCAAGCGGCCCGGCGGGTGCTCGCGCTGCGGCGCGAGCTTCCCGGCGTCGTCGAGTGCCAAGGGGCGATCGAGGTGCACGAGGACGGCTTTCGGGCACAGGAGGCGCGACCGTCGGTTCTCTTCCTGGCTCCCCGGCGAAACGCCCGCCAGGTGGAGCGCTTGGCAAAGGCCTACGGCGCGGAGGTGGTCGAGGTGGACGGCCCCGACGCCGTGCTGGCCTTCTGCCGGACGCGTGGGCTCGGGCTGGACGCTGCCACGGTGGCGGCGCTGCTGGGGCCTGGGGTGGCCCAGGAGCTGCGGCGTGCCAAGCGATCGAAGACCCGCGCGGACGCGCTCCGGTTTGCCGCCGCGGTGGCGGTGGCGGCGCTGCTGGTCGTCGCCGGCCTGCAGTTCATCACCGACCCGCCCGGCGAGCGGGTGCTCCACGGGCGCACCGGCGAGATCCGGGTCAACTCGCGCTAAGTCGCCGTCTCAGAGCGAAACCCTCCACGCCCAGTGGGGTACTTGGGGCATGAGGGACGGAAAGGTCGACCGCGCGATCCAGAAGGGCAGGGCGCGCACCAGCGAGATGAAGACTCGGGTACCGGAGCTGCGCGAGCGCGTGCCCGAGCTCCGGGAGCGCGTTCCCGAGCTGACCGACGAGCTCAAGAGCCGCGGCGGCGAGCTGGCCCGCCAGTACGCCAAGATGGACGTGTCCTGGGCCCGCTGCGGCTACGCGAAGGCGGCGCGCGCCGGGCTGCTCGGCTTCGGCCTCGGCCCGATGATTGACTTCTATGTGCGCAACCGAGTGGTGGGTGACGAGATCTTCGACACGCTCGAGCACCCGGTCATCTTCGTGGCCAACCACTCCAGCCACCTCGACACGCCGACCATCCTGCGTGCCCTGCCGCCCAAGTGGCGCCGGCGGACCGCGGTCACTGCGGCAGCCGACTACTTCTATAAGACACGCTTGAAGGCGGCCGGCGTGGCGCTCCTGTTCAACACGGTGCCGCTGGGGAGAACGGGCGGCGGTCTCGGCGGCGGAGCCACCGATCACGTCGACAAGCTGATCGACGAGAAGTGGAACCTCGTCATGTTCCCCGAGGGCACCCGCTCGCGTGACGGCGAGATCGGCCAGGTCCGGTCCGGTGCCGCGGTGATCGCCGCGCAGCACGGCATCGACGTGGTGCCGATCTACATCAGCGGTACCCACGAGGCGATGCCGCCGGGTCAGAACTGGCCCAAGCGCATTCCCGGCCGCGTGTTCTCGCGCCGCCACGAGGTCGAGGTTCGCTTCGGCGACCCGATCCGCCCGCGCGGCGCGGCTGACCGCCAGCAAGTGATGGACGAGGTGCGTGAGTTCTGGAGCCGGAAGGGCCTTCCGCCCGCTCCCTCGCCTTCGCCCGAGGTCGTGCGCGAACCGGAGGCTGTGCTCGCGCGCTGAATCGGTATACCGTCTCGCCACTGGCACGAACGCCGTCGAGTGGAGGAGACCTCAGTGAAGAAGCTCATCAACGACCCTGATGCCGTCGTTAGAGAGGCGCTGGAGGGCATAGAGGCCGCCCACGGTGACCGGCTCCGGGTGATGTACGACCCCTACGTGATCGTTCGGGCCGACGCGCCTGTGCAGGGCAAGGTGGGCCTCATCTCCGGCGGAGGCTCGGGCCACGAGCCGATGCACGGTGGCTTTGTCGGCCCCGGAATGCTCGATGCCGCGTGTCCCGGCGAGGTCTTCACCTCGCCGACTCCTGACCAGATGCTCGAGGCGACCAAGGCCGTCGACGGCGGCGCTGGGGTGCTGCACATCGTCAAGAACTACACGGGCGACGTGCTCAACTTCGAGATGGCGGCCGACCTGGCCAAGGGCGAGGGCATCGAGGTCGAGGCGGTGGTGACCAACGACGACGTCGCCGTACAGGACTCGCTCTACACCGCCGGACGGCGTGGCGTGGGCATCACCGTTATCGCCGAGAAGATCTGCGGCGCGGCCGCGGAGGAGGGCAAGTCGCTCGCCGAGGTCGCGGAGCTGTGCCGGACGGTCAACGGCCAGGGCCGCAGCATGGGCATGGCGCTCACGCCGTGCGTCACACCGGGCTCGGGCGAGCCGAGCTTCGAGCTCGGCGAGGACGAGATGGAGATCGGCATCGGGATCCACGGGGAGCCGGGGCGTTACCGCGAGCCGATGGAGCCGGCCTCGAAGATCGTCGAACGCCTGGCCACGGCGATCGTCGAGGACCTGCCCTTCGAGTCGGGCGACAAGGTGCTGGCGTTCGTCAACGGGATGGGCGGTACGCCCCTGATCGAGCTGTACATCGTCTACCGCGAGCTGAACAACTTCCTGCAGGAGCGGGGCATCACCATCGAGCGCCGGCTGATCGGCGACTACATCACCTCGCTGGAGATGTCGGGCTGCTCGATCACCTTGCTCAAGCTCGACGACGAGCTGACGCGCCTGTGGGACGCGCCCGCGGACACGCCGGCGCTGCGGGTCGGCTGAGGGCGCCGTCTTGGCGATCACCTCGACAACGGTCCGAAGCTGGATCGGGGCCTACGCGGACGCGATAGCCGAGCGCCGTGCCGAGTTGGTCAAGCTCGACACGGCGATTGGCGACGGCGATCACGGCACCAACATGGATCGGGGAATGCGCAAGGCGGTGGAGAAGCTCGACGCAACCGAGGGCGACGACATCGGGGCCCTGCTCAAGACCGTGGGCATGGCCCTGGTCTCGAGCGTCGGCGGCGCCGCCGGTCCGCTCTACGGGACGCTGTTCCTGCAGATGGGAACAGCGTCGGCGGACCGGGAAGAGCTGGATCTCGCCGGCTGGACCGAAGCGCTCGAGACCGGGGTCAAGGGCGTTCAGGCCCGCGGGAAGGCGGAGCTCGGCGACAAGACAATGATCGATGCGCTCGACCCGGCGGTGAAGGCACTGCGCGCCGCCGCCGATGAGGGCGCGGACCTGGGCGATGCGCTGCGTCGGTCCGCCGACGCCGCGGCGGAGGGCATGCGCGCGACAACACCACTGGAGGCGCGCAAGGGACGGGCGAGCTACCTGGGTCCGCGCAGCGTGGGACATCAGGACCCGGGCGCCACGTCCTCGCAGCTGCTGCTGGAGGTTGCGGCGACGAAGTTTGGAAGCGACGCCTGAGCCGTCGAAGGTATAGGCTGGCGCCGGCTGGATCCGGCAATTCCACGGAGAGGAGAAGAAGCTCTTGAGTATCTTCGGAGCTGAGGTGATCGGGACAGCGCTCCTGATCCTGCTGGGCAACGGAGTCGTTGCCGGTGTCCTGCTCAATCAATCGAAGGCCGAGAACGCGGGCTGGATCGTGATCACGTTCGGCTGGGGCATGGCCGTGATGGTGGGTGTGTTCGCCGTCGGGCAGTTCAGCGGGGCGCACCTCAACCCGGCGGTCACGTTCGGGTTTGCCGTCATCGGGGACACCCCCTGGGGCGACGTGCCCAAGTACTTCGCCGGCGAGTTCGTGGGCGCCTTCATCGGTGCGACTCTCGTGTGGCTGGCCTATCTGCCGCACTGGGGCGCCACCGAGGATCCTGGGCTCAAGCTCGCCTGCTACAGCACGGCGCCCGCCATCCGCAACACGGTGACCAACGTCATCTGCGAGATCATCGGCACGTTCGTGTTGGTCTTCGGGGTCCTGGCCTTCTTTGCCAATGCGGACACGGCGGCGACGGGGCTCGGCGGCCTGCTCGTCGGCCTGCTGGTATTCGCCATCGGGCTGTCGCTGGGAGGACCCACCGGCTACGCGATCAATCCCGCGCGCGACCTCGGTCCCCGCATCATGCACGCGATCCTGCCGATCGCGGGCAAGGGTGGCTCGGACTGGAGCTACGCATGGATTCCTGTGGTGGCCCCCCTCATCGGCGGCGCCCTGGGGGCGCTGGCGTTCGATCTCTTCTATCCCGGCCTGACTCTCCGAAGTCAGAGAGGTAACTGATGGCTAAGTACGCGGCTGCCCTGGACCAGGGCACGACGAGCACACGCTGCATGATCTTCGACCACGGCGGCCAGGTGGTCGCGGTCGACCAAAAGGAGCATGAGCAGATCTATCCCGAAGCCCGGGCTGGGTCGAGCACGACGCGAACGAGATCTGGTCGCGCACCAAGGACGTGATCGAGGGTGCGATGTCGGAGGCCGGCGCGAGCGCGGACGACATCGCCGGCGTGGGGATCACCAACCAGCGCGAGACGACGCTGGTGTGGGACCGCAACACCGGCGAGCCGGTGCACAACGCCCTCGTGTGGCAGGACACCCGCACGGACAAGCTCGTCGACGAGCTGTCCACGGACGGCGGGCAGGCCCGTTTCCAGGAGCAGGTCGGGCTGCCGCTGGCGACCTACTTCTCGGGTCCCAAGATCAGCTGGATCCTGGACAACGTCGCTGGCGTGCGGGACAAGGCCGAGAGCGGCGACCTGCTGTTCGGCAACATGGACACCTGGCTGATCTGGAACCTCACGGGCGGCACCGCGGCGGGTTGCACATCACCGATGTCACCAACGCCAGCCGCACCATGCTGATGGACCTCAAGACGCTCGCAGTGGGACGACGACATCGCGGCCACCATCGGCGTTCCCACCGCGATGCTGCCCGAGATCCGGCCTCGAGCGAGGTCTACGGCGAGGTCAAGGCGGGCGGCGCGCTCGACGGCGTGTCGATCGCGGGCGACCTGGGCGACCAGCAGGCGGCGATGTTCGGCCAGACCTGCTTCTCGCCCGGCGAGGCCAAGAACACCTACGGCACCGGCTGCTTCCTGCTGCTCAACACCGGCACGGAGGCGGTGCCGTCGAAGAACGGCCTGCTCACCACGGTGGGCTACAAGATCGGCGACGAGCACGCGATCTACTGCCTGGAGGGCTCCATCGCCATCACCGGCGCGCTGGTGCAGTGGCTGCGGGACAACCTCAAGATGATCAAGGCCGCGCCTGAGGTCGAGGAGCTCGCGCAGTCGGTCGACGACAACGGCGGCTGCTATTTCGTGCCCGCGTTCTCGGGTCTCTTCGCGCCGTACTGGAAGTCCAACGCGCGCGGCGTGTTCGCCGGCCTGACCCGCTACGTCAACGCGGGCCACATCGCCCGCGCGGCGCTCGAAGCCACGGCATTCCAGAGCCGCGAGGTGCTCGAGGCCATGAACAAGGACTCCGGCGTGGCGCTGGAGTCGCTCAAGGTCGACGGCGGCATGGTCGGCAACGACCTGCTGATGCAGTTCCAGGCCGACCTGCTGGGCGTCCGGTCATCCGGCCGAAGGTGGCGGAGACCACGGCGCTCGGCGCGGCCTACGCCGCCGGCCTGACCACCGACTTCTGGAGCGAAGTCGAGGACCTGCGCGAGAACTGGGTCGAGGACAAGCGCTGGGAGCCGAAGATGGATGAGAGCGAACGCGACGAGTACTACAAGTACTGGAAGCGGGCGGTCACGCGGACGTTCGACTGGTTCGAGGCCGACGAGGAGCCCGACGAGCCGGAGGCCTAGGCCGGGCCTAGGTCCAGGGGAGTTCGGCGCGGGTCGCCCAGTACTGCGCCGGCTCCTCCACGAGGCCCGCCACTCGCCCCTCGAGATCGTCGTTCCAGGCGATCTCGAGGGCGCCCAGGTTGCTCTCGAGTTGCGCGACGGTCGCCGCTCCGCTGAGCACCACGTCTGCCCACGGACGGGCGAGGGCGCCGGCCGAACGCCAGACCGTCGTCGCCGGCGAGGCGCCCGTTGGCGAGCGCCTCCTTCACGAGCACCTCCAGGCCGGCGTCGTGGGCCCGGGCGAGCGAGTACTCGGCCGAGCGCTCGTGGAGGTTCCAGGTGGCCTGCACGGCGTCGAAGCCGCCCGTGGCCAGGGCGCGTTCGATGGTGTCCGCTTGGTCGTCACCGGTGACGGTGAGGCCGATCGGATCCCTCGCCTGTGGAGCTCGTCGAGCTCTGCGCGGACGGCGGAGTCGTCGAGCACGCCGCTGTCGAGCGTGGCCGAGTGGATCTGGTAGAGCGACAGCCAGTCGCCGAGGAGCTCGCGCGTCTCGGGCCACTGCGCCCGCAGGTGCTCGGCGGAGAGGTCCTTGACCTCGTGCTCGGTGGCGTCGGCGCGCCAACCGGCGGTGTAGCGATAGCCCCATTTCGAGCTGACGGTCACGTCACCCGGCCGGATCTCTCGGCGCTCTAGCCACGAGGCCAGGAACGCCTCGGCACGCCCGTACGAGCGCGCGGCGTCGAACCACCGCACGCCGCGGTCGTAGGCGGCGTCGAGCACCTCATGAGCCAAGCGCTCCATGGCCTCGACGCTCGTGTCGGCCACGTCGTCGCCGTGGCCGATGTTGATGTACGCCGGCCGCCCGAGGGCGGCGAGGCCGAGGCCGATTTGCGCGCCAGACATGGGAACAGCCTCAGTCCTGGCCCCGTGCTCGAATAGGATGCGCCTCGTGCCTAGCCTTCAGGCCGAGCTGCTGGTGATCGGCGGCGGCGCCACCGGCGCCGGTGTGGCCTGGGACGCGGCCCTGCGGGGCTTCGACGTGGTGCTCGTCGACCGGGCCGACCTGGCTGAGGGCACGAGCGGGCGCTTCCACGGGTGCTGCATTCCGGCGGCCGCTACGTGGTCAAGGATCGGGTCGCGGCCGAGGAGTGCGTGGTCGAGAACGCGATCCTGCGCCGCGTGATCCCCGACTGCATCGAGGACACCGGCGGGCTCTTCGTGGTCACCCCCGACGACGACCCCGCCTACGGCGATGAGTTTCTCGCCGGCTGCCGCGCCAGCAGCCTGCCGGTCGAGGAGCTCGACGTGGCCGAGGCGCTGCGCCGCGAGCCGCGCCTCAACCCGGGGCTCAAGCGCGCGTTCGCCGTGCCCGACGCCTCGATCGACGCCTGGAAGACCGTCTGGTCGTTTGCCCGCGGCGCGTCGGCCCACGGGGCGCGCATCCTGCCCTACCACCGCGTGCTCGACCTGCACCGCGATAACGGCGCGGTCACCGGCGCGCGCGTTCGGAACGAGCACACGGGGGAGGAGCTCGACATAGAGGCGGGCTTCACCATCAACGCCTCGGGGAGCGTGGGCGGCCCAGATCGCCGAGATGGCGGGCATCGAGGGCGTGGGGGTGGTGCCCGGCAAGGGAATCATGATCGCCATGAACCACCGGCTGGTGAACACGGTGATCAACCGCTGCACGCTGCCCGCCGACGGCGACATCCTGGTGCCCATCCGGACGGTCAGCGTGATCGGCACCACCGACAGCCGTTCCGCCGACCCCGACGAGATCCCGGTCACCCAGGACGAGGTCGATCAGATGCTCGACGACGGCGAGCGCCTGGTGCCCGGCTTCCGCGAGGCCCGAGCGCTGCGCGTGGGCCGCGTGTGGCCACTGTTCCAGGACGAGAAGGCCGGGGCGGTCGCCGACACGCGCGACGTGAGCCGCACACACGCCGTCGTGGATCACCGCGAGCGCGACGGAGTCGACGGCCTGCTCACGATGTCCGGCGGCAAGCTCAGCACGCTGCGCCTGATGGCCCAGGACATCGTCGACGCGATGTGCGCCCAGCTCCAGACGCATCGCCCGTGCCGCACCCACCGAGGAGCGCCCGCCGGACAACGAGGACGGGCGAGGGCTATCACCTTGGCTCCCGGCTGCGCCTGTGCTGAGGCGTCGCTGCAGGACGAGCAGCTCATCTGCGAGTGCGAGCTGATCGGGCGCAGCCGCCTCGAGCAGGCCATGCGCCGCCGGGGCACCGCGAACCTCGACGACATCCGCCGCACCATGCGCCTGGGGATGGGGCCTTGTCAGGGCGGCTTCTGCATCTACCGGGCCACCGGGATCCTGCACGGCGTGGGGCGCCTCGACGGCGCCGAGGCCGCGGAGTCGCTGCGCGGGTTCCTGCAGGAGCGCTGGAAGGGCGTGTGGCCGATCCTCTACGGCGACCAGCTGCGCCAGGCGCGCCTCGATGACTGGATCTTCCAGGGGCTGCTCGACGTGGAGCACCTCCTGAACGGAGAGGTGACGGCGTGAGCCATCACGACGTGATCGTCGTCGGAACCGGGCTGGCGGGCCTCCACCGCCGCCGTGCGCCTGGCCGAGGACGGGGCACGGGTGCTCGTGCTGGCCAAGGGGGTGGGAGCCACTCACCTGGGCGCCGGGACGATCGACGTCCTGGGGTACCGCGACGGAGAGCGGATC
>CAVSJF010000012.1:0-7568 GCA_963728155.1 uncultured Thermoleophilaceae bacterium | reverse complement strand
CCGGCCCCACCCACCTTCGAACCGTGCTCCCGGACTCCCCCGGCCGCCGACTACGACTTACGAGCGCTGCGAGCGCTGGCGCACGAGCTCACGCCCCAGCGGCAGCACGCCGCCCTCGAGGCCCTGGTCGGCGCGGATCACGTGCATGACCGCGTTGATGAGGGCGAGGTGGGTGAAGGCCTGCGGGTAGTTGCCCAGGTGGCGGCCCGTGCGCGGGTCGATCTCCTCGGCGTAGAGGCCGAGCGGGCTCGCGTAGGCGAGCAGCTTCTCGCACAGCTCGCGCCCGCGCTGGATCTCGCCGATCTCCACCAGGGCGCTCACCAGCCAGAAGGAGCAGATCGTGAACGATCCCTCCTCTCCCGAGAGGCCGTCGTCGGTCTCGCCCACGCGGTAGCGCAGCACCAGGCCGTCCTCGGTCAGCTCGTCGGCGATCGCCAGCACGGTGGCGCGGATGCGCTCGTCGTCGGGGGGCAGGAAGCGGGTGAGGATCGTGAGCAGCGCCGACGCGTCAAGGGCGTCCGTCTCGTAGTGCTGGCAGAACACGCCGCGCTCGTCGACCCCGTTCTCGAGGATGTCGTTCTTGATCTCCTCGGCCGCCGATTGCCAGCGCGCAGCGAACTCGAGCTCGTCGCGCATCTCGGCCAGCCGGGCCCCGCGATCGGCGGCCACCCAGCACATCAGCTTGGATGACGTGAAGTGCTTGGGATCGCCGCGGATCTCCCATATCCCCCGATCGGGCTCCCTCCACTTCTCGATCGCGGTCTCCACCTGCTTCTTGAGCACGGGCCAGAGGCGCTCGGGCAAGTGGTCGCGCGACTTGGTGTGCAGATAGACGGAGTCGAGCAGCGAGCCCCATACGTCGTGCTGCTCCTGGTCGTAGGCGCCGTTGCCGATGCGGACCGGCCGCGCGCCCTCGTACCCGGACAGATGGTCGAGCGTGTCCTCGGTCAGGCGGGCTGCGCCGTCGATGCCGTACATGATCTGCAGCACGCCCTCCTCACCCTCGGCCACGTCGGCGATGAAGTAGAAGAAGTCGTTGGCCTCCCAGTCGAAGCCGAGCGTGTACAGCCCCCACAGCATGAGCGTGGCGTCGCGAATCCAGGTGAAACGGTAGTCCCAGTTGCGCTCGCCGCCCGGGCTCTCGGGCAGCGAGGTCGTCGCGGCGGCCACCAGCGCTCCGGTGGGCGAGTAGGACAGCCCCTTGAGCACGAGCGCGCTTCGCTGCAGGTGGGTGCGCCAGGGGTGGTCGGGGAAGGTTCCGTGGTCGAGCCAGTGCTGCCAGTGGTGCGCCGTCCAGACAAGGCGGTCGTAGGCGTCCTCGTAGGTGTCGGGCGCCGGATGGTCGGACCAGGAGAGGGCCACGAACAACGTGTCGCCCTCCTTCATCATCGTGCGAGCGGTAGCGCGCGGGCCCTCGAAGCCGATGTTCATGTCAGAGGTGAGCTTGAGCTCGAGATCGCTGGAAGGGCACTTGCACGTCGACTGGCGATAGCCGGACGCGGTGTACTCCCAGTCGCCGGTCGACCGCCCGTAATCGAAGCGCGGCTCGCAGTCGAGCGTTACCTGAACCTCACTGTTGACGCAGCGAATCAGGCGCAGCAGGACGTGGTCAGCGTCGTAGTCGGTCGGGGCGCGCCGGTGGGTGTGAGAGCGCTCGTGCTCGTGGTGCCAGGGGCCGATGAGCAGCACATCGCGGACGATGATCCAGCCGCTGCTCGTGCCCCAGCTCGTCTCGAGCACGTTGGTGCCCGGCAGATAGCGGCGTGCGGCGGGCACGTCGACGTCAGCCGGCGCTAGACGGAACACGCCGGCGTCGCGGTCGAGGATCGCCCCGAACACGCTGGGCGAGTCGAAACGGGGCAGACAGAGCCACTCGATGTTGGAGTTCGGAGCCACGAGCGCACACGTCTCGCAGTCCGACAGAAAGCCGTATTCGGCGATGGGCGGAAACGGGCTCGTGCCGATTCCGCCGTCGCGGACCCACGTGTTCACAGGCGGCCCGCGGCTCCCTCGTCGAGCAGAACGGTGACCTCGCCCTCCACCAGCGACGCCGGAGCCGCCGGGTCGCGGCGCCCGGCGAACGCGCGCGCCACCGCGTCGGCCTTGTCCTCGCCCGTCACGAGGAAGACGATGCGGCGTGAGGCGTTGACCACCGGCAGGGTGAACGTGATCCGAGACAACAGGGGCGCCATGCCCGGCGTCTCGATGCCCCTGACCGGCCGCTCGAGCTCACCCAGCGCCGCGTCGCCCGGAAAGAGCGAGCAGATGTGCGCATCGGGGCCCATGCCGAGCAGGATGAGGTCGAAGTCCGGCCGGCCCGCCGCCTCGTACTCGCGCTGGTGATCGGCCGCTCCCTGGCCCGGGCCGAGCTCACCCTTCATCCGGTGCACGACGGCGCCATCCGCCGCATGGAGCAGGGCCTCGTCGGCCATGCGGAAGTTCGAGTGCTCGTGGTCGGGGGCGACGCAGCGCTCGTCGGTGAACCAGAAGTCGACCCCCGACCAATCCGCGCGCTGCGTGGCGACGCGCTCGTAGGCCGCCTTGGGGGTAGAACCACCGGTGATACAGACGTGTCCGCTCACCTCCGCGAGCAGCGCCGCTGCGGCCCCGGCGGGATCGTCGCCTATCCGGAAATCGGGGCTCACCGGCGCGATGCTACCTCGCGCCCGCCGCGCGGCTAACCTCGTAGGTTCGTGTCTGATCCGAGGGAGAACGAAACCGAGCCGCCTGCAGGCCGGGTCTGGCTGCTCGACGACAACCCGCGAGAGCCCGAGCTCGTCTTCGAGTTCCCCTTCCACGAGGAGCTCAACGAGGCGGTCAAGCAGATCCCGCGCCGCTGGTTCGACTGGCGGCGCAAGCACTGGCGGGTGCCCGCTCGACCCCCGGCTGGCAAAGCAGATCGAGACTGTGCTCGCCCGCTTTCCCGAGCTCACGCCGTCGGCCGACGTGCTCGCCTGGCTCAGCGACTCCGATCGCTGGCGGGGGCTGGTCTCGGTCCTGGCCTACGAGGGCGGCGGCGCATTCGTCATGCGCACCCTCTCCGGCGACCTGCCGGACGAGCTCGAGGGCGCGGTCGTGGTGAGCGAGGGCCGGGCGGTGTTTCCCTTCAGCGCGGACAGCGCGCGCAGCCTGGTCGAGGCGGAGGGCGCTCAGCTGGACGATCTTGCCGCCCGCTGCGCCCGGGAGCTGAGGGCGGGGCTCGAGCCTGCGCCCGCCGAGCTCGACGCTCGAGATCGGCGAGGAGGGCGAGCCCGCGGTCACCATCTTCACCGTCTGGGACCCCGCGCCGGCGCGGGACTTCAAGCTGCTGCCCGAGGCGCACCCGCGTGGGCCGCGCGGGCCGCTTCTTCAAGCGCGACGGCCGCCTGGGGCGTGGCCGTGCCCGCCGACGCCGCGCTGGCGCCGGCTCTGGCGGGTTCGTGGCCGACCACCCGGCCGTCCGGCTCGACGACGCGCGCCCGCGAGCATGCTCGACGAGCTGACCGCCGAGCACGACCGCGCGTCGGCGACGGTGGCGCTCTCCTACGCCGAGGACGCCGACCTCGACGGCCTCGAGCTGGGCGGCGAGCTGCACCCCTTCCAGCGCGCCGGCGTGCGCTACGCGCTGGAGCGCCGGCGCACCTTCATCGCCGACGAGCAGGGGCTCGGCAAGACGGTCCAGGCGCTGGCCGCGCTCGAGGCCGACGAGGCGTTCCCGGCGGTGGTGGTCTGCCCGGCCAGCATGAAGCTCATCTGGGAGCGCGAGACCCGGCAGTGGCTGCCCGAGCGCAGCGTCGCCGTGCTGGACGGCCGCGACGAGCGCGGCTGGACCGCGGAGGCGCGACGAGCGCCGAGATCGTCGTGCTCAACTACGACATCCTCGAGGCGCACGTCGAGCGAGCTGGCCGCGCGCGGCAGCCGCGCGCGCTGGTCTTCGACGAGTCGCACTACGTCAAGAACCCGCAGGCCCAGCGCACCAAGGCGGCGCTCGAGCTGGCCGGAGCGCTGCCCGACGACGCCCTGCGCCTGGCCCTCACCGGCACGCCGATCCTCAACCGCCCCGAGGAGCTCGTCGCCCAGCTGCGGCTGCTCGGCCGCCTGCGCGAGTTCGGCAGCGGCGCGCGGCTCGCGCGGCGCTTTCGCGACGCGGGCAGCGACGACCGGCTGCACTGGAACCTGCGCGCGCACTGCTACGTGCGCCGCACCAAGCGCCAGGTGCTGCCCCAGCTGCCCGCCAAGCGCCACGACACCGTGCCGGTCCTGCTCTCCAACGAGCACGAGTACCGCCTGGCCGAGCAGGACGTGATCGCCTGGCTGCAGACGCTGCCGCTCGACCTGCGGCACGCATCGACGCCAAGGTGGCCGCCGCGCTGCGCGCCGAGCAGCTCGTGCGGCTGAACAACCTGCGCCAGCTGGCCGCCAGCGGCAAGCTGCCCACCGCGCTCGCGTGGATCGAGGACTTCCTCGCCTCGGGCGAGCCGCTGGTCGTGTTCGCCGAGCACGTCGCCATCCAGAACGCGCTGATCGAGCGCTTCCCCGACGCCGGCGCACATCCTCGGCGCCGATCTCGAGCGCCGCGCGCCAGGCCGCGGTCGACGCCTTCCAGCGCCGAGGACGGCCCGCAGCTGATCGTCTGCTCGATGCAAGGCGGCCTCGCAGGGCATCACCCTCACGCGCGCCTCGAACGTCGCCTTCCTCGAGCTCGACTGGACGCCGGCACGCCACGACCAGGCCGAGGACCGCCTGCACCGGATCGGCCAGGAGAGCGCGGTGACCGCCTGGTACCTGCTCGCGCCGGACACGATCGACGAGACGATGGCCGAGCTGCTTGCAGCGCAAGCGCAGCGTGATCGACGCGGTCACCGACGGCCAGGTCCACGACGGCGAGCGTCTCGTCGACGCCGTGGTGCGCGAGCTGCGCGGACGGCCGTACCGGCACCTGCGCGTGGTGGCCTGAGGCGTGGATGACGCCGTGAACCTGGCGCACAAGCTGGCGCTGCTCGACGAGCCCTATACCCCGGGGATCGTCGGCTTCCTCAACGAGTACAAGCTGGCCGTGGTCAAGGTGAAGGGCGAGTTCGTGTGGCACAAGCACGACGACACCGACGATTTCTTCCTCGTGCTCCGCGGGCGCCTCACGATCCAGATGCGCGATCGCGATGTCGAGCTCTCGGAGGGCGAGCTGTTCGTGGTGCCTCGCGGGGTGGAGCACTGCCCGCGGGCCGATGAGGAGGCGCATGTCCTGCTCATCGAGCCGCGGGGAACGGTCAACACCGGGGACGCGGGCGGCGAGCTGACCGCGCAAGAGATCGAGATCTGACGGTCGGTCGATGGACCGGTTCAGCTACTCCACGACCAAGGACGGGCGAGTGCGCGTGGCCTTCCGCGGGCGACAGGTGGTCACCCTCGCCGGCGCTGACGCGGAGCGCCTGGCGAGCCGGCTCGAGGGCGCGAGCGCCGAGCGCGAGCAGCTACTGCTGGCCAAGGCGACAGGGAACTTCAAGCGCGGCAACGAACGGCGATAGATCGTCGCCGTGACGGCGCTCGCCGGCCGCGGGTCGCCGGGGCCATCTGCGGGCGCGGCGGCGGCGCTCGGCCGCGGCGAACAGATCCTCGTTGCGGGCGTCGGCCTGGATCTTGCTGAGGTGAATCGGGGTCATGCGGGCAGGTTCCCGCGGCCCGGCTAGTCACGCGATAGATTTAGCTCCAGCTAAATGGTCACCTTCACCTTCAGCGTCGACGACCTGGCCCGCACGCGCTTCGCCATCTCGCCCATGTGGGAGCTCATCAGCGGCCTCGCCCTACTGCGCGACCCCTCCCTCGCCAGCCTGCACCTCCCCTGGGTAGAGGAGGTGCGTGCCGCTGCACGCGAGGTCGACTCCGCGGTGCCGCTCGCGCTCATCGCGCCGCGGAGCTACATGCCCGACTTCCTGACGCCGCCGCCCAGCTCGCCGCTTGCCACGTTCGGGGAGGAGCTCGATCTGGTGCGCACCACGCCGGATGAGCAGGTGCGCCGGGAGATGGGGTACCTCCTCGGCGGGCGCAAGCCACCGGAGGTCCTGCGGCCGTTTCTCAGCAGCCCCGGCGTGCGCTCGCCGATCTCGGGGAGACGCTGCAGCAGCTGTGGGAGAGGACGCTCGAGCCCCACTGGCCGCGGCTGCGGGCGTTGCTGGAGGCCGATCTGGTGTATCGCTCGCGCCGGCTCACCGAGGGCGGTCCGGCGCGACTGTTCGACGACCTGCACCCGCACGTTCGCTTCGCCGATGCGCGGCTCGAGGTCGAGGCGTCCTGCACCCTCGACGATGTGGCGCTCGGCGGCCGCGGCCTCCTGCTCGTGCCCTCGGCCTTCTCGTGGCAGAACCCGCGCCTGATCATCGATCCGCCGTGGCAGCCGACCATGCTCTACCCCGCCCGCGGCGTGGCCCTGCTATGGGAGCCGGGCTCGGCCCACACTCCGGAGGCCCTCGCCGGGGTGCTTGGGCACACCAGGGCGACGCTGCTCGAGGCGCTCGACGCTCCCGCCTCCACGACCGACCTCGCCCACCGATTGGAGCTCAGCCCCGGAGGAGTGTCACAGGCGCTGAGCTCGCTTCGCGACGCGGGGCTGGTCACCGGAGGCCGACGCGGACGCAGCGTGCACTATCTGCGCACCTCCACGGGCGACGATCTGGTGGAGGCGTCGCAGGCCTAGCGGCCGCGAGTCCGGAGCAGCTCGCGCGCCTGCGAGCGCACGCCGCGAAGCTGATCGCGGATCCCGGTCAGCCCGGTGCGCAGTCCCTCGTCCCCGGCCTCGACCGGGAGCATGGAGTCCTGCAGCGCGGCGAGCCCCTCATCGGCCTGGGCGGCGGCGTCGACCGCGCTGTCGATGAAGCCGGGCGCACCCCGCGGAGACACCCCGGCCGAGGGTTGAACGAATGTCCGGGCCGGCAGGGAGTGCCGGGCCGCGAACTCGGAGTGGGTGCGCTTGGCACGGCCGTAGGCCGACTGCACCGGGCGAAAGACGTGCTCCTCGAGCAGATCCCCGTTGTGCTCGTCGAGGCTGTCGTAGGCCTCGGCTAGACAGGCGAGCGAGTACCCAAGCTCGTCGGTGGCCTCGGCGAGGGTGTCGAGCAGCTGCTGCTGGGCTTCGGCGGCGGCGTAGGTCACACCCTCGAGGTTAGTCGGGCCCGTGCGCGGTCAGGTCAAGCGGACGGCGTGATCGCCGATCGCGACCAAGTCGCCTCGGTGCAGCTGGCGCCCGCGGCGCGATTCGGGCTCGCCGTTGACCGTGACGGCGTTCTCGAGCAGCAGCGCCTTGGCCTCCGATCCCGACTCGGCGATGCCCGCCAGCTTGAGCAGCTGACCCAGGCGAATCATGTCGCCGCGGAGCTCGATCTCTTCCATCGTGCTCCGGAGCCTTGCACGGCCGCAACACAGAGCAAGCGGCCGCCTGTTTCCTCGGTCGCGTTGCTGTAACGCGCTTGGGCTGCATTGCCGACTTTCCCCCCGTATAGGAGGCAAACTCGGAAAAGCGCTCGGCGACCCCTGGTTGCCGTCGCTTGCGCTCAGTGCCAGCCCGCAAGAGACGGGTCGCTCCAGCCGGCGCCGCC